>CAVREN010000064.1:0-111417 GCA_963720115.1 uncultured Alphaproteobacteria bacterium
CCGAATGCCCACACCATTCGGGGCGAACTGTTCGCGCCCTTCGCGCGTGCGGCACTGCTGCTCAAGCCGCTGATCGATCGCCGCCCGCAAACCGAGCCGCTCCCGGCACCGGAGCAAAAGCGGGCCTGATCCTTTCATTGTGAGGGTTGCGGCTGGCACCGGCGCCACGTATGCCGAAGGCTCCGTCCCGTTACCGGGTTCTCCATCCCCTTGGCCTTTCGCTTCGTCTTTGCTTCCGCACCGGGAATTGCCGCGGCTGCCGTGCTCGGCGCCTCCGACGTGCTCGTGAAGATCGTCGCCGCATCGCATTGCGACGTGCTGACCATGCTGTCGTTCCGCAGCGTGATCGGGCTTGCTTTCATGGCCGTGTGGCTTCGCCTGGGCGGCGCAGCGGTGCCCGCGAACGCGCGGGTGCGCTGGATCTCGATCGGTATCGGCGTTTTGCTCACCGTTCTGCTCTACTGTCTGTTCGAGGCGATCGACCTGAACGACGTGTCGACCGCGGTGCTCACCTATTTCGTCTATCCGCTGCTCACGGGGCTCGCGGCAGCCGCCACCGGCCTTGAACGCCTGCGCTGGCAAGGCATCGCCTGCGCGCTTTTAGCGTTCGGCGGGCTTGCGATCATGATCGGCGCGCATCCGGCGGGTCTGGTGCTGGCCGGCATCGCATTTGCGCTCGCCGCCGCCGTGTGCCGCACCGGCGTGCTGATTGTCACGCGGGCTTTCCTGATCGGCGCCGACGCGCGGCTGACGACCTGGTATTCGGTCATTGCGCAGGCGGCGATCTTTGTTGCGCTCTCCGCGATCACGCAGACGTGGCAGCCGCCGCAGACCAACGCCGGCTGGGCGGCTCTGGTCGGCATGAGTTTGGCGACCACGGCCGGCATCGTTTTCATCTTTGTCTCCACCATGCGCGTCGGTCCGTTTCGCACCGCGCTGATCATGAATCTCGAACCCATGATCGCGATGACGGGAAGTGCCGCGGTGCTCGGCGACACGATCACGCCGCTGCAAGGACTTGGCAGCGCCATAATGCTGGCGGCTCTGATAGCATTCCAATTGCTGAAATGAAGTGACCTGTGCGCGAAACTGACCGGCGCAGCGGGTATTTGCGGGCCCCGGTCGGCACTCGCCGACGTCAATCGAATGTGAGCGGGCAGCGACCGAATGTCATGCCCGGTTCACGCTTGCCGTCACAAACTCGGCCAACTTGACCACAAAGGTTAGGCACTCCGTAACATTCGGGTCCGTAACGTCGTGGTAAGGGCGGAGCATGCGCGGGTTCCACACTTCCTCATTCGATCCGCAGACGCTGGTCGTCTTGGAGACGGCCTTCGATGAGGCATGGCTGACACTCAAGGCCATCGGCAATTCGACGGTGCGTCCGGACGAACTCGCTCGCTCGATGCTGCGGCTGGCGATGGAAGGCGAGCGCGATCCGGTGCGTCTGCACGACGGCGCGCTCAAGGGCTTGCTGCCGGCGACATCGTGGCGGGAAGCCAACCAAGGCGGCGTCGGCCGAAAACAGCGAAATTGCTTTAAGAATGAGAAATCAGCATGGCGAGGCCGGCGAGCACGGCCGCCGCCAGCGTGCCGATCAGTGCGGCCTGGACGAAGGGAATTGATTTCCGTAACACGCGGCGCATCGCTTGCTCCCGGCTCGCCAGTTGCTACAAACGATTCGGCGAGCAGTCGCGCTTCCTTGCCAGGAAGTGTGGCAACAACGAGTCGGCGGATCATGAGCGAACGCACGGGACCCATGCGAGTGCAAGCGGAGACTGCGGAGCATGCGCGCCGCGGCGCTCGCGGCTTCGCCGCGGTCGAAACCTGGGTGTTCGATCTCGACAACACGCTCTACCCGCATCACGTCAATCTTTGGCAGCAGGTCGACGTGCGCATCCGCGACTACATCGCGAACTTCCTCAAGCTGACCCACGACGAGGCGTTTCGTCTGCAGAAGGACCTCTATCGGCGCTATGGCACGAGCCTGCGCGGCCTGATGGAGGAGCATGGGCTCGATCCCGACGAATTTCTCGAGATGGTCCACGACATCGACTATTCGCCGCTCACGCCCGATCCCGCGCTAGGTGCCGCCATCGCTCGATTACCAGGCCGGAAGCTCATTCTCACCAACGGCACGCGTGCGCACGCCGAAGCGGTGATGCACCGGCTCGAAATCAGATCCGGCTTTGAAGACATCTTCGACATCGCCGCGGCCGAGCTCGAACCCAAGCCGCGTGCGATCGTCTATGACAGGTTTTTCGCGCGCCATAACGTCGACCCGGCCAAGGCTGCGATATTCGAGGATCTTTCTCGCAACCTCGAAGTGCCGCACGCGCGCGGCATGACGACGGTGCTGGTCGTGCCCATCGGCACGCGCGAAGTCTTTCGCGAAGAATGGGAGCTTTCCGGCCGCGACGAGCCGCATGTCGATCACGTCACCGACGATCTGACCGGCTTTCTGCACGCGATCGTGGCGAAGGAACGTCCGGCTTGAGCGGCCGGCGCCTGGCGCCTTTGCAGTCACCAATAGCCGGCCAATCCGCCGATATGCCAGGCGACCGGAATAAGCACGGCGATCGTCAAGGCGGAGTCGCGCCGCAACAGAGCATGTGTCTGGTTGTCGCCGCGCACGGCGCCAAGCCCGCCGTAAATAATGGCGTAGATCAAAATCCAGAACGCAAGTTTGTACCACGCCAGCCAGTAGAAAATCCCGGCGGCAACGCCGATGGCCATTGTGATCATGGGCACGCCTTTCTTGATCGCGCTGCTTCAAATCAGGTGATGCAAAAAAGGTTCCAACTGTGTCGCCAGCGTCCCTCGAGTCCCGGTGCAATTTGTCGGGAGAGGCGGAAAGGTTTGAGCAACGTCAGTCGTTTGCGCGGCGGGGATTGGGCGTGCTCATCGCCACAAGCAGCGGATCACGAGGCCCGCGGCGGCGACCATCGCGAGCAGGAGATACCAGGAAACGGCTATCCAGTAGCCGGCCGGATTGGCTCTTCGCGAAAAATATCGGCCCCGGTTGGCGCGCACATGAACCGAGATCTCGCCGGAACGGAGCGCGCCTCCGGCCGTCCAGCCAAAATAGGCCGCGCCGGCGGCGAGAAACACAATCTGGATTAAAAAGGCTGACATTGGCTGGTCCGTTGCACAGCTGACGCCGGGGGTAGCGAGGGGACAACTAATACGCTTCCCCGCCGTGCCGGCGCTTGACATCGTGCATGCGCGCTCCGACAAACCGCGCCAGCAGGGGATCTTCATTCATGTCAGCAGCCGATCTCGCCAAAACTCCCAATCAGACGCTGGCCGGAACCATCGACGCGGCGTTTGAGCGCCGCGAGGAGATCGGCCCGGCCACCAAAGGCGCGGTCCGCGAGGCGGTGGACGAGGCGCTCGATCTGCTCGACCGCGGCGCCGCGCGGGTTGCCGACAAGGCGCCCGACGGCTCCTGGCGGGTCAATCAATGGCTCAAGAAGGCGGTGCTGCTGTCGTTTCGGCTCAACGACATGGCCATCATTCCGGGCGGACCCGGCCGCGCCGTATGGTGGGACAAGGTGCCATCCAAATTCGACAATTGGGATGATGCGCATTTTCGCGGTGCCGGTTTCCGCGCCGTGCCGGGCTGCGTGGTGCGCCGTTCTGCGTTTATCGCACCCGGCGTGGTGCTGATGCCGTCATTCGTCAATCTCGGCGCCTATGTCGACAAGGGCACCATGATCGATACCTGGGCGACGGTCGGCTCATGCGCGCAGATCGGCAAGAACTGCCACATATCCGGCGGCGCCGGCATTGGCGGCGTGCTCGAGCCGCTGCAAGCAGGTCCGGTGATCATCGAGGACAATTGCTTCATCGGCGCACGCTCGGAAGTAGCGGAGGGCGCGATGGTGCGTGAGGGCGCCGTGCTGTCGATGGGGGTTTTTATCGGCGCCTCCACCAAGATCGTCGACCGCGACAGCGGCGAAGTCTTCCAGGGCGAGGTGCCGCCTTATGCGGTGGTCGTGCCCGGCAGCCTGCCGGGCAAGCCGCGCGCCGGCGGCGAAGCGAGCCCGAGCCTCTACTGCGCCGTCATCGTCAAGCGCGTCGACGAGAAAACGCGCGCCAAGACCAGCATCAACGAATTGCTGCGGGATTGATCAGCCGTGGCATCGATTGATTGGGCGCATCTCTTCAACGGATTCCACGGCCGCATCGGACGCCAGACGTTTTGGATCGGCATGATCGTGCTCACCGCGATCGAGCTCATCTTTCATTTCGTCGCCGAGCAAATTCAGGGCGACCGGCTGAGCGCCATTGTCGACCTCGCCTTCACCTATCCTGAATTCGCCGTCGCGCTGAAGCGCGCCCACGACCGCGACCTGCCGGTCTGGCTGTTGTTCATTTTCTTCGGCGCCAGCGCTGTGCTCGATCTGTTTGCGGTGCTCGGGCTCGCCGGCACCGACGAAACCCCCAGCATGCTGTCACTTGCCATGGCGGTGCCGTTCGTCGTCTTCGGACTCGCTCTTTTGGTCGAGCTCGGCTTCCGGCGAGGCACGGTCGGCCCCAATCAGTACGGGCCCGATCCGGTGGCCACGCGTTGACGGCCGGCGACCTTCCGCCGACACTGCCGCGACCTAGTCTACCCAATGCTGCCGACCGCAGCGTGCCCCCCGCCCATGAAGTGGATACGATTTTTCGGGAATTTCGAAGGCCGGATCCCGCGCAAGACCTTTTGGCTTGCGAACATCGTCGTTTTCGTCATCGAGGTGATCGTGGCCGCAATCGCTGCCGCCAGCGTTGAACAATTCGCGGGCGAGACTGCCGGCGATGTGACGATGCACATCGTCACGTTCGCTTTCCTCTATCCGCAGTTCGTGATCGCCCTGAAGCGCGCGCACGATCTCGAAATGTCCAGCCAAGTCATCTATGCGTGGTACATCGTGCTGGCGGTTTATTCCGTGCTCGTCCGTTTCGCCGGATGGCTGTGGGTCAATCTCACTCAGAATATTTACTCATTGGTCGTGCTGGCATTTGTCTTTGTGTTCGTCTTCGTCGTCGGTATCGTCAGCCTGGCGTTGCTGATCGAGCTTGGCTTTCGCCGCGGCACGCGCGGTTCAAATCGCTTCGGACCCGATCCGCTGGCGAAAACTTGATTGCGCCGCGTCGGCGGCGCTGGCAAATGAAAGCACATGACCGCCGATCCCGTCGCCATTGCCCGCGATCTTATCCGCTGCCGTTCGGTGACGCCGGAAGACGGCGGTGCGCTCCCTTATTTGCAGCAGATACTCGCGCAAGCCGGATTTACCGTGCATCGCGCGACCTTCGCCGAGCCCGGCACGGCGCCGATCGACAACCTTTACGCCCGCATCGGCGACGCACGGCCGAATTTGGTCTTCGCCGGGCACACCGACGTGGTGCCACCTGGCGACGAGGCGGCATGGCGGCATCCGCCATTCGGCGGCGACATCGCGGGCAACACACTTTATGGGCGCGGCGCAGTCGATATGAAGGGCGGCGTCGCCTGTTTCGTCGCCGCTGCGCTCCAGCATCTCGCCGCCAACGGCGGCAAGCCGAAAAAAGGCTCGCTCTCGCTGCTCATCACCGGCGACGAGGAAAGCGTCGCAGTCAACGGCACGGTGAAGCTTTTGAAATGGGCGGCCGAGCGCGGCGAGATTTTCGATCACTGCATCCTGGGCGAGCCGAGCAATGTCGCGGTGCTCGGCGACACCATCAAAGCCGGCCGCCGCGGCTCGCTCAACGGCACGCTGATCGTTACCGGCCGCCAGGGCCACGTGGCCTATCCGGACCGCGCCGACAATCCGATCCGCGGGCTCGTGACGCTGATCGCCGCGCTGCAGGCGCCGCTCGACGATGGCAGCGCGCATTTCGATGCCTCGCATCTGGAATTCACCTCGGTCGATGTCGGCAACCCGACCGTCAATCTCATTCCGGCCGAAGCGCGCGCGCGTTTCAACATCCGCTACAACGACTGCCACAGCCAAACGGCGCTTAAGGCGCTGATCGAGCGGCGCGCAGAGACCGCCGCCGCGGGCCATGTGCGCTTTTCTTTCGACTGGCAGCCGTCGAATGCCGATGTGTTTGTCACCAAGCCCGGCCCCTTCACTAATCTTGCGGTTGCCGCCATTGCCGAAGTCACCGGGCGCACGCCGAAATTATCCACGTCCGGCGGCACGTCCGACGCGCGTTTCATCAAGGATTATTGCCCGGTGCTTGAATTCGGGCTGGTCGGCCAGACCATGCATCAGGTCGACGAATGCGCGCCTGTTGCCGATCTCATCACGCTGACCGCGATCTACCAGCGCATGATCGAGAAGTATTTTGGATGATCGTCATTGCGAGCGAAGCGAAGCAATCCAGGCGGCTTGCGACCAGCTGGATTGCTTCGTCGCTTCGCTCCTCGCAATGACGAGTTCTCAATACTCCACCCGCACCAAATAAAGTCCTTGCGGCGGGGCGACTTGCCCGCAAGCGGCGCGGTCGCGCGCCGCAAGCGCGGCGGCAAGATCGTCGCCGCTCCATTTGCCTTCGCCCACATGCACGAGCGAGCCGACCATCGAGCGCACCTGATTGTGCAGGAATGAGCGCGCACTGGCGGTGACGCGCACCTCGTCGCCGTCGCGCGCCACATCGAGCCGGTCGAGCGTCTTCACCGGCGATTTGGCTTGGCACTCGGTGGAGCGAAATGTCGTGAAATCATGCCGGCCCACGAGCCGTTGCGCGGCGTCGTGCATGGCGGCGGCATCGAGCGGCCGCGGAACGCGCCAGGCGCGATGCGCATCGAGGGCAAGATCGGCGCGGCGGTTGACGATGCGATAAAGATAATCCCGCTTGATGGCCGAGAAGCGCGCATCGAAATCGTCGGCTACGCGTTCGGCCGCAAGCACTGCGACCGGATGCGGGCGCAAATGCGCATTGAGCGCATCGCGCACGGTGTCGGGCGGCCAGTCTTTGCTGAGTTCGACATGCGCGCCCTGCCCAAGCGCATGCACGCCGGCGTCGGTGCGCCCGGCGCCGCCGACCACGGCGCGCTCGCCGGCAAACGCCAGCACAGCTTCGGCAAGCACGCCTTGCACGGACACGCCATTGTCTTGCACTTGCCAGCCGACAAAGGGCGTGCCGTCATATTCGATGGTGAGTTTGT
Organism: uncultured Alphaproteobacteria bacterium; assembly: GCA_963720115.1. GTDB lineage: Bacteria > Pseudomonadota > Alphaproteobacteria > Rhizobiales > Xanthobacteraceae > BOG-931. Next base: position 7,139 of record CAVREN010000064.1, read on the forward strand.
AGCGTGGCATTGCTTTTTTCAGCCGAGCACGCTGCCGCGCGCAACCGACGTACCGCGCAAAAACGCTTCGGCACTCATCGGCTGGCGGCCCGCGCGCTGCAATTCCACAAGCCGCACGGCGCCTTCGCCGCAGGCGATGGTCAATTGCTCGTCGAGCACCTGGCCCGGCTGTCCGCTGCCGTTGCCCTTGGTGGTGCGCAAAACCTTCACCCGGCCGCCGCCGGCAAGCTCGAACCAGGCGCCGGGAAACGGCGACAGGCCGCGGCAATGGTCGTGGACTTTCTGCCACGGCGACTTCCAGTCGATACGCGTTTCGGATTTCTCGATCTTGGTCGCGTAAGTCACGCCGGCCCCCGGCTGCGGCGTGAGCTGCAAGGTCGCGCGTTCCAGCGCTGCCATCGCGATTGCCATCAGCTTGGCGCCGCGCTGAGCCAGGATATCGTGCAGTTCGCCGGCAGTGGCGTCGGGGCCGATGGCAATGCGGTCGGCCATGGCGATCGGGCCGGTATCGAGCCCTTCCTCCATCTTCATCACCATGACGCCGGTCTCGCGGTCGCCGGCCATGACGGCGCGCTGGATCGGGGCTGCGCCGCGCCAGCGCGGCAGCAGTGAGGCGTGCAGATTGAAAGAGCCGAGCGGAAACGTTTCCAGGATCGGTCTCGGCAGGATCAAGCCGTAGGCGACCACCACCGCCGCATCGGCGCCATGCGTGCGTACCGTGTTGGCTGCGTCAACCGTTCGCAACGTCTTCGGAGTCAAAATCGGCAGCCCGAACTTTCGCGCTTCACGCGCGACCGGGCTTTCGCGCAGCTCCATGCCGCGGCCGGCGGGCTGCGGCGCGCGCGTGTAGACCGCCACAATGTCGTGGCCGCCGCCGACAAGCTCAAGCAGCGTGGGTACGGCAAAGTCCGGCGTACCCATAAAGACGAGGCGAAGCGGCAATCACGCCTCCACTTTCTTCGCCGTCTTTTCCGCCTTGGCCGCCTTGGTGAATTTCTTGATGACGCGGTCGCGCTTGAGCTTGGAAATGTGATCGATGAACAGCACGCCGTTGGTGTGATCGACCTCGTGCTGCAGGCAGGTCGCGAATATCCCGTCCGCTTCGATCTCGTGCGCCTTGCCGTCGAGGTCGAAATATTTGACCTTGACCCGCTGCGGCCGCTGGACCTCTTCGTAATAATCCGGGATCGACAGGCAGCCTTCCTCGTGGGTCGAGGTTTCCTCCGACCGCCAGGTGATTTCCGGATTGATGAAGACTTGCGGCGCCTGCGCCTCGTCCTTTTTCGACAGGTCCATCACCACGACGCGCTTGGCGACGCCGATCTGGATCGCCGCAAGCCCGATGCCGGGCGCGTCGTACATGGTCTCGAACATGTCGTCGGCGAGCGCGCGAATGCCGGCGTCGACGCGCTTGACCGGCTCGGAAACCAGCCGCAGCCGCTTGTCCGGAATTTTCAGGATGTCCCGCAACGCCATAGCGGCGATGTAAGCGGTGCCTAAAGCGCGGTCAATGCGGGCCGGTGGGTTGCCCCGCGCAGCCGAAGCACGCTAAGCATGTTCTTCATTTGTTCTTAACCCGCATTGGTGCTAATTCGACGTTGGGTTGCCGCGAATCACATAGAAAGCAGCGCATGAGCCAGGGCTTGCCAAAAGGCTGGTCGATCGAAGGCCTGACGATCGAAGGCTTGTCGCCGGAAGCCTTCGTGATGGTCGCGATTGCGACCGGTCTTATCGCTGTTGTCGCCGTTACGGTCCTGGCGATCATGCTTTGGCGTTCGCGGCATAAAGCGCCGGCCGAGGACCCGATGGCGGCGCTGACGCGCGCGCAAGCCGAGGCCGCCGCGCGGCTTGAGGCCATGATCGGCATGCTGGCGAAAGGCCAGACGCAACTTGCCCATACCGTCAACGAGCGTCTCGATTCGGTATCTCATCGGCTGGGCGATTCGCTCGAAAAGACCAAGCAAAGCACCACCGAGAATCTGCAGAAGCTCGCCGAGCGCCTCGCGGTCATCGACCGTGCGCAGAAAAACATCACCGAGCTCGCCGGTCAGGTGACGACCCTGCAAGGCGTGCTCGCCAACAAGCAGACACGCGGCGCGTTCGGCCAATGGCGCATGGAATCCATCGTCCAGGACGGCCTGCCCAAAGGGGCCTACGCCTTCCAGTACACGCTCGCCAACAAGACCCGGCCCGACTGCTGTGTGTTTCTGCCCGACCGCCGCCCGCTGGTGATCGATGCAAAATTCCCGCTCGAGGCTTTCACCGCCTACCGGGACGCCAAGACCGACGAGGCACGCAAAGGCGCGGCCGCGCGGCTGCGCGCCGACGTTGCCAAGCACGTCGCCGATATCGCGCAGAAATATTTGATCCCCGGAGAGACTCAAGAAACCGCTTTCATGTTTGTGCCCTCGGAGTCGATTTATGCCGAGCTCCATGATGGCTTCGATGATCTGGTGCAGAAGGCCTATCGTGCGCGCGTCGTGGTCGTGTCGCCCTCGATCCTCATGCTGGCCATCCAGGTGATGCAGCAGATTCAGAGGGATGCGCGCATGCGCGAAGCGGCCGATCAGATCCGTGACGAAGTCGCCCGCCTCGCGAGGGATGTCGGCTTATTGGGTGATCGCGTGCGCAAGCTGCAGACGCATTTCACCCAGGCGAACGAGGACATTCGCCAGTCCATCATCTCGATCGAAAAGATCGAGGCGCACGGCGAGCGCATCCAGCAGGTCGAACTAGGCACGCAATTGCCGGCCACGCCCGCTCCGGCCAACGGCAACGGCCTTGCCGGAACCGTTCGCCGGCTCGAAGCCGGGGAGTAGTCGGCACGTCATTCCAGGGCCGAGCCAACCGGTCCGGCCCGAAGTGGCCGGCCCGGTGACCGGCTCCGCGAGACGCCCGGATTCTATAACCACCATGTTTAGAGACGGAACTTCGAGAATATTCCCGCAGCCGCTGTGGCTATGGATTCCGGCTCGGCCCTGCGGGCCGCCGCGGAATGACGGTCGAGCCGTGGCAAGTGCTACGCAAACCGGCTAGGGCTGTGGCATGGCCGTAACGCCCACGCCCGCCGCCCGCACCTCCATTGCCGAAACGCTCGCCGTCTATCTGCAGCGGCGAGTGTTGATCGTCATGTTCCTCGGCTTTTCCTCGGGCTTGCCGCTCGCCTTGTCCGGATCGACGCTTCTCATCTGGATGCGCGAAAGCGGGGTCAATCTCGGCACGATCGGGCTCTTCGCGCTGGTCGGCACGCCCTACACCGTCAAGTTCGCCTGGGCGCCGCTGATCGACGCGCTCGATGTGCCGATACTGTCGCGGCTGTTGGGGCGGCGGCGCGGCTGGCTGCTGCTGTCCCAGTTTTTGTTGATGGCGGCGATCGTCTTCTTGGCGCTCTGCGATCCGTCCGGATCGGCTTTCGTGGTGGCGATGGGCGCGCTGTTGGTCGCGACCGCTTCGGCCACGCAAGACATCGTGGTCGATGCCTTCCGGGTCGAAAGCTTGAGCGAAAGCGAGCAGGCCGCCGGCATGGCTTCTTATGTTGCCGCCTATCGCATCGGCATGCTGGCGTCGACCGCGGGCGCGCTGTTCATCGTCAGCGCCTTTCAAGGCGCGGGCTTGGACCATCAGGCGGCGTGGAGCGCCAGCTATGTCGCCATGGCGGCGCTCGTCCTCATCGGCGTCGCAACCACCCTGATGGCGACCGAACCTCAACAATCCGCCGCCGCGGAGGCGTTGCATTCCAAGGAAAGTCCCTTTTGGCGCGTCGTGGAAGCAGCAGTCGGCGCCTTCTCCGAGTTCCTCTCCCGCGACATGGCGTTTATCGCGCTCGCCTTTGTCGTCTTGTTCAAATTCACCGACGCGCTGTCGGGCGCGATGACCGGTCCGTTCGTCATCGATCTCGGCTTCTCGCGCAATGAGTACGCAGCCATCATCAAAGGCGTCGGCCTAGCCGCGACCCTGATCGGCGGATTTGCCGGGGGCTTCGTCGCGCGCGCCTATTCGCTGCCGGCAAGCTTGATGATTGGCGGGCTCTTGCAGGCTTTCGCCAATCTCGCGTTCTCCTGGCAAGCCGTGCTCGGGCTCAATGCGGCATGGCTGACCTTCGCCATCATCGCCGAGAACTTCACCAGCGCTATCGGCACCGTGATCTTTGTCGCCTATCTGTCGGCGCTGTGCCGCAATCCCCTGCACACGGCAACTCAATACGCGCTGTTGACGGCGCTGGCGGCGTTCGGTCGTACGTATCTTTCCGCAGGCGCGGGCTTTATTGCCGCCGCAACCGGCTGGGTGTGGTTCTTTGCAATCTGCGCGCTCGCCGGCCTGCCGGCGCTTGCCCTGCTCGCCTGGCTGCAACGGCGCGGCCATTTCGACGGGCTGGCGCCGGCCAACACCCGCGCACCGGCTGAGGCTCCCGCTCCCGCCAAGGATTCCGCCGCAGCCTCGTAGAGGCGGGGCTCCGGTTCGCAAGGCGGTCCACCTCGAACCGGGGCGATCCGCAGGCGCGCATGGCGCGAGCGTGACGGAAATACGTCACCCCGATGCAAACCTGAGTAAAAGGCGAAGGATGCCGGCAACCAAAGACCCACAAAAAGTCTTTTTGTAAGGATCGGATGGTTATACTCGCTATCCCTCTTGTGGTGTTCCTCGAACTCGGCTGTGCTCGCGCCCTGCCATGGACATGATTCTCGTCAAGATTTTTGCGACGGCGCTGGCGCTGAGCGAAGTCACGACCGCGCCCCAGGCGGTCAAAACCCATTTCGACCCGGTGCAGGACCGGGCCGAGGTCGTGCAGATCCTGCGCGACGGCTGTGCCCATATGCGGCAGGCCTTTGACATCGAATCCATTAACCTCGATGACCTGATTGCGACCGCGTTGAACGACCCCAAAGCGGTCGCGGGCGACATCAAAGCCTTTCACGGCATCAACTTCGCCGATCTGAACACCGCCTATCATCAGTTCTGCAAGAACGAGAACGTCGCCAATCCGGTGGTCGATCTCGGCCAGGTGATCGAGTTCTTCAATAGCGCGGCGGCCGATCTGCCCGACCCGGCGCGGCTCAAAGGCCGCAAGCTGCCCTCCATGAGCGTGGTGCTCGACGGCAAGGGCGGCAGCTTCGCCAATGTGTTCGAGCCGCGCAACCGCCGTGTCTGGGTGCCGCTCGCCAAGGTTCCGGACTTGGTGCAGAAAGCATTCATCGCCGCCGAGGACCGGCGGTTTTTTCAGCATCACGGCGTCGACGAGCGCGGCATCATTCGCGCCTTCATCGGCAATCTTGGCGAGTCGGGGCGGCCGCAGGGCGGCTCCACCATCACCCAGCAGGTCGTCAAAAACCTCCTGGTCGGCGACGACGTGACCTACGAGCGCAAGATCCGCGAGATGATCGTGGCCTCGCGGGTCGAGAGCACGCTCAGCAAATCGGAAATTCTCGAACTCTATCTGAATTCCGCCTATCTCGGCCGCGGCGCCTGGGGCGTCGAGATGGCCGCGCGCAGCTATTTCGGCAAATCCGCGCAGGATCTCAGCGTCGCCGAAGGTGCGATGCTGGCCGGCTTGCTCAAGGGGCCGAGCTTCTTCAATCCGGACCGCCATCCGGATCGCGCCAAGGAGCGGCTTGCCTATGTGCTCGGCCGCATGAAGGAAGACGGCGTGATCTCGGCCGAGGACAAGGACCGCGCGCTCGCGGCTCCGCCCAAGCTTCTGGCCTTCGAGCAGCGGCGGCGCGACAGCGGCTTGCATTTCATCGATTTTCTGGGCCGCGAGGCGAAAACCGATGGCGTCACGAGCCTGACGGCGGAGCCCTACACCGTCCATTCGACCATCAATGCGGCCTTGCAGCGCGAAGCCGAAGCCTCTCTGCAGGAGGGGCTTGCGCGTTTTGAGATGTCGTCCGGCCGCACGCAGTTTCGCGGGCCCGAAGCCAATCTCGGCGACGCGATCCAAAAGCTCGGCGCCGGCGGGGTGGCGCCCGGCGGCGCCTTGCCGGCATGGCAACAAGCGCTGCAGGCGCTAAGGTTGCCGCTTTCCGACGTGCATTGGGAGCCGGCCGTTATTCTCGACAAGGGCGGCGGCAAGCGCGGCGACGGCAGTATCCGCGTCGGGATCAGAGACGGTCGGGTGTTGCCGCTCAACGCGGCGAGCCTGGGCGCCAAGCGCAATATCGGCCTCTATGACGTGGTCTATGTCCGCGTGATTGAGGGCAAGACCGTCGCCAAGCCCAAGAACGCGGGCGGTGCGCCGGGCGCCACCGCCACGGTCGGCGGGCGGGCGGAATTGCGGGTGCGCCCCACCGTGCAGGGGGCGGCGCTGGTGCTGGAGAACAAGACCGGACGCATTCTGGCGATGGCCGGCAGCTTCTCCTATTTCTCGAGTCAGCTGAACCGGACGTCGCAGACCCAGCGCCAGCCCGGTTCGGCGATGAAGCCGCTGACCTACCTGACCGCTTTGCAATCGGGACTGCAACCCAACACGCTCGTTTCGGACGATCCGATCACGCTCGCGCCGATCGGCGCCAACACCGGCATCATCTCGCGCGAGTACAACAGCGCGCTGCGCGAGGAATACTACTGGTCGCCGCGCAACGCCGACGGCAGCATGGGCGGGATGTTCACCATGCGGCGCGGACTGGAGAATTCAGTCAACGTCGTGACCGCGCACTTGCTCGAGGGCGGCATCAGCGCCGATCCCGAGAAAAGCCTCGACCAGGTCTGCGCCACCGCGGTTGCCGCCAAGATCTACGCCGAATGCGTCCGCTACTATCCGTTCGTGCTCGGCGCGCAGCCGGTCCGCATGATTGATCTCGCCGCCTTCTATGCGGCGGTGGCCAACGAAGGCGCGCTGCCGAAGCCGCACGCCATCGAATCGATCGAGGCAGACGGGCACACGGTCTTTCAATATCCGAACACGCCGCTTCCTTTTATCAGCGCCGCCGACCGCACCTCGTTCTATCAGCTCAAGACCATGCTGCAGGGCGTGGTGGCGCGCGGCACTGCGCGCGCGATCGGCGGGCTCTCACCCTATGTTGCCGGCAAGACCGGAACCACCGAGGATGCGATCGACGGATGGTTCATCGGCTTCACCAACGACGTCACCATCGCCGTGTGGGTCGGCTACGACAATGGCGATGGCAAGCGTCGTTCGCTTGGCACGACCGCGACCGGTGCGCGTGTCGCATTGCCGATCTTCGAGCCGATCCTGCAGGCCGTATGGGCACAGGGTATTGCGCCCAAGGCGCCGCTCAGCGGGCCGTCCCCGGAGGCCAAGCGTTATTTGGTAGATCTGCCGATCGATTATTACAGCGGCACCCGGATTGGCGGCAGCCGCAACGGCGGCCAATATGGCCAATACGGCCAGTACCAATACAGCGAGAACAGCGGGCAAGGTTTTGTCGAGCACCTCCGGATCGGTCCGGACGGCAAACCCTTTGAAACGCAATATCAGCTTCTGGCGACGCGTCAGGAAGGCGACACTGTCCGCAATCCCGAAGGCGGCGACACAGAGCAGAGCTGGGGCGCCTGGGGCTGGGGTGGCGGAGGACGCCGCGCGAACGGAAGCCCCTACTATCCGGGCGCCCAGCAGGACTACTACCAGCAACAGCAGCAAGGCTACCAGCAACAGCAGCAAGGCTACTACCAGCAACAGCAGCGGCCGGTGGCGCGCGGCTTCTTCGCACCATGGAACAGCCGGGAGGATCGGCGCGGGTCCTGGAGCGGGTGGCCGTTCTGACGGATAATGGAAAGCAATTCAATGTGGATACGACACGCGGTAGCTCTTGTCGCTTTGCTTGGGGTGTTGTCCTCCGCTCGCGCGGAGGAGTTTCGCATCGAGGACGTAAGTTCGCCGCCGAATTGGGATGTGGCGGCACTTAAGCCCGGCACGATCGCTTTCAGCGATGGCGCGGTGAGCGCGTCGGCCGCCGCGAACTTGATCGCATTCACCGAGTGGGGCCGGACGCTTCCGGCCCAGAAAAAGTTCTTGTCGCTCTATCCCGCTTATGCCGAGCCGACCATCACCAAAGCGGCGAGCGCCGACGCGCCCGCCGGTCCGGTCCTGGAAAAGCTCGAAATGTACGTCGCGCAGGCGCGTTTCATTCTCAACAGGGCGCCCGGCTCATTCAATCTTGCACGCTACGTCTCGCTGCCATTCCTGGAAAAGATCGACCCGGCGATCAAGCACAAGCTGATTGCCGCGACCGACGTCTCCCCGCTCACCGACCCGCAAGGGACCGGCAACGTCAATCCCGATCGCAAGTGGTGCACCGGCCGCAATCCGCTGATCTGCATCGAGTTCGACATATAAGCTCGAAGGCAAGATTCCGCTCGGCGTGATGCTGGTCAACAAGCTGCGCGACACGCCCAAGAAGGTTTCCGACCATATCGATTTCCAGGGCGAGATGTCGGTGCTGTTGACCGCCGATATCGACCAGGCGGCCTTGAAGGAACTCACCGGCCTCGATACGCCGGTCGCGGGCATGCTCGAGCAGAACATCTTCTACGTCAATCAGATCTTGAAGTTTGGCAAGCTACTCGCCGTGTTCCAGGCCCATCCGAGCGAAGCCAACAAGACGGTGGTCACCGCCTACATGGTGCTGGCGATCCCCGAAAGCGTGCTCGACAAGAAGAAGGATTTCGAGAAAGTCCCGGTGCTGCGCAATCTCGTGCCGGCGCAGGTGCTGATGGGGCAGTCCTCGTTCAATTCCGGCAATTCGATCAGCGCCGGCCTGCCCAAATACGCGCGCAACGAGATCAGGACCATCGCCAATCTGCTGGCGGCGGATAAGCAGTAAGCGGGCGGCTCTCTTTGCATGAGAAACGCTCCGACCACCTTAGGTGTTTTGTCGGTTCCCGTTTATTTCTTTGCTCCTCTACTTCTTTTGGTTTGGCACTTCCGCGACGACGACACGCTTGTTTGGATGTGGTTGTTCGGCGGATGGATATTGCTGTTTCCGCTGTTCATGCTGAGCTGCGCTGCTGGATTCGTCACCTATTTGCTTTGTTCTTGGTGGCTTCAAACCCTTCGAAGTTAGCCGCAATCGCGCGTCCACGCTGGCTTGCAGTTGTGCTGGCTTTTGCGCATGGATCTGTTTGACCATGTCAGGCAATGACGCGAGAGGGCTTGTATGTCCGGAAGCTGGGAATTCTGGATCGACCGCGGCGGCACCTTCACCGACGTGATCGGCCGGCGGCCGGACGGCAAGCTCGTCACCCACAAGCTGCTGTCGGAAAATCCCGAAGCCTATCGGGATGCCGCCGTGGCGGGCATTCGCCATTTGCTCGGGCTCGCGCCCGAAGAGCCCGTACCGGCGGCGCAGATCGGCGCGGTAAAGATGGGCACCACGGTCGCGACCAATGCGCTGCTTGAGCGCAAGGGCGAGCGCACGCTTCTCCTCATCACCAAGGGCTTTCGCGATGCGCTGCGCATCGGCTACCAGGCGCGGCCGAAGATTTTTGCCAAGCATATCGTCAAGCCCGACATGCTGTACGAGCGTGTCGCCGAAGTCGACGAGCGCGTGCGCGCCGACGGCACCGTCGAGCGCGCGCCGGATTTGGACGCGGTCCGCGCCGAACTTGCGCGCGCGAAGAACGACGGACTGTGCGCCGTCGCCATCGTGCTGATGCACGCTTATCGCTACAGCGCGCACGAACAACAAATCGCCGCGCTCGCCCGCGAAGCCGGCTTTACGCAAGTGTCCGCCAGCCACGAAGTGTCGCCGCTGATCAAGCTCGTCGGCCGCGGCGACACCACTGTCGTCGACGCGTATCTCTCGCCGATTCTGGGGCGCTACGTGGCGCAGGTCGCCGGCGAACTAAATCCCTCCCCTCTTGTGGGTGAGGGTAGAGACGGGGGGCGGGAGGCAGTGCACGGACGCGGACGGGTGCATCCGTCTTTGCAGAGTGCCCGCCGCGTGACCCCGACCCCCGACCCCTCCCCACAAGGAGGTAGGGAAAGCCGACTCATGTTCATGATGTCGTCGGGCGGGCTCACGGCGGCGGATTTGTTTCGCGGCAAGGACGCGATCTTGTCCGGCCCGGCCGGCGGTGTCGTCGGCATGGCCGAAACCGGCCGGCAGGCCGGCTTCGATCAACTGATCGGCTTTGACATGGGCGGCACCTCCACTGACGTGTCGCACTTTGCCGGCGAGTATGAGCGCACCTTCGAGACCGAAGTTGCCGGCGTGCGCATGCGCGCGCCGATGATGCTCATCCACACGGTGGCGGCCGGCGGCGGTTCGATCCTGCATTTTGACGGCGCCCGCTTTCGCGTCGGCCCCGATTCCGCCGGCGCCAATCCGGGGCCGAAATGCTACCGGCGCGGCGGGCCGCTGGCGGTGACCGACGCCAATGTCATGGTCGGCAAGCTCATGCCCGATTTCTTTCCAAAGATTTTCGGGCCCCGGCAGAACGAGCCACTCGATGCCGACGCCGTGCGCGCAGCCTTCGCGGCTTTGGCAAAGGACATCGGCGATGGGCGCACGCCGGAACAAGTGGCTGACGGCTTCATCAAGATCGCGGTCGAGAACATGGCGAACGCGATCAAGAAAATCTCGGTGCAGCGCGGCTACGACGTGACACGCTATGCGCTCAATTGCTTCGGCGGCGCCGGCGGCCAGCATGCATGTCTCGTCGCCGACGCGCTTGGCATGACGAGCGTGCTCATCCATCCGTTCTCGTCGCTCCTCTCCGCTTACGGCATGGGACTTGCGGACGTCCGCAGCGTCCGCCAGCAGGCGGTCGAGGAGCCATTCGACGAAAAAGTGCGCGCGACGCTCGACAAGGTCGCGCGCAACCTTGCCGGCACCGCAGCGCGCGAAGTCGCCGAGCAGGGCGTCGCGCCTGCCAAGATCAAAATCCATGTGCGTGCGCATATTCGCTACGCCGGCACGGATACGGCGCTCATTGTCGATGCATTCGTCGTTCCGGGGCCGAGCGAAGCGAGGAGCCCGGAATCCATATCCGCGGCTGGTGGTTATGGATTCCCGACCTTGCCGCCAACCAAGTCGGCTGTCGCCGACTTGCACCCTAAAGTGTCGATCTCGAGAGCACCCGAGATCGAAGGCGATTCCGAAATGACGTTACGGAAAATAAAAGGCGCCTTCGAGCGCGCGCACAAGGCGCGCTTCGGCTTCATCGATCGTACCAAATCGCTCGTGCTCGAAGCCGTATCGGTCGAGGCCGTCGGAGGCGGCGCCCGTTTCAAGGAGCGGCCACAGAAGACGACGCGCGGAAAGCTTCCGGCGCCGGCGCGACGTGCGCGGTTTTTCTCCAGCGGCAAATGGCATCGCGCGTCCGTCTACACGCGCGAGACGCTCGCGCCCGGTCACAAGGTCCCGGGCCCTGCCATCATCGTCGAGCCGCACCAGACCGTCGTGGTCGAGGACGGCTGGCGGGCCGAGCTGACGGCCAAAAATCATCTCGTGCTCATGCGCATCAAGAAACTCACGCGGGCGCGCGCCGTCGGCACGCGTGCCGATCCTGTCATGCTCGAAGTGTTCAATAACCTGTTCATGTCGATTGCCGAGCAGATGGGCGTGGCGCTGCAGAACACTGCTTACTCGGTCAATATCAAGGAGCGGCTCGACTTCTCCTGTGCGGTGTTCGACGGCGACGGCTCGCTGGTCGCCAACGCTCCGCACATGCCGGTGCATCTCGGCTCGATGGATCGCGCGGTCGAGACCATCATCCGCGAGAACAAAGGCAAGATACGCCCGGGCGATGTCTACGCGATCAACGCGCCCTATAACGGCGGTACGCACCTGCCCGACATCACCGTCTGCACGCCGGTCTTCGATGGCCGCAAGATTCTATTCTGGGTCGCCGCGCGCGGGCACCACGCCGACGTCGGCGGCATCTCGCCGGGCTCGATGTCGCCGAATGCGACGACCATCGCGCAGGAAGGCGTCTACATCGACAATTTCAAGCTGGTCGATCGCGGCCGTTTTCGCGAGAACGAGATTTTGGCGCTCCTGACCGGCGGCGACTATCCCGCACGCAATCCGGTGCAGAACATTGCCGACCTGAAAGCGCAGATCGCTGCCAACGAGAAGGGCGTGCAGGAACTGCGCAAGATGGTGCGGCATTTCACGCTGCCGGTGGTGCGCGCCTACATGCGGCACGTGCAGGACAATGCGGCCGAAAGCGTGCGGCGTGTCATCGACCGGCTGCACGATTCGTCGTTCACGTCCGAGATGGACCAAGGCACCGTCATCAAGGTGCGCATCGCGGTCGACCAGAAGAAACGCGAAGCGACGGTCGACTTCACCGGCACGAGCGCGCAACAGCCGACGAATTTCAATGCGCCCGAGCCGGTCACGCGCGCGGCGGTGCTTTATGTCTTCCGCGTCATGGTCGACGACGACATCCCGATGAATGCCGGCTGTCTGCGCCCGATCCACATTGTCATTCCGAATAAGTCGCTGCTGTCGCCGGAGTTTCCCGCCGCCGTGGTGGCGGGCAATGTGGAGACCTCGCAGGAGGTGACCAATTGCCTGTTCGGTGCGCTCGACGCCATGGCGGCGGCGCAGGGCACCATGAACAATCTCAATTTCGGCAACGCGCGCTACCAATATTACGAGACGATCTGCTCCGGTTCGCCGGCGGGCCCGGGCTTTCCCGGCACCGATGCGGTGCACACCCACATGACGAATACGCGCCTCACCGATCCGGAGGTGCTGGAGTTCCGCTATCCGGTGCTGCTTGAGGATTTTCACATCCGCAAGGATTCCGGCGGACACGGCCGATGGAAGGCCGGCGACGGCATCCGCCGCACTATCCGTTTTTTGGAAAAAATGGAATGCACCATTCTGTCCGGCCACCGGCGCGTGCCGCCGTTCGGGCTTGCCGGAGGCGAGAACGGCGAGGTCGGCAAGAATGCCGTGCGGCGTAAGGACGGCCGCATTGAGGAACTCAAAGGCTGCGACGCCACCGTGCTCGATGCCGGCGAAGCCATCATCATCCAGACGCCGACCGCCGGCGGTTATGGGAAGTCAGAACCCGCCCGTTGAGCCGCCGCGCCATGAACGGCTGTTAAGAATTTGTCTTGAGAATCTGAAGGTTATGAGTGATCCGCCGGTCGTCATGCGGCGTACAACGGCGCGGGCGACAAGTGCGGACTCACATGTCCTCTGAGGAGAAAGCAATGTCTCGTTTTGTGTCCAAGCAAAAACTGCTGGTCGGCGTTCTGGTCATTTCGAGCCTGGGAATCGGCTATGCGTTGGGCGCGCAGCCCCGCATGGATGCCGCGCTCGCGCTGCTGCAAAATGCGCGCGCCGAATTGGAGGCTGCGGTCCCCAACAAGGGCGGGCACCGCGAGCGCGCGATCGAACTCGTCGACAGAGCGATCGTTCAGGTCCGCGAGGGCATTGCATTCGCTGCCACGCACTAACGGCGACAAGACATAACCGGCTTCTGGACTGCGAAGGCCGGACCACGGTCCGGCCTTCTTCCATTGCCTCGCTATGCGCGTCGTCAGTGCGCATCGGCCGCGGCCGCTCCGACCATCGGCGGCCGCCGCAGCAAGAACACCAGACAGGCAAAGCCGCCGAACAGCAGACACAGCAGCAGAAATACGTCGGCGAAGGCCATCACCGTGGCCTGCTGGCGCACGAATAGGAAAAGCTGCTTGAGCGCCATGTTTTGCGCGTCGGAGCCCGGCATGCGCGCGGCAAAGCCGGTGAGCGCTTCCACGACCGGGCGGCGCGCCCAGGTGATGGAATCGTGCAGCCGCGCCAGATGCAGGTCGATGCGCTTGTCGAGCACGGTATTGAGTCCGGCAAGGCCGACGGCGCCGCCGAGATTGCGCGTCAGATTGAACAAGCCGGATGCATTCTTCAGCCGCTCCGGAGCGAGCGTGCCGAGCGAGATATTGGTGATTGGCACGATCGCGAACATCATGCCGAAGCCGCGTAGCAATTGCGGCAGGAAGAGCTGCCAGAACTCCCAGTCCTTGGTCAGATACGTCATCTGCCAGTTGCTCAGCGCGACGACGGCGAAACCGAACGCCAGCATCCAGCGCGCGTCGACCTTGGTCATCAGCCGGCCCACCAGCGGCGCGGTCAGGAACATGGTGGCGCCGGAGATAAACAGCGTCTGCCCGATCATCAGCGCATTGAAGCCGCGGATCTGCGCGAGATAGATCGGATAGAGATAGGTGAGGCCGTAAAGCCCGATGCCGAGCACGAACGAGAACATGCTGCCGACCGCGAAGTTGCGGTCGGCAAAGGCGCGCAGATCGACGATCGGCTGGCGCGCCGTAAGCACGCGCGCGAAGAAGATCACGGCCGAGCTTGCCGAAATCACCGCCGCCGCGAAGACGGTTTCGTCCTCGAACCAGTCGTAGCGCGGCCCGTCTTCGAGCACATATTCGAGCGCGCCCAAAAACAGCGCCATGAAGATCAGGCCGGTCCAGTCGAAGCGCTCGAACAGCTTGAAATTCGGTTCGTCGAAATCGATCAGCGTGATCGCCGCGATCGTCACCACGATGCCGGGCACGATATTGATGAAAAACAGCCAGTGCCACGACGCGAGGTCCGTCAGATAGCCGCCGACGGTCGGCCCGATGGTCGGTGCGAGCGTCGCCACGAGCCCGATGATCGGCGTCACGATCGGCTGTTTCGAGCGGGGAAAGATCGAGTAGGCGGAGGCGAACACCGTCGGCACCATGCCGCCGCCGATGAACCCCTGCACCGCGCGCCAGACGATCATCTGGGTCATGGTCGAGGTCAGCCCGCACATCAGGCTCGCGACCGTGAAGCCGGCCGCCGCGCCGGCAAACATGATGCGGGTGCCGAGCGCGCGCGACAGAAAGCCGGAGAGCGGAATGGCGACCACTTCCGCCATCAGATACGAAGTCTGTACCCAGGTGACTTCGTCGGCCGAGGCGCCAAGGCCGGCCTGGATTTCCGAAAGCGACGCCGAGACCACCTGGATGTCCAGGAACGCCATGAACATGCCGAAGCACATGGCGACGAAGGCGACGACGCGTGCCGGATCGACGCGCTCGCTTATGGCCGGCGGACTTCCCGCGCCGACCGCAGGCCCCGTTCCGGCTGTGATGGTGGCGGCGTTCGCCATCTGCCGATCCTCCTTGCGGATCAGCGCGCCGAAGCGCTCCGGGTTTGCAGCGGCTTGGAGTTCTCGGCGAGCACGCCGGTCTTGGTGTCCACGCTCACCACCACCGACATGCCTGGGCGCAGCAACCCTTCGCGTGCGACCTCGCGCGGCACCTGGATACGCACCGGCAGGCGCTGCACGATCTTGGTGAAGTTGCCGGTCGCGTTGTCCGGCGGCAGCAGCGAGAACACCGCGCCGGAGGCGGGCGAGAAGCTTTCCACGACGCCTTCGATCGCATGCTCGGGCAGCGCATCGACGGCGATCGAGACCGTCTGTCCCGGCCGCAAGCGCGCGACCTGCGTCTCCTTGAAGTTGGCGGTGACGTAGACGTCCTCGATCGGCACGAGGCTCGCGAGCCTTTGGCCGGTCTGCACATAGTCGCCGGTCTGCACGGCGCGATTGCCGACCACGCCATCGATCGGCGCGCGGATGACCGTGAAGGAGAGGTCGCGCTCGGCCTTGGCGAGCGCGGTCTTGAGCTCTGCGAGCGTCGAAATCGCTTCCTGCTTTTGACCCTTGAGCACTTCGACATTGGCGGCGGCAGAGTCGATCGCGGCCTTCGCGCCTTGCACGGCGGCGATTGCCTGATCGCGATTGGCCTGGGCCTGTTCCTGCAGTTGCCGGCTCGACCAGTCGCGCGCGACCAGCGCGTTCTGCCGATTGAGCTCGAGCTCCATGCGCCGCGCGGCGGCCTGGGCCGAGGCAAGTTGCGTCCGAGTCTGCTCGACGGCCGCTTCCTGCGCCGTGATCTGGTGCGCCATGCGCGCGACGGTCGCTTCCTGCGTTGTGACCTTCTCGCGGGCGGAATCGACCGCCAGCCGATAGTCGCCATCGTCGATGCTGGCGATCACGTCGCCGGCATGCACGTAGGTATTGTCGGTGACCGGCACGCTCGCGACATAGCCGGCAACCTTGGCGGCGAGCGTGGTGTTGTAGGCCTGCACGTAAGCATCGTCGGTGGTGACCAGGAAGCGGCCGACCGTCAGATAGTGGTAGCCGAACCAGCCGCCGGTGCCGGCGGCCGCGAGCACGATCGTGGCGAGCACAAGCTTGCGGCGGCGGGCGCGTTGCTGGCGCGCGGGAGAGGCCGCCGCGCCGGCCGTGCCTGAAGTGGGGGCGGCAGGATCACGGGGCGCGGCGGCCGGGGGAGGCGAGGCGGGGATTTCCGCCTCAGCCCGCTGGATCTGGGTGAGCTCAGCTTGATTGATCGGCTGCGCCTCAGGCGCCGGGACGGTCTGGATAGGCGCATGGCCGTTGCCACTGTCCTGGTTGCGATACATGCACCGCACTCCTCTGTTCGCCTGCAGGCATGGGATGACCGAACCGTTCGGTCATTATGTTCGCGGTGGAGGGCGGAGTCAATATTGACCGAACCGTTCGGTCAATATATTTAAAGACTGTGAATTGGCGCATGAATGCCGGTTGTTGAAGGCGGCCTCGATGAGGCAGACTGGCTAAAAAGGCGTTGGATATGAGCGAATTAGGGGTTCTGGAGCGGCCGCAAGTCTCGGATGAGGACAGCGCCAAACGCCGTCAGATCATCGAGGGCGCCCGCGCGATCTTCCTCTCGCAGGGTTTCGACGCCGCCAGCATGAACGACATTGCCCGCGCTGCCGGCGTCTCCAAGGGCACGCTCTATGTCTATTTCAAAGATAAGGAGCAGCTGTTCGAAGCGATCGTCGAACAGGAATGCGAAACGCAGGCGGAAGGCATCTTTGAGCTC
The DNA here is from genome assembly GCA_963720115.1 of uncultured Alphaproteobacteria bacterium. Lineage (GTDB taxonomy): Bacteria > Pseudomonadota > Alphaproteobacteria > Rhizobiales > Xanthobacteraceae > BOG-931. Next base: position 23,964 of record CAVREN010000064.1, read on the forward strand.
GATGCAGACGATCACGACGTCGAGGCGGTGCTCACGCGTCTCGGCTTTGCCTATATCCGCTTCCTGTGCCGGCCAGAAAAAGCGTCGGCCATCCGCGTCGTGATCGCGATTGCCGAGCGCATGCCGGAACTGGGACGGAAATTCTACGAGCGCGGCCCGGGGAAGGGCATCGCGAAGCTCACCGCTTATATCAAGGCGCAGGTCGAGGCTGGTGTGTTGGGCGTGGAAGACTGCGAGGTCGCTGCCGCGCAGCTCCTGGAAGCCTACCAGGCGATGCTGTTCAAATCGATGGTGTTCAACTTCGTGCGCGAGCCGAGCCAGGAGCAGATCGCGCGCGTCGTGCCGATTGCGGTGAAGGTGTTCCTCGCGGCCTATCGGGCGCCGCGTGACTAAGGCTTAGTGCTGCGCCTCGGAATGTTGTTATTCGAAGATGCGCGGCGCTAGGAGAAGCGCTCCCACGCCGACTGCCGAGATATCCCTAGAGCTTCGCCGATTTTCGCCCAGCTCACTTCGCGTGAACGCAAGGTCTCGACGACGAACTGCAATTGGTTGCTCTTGCCCTGAACAGTGTCTTCAATAGGTCTTAGCAGCGACAGCAACCGATCGGACGGTTGATCCGCTATAGAGCCGCGCTCAGATCGTACCGGCGTGCGACCAGCCATGTACTTTCGACAATCCTCGACACATTCGTCGCAGATGAAGATGCGACCGTGTCCAGCACAGAGTTTCGCAACCTCCCGGTCGGCCTTCAGACAGAACGAGCAGTAGTACGATGGCGGCGACGATGAGTTCGCCGCTACCCGAGGCGTTTCACCATGCTTTTCCGATGCCATTGTATGCCTCTTCAAAGTGCATGCCTCTTCAAAGTGCATGCCTCTTCAAAGTGTCAATGCCTCTTCAAAGTCAGGGTCATCCTGACAGTCAGGATAACCCTGACTTCAAGGATGTCAAGGCATGGGGCCAGGCAACACCCGAGATCGATGGCCTTCCGAAATGACAGAGGGGCTTATGCTACCCGCCCGGCTTCCCCAGCACGAAATCCAGCAGCCCCTGAAAATTGTTGGACGTGCCGTCGGCCTTCAGGGGCAATTCTTCCGCCGGCACATTGAAGCGGTTCACCCAGAAGGTCGGATAGCCGAAGCTCTTGGCGCCATAGGCGTCCCAGGCGCCGAAGGCGGCGAAGACGATCTCGTCCTTTTTCAGATGCAGCCGCTCCATGCCAAGCGCATAGGCGCGCGGATCGGGCTTGTAGGTTTGGTTCACTTCGGTGCTGAGCAGTTCGTCAAACAAGTCTGCTATGCCTGCGTGCTCGGCATTGGCGCGCAGCATTCTCTCGCTGAAAACGGAAATCGTGATGATACGCACGTCGGCGGCTCTGAGCTTGCGCAAGCCGTCGGCTGCGTCCGGCCAGGGCTTCAAGTTCAAATAGGCATTGAGCAGGCGCTGGCGGGCGTCGGCCGTCAGCTCAAGATGCATGGCCTCGGCTGCATAAACCAGCGCATCTTCCGTCACCGCCGAGAAATCGGCGAAGCGGCCGGTGATGGTGCGCAAATAGCAATACTCGAACTGTTTGGCGCGCCAGAGTTTCGTGAACTCAGCGCTCTTGCCGGGAAACGCTTTCTCCACTTCGGGAACGATGGAATTCGCATCGAAAATGACGAAATAGTCGAAGGCCACGGCTTTGAAGCGCGGCGCCGGCTGGGCGTGGGCGTGGCCTCCGAGGCCCAAAAGCGACAGACCCAAAGCGATCGCCATCCATGTGGCGGACGATGACAGCGTCATGGCTCACCTCAGCGGTGCTTGTTGCTGTGGCGTGGCCGGCAGGTTTTGCGCCGGCCTGCGCGAGATCGAATAGCGCATGTCGACGGTGCTGCCTTGCCAAAAAAATGTGTAGTCGATGTTGATCACATTGCCGTCAGACGGCAGCGCGATGTTGCAGACGACCTGCAGTCTGCTGCTCGAAATCGTCTTGATCTCTCCCTCGCGCAGCGGTCCGAGCTTGAGCTGATCCAGCACGCCGGTGACCGTCGTCTTGGCGCGCGAAGAATTGCAGTCCGGCAGCGTGAAGCGCTCCTGCGCGCCGCGATAGATCAGCACCCCGGCAAAGGCGAGCGCTGGAATGCCGATCAGGCGAAACAGCATACGGTTGGAATTGCTCGGCGGCGGCGGTCGCGGAACGGGCCAGCGCCGGGCGCGAAGCGGCGGGCGGGCGTTGGGAGGAGGATCGTCCGCTGCCATCAGCGCCCGCTTATTCGGCTTTGACGATCGCTTCCGTCATCTTCTTGGCGTCGCCGAGCAGCATCATGGTGTTGTCGCGATAGAACAGCGGGTTGTCGATGCCGGCGTAGCCGGAGGCGAGCGATCGCTTATTGAACATCACGGTGCCGGCCTTCCAGACTTGCAGCACCGGCATGCCGTAGATCGGTGACTTCGGATCGTCTTCCGCCGCCGGATTGGTCACGTCGTTGGCGCCGATCACATAGGCGACGTCGGCTTGCGCGAATTCCGAGTTGATGTCCTCGAGCTCGAACACCTCGTCATAAGGCACGTTCGCTTCGGCCAGCAGCACGTTCATGTGGCCGGGCATGCGGCCTGCGACCGGGTGGATGGCGTACTTGACCTCGACCCCGTGCGCTTTCAGCTTGTCGGCCATTTCGCGCAGGGCGTGCTGGGCCTGCGCCACCGCCATGCCGTAGCCCGGGACGATGATGACTTTGGAGGAGTTCTTCAGGAGATAGGCGGCGTCGTCGGCCGAGCCGATCTTCACCGGCCGGTGCTCCGCCTCGCCGCTCGGGCCGGCGACCTCGCCGCCGAAGCCGCCGAGGATGACCGAGATGAACGAGCGGTTCATGCCCCGGCACATGATGTAGGACAGGATCGCGCCCGAGGAACCGACCAGCGCGCCGGTGATGATCAGCGCCGAATTGCCGAGCGTGAAGCCGATGCCGGCTGCCGCCCAGCCGGAATAGGAATTGAGCATCGAGATGACGACCGGCATGTCGGCGCCGCCGATCGGGACGATGATGAGCACGCCGAGCAGAAACGAGACCGCCGCGATCAGCCAGAACGCGGTGTAGTGCTGCGCTTCGAAGAACCAGACGATCAGTGCCACGAGCGCAATGGCAAGCGCGATGTTGATGGCGTGCCGCGCCGGCAGGATGATCGGCTTGCCGCTCATGCGTCCGGAAAGTTTCAGGAAGGCGATCACCGAGCCGGTAAACGTGACGGCGCCGATCGCCACGCCGAGCGACATTTCGATCAGGCTCTGGCCGTGGATCGCGCCTTCGGCGCCGATGTCGAAGGCGGCGGGCGCATAGAGCGCGCCGGCGGCGACCAGCACGGCGGCCATGCCGACCAGCGAGTGGAAGGCCGCGACGAGTTCCGGCATCGAGGTCATCGGCACGCGCCGCGCGATCACTGCGCCGAGACCGCCGCCGATCGCGACCGCGATGATCACCAGCACCCAGGCGCCGAGCCCAGCGGGCGGATGGGCCGCAAGCGTGGTGGCGACCGCGATCGCCATGCCGATCATGCCGAACAGATTGCCGCGCCGGCTGGTGTCGGGATGCGACAGCCCGCGCAGCGCCAGAATGAACAGGACGCCGGCGATCAGATAAGCCAGCGCGGCGAGATTAGCGCTCATCGGATGCGGACTCCCATCGCTCCTTAGTCATGGCCGGGCTTGTCCCGGCCATCCCCGTCTTCCTTGCCGCGACGACTAAGACGTGGATGCCCGGCACGAGGCCGGGTATGACGGCGTTCAATGTCGGACCCATCATCATCGCTTCGGCTTTTTCTGGAACATGGCGAGCATGCGCTGCGTCACCAGAAAGCCGCCGAAAATGTTTACCGAGGCGAAGGTCAGCGCCACGAAGCCGAAGGCGCGCGCCCAGATCGGTCCGGAATCGTTGGCGAGGAGCGCAACGCCGACCGCGAGCAGCGCACCGACCACGATCACCGAGGAGATGGCGTTGGTCACCGACATCAACGGCGTATGCAGCGCCGGCGTCACCGACCACACGACGTAATAGCCGACGAAGACCGCGAGCACGAAAATCGACAGTCGAAACACGAACGGATCGACCGAATCCGGGATCGCGTGGAGGGCGCCATCGCTCGCGGTCGAGATAATATCGAGCTGCGCGAGAACCGAGAAAGTCACCATCGGGAGCCTCCTATGCCTCGTCATGCGCGGGCTTGACCCGCGCATCCACGCTCACTCGCCTCAACCGGGAACGTTGCGACAAGCCGCCGTGCCGCATGGATTGCCGGGTCAAGCCCGGCAACGACGGTGGTGATTGTTGCAGCATAATCGCCATTGCCTCAAAGCCCTATGCCGCGCTCTTCGGCTTGAAATTCGGATGCACGACCGCGCCGTCACGCGTGAGCGCCGTCGCTTTCACGATATCGTCGTCCCAATTGACCGCCAGCGCCTTGGTCTTTTTGTCGATCAGCACATCCAGGAAGGCGAGCAGATTCTTCGCATAGAGGCTTGACGCCGTGGCCGCGAGCCGGCCCGGCACGTTGCTGTAGCCGACAATCTTGACGCCGCCGGTTTCGGTCACCGTGTCGGCCTTGACGCCTTCCACATTGCCGCCGCGCTCGACCGCAAGGTCGACGATCACTGAGCCGGGCCGCATCGACGCCGCCATCTCCTTTGAAATGAGCCGCGGCGCCGGCCGGCCGGGAATGAGCGCAGTGGTGATGACGATGTCCTGCTTCTTGATGTGATCGGCGACGAGCGCGGCCTGTTTCGCCTGGTATTCCTTGGACATTTCCTTGGCGTAGCCGCCGGCGGTTTCCGCCGCCTTGAATTCTTCGTCCTCGACCGCGACGAATTTGGCGCCGAGGCTTTCCACCTGCTCTTTCGCGGCCGGCCGCACGTCGGTCGCGGTGACCACCGCGCCAAGCCGCCGCGCGGTCGCGATCGCCTGCAGGCCGGCGACGCCGGCGCCCATGACGAACACCTTGGTGGCCGGCACCGTGCCGGCTGCTGTCATCATCATCGGCAGCGCGCGGCCATATTCGGCGGCGGCGTCGATCACGGCGCGATAGCCGGCGAGATTGGCCTGGCTCGAGAGAACGTCCATCACCTGCGCGCGGGTGATGCGCGGCAGAAGCTCCATGGCGAACGCGGTGAGGCCCGCATCGGCCAAGGCGCGCAACGCGTCGTCGTGGCCATAAGGATCCATGATACCGACGACGATGGTGCCGCGCTTATAGCGCGAGAGTTCCGCTGCCCGAGGCCGCCGCACTTTCAGGACGATATCGGCGCCGTCGAGCGCGTCGGCGGATACCTTCGCGCCGGCCGCGGAATAATCGGCGTCGAGGATGCCGGACTTGATGCCGGCGCCGGGCTCGACGGCGACCTCGGCCCCGAGCGCGATGATCTTCTTGATGGTTTCGGGCGTTGCGGCGACCCGCGGCTCACCCGCTTCCACCTCGGCAGCAACCGCAACTTTCATGATTCCTCCGGCGGCTGCATCCCGCGTGGTCGGGTCGAATTTCCTCGTTGATTGCCGGGGCCGCCGCAAACGGCCGCCCTTTCGGCTCAGACGAGGAAAATGGCCATCAGAATGAGGATGACGACGACGACCGCGAGGACGCCCTTCACGAGATGGATAAAGGTGCGGTAGGTCTGCTCATGGGCGGCGTAGTCGTTGCCCGTGGCAGTGGCGTACTGGACTTCACCATGATCGGCCATTTCAAGTCCCTCAAGCTTGCGCGGTCGGTCGCGGACTTAGCGTAATTGCGCGCCTAGAGCAACGGGAAGTCGACGGCCTTGAGGACTTTCAAGGACTGATTTGGCCTTCGGCGCGCTCGTCGCTTTGAGGTTCAGGCAGCCGCCCAATTCCGGCAGGCCTGGCCGGCCCGCCCACCGTCAGCCACTCACATGTCGAGGACGAGGCGCTCGCTCTTGCAGCCGGCGCAGCAGATCATGACCTTGTCGTTCGCCGCCTGCTCTTCTTCGCTCAGCACCGAGTCGCGATGCTCGGGGATGCCGGAGATCACGCGCGTCACGCATTCGCCGCAGATGCCGAGCTCGCAGGAATAATCGACGTCGATGCCGGCTTCGTACAGGACTTCGAGGATCTTCTTGCCCTCGGGGATGTAATATTCCTCGCCGGAGCGCGCGAGCTCGACCCAGAAGCCGCCTGACGTTGCCGCCTCGGCTTTGGGCGTGAAATATTCCACGTGCACATTCGGCTTCGGCCGGCTCGCGGCGGCGGCTTCGAAGGCCGTCAGCATCGGATTGGGCCCGCAGCAATAGAAGTGCGCGTTGGCCGGCGCCTTGGCGATGGCTCCGGCGAGGTCGAGAAATTGTCCCTTCGCCTCATCGTCGAAATGCAGATGCGCGCAGTCCGGGCTGACTTTTTCGATGGTCGAGAGAAACGCCATATCGTCGCGTGAGCGGCATGAATAATAAAGTTCCCACGAGCGGTTCTGCGCCGTGAGCTCTTGCGCCATGCACCAGATCGGCGTGATGCCGATGCCGCCGGCGAACAGCACGACATGCTCGGCATTCTCGACCAGCGGAAAATTGTTGCGCGGCGCGCCGATCTGCAGCGCGTCGCCGACTTTCAGTTCGTCGAAAATGTAACGCGAGCCGCCGCGGCTTGCGGCATCGAGCTTGATGGCAACGACATAGCTGTCCGGATCGGCGCTCGGATTGAGCAGCGAGAATTGCCGGATCAATCCGTTCGGCAAATGAATGTCGATGTGCGCGCCGGGCTTGTAGGGCGGAAGCTTGCCACCGTCGGGCCGCCGGAACGTGTAAACATTGGTGTCGCGCGCGACGTTCTCAACATCGCTCAGCACCACGTCGATCAGCGCGTGGCGGGCGTTCTCCGCCGGGGCCGGGGCAGCGGGAAGAGGTGCGGTCATCGTGTTCATGCGGGCATAGATAGGCGGGTCAGGGCCGGTTTCGCAATATGTTGTTTTGTGGGCGCGGAACTCGTTGTCGGTGTGCTGGATTTAGAAGCGTTCTTAAGCCGGTTTTGTTCTTCGATCCGGCCAATTAGCGGATAACGTTAAGGCGAGGCGCATCACTTAGGCTTGGCGCGCCGCCGCAATCGGCGCGGTGTGGGCCGTTTCTTGCACATAGTCGGCGAACACGCGCCCAATCATGACGATCACCGGGCCCGCGGGCGTCTCAGCCGCAAGCACGGCTGGAAGATCGGCGATGCTTGCGGCCATCGTGCGTTCTTCGGCGCGAGTGGCATAGGCGACGGCGACCGCCGGTGTCGCGGGGTCGAGTCCGGCGTCGCAGGCGTGCGCGACCAAAGCCGGCAGCGTCTTGACCGGCATATAGACCACAGTCGTCGCCGCCGGATCAGCGAGGCTTTTCCAATCGATGTCGCTCGGCAACTCGCCATCGCGGCCATGGCCGGTGATGTATTGCACGCGCCGCGCCTTTCCGCGCCGCGTCAGCGACACTTTGAGCCGCCCCGCCGCCGCCTGCGCGGTCGTGATACCCGGCACGACTTCCGCGTCGATACCGGCCGCGCGGCAAGCGGCAATCTCCTCGTCGGCGCGGCCGAAAATCATCGGGTCGCCGCCCTTCAATCGCACCACGCGGCGGCCGGCTTTCGCCAGCGAGACCATCAGCGCGTTGATGTCGTCTTGCTTGCAGGACGGCGCATGCCCGGTTTTGCCGACCAGCATCTTCTTTGCTTCGCGCCGCGCGAAATCGAGGATCTCTGGTGACACGAGATGATCAAACAAGATCACATCGGCCGATTGCAGCGCGCGCACGGCGCGCAGCGTCAACAATTCCGGGTCGCCGGGGCCGGCGCCGACCAAAATAACGGAGCCCGCTTGCGCGGCAGCATCTTGCGTCAGCAGCGCAGCGAAATCGGATTCGGTCGGCGCGCTGTTTGGCGCCGCCACGGCACGCTCGGCGAACTTTTCCCAGAGAGTGCGCCGGCCGCGGAACGAGAGCGCGAGCGTCTGCACCCGCGGCCGCCAACTGCGCGCCGCTTCCGCCCAGCGCGCAAAGCCATTCGGGATCAGCGCTTCGATCTTGGCCCGGATCGCTTGTCCAAACACCGGCGCGGCGCCGTCAGTCGAGATGCCGATCACGAGCGGCGAGCGATTGACGATTGCGCCGAAAGCAAAATCGCAGAAGGCCGGCCGGTCGATCACGTTCACCGGCACGCCCGCTGCGCGCGCCGCCGCGGCAAAGCGCGCGGCCTCGTCGTCGTTGTCGCATTCGGCCACCGCGATCGCCGCGCCGGAGAGATCGGCCGCGCTCCAGATGCGCTCATGAACAACGACGGGACCATCGGGCGGCGCTGCTACAAGCGCGCGCATGTCCTCGCCGGCGTGCGGACTGAACACGTCGACCGCCGCGCCGGCCGCCGAAAGCAGTTCGGCCTTCCAGGCCGCAGCCTGTCCACCGCCGGCGACGACCGCCCGCTTTCCCGCGAGCGCAAAGAAAGCCGGCAACCGCGATAGGCGGCGCATGCGTCCGGTCGGCATTTCAGTCGGTAGCCGGCTCATCCGGATGTCCTCGGCACTTGCAGGGATTTAGAATTTTCTACCCCTTTCGGCAATCGCGGCAGCGCATTTTGGAACGAATTGGCGACGTGTTGCTACTTCGTAGAAGAGAACAATTCCCTGCCCGTCGCGGACCGCAACAATCTCCCTCGCGCGATCCAGGCGGGCGCAGCCTGTTTCATACAAGTGCCGTGCCAGCCAGCGTGACCTGGCCGCTATTGAGCCAGGCGTATCCTTCTTGAAACTTGGCGGGCGCCCGACGGGGATACCGCCGGACGCCCTTAAGCTTAAAGCCAGCCAGTCTATAAGCCGGGTTCTGGATGGCCTGCGAGCAGGCCCGCAAGCGTGACGGCCATTCCTCTAGGACGCCGGTTACCCGGCGCCTCCAGCAACCTACCCGGACGGCGGTTCCAGACATCGACCTGAGGCGTCAGCGGTTGCCCGCCAAAGTCTCGTGCCGTCCCTATTCGGTCTTGCTCCCGGTGGGGTTTGCCATGCCGCCGGCGTTGCCGCCGGCGCGGTGCGCTCTTACCGCACCTTTTCACCCTTACCGCGGCAATACGCTACGCGCCGCGGCGGTATGTTCTCTGTGGCACTTTCCCTAGGCTCGCGCCCGCCGGACGTTATCCGGCACCGCTTGTCCATGGAGCCCGGACTTTCCTCCCCGGCAAGTCCCCTCCCTGACCCTTCCCGCTTGCGGGGGAGGGAAGGGTGGGGGCCGGAGCGGCCGTCCGACCGACTGACCAAAATAGGGATGGGGGCGCGCGGACCCGCCGTCAAGAGGCGAGGCGGGCGAAGTCGCGCGCGCGGGCGGCAATCGAGCGCACGCGCCCGCGATGCGCGAGCAAATCCTGCAGCGTGGCGCGGGTCGATTCATCGGCGATGCCGTCCACGCGCCCGGGCCGGAAATGACGTTGAAAGGCCTTCACCACGTCATGGGTGACGGAATCGTAGTTGCCGCTGATGGTGATGCCGTAGCCATATTGGCTGAACTGGTCCTGGATCGACGAGACCGCCTCGCCGCGATCGCCGAGCGTGAGCATGGCGCCGCCCTCGGTGATCGGGGCGGGCGTGACCCAATGCCCGACGCCTGAATCCCACAGCGTCTGCCAGGGAAATTTCTCCCCCGGATCCTGCTTGCGTGACGGCGCCACATCGGAATGCGCCAGCACGCGCTCGGGCCGGATGGTGTTGCGTGTTTGGATGCCGCGGCAGAGAGCCGTCACCGCTGCGATCTGGCGCTTGGGAAAATCCGGATAGCCGAAGTCGTGACCCGGATTGGCAATCTCGATGCCGATCGAACACGAATTGACATCGGTCTCGCCCGCCCAGGACGACGCGCCGGCGTGCCAGGCGCGGCGGGCTTCCGGCACCATCTGAATCACGCGGCCGTCTTCGAGCACCAAATAATGTGCGGATACTTCGCTGCCCGCTGCGCACAAGCGATCGAGTGCGACCGCCGGATCGAGCATGCCGGTATAGTGCAGCAGGATCATATCGGGCCGCATGGCATTGCGGCGCTCGCCATGATTGGGCGATGGCCGTACCTCGGCCACCACGCAGGACTCTGCTGGGAACACGCTGCGCAACATAGACCTGAGATTAGGTTGCGTAGCCTACCCTACAAGCCGGTTTGCGGGTCCAGGTTAATGAAATTGAAGAAAAATCGGGCGTGTGTCGGGTCGGCAACAAATTTTGCCCGGAAAACGGTCTGTTTCGCGCGGGAACCGACCTTGCGAGGCCCGAATTCTAGGCCCGAACCGCCGGTCGCGCCGGGCGACGCTTAACGCTAACGTTTTCAACTCTTCCTTAAGTTTACCTGACGCTAATCAGATTGCCCCTGCGCGCGGGCCGGGGAACCTTTCACCGACGCCCATATAGGCCCAATGAGATCGGCTAATGAGCGCCCAGCTTGCCCTCTCCAACGTCGCGATCGTCAGACCGGGTGCAGGGGGAAGAGCTCAAGGTGCAATTCGGCTTGCGATTGCCGGCAAGCGCATTCGGAGCATCGCCATGATCGCCGGCGATGACCGCGCCGCCGCTGTTGGCGGAGCGCCTCAGCACATTGCCGTGCTCGTCGGGCGCGTTGCCGAATGGCTCGCGGTGCATGAGGGCGGTCTCTATGTCGACGGCACCTTCGGCGCCGGCGGCTACACACGCGCGATCCTGGAAACCTCCGGCGCGCGCGTGATCGGCATCGACCGCGATCAAGGTGCGATCGCGCGCGGCGCCGATCTGGTCGGGCAAGCACAAGGCCGGCTCGAATTGGTCGAGGAGCGCTTCGGCAATTTGCAATCGGTCGTGGCCGAGGCTTCGGCCGACGGCGTCGTGCTCGATCTCGGCGTGTCGTCGATGCAACTCGACCAAGCCGAACGCGGCTTTTCGTTTCGGCTCGACGGCCCGCTCGATATGCGGATGGGGCGCGAAGGTCCGAGCGCTGCGGAAGTCGTTTCCCGCGCCAGCGAACGCGACCTCGCCGCCATCATCGCCACGCTCGGCGAGGAACGGCACGCGCGCGCTGTCGCGCGCTCAATCGTCAAAGCCCGCAACGAGCACGCGATCGAGACGACGCGCGCGCTCGCCGACATCGTCGCGCGCGTCGTGCACGCACGCGACAGCGCGATCCATCCGGCAACGCGGACCTTTCAGGCGCTGCGCATCTTCGTCAACGAAGAGCTTGCAGAATTGGCGCATGGGCTCGCCGCCGCGGAACGCGTGCTCAAGCCGGGCGGCCGTCTCGTCGTCGTCTCGTTTCACTCGCTGGAAGACCGCATCGTCAAGAATTTCCTCGCCGAGCGCGGCCGCGCGCCGGCTTATTCGCGCCATCAGCCGGAAATGAAGGCAATACCGCCAACCTTCCGTTTGCTGACGCGCAAGCCAGAGATACCCGGCGACGCTGAAATCGCAGCCAACCCACGCGCGCGCTCGGCGAAACTGCGGGCGGCGGAGCGCACCGACGCACCTTCGCGCTCAACGCCGGTCGAGGCGCTGCTGCCGCGGCTGGCTTCACTCGCCGACGTGATGCGGGGGCGCGCATGATTTTGCGCGTTCTCAATTTGATGGTGATCGGCGCCTTGATCCTGGCTGCGGCCTACGTCTATCGCATCAAATACGACTCGACCGTGCAGGCCGAGCGGCTTGCAAAAATCCGTAGCGAGGTGCGGCGCGAGCGCGACACCATCGCCGCGTTGCGCGCCGAATGGGGCGAACTGGAAAGCCCATCGCGGATCGAGGCGCTCGCCAAGCGCTATTTGCATCTCAAGCCAGTGGCGCCGACGCAATTCGACAAACTCAACGCCTTGCCGGACCAGCCGCCGCAATTGGTCAAACCCGACAGTCACGATCCGATCGGCGACGTCATTGAAAATCTGGAGGAGCCGCCGCCGGCAATGACTGGAAGTATCTGGCCGCCGACCCCCGCGCCGTCGATTGCGCCGTCGCCTGCACCTGTGGACGCCGCGCGCACCACAGCGCCTGCCGCGGCGGCCCCCGCAAACGCGACGAACGCGGGGGCGCCCGCAGCAAAATCCGGGCGGCTGGACCGATGACTGCGATGACCGAAGCCGAAACACCGCCGCCGGCGGAGCTCGCAGAAAATCCGATGCCGGAGGCGGCCACGAGCCTTGCGGCTGGGCCGGTATCACATCCGCTTGCGGCGGCGGACGCGCATCCACTCGCGGAGGCGCAAGAAAGCGCGCAAACGCCGGAGCCGGCAGCTCCGGTCGTCGAAGCGCCGGTACGACCGGCGGTAACAGCTCCGACGGAGCCGTGGCGCCGTCGGGCTCTGCGGGCGCTTCTCTACGGCAGCAAAGTCGATCGCAACGTGAAAGCACGCGCGCGGGTGGGGCTCGCGATTCTCGGTTTCGCCGTGGTCTATTGCATCATCGCCGTGCGGCTGATCGCCTTCGGCATCGTCTCCGAGACCCGCGGCGGCCATCGTGTCGGCGGCGGCGACGCCATCGCCACGGCGCGCCCGGACATTCTCGACCGCAACGGCGAAGTGCTGGCGACCGATGTGCGCGTGCCTTCGCTCTATGCCGAACCGCGCCGGCTGATCGATGTGGACGAAGCGGTCGAACTCCTCACCGCCGATCTGCCGGACATCGATGCCGGCGAATTGCGCGAGCGGCTCTCGTCGAAGCGCGGCTTCGTCTGGCTCAAGCGCGACATCACGCCGGAGCAGCAGCGCGCGATCTATCGCCAGGGCCTGCCGGGCATCGGCTTCCTGAACGAGAACAAGCGCGACTATCCGAGCAACAACGAAGCTTCGCACATCCTGGGCCACGTCAATATCGACAACCAGGGCATCGCCGGCATGGAGAAGTGGCTCGATGGTCATGGTCTCGCCGCTCTGCACATGGCGGGCCTCGCCACCGACCGCCTGCAAAATCCGGTCGAGCTGTCGGTCGATCTGCGTGTGCAGCACGCGTTGCGCGACGAGCTCGTCGCCGCCCGCACCAAATTCAAGGCGCTTGCCGCCGCCGGGATCGTGCTCGATGTGCGCACCGGCGAAGTGATCGCCATGGTGTCGGAGCCGGACTACAATCCCAACAATCCGCACGAGGCTTTGGACCCGACCCGCATCAACCGGCTGACCACCGGCGTGTTCGAGATGGGCTCGACCTTCAAGGCCTTCACCATCGCGATGGCGCTCGATTCCGGCAAGGTGACGCTCAAGTCGTCATTCGACGCGCGCATGCCGCTGCGCTTCGGCAAGTTCGACATTCACGATTTCCACGCGCAGAATCGGGTGCTGACCGTCCCGGAAATCTTCACCTATTCGTCCAACATCGGGGCTGCGCGCTCGGCGCTGGCGGTCGGCGTCGAGGCGCACAAGGCGTTCCTGAAAAAGCTGGGCCAGCTCGACCGGCTGCGCACCGAGTTGCCGGAGAGCGCCGAGCCGATCGTGCCCAAGCGCTGGGGCGAATTGAACACGATCACCATCGCTTTCGGCCATGGTCTCTCGGTCGCGCCGCTTCAGGCCGTCATGGGCACGGCAGCCTTGGTCAATGGCGGCATTCTCATTCCGCCCACCTTCCTCAAGCGCTCGGAGGCCGAGGCGGCCGCGCTCGGCAAGCGCGTGATCAAGCCCGAAACTTCTGAAATGATGCGCTACCTGATGCGGCTCAACGTGGAAAAGGGCACCGCCGAAAAGGCCGAGGTCAAAGGCTATTATATCGGCGGCAAGACCGGCACCGCCGACAAGGTCATCAACGGCCACTATTCCAAGACCAAAGTGCTGACCGATTTCATGGCGGTGCTGCCGGCGGACAAGCCGAAATACGTACTGCTGATCATGATCGACGACCCGCAGGTCCTGCCGGAGACGCATGGCTTCAATACCTCCGGCTGGAACGCGGTGCCGGTCGGCGGCGCCGTGGTCGCCCGGATCGCTCCGCTCCTGGGGATCGAGCCGCGTATGGACCTGCCGACAGCCGATCGCCTGATACTGGCCTCGATGAAGGAAAGCAGGTAAGGCGGGGCTAGAGCAGATGCCGATTTGATTGAATCGTCTGCTCTAGATTCTTAAGCGGTCGCATGTCCTTTTCGGAAAACCGGTTTCCACTTTTCCGGGACATGCTCCAAAGCACATCCGGCGAGCCGCCATGAAGCTTCGCGCCATTCTGCCTCCGGACGCGGCCATCGAGATTGGCAGCCCCGATCTCGACGTGTGCGGGGTGGCGGCGGATTCGCGCGCGGTCAAGCCGGACGACATCTTCGTCGCAATCGAAGGCGGCAAGACCGACGGCTTGAAATTCGTCGCCGCGGCACTCGCCGCCGGCGCAACCGCGATCCTCGCGCAGCGGGCGCCGGAAACGCCGCTGCCCGCGGGCGTTGCGTTCGTGCGCGTCGGCAATGCGCGGCGCGCGCTGGCGTTGATCGCGGCGAATTTTTTCGCGCGCCAGCCGCAGACCATCGCCGCCGTCACCGGCACGAGCGGCAAGACATCGGTCGCCGCCTTCACGCGCCAGATCTGGACAGCGCTCGGGAACTCTGCCGCGAGCATCGGCACGATCGGCATCGTCTCGCCGCGCGGCGAGACCTATGGCTCGCTGACCACGCCCGATCCGGTGGCGCTGCATCGCTCGCTCGATGCGCTTGCCGGCGAAGGCGTCACGCATCTTGCGATCGAAGCGTCTTCGCACGGGCTCGATCAAAACCGGCTCGATGGTTTGCGTATCGCGGCTGCGGCCTTCACCAATCTCTCGCGCGATCATCTCGACTATCACCCGACCATCGAGGCCTATCTCGCCGCCAAGCTCAGGCTGTTCGAGGAATTGGTCGCGCCCGGCGGCGCCGCCGTCATCGATGTCGATCACGAGCATGGCAACGCCGTCGTTGCCGCCGCCAAGAAGCGCGGCTTGCGGCTTATCACCGTCGGTCGCGCCGGTGATGGGATTCGCCTCATCGATTCCGCGGTGGATGGTTTCGCGCAGCGGCTTCGGGTCGTTTATGCCGGGAAGGAGTTCCAGGTCCGTTTGCCGTTGGTCGGCGAATTTCAGGTCGAGAACGCGTTGGTCGCTGCCGGGCTTGTCATCGGTACGGGCGGCGATCCGGCTGCGGTATTCGCGGCGCTCGAGCACATTGCCGGCGCCAAAGGCCGGCTCGATCTCGCTGGCGTGAACAACGGCGCGCCGATTTTCATCGACTATGCCCACAAGCCCGATGCGCTCGCCAAAGCGCTCGATGCACTGCGGCCCGCGGCGAGGGGCAGGCTTGTCGTCGTGTTCGGCGCCGGCGGCGATCGCGACCGCGGCAAGCGGCCATTGATGGGCGAAGTCGCGGCCGCCAAGGCCGACCGGGTGATCGTCACTGACGACAATCCGCGCAGCGAGGAGCCGGCCGCCATCCGCGCCGCCATCCTCGCCGCCGCCCCCGGTGCCGCCGAAATCGGCGACCGGCGCGAGGCGATCCGCGCGGCTATTGCCGATTTGCGCGCCGGCGACGTTTTGCTGATCGCCGGCAAGGGCCATGAAACCGGCCAAATCATCGGCGACCGGACAATACCGTTCAGCGATCACGAGGCGGTCGCCGCGGCACTGAAGGAGCTTGCCGCATGAGCGTGCCGGCGCTGTGGACTCTCGAAGACATGGCCGCCGCGATGGGCGCCGAGCGGCAGGGCGCGCTGCCGGCGACGATCTCCGGGCTTTCGATCGATACGCGCACGATCGGAGAGGGCGAGGCGTTTTTCGCGCTTGCTGACCGCCGCGACGGCCACGAATTCGTTCCCGCCGCGCTCGCCGCCAAAGCCGCGCTCGCCGTTGTCGCCGCTGAGCGCCGTGCCGACATGCCAAAGGATGCGCCGCTCCTCATCGTGCCGGACGTGCTCGCCGCGCTGCGCGCGCTCGCCGTTGCGGCGCGAGCGCGCACGCAGGCCAAGGTGATCGGCGTCACTGGTTCGGTCGGCAAGACCAGCACCAAGGAAGCGCTGCGGCTCGCGCTGTCGAAAGATGGCGAGACGCACGCATCGGTCGCTTCCTACAACAATCACTGGGGCGTGCCGCTGTCGCTCGCGCGCTGTCCGGCGGGCGCGCACTATGCCGTGCTGGAAATGGGCATGAACCATGCCGGCGAGATCGAGCCGCTGTCGCGGCTCGCGCGCCCGCACGTGGCGATCATCACCACCATCGCGCCGGTGCATCTCGAATTTTTCGGGACGCTCGCCAAAATCGCCGACGCCAAGGCCGAGATCTTTTCCGGATTGGAGAAAGACGGCGCCGCGGTCATCGATCGCGACATCGCGCAGTTCGCCCGTCTCAAGCGCCGCGCCAAGGAAGCGAAGGTTGCGCGCGTAATCTCGTTCGGCGAGCACGCCAAAGCCGATGCACGTTTGATCAAATGCGCCCTGCATCCGGACTGCTCCACTGTGCAGGCCGATATTCTCGGCCACGAGCTGACCTATAAGATCGGGGCGCCCGGGCGTCATCTCGTGCACAATTCGCTGGCCGTGTTGGCGAGCGCCATGCTGGTCGGCGCCGATCTGGCGCTCGCGGCGCTCGCGCTCTCGGAGTTCCAGCCGGCGTCCGGCCGCGGCACGCGGCTCGAGATCGAGCTGCCGGATGGAACCGCGCTCGTCATCGACGAAAGCTATAATGCCAATCCTGCCTCCATGGCGGCCTCGCTTACCCTTCTCGGCCAGACGCCAATCGGCCCGCGCGGCCGGCGCATAGCCGTGCTGGGCGACATGCTGGAACTCGGCTCGCGCGGCCGGGCGCTGCATCGCGGCTTGGTCGAGCCGGTATTGGCCAACTCCGTCGATCTGGTTTTCTGCTCCGGCCCGTTGATGAAGGCCCTATGGCAGGCCCTTCCCGCCGGCCGCCGCGGCGGCTATGCAGAGGAACTCGGGCACGCTTGAGCCGCAGCTATTGTCCGCGATCCGTGGCGGCGATGCCATCATGGTCAAAGGCTCCCTCGGCTCGCGCATGGGGCCCATCGTCAAGGCGCTGCAACGTCTATCCGCGCGCCAGAATATGTCGGAGACTGGCGCGTCCCGTAACGGCACGTTGCAGACCGCGTCCGCACAAGGTTGATGCGATGCTTTATTGGCTGATCGATCTGTCGGACAAGATCACCGTCCTTAACGTCTTTCGCTACATCACTTTCCGCACCGGCGGCGCTGTCATCACCGGGCTCTTGTTCGTCTTTTTGTTCGGCCCGACCATCATCGGCCGCCTGCGCTCGTTGCAAGGAAAAGGCCAACCGATCCGCGCCGACGGCCCGCAATCCCACATCATCGCCAAGGCCGGCACGCCGACCATGGGCGGCTTGATGATCCTTTCCGGCATGGTCGTGTCGACTCTGCTGTGGGCCAATCCGCGCAATCCTTACGTATGGGTCGTGATGTGGGTGACGCTCGGCTTCGGCATGGTCGGCTTCTATGACGATTATCTGAAAGTCACCAAGCAGACCCACAAAGGATTCGCCGGAGCGGCGCGGCTCACGATCGAAGCCGGAATTGCACTGGTCGCCTGCATCGCGTTTGTGGAATTGGGGCGCGTGCCGTTTTCCACTTCGCTGGTGTTCCCGCTATTCAAGGAGCTGGTGATCAATTTCGGCTGGTTCTACGTGATCTTCGCGATCCTGATCATTGTCGGCGCCGGCAACGCGGTGAATCTCACCGATGGCCTCGATGGGCTTGCCATCGTGCCGGTCATGATCGCCGCCTCGAGTTTCGGCATGATCGCGTACCTCTCAGGCAACGCGGTGTTCGCCGACTATTTGCAGATTCACTATGTGGCCGGCACCGGCGAGCTTGCGGTGTTGCTTGGCGCCGTGTTCGGCGCGGGCCTCGGGTTTCTTTGGTTTAATGCGCCGCCAGCCTCGATCTTCATGGGCGATACCGGCTCGCTCGCGCTCGGCGGCATGATCGGCGCCGTCGCGGTCGCGACCAAACATGAGATCGTGCTCGCGGTGATCGGCGGCTTGTTCGTCCTCGAAGCGGTCTCGGTCATCGTGCAGGTCGTGTCGTTCAAGCTCACCGGCAAGCGCGTCTTCAGGATGGCGCCGATCCATCATCATTTCGAACAGCTTGGGTGGACGGAGCCGCAGATCGTCATCCGTTTCTGGATCGTCGCGGTCGTGCTCGCGCTGGCCGGGCTCTCGACCTTGAAGCTGCGGTAGTTTGCCGTGATTCCGGTCGCGACTCTTGCCGGCCGGAAGGTCGCCGTGTTCGGCCTGGGCGGCTCGGGCCTGGTCAGCGCGCAAGCGCTCATCGCCGGCGGTGCGGACGTGATCGCCTCCGACGACAATGCCGACAGCCTCAAGAAGGCCGAAGCCGCCGGTATCCCGATCGTGGATTTGCGCGCGATCGATTGGACCAAAATTGCTACGCTTGTGCTTGCGCCCGGCGTGCCGCTCACGCATCCGAAACCGCACTGGACCGTCGAACTGGCGCATAAGGCGGGCGTGCCGGTGATCGGCGATATCGAACTGTTCTGCCGCGAGCGCCGCCGGCTGGCGCAAGCCGCGCCCTTCGTCGCCATCACCGGCACCAACGGCAAATCGACGACGACGGCCTTGACCGCGCATCTGGTGGCTTCGGCCGGCATGGACGCGCAGCTCGGCGGCAATATCGGCACCGCAATTCTTTCGCTTGCGCCGCCGCAGACGCCGGACATCGTGCCCACGCGGGTTCACGTCATCGAATGTTCGTCTTATCAGATCGACCTCGCGCCATCGCTCGATCCGTCGATCGGCATCCTGATCAATCTGAGCGAAGACCATCTCGATCGTCACGGCACGATGGCGCATTACGCGGACGTGAAAGCGCGCCTGGTGGCGGGCGTACCGGGGGGCGGCACCGCCATTGTCGGCGTCGATGACGAAGGGTGCCGGGCCATTGCCGATCGCCTTGCGCGATCCGGAAAACCCGCCATGCGCATTTCCGTGCGCGGCGCGCTTGCTGACGGCATCTATGCCGATGGGCCCCGGATCATACGCGCGATTGCCGGCAAAGCGACATCGATCGCCGACTTAAGCGGGATCGGCTCGCTGCGCGGCCAGCACAATGCGCAGAACGCGGCTTGTGCCAGCGCGGCCGCGCTCGCACTCGGTCTTCCACCTGAGGCGATTCAAGCGGGCCTGCGCTCGTTCCCGGGTCTCGCGCACCGCATGGAAGAAGTCGGGCGCGCCGGCAATGTGCTGTTCGTCAACGATTCGAAAGCCACCAATGCCGACTCGGCGGCGCAGGCGCTGGTCTGCTTCGACGACATTTTCTGGATCGCCGGCGGCCAACCAAAGACCGGCGGTATCGCATCGCTGCGCGGCTTCTTTCCACGGATCCGCAAGGCGTATCTGATCGGCGAAGCAGCCGGCGAATTCGCCGCGACGCTCGGCGGCGACGTAACCCACGAAATTGCCGGCACACTCGATAAGGCGGTCGCCGCGGCGGCGCGCGATGCAGCGCTTTCGGCGGCGCGCCAGCCGGTCGTGCTGCTCTCGCCCGCCTGTGCCTCGTTCGACCAGTACCGCAATTTCGAAGTGCGCGGCGATGCCTTCCGCACGCTCGTCCAGGCTTTGCCCGGGGTCGCGAGTACTGGCGGCCGATGACCGCGCTCCTCGATCGAAAATCGATGCTGCGGTGGATGACGCACGTCAACAGGCTCGATGCCTGGCTCGGCGCGATGCTGCTTTCGCCGCAACGCGCCGGTGCCGGCGTCAGCGTTGCCATCGCGATCTTCTGCATCCTCGGCGTCTTCGTCCTGCTCTTGCTGAAGCCGGCCGAAACCCTCTTCATGGACAGCACCGAGGCGTACGCCTGGGGCATGCAATTCCTCGGCGGCTACGGCCGCCATCCGCCGCTCACCGGCTGGATCGCGCGCGTCTGGTACAGCGTATTTCCGGCGACCCATTGGTCGTCCTACGCGCTGTCCGGCGTCATGATCGGTATCTCGATCGGCTCGATTTATTTGATCGGGTTGCGCGTGCTCGGCCGCCGGCGCGCGACGCTGATCGTCTTTGCGATGATGTTCTATCCGCTTTTCATCGGCGGCAAGGCGGACCGGTTCAACAATTATCAGGTTCTGCTCGCCGTCCTTCCGCTCACGATCTGGCTGTTTCTGCGCGCCTACGACAAGCCGAACGTCAGATCGGGCATTGCGCTCGGCCTCTCAGCGGCGGCCGCGACGCTGACCATTTATTCGGCGGCTTTCGGTCTCGTCGGCATCGCGCTTACCGCGCTCATACACCCGGGCCGGCGGAAATTCTTCACGCATCCGGCGCCCTATGTGGCGGTGGTCGTCTACCCCTTGGCGTTGTCGCCCCATCTCGTTTGGCTTTTTCACAACGATTTTTCATCGCTGCGCTGGGCGGAAAGCTTCGTCGACCACGTGTCGCACCGCGCCCACGTTCTGACTTATCTCGGGCAGCATTTCGGGCTGGTGGCTTTCTGCCTGCTCGGTGCCGTGATTTCACTCATCCCGTGGCGCCTGCGAGCCGGGCCGATCGACGCGCTGCCGCCGACCGATCGCCCGCACATTCTCATCATCGCCGCCGCGCTCATCGGCGGCCCGGCGCTGATGGGCCTTGCCTTCAACGTCTTTCTGAAGCCGGATTGGGGCAATCCCTTCTTCTTCCTGGTGCCGCTCTGTGTTCTTTCGCTGGTGCCCAGCGTACTGGTCACGCGCCGAGCGGTCGCCAGATCCGTGGTCGTGGCCGCGGTCTTTGTTTTTGCCCTGTTGATCGGTTCGCCGCTGTTTTCCTGGGTGCGTTACCAAAAAGAGCTGGACGATGGCCTGTACCGGCCGTTTCCCGAGGCTGCCGCCGAGATCACGCGGCTCTGGCATGAGCGGTATCATTCGCGGCTGCCGATCATCGCCTCGGGTTTCGAGATTGCCGCGCCGATCGTGTTCTACAGTCCCGATCATCCGAAGATGTTCTCGGATTTCGACCCGGCTTATGCGCCATGGATCGACTATCCGGCCGAGCTTAAGCAAAAAGGCTTTGTCGGCGTGTGCTTTGCCGACGACGCCGGCTGCCGCGCCAATCTCAAGGCGCTCAATTCCAATGCCGAGCCGCTTGAGCTCACGGTGCATCGGCGGATGTATGGGATCATGACCCCGCCCATCAAGCTCCATTTGGAATTCACCGCCCCGAATTCCTGAGCAGCACGATGGTGCAAATCGTCCCTGGCAACCTTGGCGATCCGCGGGTCATCGATCTCCTGCAGATCCATCTCAAGCGCGCCCGTGCCGAAACGGCGCCGGGGAGCGCCCACGCTTTGGACCTCACTGGGCTGCAGTCGCCCGACATCAGTTTTTGGACGATCTGGGATGATGAGGTGCTGCTCGGCTTCGGCGCGCTGAAGCGGCTGTCGGCAGACCACGGTGAGGTCAAATCGATGCACACCGTCGAATCGGAGCGCGGCAAGGGGATCGGCAGTGCGATGTTGCGGCACATCATGGCGGCCGCATGCGCTGGTGCCATGTCACGGCTGAGCCTGGAGACAGGTTCCTGGGACTATTTTCGGCCCGCGGGGGCGCTGTATCGCAAGCACGGCTTTGTCGAATGCGCGCCGTTTGGCGACTACTTGCCCGATCCGAACAGCGTTTTCATGTCGCTCGACCTGCGCAAACCATGACCCGACGACCGCTGCCAGCGATCCGAAGCGCCGGGTCGCCCAGATACGTCCCTTCCTTAATCCCGTGTAAACCACCCTGGTGCCACCACTGAGCGGGATCACCTTTTGGGGACTCTGGTCTCGGGGATGTCATGGCGTCGCGCGCGCAGCCCACGCCCTTGAGCGAATGGTGGCGGACGGTCGATCGGCTCACGCTGGCTGCGCTCGGCGCGCTGATGCTCGGCGGCATCATTCTCTGCCTGGCCGCAAGTCCGCCGGTTGCCGCGCGCATCGGGCTTGACCCGTTCCACTTCGTCAACCGGCAGGTGTTCTTCCTTATTCCCGCTGCGGCCGTGCTGATCGCGACCTCGGTCTTGTCGCCGCGCGACATCCGCAAGCTTTCGCTGCTCGTCTTTCTGGTCAGCCTCGCGCTGGTCGCTGCCACGCCGCATTTCGGCGCCGAGATCAAGGGCGCACGACGCTGGCTGGTAATCCTCGGTGTCAACATTCAGCCGTCGGAGTTCCTCAAGCCGGCATTCGTAGTCCTGATCGCCTGGCTGTTCGGCGAATCCGGCCGTCGGCCCGACATGCCGGCCAATACGGTGGCGCTCGCCCTACTCATGATCGTCGTGAGCCTGTTGGTGCTGCAGCCGGATTTCGGCCAGACCATGCTCATCACGCTTGTCTGGGGCGCGCTGTTCTATATGGCCGGTATGCGCTTTATCTGGGTGCTCGGCTTGGGTGCCACCGCGAGCGTCGGCCTGTTGACGGCCTTCTACACGGTCCCGCACGTCGCCCAGCGTATCAACCGTTTTCTCGATCCATCGTCCGGCGATACCTTCAATATCGACATCGCGACCGAATCCTTCGTGCGCGGCGGCTGGTTCGGCCGCGGTCCGGGTGAGGGCACGATCAAACGTATTTTGCCCGAGGGCCACACCGACTTCGTCTTCGCTGTCGCAGGCGAAGAATTCGGCGTCGTACTCTGTCTCATTCTGGTAGCTTTGTTCGCTTTTATTGTGATCCGCGCTCTGGTCAAGGCGATGCATAATGAGGATGCTTTCATCCGGTTCGCCGCGGCGGGGCTTGCGATTTTGTTCGGGCTGCAATCGACCATCAACATGGCCGTGAATCTCCATTTGATGCCGGCGAAGGGAATGACGCTGCCGTTCATCTCCTACGGCGGCTCGTCGCTCATTTCACTCGCCTATGGCATGGGCATGCTGATCGCGCTGACGCGCGAGCGGCCGCAAGCGCATCTTTCCAGCGGCACAGTGCTCGCTGCGAGCGCGGTCTGATGCTTGCCGGCGGCCGCGCGCCCGTCCTTGTGGCGGCCGGCGGAACGGGGGGGCATTTGTTTCCCGCCGAAGCGCTCGCCGCGGCGCTGATCCAGCGCGGCATTCCGGTGCACCTTGCGACCGACCGGCGCGCAGCGCGCTATGGCGGCGCTTTCGTCGATGAGAGCGTGCACGTGATCGCAAGCGCGACGCTGCGCGCGCGCAATCCGGTCGCCTTGGCGCAGACCGCTGCAGCGCTTGCCACTGGTCTCATGCAGGCGTGGTCGCTGATCGGACGTATCAAGCCGGCCGCGGTGATCGGTTTCGGCGGCTATCCGACGCTGCCGCCGGTTCTGGCGGCGGCCTGGCGCGGCGTGCCGACCGTGATCCACGATGCGAATGCCGTCATCGGGCGCGCCAACCGGCTGCTGGCGCCGCGCGTCACCGCGATCGCCACCACCTTCCCGGACATGTTTCGCGATCGGCCGCGGCTTGCCGCCAAGGCAACGCTTACCGGCAATCCGGTGCGGCCCGCGGTCGTCGCCGCCGCCGCCACGCCGTATCCGCCCGTGACCGATCGGCTCTGGCTCCTCGTTTTCGGCGGCAGCCAAGGTGCGCGCGTCATGGCCGACGTGGTGCCCGCCGCGATCGAGGCGCTCGATCCCGCGTTGCGCGCGCGCCTCGTGATTGTCCAGCAGGCCCGCGATGAGGATCTGGCGCGGGTGCGCGATGCCTACGGCGGTTTGTCGGTCGACGCCGAAACCGCGCCCTTCTTTCCCGACCTGCCGGCGCGCATCGCGGCAAGCCATTTGGTCGTGGCGCGCTCGGGTGCTTCCACCGTCGCCGAACTCGCCGCCATCGGCCGGCCGTCCATCTTGGTGCCGCTGCCGCACGCGCTCGATCAGGATCAATTCGCCAATGCCGGCGTTCTCGCCGGCGTCAATGCCGCCATCCGGCTGCCGCAGGCCGAGTTTACGCCGCGGCGGCTCGCCGCCGAGATCACCGCGCTTGCAGGTGCGCCCAAACGGCTCGCCGCCATGGCGGCGGCGGCGAAATTTCTCGGCCGGCTCGATGCCGCCGACCGGCTGGCGGATCTGGTTCTCAAAGTGGCCGGCAACGCCTTGCGGGACTAACTCCGTCGCTGCGAGTGTCTTGCGCAGCGCTCGGGCATGATCCGGAAAAGTGGAAACCGGCTTTTCCGAAAAGATCCAGCTCCTCTATTCCTCTAGTAAGGCGTGCCGTCCTTGTGCGCGAACCGCCAGCGGCCGTCGCTACCCATAACGGCTTGCAAATCGTCGTCCGGGTAGCTGACCAAATCACCCTCGCTGCGATCGCCAATCTCGAGGATGACGCAATCGCGCTCGCTGTTATTCTCCAGGTGATGCGCGGTGCCGTTGGCGGGGAAGCCCGCCACCATGCCGTGCCGGAGCGTTGTCTTGCCCTGATCGGTGAACAGCGTCGCTTCGCCCTCAAGAACAAAGATGAACTCATCCTGCCGCGAGTGTCGGTGGTGCAGGGAAGAAACGGCGCCCGGCGCCAGGCGGGTCAGATTGACTCCGAAATTGCGCAGACCGAAGAGGTCGCCAAGCGGACGCTTGAGCCGGCCGCCGACGCGCGCGGCGAACGGCTCCGGATAGTTGGTGATCTTGGCGCGCGGCGGCGCCTCGCGAGCAAACAAAGCTGGGCGATCAGTCATGGCGTGCCTCCGATAGTTGCTCGATGACTTGAGCCCTCAACTGGCGCGGACTAAGGTTGACGTCAATCTTGATGCAATCGATCAACATAAAGACCGCCATGAAGTGGCTGACCGCCGAGCAGGCCTTAAAGTTCCTCGGCGTCCGATCGCAGACGCTCTACGCCAATGTCAGCCGCGGTCGGATTCGCGCCAAGCCCGATCCCGCCGACTCGCGCCGCAGTCTCTACAACGGCAACGACGTCGCCCGGTTGGCCGAGCGCCGGCCCGGCCGGCGTCCGGCGGCGACGGTAGCCACGCAGGCGATCGGCTGGGGCGATCCAGTCCTGCCGTCCGGGATTTCCACCGTCGCGAACGGGCGGCTTTGGTATCGCGGCCGGGACGCGGTGCAGCTTGCGGAAAACGCCACCCTCGAGAAGGTTGCCGGCCTCCTTTGGCAAACCTCGGCCATGCGCGCGCATGGCTATCCGGCGGCGGCGAAGTCCGCGCACGGCGGAACGCCGATTGGCCGGCTCCTGTCGGTCGTATCGGAACGGGCGGTGCTCGATCCGCCGTCGCGCGGCCGTTCGCCGGCGGTACTGAAATCGGAGGCCGAAACGCTGTTCCAGACGCTTCTGGCGGCCTCGCTCGGCACGGTCACCGCCCGTTTAGACTTGCCGGTGCATACGCGCCTTGCCAAAGCTTGGCGCAAACTACAGGCGCAGGATATTTTGCGAAGAACACTTGTCCTTCTCGCCGACCATGAGCTTAACGCCTCGACCTTCGCCGTCCGCGTCGCCGTCTCGACGGGCGCTTCGTTGTCGGCTTGCCTGCTGGCAGGTCTTGCGACCCTGACCGGGCCCCTGCACGGCGGCGCGGCCCGCGCGCTTTCCTCCTTGCTCGATGCCGCCCGCCAAATTGGCGCCAATGAGGCCGTGCGCGAATGGCTGGGGCGCGGCGAGCCGCTTCCCGCCTTCGGTCACCCGCTCTATCCTGGAGGCGATCCGCGCGCGATTGCGCTCATGCGCCACTTCAAGCTTTCTGGCATGTTCCTCGCGGTTCAGATGGCGGCGGAAGACTTGACCGGAGAGCCACCTAATGTCGATTTCGCGCTTGCGGCTTTGGCGGATGCCTATGCCTTGCCCCGGCAGGCCCCGTTCGTGATTTTCGCGTTGTCCCGATCGGTCGGTTGGATCGCTCATGCGCTCGAGCAGATCGCGGCCGGTCAACTGATCCGCCCGCGCGCCCGCTATGTCGGACCGGCGCTGGCCAAGGAGCAAACATGAAGCTACCGCGCGACATCGGCCCGGTGCATTTCGTCGGCATCGGCGGCATCGGCATGAGCGGCATCGCCGAGGTGATGGTCAATCTCGGTTACGTCGTGCAGGGCTCCGATCAGGCCGAGGGCGCCAACGTCAAACGGCTGCGCGAAAAGGGCGTCAAGATCGCGATCGGCCACGCCGCCAGCAATCTCGGCGACGCCAGGGTCTTGGTGGTGTCGTCGGCCGTCAAGCACGACAATCCGGAGTTGGTCGCGGCGCGCGCGCAACGGCTGCCGGTGGTGCGGCGCGCCGAAATGCTCGCCGAACTGATGCGCCTGAAAAGCTGCGTCGCCATTGCCGGCACGCACGGCAAGACCACGACCACGTCAATGGTCGCGGCGTTGCTCGATGGCGCCGGCTTCGATCCGACCGTGATCAACGGCGGCATCATCAATGCCTACGGCACCAACGCGCGGCTTGGCGCCGGCGAGTGGATGGTGGTCGAGGCCGACGAATCCGACGGCACATTTCTCAAGCTGCCCGCCGACATCGCGATCGTGACCAATATCGACCCCGAGCATCTCGATCACTTCAAGAATTTCGAAGCGGTGCAGGAAGCATTTCGCGCTTTCGTGGAAAACGTGCCGTTCTACGGATTTTCCGTGATGTGCATCGACCATCCGGTGGTGCAGACTCTCGTCGGCCGCATCGAGGACCGGCGCGTCATCACCTACGGCGAAAATCCGCAAGCCGACGTGCGGCTGCTCGACGTTTCACATGCCGGCGGCACCTCGCTGTTCTCGATCATGGTGCGCGACCGCACCGGACAGACGGTGCGCGAGATCACGAAAATCGCGCTGCCGATGCCCGGCCGGCACAACGCGCTCAACGCCACCGCCGCCGTTGCGGTCGCGCACGAACTCGGCATCGACGATACCCGGATCAAAGAAGGGCTCGCTCAGTTCGGCGGCGTGCGGCGGCGTTTCACCCGTACCGGAACCTGGAACGGCGTCACCATCATCGACGATTACGGCCACCATCCGGTCGAGATCGCGGCCGTGCTCAAAGCGGCGCGCGAATTGACCAGGGGCCAGGTGATCGCCGTAGTGCAGCCGCATCGCTATACCCGGCTGGCCGCTTTGTTCGAACAATTCTGCACCTGCTTCAATGACGCCGACGCGGTGATCGTCGCGCACGTCTATCCGGCCGGCGAATCCCCGATCGAAGGCGCCGATCGCGATACGCTGGTGCAGGGGCTTCGCACCCACGGCCATCGCAATGTCGTCCCGCTCGACAGTCCTGAACGGCTCGCCTCCCTGGTCGCCGGCATGACCCAGCCCGGCGACTATGTGGTCTGCCTCGGCGCCGGCTCGATCACCCAGTGGGCCTATGCGCTGCCGGGAGAATTGGCGGCGGCGAGCTGAGACATGGCGCGAAAGAAGCCCGCTCCGGAATTGGTTCGCAATGTGCGCGCCTTGTTCGGCAACGATCGCACGCCGGCGGACCTCAAGCCGATCAAGAAATGCCTGGCCGTGCGCCACGTCGCGTTTGAGGATCTCGGCTTGTTGGGTCCGCTTGTCTCTTCGCGCGGCTACGGCGTGCGCTACCACGATGCCGGCGTGCAGCCGATCGACGCGGAAACGCTGCTCGCGCCCGATTTGCTGGTCGTGCTGGGAGGTCCGATCGGTGTTTATGAAACCGACTCCTATCCGTTCATCACCGACGAGATCGCCGCCGTCGCAGCCCGGCTTGCCGCCGGCAAGCCGACACTCGGCATTTGCCTCGGCGCGCAGATGATGGCGGTGGCGCTCGGCGCGCGCGTCGCGCCCGGACCGGAGAAAGAAATCGGCTGGTCGCCGTTGCAACTGACGGCCGAAGGTCAAAAATCGCCGCTGGCGCCGCTCGGCGCGACGCCGGTGCTGCACTGGCACGGCGACAATTGCGAACTCCCGGCCGGCTGCACCAAGCTTGCCTCGACGCCGCATTGCCCGGTGCAAGCCTTCATGGCCGCGCCCGCGCAGCTCGGCCTGCAGTTTCATCTCGAGACCGAGCCGGCGCGCTTCGAAACCTGGCTCGTCGGTCACACCGTCGAGCTCGGCAAAGCCGGGATCGATCCGCGCCGGCTTCGCGATCAGGCGCGCGAATTCGGAGCCGCTACTCGCGAAGCCGGTCAGAGAGTATTTTCGGCCTGGCTCGACAAGGCAGTCGAGGCCGTCGCATGAGCTTTCCCGATCTTGTCGGCGCATTGCGGTCGAAAATGCCGGCACTGCGCGGGCGGCTTTTGCCGAACCAGCCGCTTGCCGATCTCACCTGGTTTCGCGTCGGCGGCCCGGCGCAAGTTCTGTTCATGCCGGAGGATGAAGACGACCTCTGCTATTTTCTGCGCGAGTTGCCGCCTGAGATTCCGGTCACGACCATCGGTCTTGGCTCCAACCTGATCGTGCGCGACGGCGGCGTGGCCGGCGTCGTGGTGCGTCTTGGCCGCGGCTTCAACGAAGTCTCGATCGATGGGCTTCACGTTCGCGCCGGCGCGGCGGTGCCGGATGTTAAGGTGGCGCGCGCGGCGCAAGAGGCCGGCATCGCCGGGCTGTCGTTTCTGCGCGGCATTCCCGGCGGCATCGGCGGCGTCCTGCGCATGAATGGCGGCGCCTATGGCGGCGAGACCAAGGACATACTGGTCGACGCGCGCGGCGTTGATCGCGGCGGCAATGCCCGGACCTACAGCAACGCCGAGATGAATTTCAGTTACCGCCATTGCGGCGTTGCCGACGACGTGATCTTCACCCAGGCGCTGTTTGCCGGCCGATCGGGCGACGCCGCGGCCATTGCGGCCGAGATGAATAAAATCACCGAAAGCCGTGAAGCGACCCAACCGATCAAGAGCCGCACCGGTGGTTCGACGTTCAAGAATCCGCCCGGGCACAAGGCCTGGCAATTGGTCGATGCCGCCGGCTGCCGCGGGTTGCGCATCGGCGATGCGCAGGTCTCCGAGATGCATTGCAATTTCCTGATCAATCTCGGCAACGCGACGGCGGCCGACATCGAGACACTGGGCGAAACCGTGCGCGAGCGGGTCAAGAAGAATTCCGGCATCGACCTCGCCTGGGAAATCAAGCGGATCGGCGTGCCGGGCGCGTTAACGAGCTTTTAAAAACGCTCCCGCGCGGTCCCCGCGTCTCTCAACCCTCGAATATCATCTGCCCGGCTTGAGCTTCGTGGAGGATGAATCCTTCCAGCGGATCGAACTGGCCCTCCCAGGGCGTTGTCGCCAGCACGCGTTTGGTATCGGCATAGCCAGCCTGCCATCGCTGCTTGATCCCGCTGCGGCTGAAGTCGATGTCCTTGGCATGGTCCTCGCCGGCGAGCGCCGGCGCCAACAGGCGTACAACGTGCATGCGGGTGATACAGCCGTAGGAGGCGAGCTCGCTCGCCTCCGGCGTCGCCGCGATATCGGCAGGCAGTTTTGCCGCAAGTTCACGAATCACATGGCGCAACCTGTGTAGCTGTTTTTGCCGCGCGATGTGAGTAGCGGCGCGGCTCGCATATTGAAGGTCTTTTTGGCGGGCCAGGACCTTCCAGATGGAATCCGGTTCGGGCCCGTTGGGTGCCCACATGTGGACGGCGAACACGACACCGCTGCGACGCGGATTATCGTCGAACACCGCCTCCACCGGCGTGTTGGAAAGAATGCCGCCGTCCCAATAGAGATCGTCGTCGATCCGGACGGCGGGGAAGGCGGGCGGCAACGCCCCGGAAGCGATCACGTGTCGAATCGTCAATTCACAATCACGGCTGTCGAAATAGTGCATTTCGCCGGTTTGGACTTTCGCGGCTCCGACCGCGAGGCGCGGCCGCCCCTTGTTCAACTGAATGGGATCGACCAGTTCCTCGAGCGTGCGTTCAAGCGGCTCCGTCGAATAGTAGCTGGAACGTTCGGGACCGAGCGGAAGGAGGCCGAGAACAGCCAAAGGGTTGGGCTTGAAGAACGCAGAAAGGCCGCCGGCGACCGTCATCAGGTTTGCCGCCCACTGCCCGAAAAGGGGGGCCGCACCAGTCAACTGCGAGAGGGGCGGATGGGTGACCCGGCGCCAGAATTCCTCAAGCCGCGACAGACGCTGCCCGGGAGGGTTGCCGGCAATGAGGCTCGCATTGATCGCGCCGATGGACGTGCCGATCACCCAATCCGGCTCGATGCCGGCCTCGCTGAGGGCCTGATAGACGCCGACCTGATAAGCACCGAGCGCGCCGCCGCCTTGCAGCACAAGCACAATTTGGCCAAGCCTCCCCCGATCAAGCCTCGCACGATCCAATTTGGGGTCATCGGTCATGTCTGCTCCGTCCATTGTCGCTACGGTTGAACTGCCCGCGGCGCCGCAAGCGCTGCCTGATCGGGCAGTTTCAGCGCGATTCCGAGAACGACTGCGAGCAGCAGCGCCGCAGCCGTAGCCGCCACGCACGCTGGCCAACCGAACCGTTGAAACAGCGCGCCAGGAACCGCGCTGCCCGCAATGCCGCCGACATAGTAACACGCGAGGTAAATGCCGCTTGCAGCCGCGCGATCGGTCGCGGCGGCGCGGCCGACGAAGCCGGTGGCGACTGCTTGTGCGAAAAACGTTCCAGCGCCCACCAGGACAAGACCTTCGAGGATCGGCTCAAGGCGATCCAAAAGAAGCAGCGGCAAGCCGGCCAGCGCCACGATGATCCCGCCAAGAAAGGCCGGCCGTACGCCAACGCGGCGAACGAGGTAGCCGGCAAAAGGAGTCGTGATCACGGAGGGAACGAACACGAAATAGACCAGACCCACCGCCATCATCGGCAGGGAGATAGGACTGCGCACCAGCACGAAATTGACGTAAGTGAAAGTGGCGATGAAGGCGAAGAGGATTAAAAAGCCGATGCCGAAGCTCGTCCGCAACGCGGGATTGCGCAGGTGCGAGCGCAGCACCGAAAGCGGGCCGCCCATTGTCGTTGTCATCGCCCGCATCGGCTCGGTCCGTGCCAGGCCAAAATAAACGAGCGCTGCGCCGGCGAGATTGAGCGCCGCAAACGCGTAGAAATTTCCGCGCAGCCCGATGCTGTCGGTCACGGCTGCCGCCATCACCCGGCCAACGAGATTGCTCATCACGTTGCCGGTCACGTAGGCCGCCAGTGCGTTTGCCGTATCTTCGGCGCTCGATTGCTCGGCCAGATGAGCCATCGTCAGCGTAAAGGCAGTCGACATGCAGA
The DNA here is from genome assembly GCA_963720115.1 of uncultured Alphaproteobacteria bacterium. Lineage (GTDB taxonomy): Bacteria > Pseudomonadota > Alphaproteobacteria > Rhizobiales > Xanthobacteraceae > BOG-931. The sequence goes on from CAVREN010000064.1 coordinate 54,957, forward strand.
GCCCTTGCGCAACGCGCAGGGCCAGGAACCACGCAATGTCGGGCGCGCTCGCTAGCAGTGATGTCGGGATCGCCAGGAGCGCGAGGCTGATCCAGATGCCGCGGCGGCGGTCGAGGTCCCGGCTGAACAGCGCGACGACGACGCCGGTGACGGCCATGCCGATGGTGCTGGCATTCACGGCGACGCCCATCATCGCCGGCGTTGTCTGGTACGCGGCCACCAGTTCGGGCAGGATCGCTTGGGCGGCGAAAAGGTCGACCAGGGTCAAAAAGCTGATGAGCCCGACGACCAGCAGCCTTGCCATCACGACGTCACATGCTTTCGTCTGGATTCATTTCCGGCGGCAGGATGTCGGCCGAGATCAGAACGGTCGGCTGCTTGGTGTTGTTCTTCCACCAATGCGCCAGCGGCCCGAATTCGGCGGTCACGTCGCCGGGGCCATGTTCAATCGGCACCGCGCATGTGCTGCGGTATTCGGTGATCGAGCCGGAAATAATGAAGATGTTGGCGGGGCGCGCCTCGTGACTGTGCCACGGCACGATGCCGCCCGGCTGCACGACGAGCTTTCGCATGCGCATCTTGCGGCCGGACAAGCCGCTTGCCATCGGCGACAGATCGATCGACGCGATGACCGTATCGGTGACGCCCTCGGGCTTCGTTGGGCCGGGTTTGGTTACATCGCTGCCGATCTTGTTGGCCGGACAGTCGGCGGCAAACGCAGTTGCCGCAAAAAGCGACGGGCCGGCGGCGACAATGGCAGCCAGAGCGATGAATCGTAGCGGAGTCGCGCGCATGTCGAATGTCTCCTCCTATTGGGGTGGGTGCGTGCCGCGCGAACGTTTCCCGCAATCCAAACAAAAACGGAACTGCCGATTGACTCAGAATTCGATAGCTGTTGGCTATCGAGTCGTGGATTGAGACAGTGCGGTCTTGCCGCTAAACTCAGCCACGATGTCACGCGCGCAAACGTTATCTGAGACGATGGCCGTGCTCCGGCGCGAATTGCGCGCGCCGTTCCGAACCCTGTACGATGATTTGGTGACGCGCCTGACCGGAACGGCGACCGCGGAAGGCGCACTCAAGGAAGGCGACACTTTTCCGGAATTTGCACTTCCCGATGCCGGGGGAGAATTCGTGTTGTCGTCCAATCTTCTGAAATCTGGGCCGCTGGTCATCAACTTCTATCGCGGACAATGGTGCCCGTTTTGCGCCGCGACGATAGAAGCGATGTCGGCGGCCGCGCCGACTATCAGCGCGGCCGGCGCGACGATGATCGGCATCTCGCCCGAAGTCGGGCAAATGTCGCTCTCCACAAATCGCAAACGCGCCCTCAATTTCAAGATGCTGAGTGACGTTGATAACGGGTTGGCCTTGCAATGCGGGCTGCTGTTTCGACTGACAGACGAGATCGTGCGGGAATATGACGCGAAGGGACCCGACCTTGCGAAGACATATGGCAATAAGAGCTGCTTCTTGCCGATACCCGCGACCTACATCGTCCTGCCGAACGGCATCATTGGCGGCGCCTACATCAATCCGGATTTCCGCTATCGGATGGAGCCGCAGGACATCATCCGTTCCGTCGTCGAGCTTACGCCTCGATAGCGGCCAGATCTTCAGCCCAGTCGCGCATGCGCGCGAGCCTGACAAAAGCGTCGGTTCCCGCCGAGAACGGCCGTCCTGCTACCGTCGCCAGACTGACTTCCCTTGTTATGGCGACGCTTTCAATGGGGCGCCAGACAACGTCGTCCGGCAGGTAGCTGCTGGCCGTGAAGCCGACGCCGAACCCGGCGCGAACGAGATTGAGCAACTGCTCGACGCTGTCGACGCGATGGCGAAAGCGTGGCATGACGCCGCTCGCGGTGCAAAGCTGCCGCAGACGCTGGCATCCGCTGCATGTTGCCCGTTCGATCACATCCTCGCCGTCAAGGTCGTGCAGGTCGAGCGTCGTCTTCGCGGCGAGCCGATGGGACGCTGACATTATCAAACGGAAATTCTCGCTGAAGAGCGGCCAGGCCCTCATGCGCGGCGGCATCGCGCCGCTTTCGGTCAGAATCACCAAATCCGCTTCGCCTTTCAGCACGGCGTCGCGAATCTGAAGCTCTGGACCACCCTCTACAGTCAGCTCGAAATTCGGCACGCCGTGACAGACGCTGTTTAATACGCCGGTGAACAGCCGGCTCGGGATGGAATTGGCAAGTCCAAGCCTCAAGTGCACCACATCGCCGCGTTTCAACGCCTCCGCCAGCGCGCGCGCCGACTTCGCCGCCAAATAGCTTTGCTCGATGTGCGGAAGCATGGCGCGACCGAGCGCGGTCAGATGCGTATTCGCCCGCTCGCGATGGAATAGCGGCCCGCCCAATTCGGCTTCCAGGTTCTTGATGGCACGCGTCAGCGAGGGCTGGCTGACGTTGCATTCCTCTGCGGCCTTGGTGAAATTCAAGGTCCGCGCGACGGCGAGAAAATAGCGAACCTGATGTGTCTCCATTGGCCGCATCCCTCGTCAGCCGGCGAAAAGATAGCGGCCGGGAGTTGCGGGTCAATCGTCACCGGTTTGCCTCGCCCTCAATTCGCCGTGTCAGCCCGGGCACTTTGCATCAACTTTTCGCCGAAGCAGGGTTCGCCAAAATTGGCAGAAACTCTCGACCTTTCCACAATTGTGGATTCTATTGGTGACCCAGCGAATCAGTGGAATTGGCCGCTGAAAGCACTCGGCTGGGCATGACCAAGCACGTCGCCGTTCTGATGGGAGGCTGGTCGGCGGAGCGCGAAGTCTCGTTGCGCTCGGGGAAGGCGTGTGCCGATGCGCTTGTTCGCCTCGGCTATCGCGTTACCGCAATCGATGCAGGCCGCGACGTCGCCGCGGCATTGACCACGGCCAATCCGGACCTCGCCCTCAATGTGCTGCATGGCCGGCCGGGCGAGGACGGAACGCTGCAAGGCGTGCTGGAAATTCTCGGCATTCCCTACACCCATTCCGGCGTGCTCGCTTCCGCGGTCGCCATGCACAAGGGCTATGCCAAGGCGATTTTCCGCGCGGCCGATATTCCGGTCGCCGAAGACATTGTGGCGCCGCGCCTCGAAGCGGCCAAGCAGCACCTCATGGCGCCGCCTTACGTCATCAAGCCGATGGCGGAGGGCTCGAGCGTCGGCGTCTTCATCGTCACGGAAGATCAGCCGCATCCGCCGCAGGAGCTTTACCGCGAGGACTGGGCGTTCGGCGAACAGATCCTGATCGAACGCTACATCCCGGGAAAAGAACTGACTTGCGCGGTAATCGGCGACCGGGCGCTCGACGTGATCGATATCGTGCCGGCCACGGCCTTCTACGATTACGAGGCGAAATATGCCGCCGGCGGCTCCCGCCACGTTCTACCGGCGCAAATTTTACCAAATGTTTACCAGGAGGTCCGCAGACTCGCTTTGGCTGCCCACGACGCGATTGGCTGCCGCGGCGTGAGCCGCGCCGACTTTCGCTACGACGATCGGGGAACGGGGAAGCTGGTCTGTCTTGAGATCAATACACAGCCGGGCATGACCGAAACCTCGCTCGTGCCCGAGCTTGCTGCTTACGCGGGGATCACCTTCGACGAGCTGGTGAGATGGATGGTGGAGGACGCCTCGACCAACCGCTGATGCGGTCGGGGCTACAGCGGGGACCTGAAGCGGAAGGTGTCGGCTCGCCTTTCCGCGCGCCGCTGCGCCGTGAGCGGGTGGGGCGCCGGCGGCGGCGCTTCCCCTTCGACCTTCAGCGCTGGCGCGATCGGCTCGATCGCACGCGCTCGCTCGCCTGGGTGGCGGCCTATCGGCAGTGGATCGAACGATTTGCGCGGCGGCCGCCGCCGCGCGGCGTCGGCATTGCCGGCGCGCTGCTGTTTCTTGCTCTGGCGCTCGGATACGGCGCCGCCATCGGCGGCCATGTGCCGGTCATCGTCGATTGGCTGAAGGACACCCGCGACCAGGCGGCCAATGCCGCCGGCTTCCGCATCGCCGCCGTCTCGCTCACCGGACAAAAAGAAGTCGGCCACGAGGAGGTGCTCGCCATCGCCGGCGTGATCGGCCACGTGTCGCTTTTGTTCCTCGATGCCGAGGCGGCGCGTGCGCGGCTGATGGCCAATCCTTGGATCGCCGATGCGGCGGTGCTCAAGCTCTACCCCGACCGCTTGCAGATCAGCGTCACCGAGCGGCAGGCTTTCGCGCTCTGGCAGAAGGACGGCAGCGTCAGCGTGATCGCCGCGGACGGCACGGTGCTCGAGCCGTTCATCGAGGACCGCTACCGCAATTTGCCGCTCCTGGTCGGCAAGGGTGCCGAACGCGCCGGCCACGATTTTATCGCCATTCTCGACCGCTTTCCCGATATCCGCGCCATGCTGCGCGCCTCGATCTTCGTGGCTGAGCGGCGCTGGAATCTGCGGCTCACCAATGGGCTCGATGTGCGGTTGCCGGAAGCCGGCGTCGAGCAGGCGCTCGAGCGGCTGGTCGCGCTCGATCGCGAGAAGAAGCTTCTGTCGCGCGACATCACTTCGGTCGATCTGCGGCTGCCCGATCGCGTCACCGTCCGCTTGTCGGATGCGGCGGCGCAGGCGCGCGAAGACGCGCTCAAGGACAAGAAAAAGAAGAAAGGAGGCGATGCATGAGCTCCCTCCATTACGGCCTGACGCCCAAGATGAAGCCGATCCCGCCGCGGCGGAGCGCGCTGGTGGCGGCGCTTGATGTCGGCTCGAGCAAGATCGCCTGCCTGATCGCGCGGCTTCGTCCGCACGCGCCGCAACAGGTGCTCACCCGGCGCACCCATGCGGTCGAGGTGGTCGGTTATGGGCATGCTGCCGCGCGCGGCACCAAGGCGGGCGGCGTGGTCAATCTGGCGCAAGCCGAAGATGCGATCCGCCAGGCCGTCGATTGCGCCGAGCGCATGGCGTCGGTGGAAATCGAATCGGTGGTGCTCTCGGTCTCGGCCGGGCGGCTCGCCAGCGACCTGTTCGCGGCCGAGGTGAGCATCGAAGGCTCGGCAGTGTCGGAAGGCGACATCGGACGGGTATTGGCTGCCGGCAACCGGCATTCGCTGCGCGAGGGCCGCGCCGTGCTGCATTCGCTGCCGATCGGCTATTCGATCGACGGCGGCAACGGCATCCGCGATCCGCGCGGCATGCTCGGCTCACGCTTCGGCGTCGACATGCACGTCGCGACGACGGACGTGACCTCGGCGCGCAATCTGATGCTCGCAGTCGAGCGCAGCCATCTGACCATCGAGGCGATGGTGGCGAGTCCTTATGTCGCCGGCCTTTCCGTGCTGGCCGATGACGAGGGCGACCTTGGCGCCGCGGTGGTCGATATGGGTGCAGGCACGACCACCATCGCGGTGTTCGCCGGCGGCCGTTTCGTGCATTCGGAGGGCTTCGCGCTCGGCGGCCACCACGTCACCCTCGATATGGCGCGCGGCTTGAACGCGAGCGTCGCCGACGCCGAGCGCATCAAGACCTTTTACGGCAGCGTGCTGCTCGGCGGCTCGGACGAGCGCGACATGATCACCGTGCCGACGATCGGCGAGGACGAGCGCGATCACGCCCAGTTCGTGCCCCGCTCCACGCTCGTGCACATCATCAAGCCGCGCGTCGAGGAAATTCTGGAAATGGTGCGCGACCGGCTCAGAGCCTCGTCTTTCGCTGCCGAAGCGCGCGGCCGCGTCATCATCACCGGCGGCGCCAGTCAGATGACCGGATTGCCGGAGCTCGCCTCGCATATTTTCGGCCGTCCGGTGCGCCTCGGCCGGCCGCTCGGCATTGCGGGCTTGCCGGAGGCGGCGAAAGGGGCGGCGTTTGCGGTTGCGACCGGCTTGTTGGTCTACCCGCAGGCCGCGCACCTCGAATACTTCGAAACACGCAGTAAGCGGTTCCTCAGGAGTGGCACGGGCGGCGGCTATCTCGCCCGGGTCGGACAGTGGCTTCGTGAGAGTTTCTGATGGCGCCCAAGCATCAAGCCAACACACCAACCATGGCGCTGCGACCGACATCATCATGGCCGGTGGCGGATCGGCCGGAACCGGACGTTGAACACGCCCGCGCAAGAAAGAAGAGGCAATCATGACGATCAACTTGAAAATCCCCGACATCCGTGAGCTGAAGCCGCGCATCACCGTATTCGGCGTCGGCGGCGCTGGCGGCAACGCGGTCAACAACATGATCAGCGCCGGTCTCCAGGGTGTCGACTTCGTCGTGGCGAACACCGACGCGCAGGCGCTCACCATGTCGAAGGCCGAGCGCATCATCCAAATGGGCGTGCAGGTGACCGAGGGGCTCGGCGCTGGCTCGCAGCCCGATGTCGGCCGCGCCGCCGCGGAGGAAGTGATCGACGAGATCCGCGATCATCTCTCCGGCGCGCACATGGTGTTCGTGACCGCCGGCATGGGCGGCGGCACCGGCACCGGCGCCGCGCCGGTGATCGCACGTGCCGCGCAGGAGGCCGGCATCCTCACCGTCGGCGTCGTGACCAAGCCGTTCCATTTCGAGGGCCAGCGCCGCATGCGGGTCGCCGACGGCGGCATTACCGAGCTGCAGAAATGCGTCGACACGCTGCTCATCATTCCCAACCAGAATCTGTTCCGGGTGGCGAATGAGAAGACGACATTCGCCGACGCCTTCGCCATGGCCGACCAGGTGCTCTATTCCGGCGTCGCCTGCATCACCGATCTGATGGTCAAGGAAGGCCTGATCAATCTCGACTTCGCCGACGTCCGCGCCGTGATGCGTGAGATGGGCAAGGCGATGATGGGTACCGGCGAAGCCGAAGGCGAGAAGCGCGCGATGACGGCCGCGGAAGCGGCGATCTCGAACCCGCTGATCGACGATGCCTCGATGAAGGGCGCCAAAGGGCTTCTCATCTCCATCAGCGGCGGCCGCGACCTGACGCTCTACGAGGTCGACGAAGCGGCCACCCGCATCCGCGAGGAAGTCGACCAGGACGCCAACATCATCGTCGGCGCCACGTTCGACGAAGGGCTGGAAGGCATCATCCGCGTGTCGGTGGTGGCGACCGGCATCGATCATGCGTTGGCGCAGCGGCCTCCGGTCGCGGCGTCGGCCGAGGCGCGGATCGCCGAGGTCGCGCAACGGCTGCGCGCCGACAATGAGCGGGTTGCGCAGCGCCTGGACCGGGCCGAACCGGCTCGGGCCGCCGCTGCCCCGCCGCCACCGCCGGCCGCGCATCCCGCGGGCCTCGATGAATCGATCGAATCGGCCAAGGCGGCGATGGCCGCGGCCATCTTGCCGCAGAGCTCCGGCCCCGAGGTGACCATCCGGCCGCTCGGGCCTAAGCCCTCGTTGTTCATCGATCCGGCGACGCAGCCCGCCATGCATGAGGCGCCGGAGCCGGAGGCCTTCATCCCGCCGCAGCCTGAGCGGGTGTCGCCACGCGGCATGCGCATGCCGCGAATCGACGAGCTGCCGGTACCGGCGCAGAAAGCGATTCGCGCCCGTCGCGGCGAGCTCCAGGAAGAGCATCCGGAAAAGCGCCGCACGTCGCTCTTGCAGCGGCTGGCGGCCGTTGGTCTCGGCCGGCGTGACGACGACGAAGAGGCAGCGCCCATCCCGCCAAAGGCCGTGGCGCCGATGCCGGCCATGCCGCCCGTGCCGCCGATGCCGCAGGTCCCGACCGAGCGGCCGCTGGGCCGGCCGATGGCCCCGCGCCAAGAGATGCGCCAAGACCCTCGCCAAGACCCTCGCCAAGACCCTCGCCAAGAGATGCGGCCCGAGCCCCGTCCGGAGCCGGTATCGGAATATGCCAAGCGTGGAGGGCCTCAGGGGCTGGACCAGCACGGGCGGCAGATGCCTGTGCATAACCGCAGCGAGGAAGACCAGCTTGACATCCCGGCGTTCCTCCGCCGGCAGGCGAACTAACGCCTCCCGCGACGAAGCTTGTCGCCGATCGGCTGCGGGCGGACCCACAACGGTCCGCCCGGCCCGGCCTGCTCCGCAGAACGCAGGCAAGAGGCTGATTTTGCTAAAGATTTATGGTTCTAGGCAAGCCCTGCGGGTCTCTTCCGAGCTGCCTTGCCCTCATCCGATGTATGACAAAGCCGGACCGCTTTAGGCGCATTGCCGACAAGACTGCGGCCAGAACAAGGTAACACTTGGTAAGAAACCGTGAGTTGGCCGCGAATCGTGTCACCGGTATGGTTTATTTGTCGACGGGGAATCAGAGGCGGGGTTGCGGTGGCGGGAGTCTGACGGTTAACGCGCCTGGACAATTGACAGACAGCGGTTAACGACGGTCTCCTTGCACAGCCTTCGCACTCTCAGGATGGGGTCAGCTCGGTTGCCAAAGCAAGTTTGCTGAAAGCAACCCGGCTAAAAGGTGTAGGGCATGACGAGGGGCATGCAAGCCGGCAGGCAGACGACCCTGCGCGAGCGCGTCGCCGTCAAAGGCATTGGCGTCCATTCCGGATGGCCCGCCACCGTGACGCTGCATCCGGCGCAAGCCGACACCGGCATCGTCTTTGTGCGCTGCGGAGCTGGCAGCGAAAAGGATCGCGAGCTTCCGGCCAACTTCCGCTCGGTCACGGCCACTGAGTTCGCCACAGTCCTCGGCGACAAATCCGGCCCGGCCGTGTCCACCACCGAACACGTCTTGGCGGCGCTCTTTGGCCTCGGCGTCGACAATGCGATGGTCGAGGTGGATGGCCCCGAAATCCCGATCATGGACGGCAGCGCCGCCGCTTTCGTCGCGGCGATCGATCGCGCCGGCGTCGTCGCCACCTCGGTCCGGCGGCGCTACGTCAAGGTGCTCAAGCCGGTGCGGGTCAACACCAACGGCTGCTCCGGCGAGTTGCGGCCGCATCCGCGCGGGCTGCGCGTCGAAACCGAAATCGACTTCGATCATCCTTTGATCGGCCGGCAAAAATTCGCGCTCGATCTCGAGCCGCAGGCGTTCCGCCGCGAGCTGGCGCGTGCGCGCACCTTCGGCTTCATGCGCGATGTCACCAAGTTGTGGAATGCGGGCTACGCGCTGGGCGCCTCGTTCGAGAATACCGTCGTGATCGCCGAAGATCGCGTCCTCAATGCGGATGGCGTGCGCTTCCCCGACGAGTTCGTCCGCCACAAGGCGGTCGATGCGCTCGGCGATCTGGCGCTCGCCGGCGCTCCGCTGATCGGCGCCTATCGCTCGGTACGCGGCGGCCACAAGCTGAACCATGCCGTGGTCACCGCGCTGATGAACGATCCGACGGCCTGGACCTACACGGAGCTGGAAGAGCCCGTGCCCGTGCGCCGGCCGCGGGGCCATGCCGATCTCGGCGCGGGCTTCGCCGTGCCGGCCTACGGCCCCGAGATCTCGTGATTTGCTTGACTTTTTCGCGCCTTAATCCGGGCCGATTGTCTGCCTAGTTAACGCTGGGGCCGCAAATCCTCCCCGCGCTACATTTATTGTATCGGTTGGGGCGTTGTGGTCAGTTGGGGCGAAGCCGGCGGCGGCACGGGGTTTTCAACGCGCACATGATGTGGCGGTTGCAAGGATCGGCGAGGTCCGGTGGCGGGTCGCGTGCGCTGGCGGCGCTGATGATGATCCTTTGCCTGGGCGCGGTGGTCGCGGGCTGCAGCATCTTCAGCAAGGAAGACGATTACGTTCCGGAAGACCCCGCCGACAAACTATACAACGAGGGCCTGTTCCTGCTGAACAACAAGCAGGACTTTGAAGGTGCGGCGAAGAAGTTCGACGAGGTCGACCGTCAGAATCCGTATTCCGACTGGGCGCGCAAGGCGCTGTTGATGTCGGCCTTCTCGTACTATCAGGCGCAGAAATACGAGGACTGCATCAACGCCGCCAAGCGCTATGTGACGCTGCACCCGGGAAGCCCGGACGCGGCCTACGCTCAGTATCTGATCGGGGTCTCCTATTACGACCAGATTCTCGACGTCAATCACGACCAAGCGCGCGCCGACAGGGCGGTCAGCGCGCTGGAAGAAGTGGTGCGCAAATATCCGGATACGGAATATGCGCTCAACGCCAAGAAAAAGATCGACATGGCGCGCGACCAGCTCGCCGGCAAGGAGATGGAGGTCGGCCGCTTCTACATGAAGAAGCGCGACTTCACCGGCGCCATCAACCGCTTCAAGGTCGTGGTGACCCACTTCCAGACGACCCGCGAGGTCGAGGAAGCGCTGGAGCGCCTGACCGAGGCCTACATTGCGCTCGGCATTTTGGACGAGGCGCAGACCGCGGCGGCGTTGCTCGGGCATAATTTCCCCGACAGCCCCTGGTACAAGGACGCCTACAGGCTCGTGACATCCGCCGGCGGGCAGCCATCCGAGAACAAGGATTCGTGGATGAGCCGCGCCTTCAAATCGCGCGCCTGACGCGTTTCCGCGGAACGTCGAGGACGCATCATTCCGGGACCGAGCGCAAACGAGGAATCCGGAATCCATAACCACAAGCGGCGCCTATCCTGCTCCTCCTGTGGCCATGGATTCCGAACTCGCCGTTTCACGGCGATCCGGAATGACGGAAGAGCACCGCCGCGCTCCACCTGACGCGTAGCGGCAGAACGGCTAATATCGGCGATCCTTGGGATTCGTCATTCCGGGGCCGAGCGTAAGCGAGGAGCCCGGAATCCATAACCACAGCCGGCGCACATTCCGCTCCGATCGTGGCTATGGATTCCGGACTCGCCGTTTTACGGCGATCCGGAATGACGGCAACTTGTCATTCGCCACTTACCGCCTGCAGGCATCATGCTCGCACGATTGTCCATCCGCGATATCGTCCTGATCGATCGCCTGGACATCGATTTCGGCGCAGGCCTTGCCGCGCTCACCGGCGAGACCGGCGCCGGGAAGTCGATCCTGCTCGACGCGTTTGCGCTCGCGCTAGGCGCGCGCGGCGAGGCGGCACTGGTGCGCGAGGGTGCGGAACAGGGCCAGGTGATCGCCGCCTTCGAGCTTGCCAAAACCCATCCCGCGCGTCGGCTCCTCGCTGACAACGATCTGATCGCCGATCCCGCGGCCGAGGACGAGCTGATCGTGCGCCGCGTGCAGTTTGCCGACGGTCGCACCCGCGCCTTCATCAACGATCAGCCGGTGAGCGTGCAGGTGTTGCGCGCGCTCGGCTCCGCCTTGGTCGAAATTCACGGCCAGCACGACGACCGCGCTTTTGTCGAGGCGGCGACGCATCGCGCCTTGCTCGACGCCTTCGGCGGCCTCGAAGACGCCGCCGCCCAGGTGCGCTCGGTGTGGGAACAACGCCGCGCGCGCGAGGCTGCGGTCGCAGCGCATCGCGCCGACGTCGAACGAGCCCGCCGTGAGGCCGAATGGCTGCGCCACGCCGTCGATGAGCTCGGGCAGCTCGCGCCGCAAGGCGGCGAGGAAACCGCGCTCGCCGACCGGCGCGCCGCCATGATGCAGGCGGAAAAATCCGCCGAGGATTTGCGCGCGACGCTCGACGCTGTTTCCGGTCCGCAATCGCCGGTGCCGCCGCTTGCCACCGCGGTGCGGCGGCTGGAACGTCGTGCTGTGCAGGCGCCGGCGTTGGTCGAGCCGGTGGTGAAGGCGATCGACGCCGCGCTCACCGCGCTTGACGACGCGCGCACCCATCTCGAGCATGCTTTGCGCGTCGCCGATTACGATCCGGGCGAGCTCGAGCGCATCGAGGAGCGGCTGTTCGCGCTGCGCGCCGCCGGCCGCAAATACAATGTCCCGGTCGACGAGCTTGCGGCGCTTGCCCGCCGCCACGAAGGCGATCTGGCGCTCATCGACGCCGGCGCCGAGCGGCTCGCCGCGCTCGAAAAAGAAGCGCAAGAAGTGGTCGCGCGCTATCGGCAGGCGGCGGAAGCGCTCTCGGCCGCGCGCAAGCGCACCGCGCAGAAGCTCGACAAGGCGGTGAATGCCGAACTCAAGCCGCTCAAGCTCGAGCGCGCGCAATTTACCACCCAGATCGAAAGCGATGGCGAGGGTCCCGAGGGGCTCGAGCGCGTCGAGTTCTGGGTGCGCACCAATCCGGGCACCCGGCCGGGTCCGCTGATGAAGGTCGCTTCCGGCGGCGAATTGGCGCGCTTTCTGCTCGCGCTCAAGGTGGTGCTAGCCGACCGCGGCTCGGCCCCGACGCTGATCTTCGACGAGATCGATACCGGCGTCGGCGGCGCCACCGCCGCCGCCATCGGCGCGCGGCTGGCGCAGCTCTCCGCGGGCGTACAGGTGATCGCGGTCACGCACGCGCCGCAAGTGGCGGCGCGCGCCGACCGGCATTATCTCATTTCCAAGGACGCGCTCGCCAAGGGCAAGCGGGTTGCCACCCGCGTCACCGAGCTGGAAGCCGAGCGCCGCCGCGAGGAGATTGCCCGCATGCTCGCCGGCGCCGAGATCACCGCCGAAGCGCGCGCCGCCGCCGAGCGGCTGATCCGGGCGGCAGGCTAGCGTTCCCGGTGGATCGAGTGCGGGTGTCGCGTTATGGAGCACATCATTTTCAGAGGGCGTCCCAATGAGCGCAACGAGTGCGATCAGTGGACTTTGGTCAAAGATATCTACGATCAAAATGAATATGTCGTGCAGGAACACATCAGGCTCGACGCGGTTCTCTCCGGCAAGCCGTACATGCATTTGGTCAGGCGCATGACGGTGCAAGAATTTCTAGGCACGGATCAGCCGCCGGCGGTGAAACGCAAATTGCAATCCATTCTTGATGAACGGAATGCGCCGAGGTCCCAAGCAACGACCCCGGAATGACCCTCATGGCAGCGAAGAACAAATCACTACCCGCTATTGACGCGCTGACGGAAAAGCAGGCCAAGGCCGAGCACGCGCGGCTGGCCGACGAAATCGCCGGCCATGATCGCCGTTATTATCAGGAAGACACGCCCACCGTCACCGACGCCGAGTACGACGAGCTGCGCCGCCGCTACGCGGCGATCGAGGCGCGCTTTCCGCAACTCGCCACCGGCGACAGCTTGAGCTTGCGCGTCGGCGCGGCGCCCTCGCCGCGCTTCGCCAAGGTACGGCACGCCGTCCCGATGCTCTCGCTCGACAACGCCTTCGCCGAAGCGGACGTGGTGGATTTTGTCGGCCGCATCCGCCGCTTCCTGCGCCTGCCCGAAAGCGAAGAGATCGTGTTTTCGGCGGAGCCGAAGATCGACGGCTTGTCGATGTCGCTTCGCTATGAGGACGGCAAGCTCGTCACCGGCGCGACGCGCGGCGATGGTGCCGAGGGCGAGGACGTCACCACCAACGCCAAAACGCTGGAGGATATTCCGAAAAAGCTCAAGGGTAAGCACGTTCCGGCGGTCTGCGAAGTGCGCGGCGAAGTCTACATGACCAAGAACGCCTTTCTCGAACTCAACAAGCGGCAGGCGGAAGCCGGCAAGCAACTGTACGTCAATCCGCGCAACACCGCAGCCGGTTCGTTGCGTCAGCTTGACGCCTCGATCACCGCTTCGCGCCCGCTCGGCTTTTTCGCTTATGCTTGGGGCGAGATGAGCGACATGCCGGCGCAGACCCAGTCCGGCATGATCAAGTGGTTCGAGCAATGCGGCTTCAAGACCAATCCGCTCACGCGCATCTGTGCGTCGGTCGAAGAGCTCCTGAAATTCTATCGCGGCATCGAGCAGGAGCGCTCGCATCTCGACTACGACATCGACGGCGTGGTCTATAAGGTCGATCGGCTCGATTGGCAGGAACGTCTTGGCTTTGTGTCGCGCTCGCCGCGCTGGGCGATTGCGCACAAATTCCCGGCCGAGCGCGCGATCACGGTGCTCAAGGGCATCGACATTCAGGTCGGCCGCACCGGCGCGCTCACCCCGGTCGGCAAGCTCGAGCCGGTCGGCGTCGGTGGCGTCATCGTGCAGAACGTGACGCTGCACAACGAGGACTATATCAAGGGCATCGGCGGCAAGGGTGAAACGCTGCGCGAAGGCCGCGACATCCGCATCGGCGACACGGTGATCGTGCAGCGTGCCGGCGACGTCATTCCGCAGATCGTCGATGTCGTCATCGACAAGCGGCCGGCGAATGCCAAGCCCTATCATTTTCCGACCAAATGCCCGTGCCCGCTGCACACCGACGTGTTGCGCGAGGAGACCGCCACCGGCGAGGAGGGGGCGCGCGCCCGCTGCACCGGCGATTTCGCTTGTCCGTATCAGAAGATCGAGCATCTGAAGCTGTTCGCCTCGCGCCGCGCCTTCGACATCGAGGGCTTTGGCGACAAGCAGATCGAGTTCTTTTTCGAGCAGGGCTGGGTCAGGGAGCCGGCCGAGATTTTCACACTGCCGAAGCGCAATCGTGAGATCAGGCTCGAAGAGCACGACGGCTATGGTGAAACCTCGGTGCGCAATCTGTTCAGCGCGATCGAGGCGCGCCGTGAGATCGGGCTCGACCGGTTCATTTACGCGCTCGGCATTCGCCATGTTGGCGAGACAACGGCGCTGGCGCTGGCCCGCGGCTATGGGTCGTGGAAGGCGTTTCACGACGCCTGTCTGAAGGTCGCCGAAGGCGACGAGGAGACGATCGCCGAAATGGATGCGCTCGATCAGATCGGCGACACGGTGATCGAAAGCATCAAGGCCTATTTCGGCGAGAAGCACAATCGCGGCATCGTCGAGCGGCTGACCAAGGAAGTGAAGATATTGGACGCCGAAAAGCCGCGCGCGAATTCGGCGGTGGCCGGCAAAACCGTCGTGTTCACTGGCGCGCTGGAACAGATGACGCGCGACGAAGCGAAAGCTTCCGCCGAGCGGCTCGGCGCCAAGGTGTCGGGTTCGGTGTCGAAAAAGACCGACTATGTCGTCGCCGGGCCCGGCGCCGGCTCGAAGCTTACGGAAGCGCAAAAGTTCGGCGTGACGGTGCTCACCGAGGACGAGTGGATCAAGCTCATCCGCTGAGCATCATTTTCCCGGTTCATCGTCCTTGAAAGCAGCGCCGGCGGCGAAGCAATCCAGTCACCAGGCTTTTGGATTGCTTCGCTCGCGCTCGCAATGACGCGCCAAAATGCCCAACGCCGCTATATGCCTCCGACCAGGACCAGCACCAGCACAATGATCAGAATGAGGCCGATGCCGCCGCCGGGATAGTAGCCCCAGCCGTTCGAATACGGCCATGTCGGCAGTGCGCCGACCAGCAAAAGAATGAGAAGGATGATCAGAATCGTCCCAAGCATGGGTTTCCTCGCTCCTGTCCAACCCCGCCGGGAAACGCCTCCCGCGGTGGAGAAGTTCCGCTGACAGGGCGAAGCGCTCCACAAGAAAAAGAGTCGCAGCGCCGGAACAAAGACGGGCTGAACAAAAAGAACATGGCGAACAAAAAACGTCTCTGAGCTGGAACAAAAGCCGGCGCTGATTTGCAATTCAGCGGAATGGCTTGTCGTGGCCTCACTCGTGCCGGCCATTCACATCTTGATTTCTTCTCGACGGGATCCCGATTGAAGACGTGGATGCCCGCGACAAGCGCGGGCATGACGATACGATCGGGCTTTCTCTTTTAGTTGCGCGGCGGCGGGATGGTGGCCGCGAACAGCCAGGCGCGCGCTGTGGTATCAAGATGCGGCGCCAGCATTTCGCGCACGCGCGACTGATAAGCGTCGAACCAGGCGCGCTCGTCCGAAGTCAGCATCGCTGGATCGATCAGCCGCGCATCGATCGGCGCGAGCGTCAGCGTCTCGAAGGCATTGAGCGGCTTTTCGGCGCCGGGCACCTCGGGCGCTTCCGTCACCAAAACCAGAACTCTCGATGCGGATGCCATAGGCGCCGGCGCGGTAATAGCCGGGCTCGTTGGAAAGGATCATGCCGCGTTTGAGCGGCGCGCTGCCGAGCTTGGCGATGCGCGCCGGCCCTTCATGCACCGACAAGTAGCTGCCGACGCCATGGCCGGTGCCGTGATCGAAATCGAGGCCGGCGCGCCAGAGAAACTGCCGCGCGAACGAATCGAGCTGGGCGCCGGTAGTGCCGTCCGGGAAGACCGCACGCGCGATGGCGATATGGCCTTTGAGCACCAGCGTGAAATTGCGCCGCATCTCGGCGCTCGGCAGGCCGACCGCTATGGTGCGCGTGATATCGGTGGTGCCGTCTTCATATTGGCCGCCGGAATCGAGCAGAAACAGATCGTGGGAGCCGATGCGGCGGTTGGTCTTGCGTGTCACGCGGTAATGCACGATGGCACCGTTCGGTCCAGCGCCGGCGATGGTCGGGAAAGAAATGTCCTTGAGCAGTCCGGTTTCGCGCCGAAAGCTTTCCAGCGCCTCAACCGCGGCGATTTCCGTCAGGTCGCCGCGAGCCGCCGCGCGCTCGAACCAGGCGAGGAAGCGCGTCACCGCCAGGCCGTCGCGCAGTTGCGCCGCGCGCGCACCTTCGATCTCGACCGCGTTCTTCACTGCCTTCATCGGCGTGATCGGGTCGCCGCCGCGCACCACCGAGCCGCCATTCTCGGTGACGAGCCGCGCGATCGCCTCGGGGCAAGCGGCCGGATCGAGCCGCACGGCGCGGTGCTCCCCGCCGAGCGCAGCCACGTCGCGCTCGAACGCGGCATTCGGCCGAACGTCGGCGACCTCTTCCAGCTGTGCGCGGATTTCGTTGCCGACCTTGCGCAAGTCGACAAAGATCGTCGGCCGGCCGTCCCTCGGCACGGTCGCGAAAGCGAGCACCACCGGCGTATGCGGCACGTCGCTGCCGCGGATGTTGAACAGCCACGACACGGCATGCGGGTCGGAGACCATCAGCGTGTCGGCTCCATCCTTCGCAAGCTCTGCGCGGACGCGCGCAAGCTTGCTGGCCGCCTCTTCTCCGGCATAGCGCACGTCGTGTGCGACCACCGGGCCGAGCGGCGGCTCGGGCCGGTCGGCCCAGATGGCGTCGATCGGATTGTCGTCGACCGCAACAAGAGTAGCGTGCGCTTCGGTGCAGGCTTTGGCGAGCCGTTCGGCGCCGTCGATGGTGTGCAGCCAGGGCGAATAGCCGAGCTTCGCGCCGGCCGGCACATTGGCCTTGATCCAGGCCGGCGGCGGGTTCTCCACCAGGTGCTCGATGGTGAACGCCGCGCCGTCCACTTCGTCGCGCACCTGCACCTGATAGCGGCCGTCGACGAACAGCACGGCGCGGTCGGCCAGGATGATCGCCATGCCGGCCGAGCCGGAAAAGCCGGTGAGCCAGGCGAGCCGCTCGTCGCTCGACGGCACATATTCGTTCTGAAAGCGGTCGGCGCGCGGCACGATGAAGCCGTCGAGCCCGCGCACGAAGAGTTCCGTGCGCAGCGCCTTGACCCGCTCCGCCGCGGCGCCGCCATCGGTGCGGTCGTCGAATGATTGAAAATGAGCTTCGAACATGCGCCGCAATCTATGAGGTGCGGCGTGTCTCGGCAATGAACCGGCCGCCGGCCGGGAAGGATGGCGCGCGAAACGCGCCGGATGAGGTTAACAGCGGCGGGTTCGCACCAGCACCAGCGTGGTCCAGCCGTCGATGTCGAGGCGGCGTTGCAGTGCCAGCGGGCGGTAGGCGGCGGTCACCGCATTGGCCTGCGACGGCAATATGCCCGAGAGCACGACCCGGCCGCCGGGTGCGGCAAGCTCCCGCAACGGCGTGGCGATGCGCTTGAGCGGCCCGAGCAGGATGTTGGCGAAGATCAGATCGTAGGGCGCGTGCGCGCGGATCGCCCGCGCGCCGACACCGTCCGCCTGTACGGCCGACAGCAGATTGCCGGCGCGGTTGTGCTGGGCATTGCTGCGCGCGGTTCTCACAGCGAAGGCGTCGATGTCGGTCGCCAGCACGTGTGCATGCAGCGCGCGAGCGGCGGCGATCGCCAGCACGCCGGAGCCGGTGCCGACATCGAGAATGCGCAAGCGAGTTTGTGCCGAGGTATTTGATTCCCTCTCCCTGAAACGGGGAGGACGGTTCGCGTGAGCGAACCGGGTGAGGGTCATTGCAAGTTTTGACCGCCTCCTCGCCTTGCAGATCGCATCGAGCGCCAGCAGGCAGCCGCGCGTTGTGCCGTGGTGGCCGGTGCCGAAGGCAAGCGCCGCTTCGATCTCGATGCCGATGCGGTTGAACGGAATGCGGCCGCGGTCATGCGCGCCGTGCACGATAAAGCGGCCGGCTTCGACCGGCTGCAATCCGGCGAGACTTTCGCGCACCCAATCGGCGGCTTCCACCGATCCGAATTGCAGCGTCGCCGCAGCTTCGGCGCCTGCGACCTCGGCCACCGCGTCCCGCACCGGCTCCCGCTCGGCCTTGTTGCGGAAATGGATCGCGACCTGCCAGCGCCCGCCGCCGGCGTCGGACAGGCTGACAGCGATATCCTCAAGCGTGAAGCGCTCGGCGATGTGCTCGGCGATCGCCTGCGCGGTTATCAGATTGGTATCCAGCCTTGCCACCAGCGACGGCGCGTCTGCGGTCGTTTCAGAAGTCATTGTTTCTTTGGCACTTTCTTATCCGATCCCCGGTTTTCATCACAATCGGCGAGAACGCGCCACCGTTGCGAAAGCGGAGTGATTATGCCTCGGCGCTCCAGCTGGAAATCACAGGCTTTGCCACAAGGTCGTCCACAGCAGAGGCATGCTAAGATTCTCTGGCCATGGCCACTCCGACCGGCCGCGTTGCCGGTCTTGCGAACCGATGCGGCCCTTTCCAAACCCGGCAAGCGCAGGCGATCAACAAGCGGAGGCGGGACGATCGAAGACGACAAGCTGTTGCAGCGCTTCCCAAGCCCGGACGGCAAGCGCTGGTTCGAGCTGCGCCAGCAGTCCGACGGCAGTGTTTTATTTTCAGGAATTCTCCGAAGCTACTGACGCCATTCCGGTCTACGGCTCCTAGTCGTACGCCGCGCCAGGCTTTAGATGCGGCTTGTACAAAAGCGCCAAAGCGGCCGAAGACGACTTGCGCAAAATGGTTCCCTGGCTGGGTGGAATTTCAAAGTAAGACGCCAGCAGCGACGCCGAGCGGAGAATGCGCCGCTGCTCGCGCGCTAACGTTCGATCGCCGACAAAAGCGCAAGTTTTCTGCCGTTGCCAACAAACACGTCACTGGTGCGTCAAAAATTTGTTATGATTCGCGCGATTCCCGGATCGCGCGAGAACGTTGCGCAAGCGTCGGCGGCCTTTGGAATCGGGAGGCGTTGGTCACGGCCATAGAGCATGATCCGGAAAAGTGGAGACCGGTTTTCCGAAAAGATCATGCTCAAACATGAGAGCATGATCTGGAAAGGTGGACACCGGTTTTCCGAAAAGATCATGCTCAAACACGAGAGCATGATCCGGATAAGTGGAAACCGGTTTTCCGAAAGGATCGTGCTCAAACGCAACGTTAGAGCGGGATGACAACTCGAAAAAGGTCATCCCGCTACAGCCCGCTCGGGAGAAAACTCGCATGAATGTCATCGTCTTTGCTTCCCGCAAGGGTGGTTCCGGCAAGAGCACGCTGGCGGCACATCTGGCTGCTTACGCCCACAAACCCTTGCGGCCTTGTCTGCTTATTGACACCGATCCGCAAGGCTCGCTCGCGCTCTGGCATAAGCTGCGCAACGATGCCGAACTGCCGCTGAAAGCGACCCAGCGCGGCGTCGCCGATATCGTCAAGGCCGCCAAGCGCGACGGCACCGAATGGGTCTTTATCGACACCGCGCCCAACATGTCGGCGGGCGTTACCGATGCGATCCGCGCCGCCACGCTCGTGGTGGTGCCTTGCCGGCCGGGCGTGTTCGATCTCGAAGCGGTCAAGGAGACCGTCGCCTTCGCCCGCGAGCTGCGCAAGCCCTATGCGGTGGTGATCAACGGTGCGCCGCCGCGCCGCGAGGACATCGAATCGCCGATGGTGACGCACGCGCGCGAAAGCCTGCTCGGGCTGCGCATCCCGGTCTGGGGCGGCCAGATCACCCAGCGCGCGAACTTCTCGCTTGCCTTGGCGGAAGGCGAGGGCGCCAAGGAATACCAGCCGGAGTCCTTTGCTGCGGCCGAAATCGGCCGGCTATGGACGGCGATCGAGAAGTCGGTGCGCGCCATTCACGGCGCGCGCGAAGCCGCCGCCATGCATAAGGTCGCAGCGTAGCTTCCTCCCGCTTGTCCCCGCGGCGGCGGGGACCCGGAACTGGATTCCCGCTTGCGCGGGAATGAGCGGGAAAATTGCGATGCGCTGGCGGATGACCGGCCAGTGAGGGCACTGGCTAACAGCGCTTCCGGTCGCGCTGAACAGAAGATCCGCGCGCCAGGGCGTCGAACTAGTCGGAATGGACAACGTAAAGAACGGCGCTCTGTCCAACCTGAGAAAACGAAATTTCCATCGCGCCGAGTTTCCAGGAGGCCGTGGTCCCGAGGTCGTATTTCTCGAGGTTGTTTGGCGTGCCGAAGCGCTCTGACAGATCGTCCAATAGCCGTGCGGGATTGGTCAGTGAGTAGGCACATGCCCGGTGCAGATTGGGTCCGTGCGCCACCCAGAATGACAAGGACTCGCTGCCGTCTTTGTCTCCTCGCCGCCAACCCGAAACCTCCACCGCGTCGCCGCTATAAGCGACGAAGCCCGCGCGCCAGTCTTCGAGTTCTGCGGGGGTCATGTGCCGCCAACCGAGTTGGCCGCCTTTCGCCTCTGCCTCCGCAATCGTCGTGGAGCCGCAGAAGTCGACCAGTTGCGCAAGCGTCAGCATGGACGGCGTCGCCGCCGCGGCTCCGGCGGCAAACAGCACGCTGAAGGCAACACCGATCATGACATTGGGCATGCGCGACGGCCGCCTGCGCGATGCGGGTCGACGGCGCGGAATGGCGGGCGTTGGCGTGACAGCAGAACTCAGTACAGCCCCGGCGGCCGCAGCACATAGACCGGCGGCGGCTGCGGCGGATAGTAACCCGGCGGCTGCTGCGCGTAATAAGGCTGCTGCTGGCCGTAATAGGGCTGCGGCGCCTGCCGGTAGTAGCCCTGCGGTGGCTGCGCGTAAGCCGGTTGCTGCGCCTGACGGTAATATTGCTGTTGCCCGTAGCCCTGCGCCGGATAGGGCTGCGGCGGCGCCGGCTGATAATCATAACCGGGCGGCGCGGCTTGCGCCGGCTGCGCTGCGACCGGCTGGGCTGGCGCACGCCGCCGCGCCATCTCTTCGCCGCCGCGCGCCGGCGCCTGGCCGGAAACGACGACCGTGGTCTGGCTCATGCCTTGACCCTGCACCAGCGCGAACAGCGTCGCCGCATTGGCGGGCGCCAGGCGCACGCAGCCATGCGACACCGGCTGGCCGAGATGCTTCACGTCGAAAAAGCCGTGAATGGCGTGGCCGTGCATGTCGAAGAACATGGTGTGAGGCATCGGCGCATTGTCCCACTCCTGCGACAGGTGGTCGGCGTCCATGCGGTTCACCTTGAAGGTGCCGTTCGGCGTGTCGTAACCCGCCCGTCCGGTCGAGACCGGCCAGACGTAGCGCATCGCGCCGTCGACCGCGACGGTCATGCGCTGTGCGCTCTTGTCGATGTTTACGACAATGGCGGCCTGCGCTGTCGCGGCGAACGAGATCGCCAAGACCGCGCCGATCAGCGAGCCGGAATGCCAAGGATTTATCTGCCAAGGATTTATCTGCCAAGGACCGATACGCATGTGACACCCACAACCGCAGCCGAAGCGTTGGATAACGCGCCCTGACGTAAACAAATCTGTTGCGAGACTTTAGAGCATGATCCGGAAAAGTGGATACCGGTTCTCCGAAAAGATCATGCTCCATCAAATATCTAGAGCGCGATTCCGATTCAACATAAAGCCATCGCGCTCTAGGTCAAATCAAGAGCTTGCGAACCCTCAACCGGCAGGATGGTGAATGAGGCGGGCGAAAGCTTGGGTGAAATGCGGCGGGATTGGTTAGGTCCTATTACATTTTCGACATGTGGCGGTCGTCATTCCTGCTTCGTCATTCCGAGGCGCCACGTAGTGGCGAGCCCGGAATCCATAATCAGAAGCGTTTGAGAAAAGGCTCGGAACGTCACGGGAAGCACCGTGGCTGTAAATTCCGGACTCGCTGGCATCAAAGTCGGCTGTCGCCGACTCTGCATCTTAAAGTGCCGATCTCGGGAACACCCGAGATCGGGCCCGCGCTCCGGAATGACGGTCAACCAAACCCGTCGCGTTTGAGCCGCACCAAAGCCTGATCGAGTGCCGAGAGAAAATTCGAGCGGTCGCGCGGCGCAAACGGCTTCGGCCCGCCGGTGACGGCGCCGGCGCTGCGCAGCGAATCCATCAGATTGCGCGTCGCGAGCGTCATGCCGATCGAGTCTTCGCTGAACGGCTTGCCATTCGGCGCAATGACGGTCGCGCCATTCTTCACGCAACGGCTCGCCAGCGGCACGTCGGCGGTGATCACCACATCGCCGGCGCGTGCGCGTTCCGCGATCCAGTTGTCGGCCTCATCCATGCCGCCGCCGACCACGACGCGCTCGACCATCTCATCGCGGGGAACGGCGATCGGGCTGTTGCTGACGACAAAGACTTTCAGCGCCGCGCCCTTGAGCGCATGCCGCTCGGCGACGCGATACACCTCCGGCTTCACCGGGCAGGCATCGGCGTCGATGTAGATGTAGATGGCGATGGGTGTTGGCTGAGGAGCGGGTGAAGAACTCACACCCTCTCCACAAAACTATCGACCACGCGTTTTTCCCCGGCTTTGTCGAACTGGATCGTCAGCTTGTTGCCGTCGATGGCGGTGACGTTGCCGTTGCCGAATTTCAGATGAAAGACGCGGTCGCCGGGCGTGAACGCGGAGATGGTGCCGGTCGATTTGGCCACCAGCTCGCCTTCGATGGTGAGCGGCAGCCGGCGGGTGCTCGCGCCCGATCCGGAGCGTCGCGCCCCCTCACCCGATCGAGCTTCGCTCGATCGGCCTCTCCCCGCCGGGGAGAGGTGAGACGAGTCGTCGCCGCCGCTGCCGTGATCCGGCTCGTAAGAGTCGTCGGCGCCGTCGGAGAAGCCATTGCGGTCGCGCTTGGCTTGCGCGCGCTGCCAGCCGGGCGTGCTGTAGTTCGAGCCGAATGATGTCGTGGCGTCGAAGCGCGAGGCGCCGTAGCCGCCATATCCGCCGAAGCCGCCTTGCGACTCGGTGACTTCCACATTCTCTTCCGGCAGTTCGTCGAGAAAGCGCGATGGAATATTCGTTTGCCACAGGCCGTGCATGCGCCGGTTGGTGGCGAAATAGATCTTCGCCCGCCTGCGGGCGCGCGTGAGGCCCACGTGCCCGAGCCGGCGCTCTTCTTCCAGGCCGGCGCGGCCCTGATCGTCGAGCGCGCGCTGATTGGGAAACACGCCTTCCTCCCAGCCGGGCAGGAACACGGTGTTGAATTCCAGGCCCTTGGCGGCGTGCAAGGTCATGATGTTGACCGCGTCGGCTTCGGCGGCTTTCTCGTTGTCCATCACCAGCGAGATGTGCTCGAGGAAGCCTTGCAGGTTCTCGAACTCGTCCATCGAGCGGATCAGCTCTTTCAGGTTCTCCAGCCGGCCGGCGGCGTCGGCGGAGCGATCCTTCTGCCACATCTCGGTGTAGCCGGACTCGTCGAGCACGATCTCGGCGAGCTGGGTGTGCGGAAGGTTGTCGCGCTGCTTGCGCCAGCGATCGAACGATTCCAGAAGCCCGCGCAGCGCACCGCGCGGCTTCGGCTTCAGTTCATCGGTCTCGATCACGGCGCGCGCGGCGTCGGTCAGCGGCACGCGGCTTTTGCGCGCGTGATCGTGCAGAAGCTGCACGGTGGCGTCGCCGAGCCCGCGCTTGGGCACATTGACGATGCGCTCGAAGGCGAGATCGTCGGAGGGCGAATTGATCAGCCGCAGGTAACCGAGCGCATCGCGGATCTCGGCGCGCTCATAGAAGCGCGGCCCGCCGATCACCCGATAGGGCAGGCCGAGCGTGACAAAGCGGTCTTCGAACTCGCGCATCTGAAACGAGGCGCGCACCAGGATGGCGATCTCATTGAGCGAATGGCCGGCGCGCTGCAGCTGCTCGATCTCTTCGCCGATGGCGCGCGCTTCCTCTTCCGAATCCCACGCGCCGGTCACCGTCACCTTCTCGCCGTCGACATCGTCGGTGCGCAGCGTCTTGCCGAGCCGGCCTTCGTTATGGGCGATCAGATGCGAAGCGGCGGCGAGAATGTGTCCGGTCGAGCGGTAATTGCGCTCCAGCCGGATCACCTTGGCGCCGGGAAAATCGTGCTCGAAGCGCAGGATGTTGTCGACCTCGGCGCCGCGCCAGCCATAGATCGACTGATCGTCGTCGCCGACGCAGCAGATGTTTTTGGCCGCGAGCTGCGCCACCGCTTGTTCTTTTGCCTCGCCCCTTTGGGGAGAGGACGGCGCGGTCCGAAGGAGCGCGCCGGGAGAGGGGTCGAGCGTTTCGCTGAAACTTGGCTTCCCCTCTCCCGGCTCACTTCGTTCGACGGCCTCTCCCCGGAGGGGAGAGGTGATATTCGGTCCGGCCGTTGCCATCGTCCGCTGCGCCAACAGGCGCAGCCACAAATATTGCGCGACGTTGGTGTCCTGATACTCGTCGACCAGAATGAATTTGAAGCGCGCCTGATATTGCCGCAACACTTCCGGCTGCTCGCGGAACAGCCGGATATTTTCCAGAAGCAGGTCGCCGAAGTCGGCGGCGTTGAGAATCTTCAGCCGCTCCTGATAGGCGCGGTAGAGCTTCAGCCCCTTGCCGTTGGCGAACACGCCGGCCTCGCCCGCCGGCACTTGGTCCGGCGTCAGCCCGCGATTCTTCCAGCCGTCGATCAGCGAGGCCAGCACGCGCGCCGGCCAGCGCTTTTCGTCGATCTTCTCGGCGTCGAGGAGCTGCTTGAGCAGCCGGATCTGATCGTCGACATCGAGAATGGTGAAATCGGGCTTTAGCCCCACCAGCTCCGCATGCCGGCGCAGGATCTTCACGCCGATCGAATGGAAGGTGCCGAGCCAGGGCATCCCCTCGACCACCTGGCCGACGATCTCGCCCACGCGCCCCTTCATCTCGCGCGCCGCCTTGTTGGTGAACGTCACCGCCAGGATCTCGCCCGGCCGCGCGCGGCCGGTGGCGAGGATGTGGGCGATGCGCACCGTGAGCACGCGCGTCTTGCCGGTGCCGGCGCCGGCCAGCACCAGTACCGGGCCATCGAGCGTCTCGACCGCGAGCCGCTGTTCCGCATTAAGCCCGGCGAGATAGCCCGGCGCGCCCCCCGCCGCGGCCCGCGCGCGCGCGGCAATGCCGCCGGGGGCGGGTCCGGGGGCTTGCACAGGATCGAACGTCTCTCTCAGCGGGTCGGCCAAGTCAGTTCCACCAAACGCAAGATTTCCGTGATTCTCATAAGCCCAAGATGGCATTACCAAGCGGCTTTTACGAGGCGCTTGGGCTGATCCCGCCTGAGGCGAGGATCATGCCCTTTGCAGGTCGGTATGCGCGAAATCGCTGCCTTTGAAGAGCAAAGGAGCCTGCAACTCCTTGGCCAAGGCGTAGGCGAAGCAGTCGCCGAAGTTTAACGAGCTCTTGGAGCTGCGGCCCTTACCAAAGCGCTTGAATGCGTCGAAGGCCAAGCGTGCTTGTTCAAGCGTGAATGGGGCGATTTCCACGTCGAGGGCCGCCACGATTTGCTCGAGACGTGCGCCGCCACCCTCCTTTTTCCGATTACCCTCGCAAACCATAACGGATTCGAGCCACGTGGCGGCCGAGGTTACGCGACGCTTGAACGATATGGCGCGCTCCGCCAGGAGTGTGCCGTCGGGTTCGCCTTTGAAAATGGCCACGAACACCGAGGAGTTGATCACCACCACGGAGCTCACTTCGGCAATCCGCTCTTGTCGTAGAGATCGTCATCGGTGAGCATGTTCTCGGCCAGGCCGTGGCGACGAACGTCTTCTTGTATTTTCTTGATCTTCGCCCACACTCTTTCGAATTCTCGCCGCTTCTCCTCGGCGGTGCGCGCGTCGCGCAACGCACGTTCGGCTTTCTCGCGTTCGAGCCGCTCGCGCAGCGCCTTACGGACCGCTTGAGTTTGCGTTTCGCCGGTCATTTTCGCGAGTTCGCGCACCAGGCGCGTGGTCTCGGCATCCTTGATATTGAGCTGTGGCGTGGCCATGGTAGAAATCCGAAGTTGTTATCTACCATATCGGGAAATTCGTCGCAAAATTCAAGCTTTCCCCGGCATCGCGATCCGCCGGCCGGCGCCCTCGGGAACGGGCAAATGCGCATGCGCCGCCTTCATTTTCGCGAGCCGCCTGGCGATGAAATCGGGAAACGGCGCCACCTTCTTTGCCGTCATGTCCACATGCAGCACCATGTTCTCGGACGTGGCCGACAGCCAGCCTTCATCGGCGTGAAAAAGCTGCTCGAAATAATGCATGCGCTTTGCATCGAAATCGAGCAACTGAAGGGTGACGCGCACCGGCGCGCCGGCGTGCAGTTCGCGCAGGTAGCGGATGTGTGCCTCGGCGGTGAAGGTGGAGTGGTGCGTTGCTTTCAGATAGGCGAGCCCGCAACCCATGATCTCATAAGCCTCGTCCACCGCGCGGTCGAACAGCACGTTGTAATAGGCCATGTTCAGATGGCCGTTATAGTCGATCCATTCGGGCTCGACCTTCATCACCGGAGAGACCAAGGGCGCGGCGAAGACAGGTTCCAGATCGGGACGTTCGAGCATTCGGACTTCCGTTCACGTTTGCGGCCCAGCCGCGCCGCCGCCGCACAGTGGCGGATTTCGCGCGCCCTGCAAAGCCGACCGCCGCACTTGACCGGCCGCGGCGGGACGGCCACTTTGCGGCGAAAGAGCAAAGAGTGGCTGCAATGGTGTTGATCGAAGCCTGGGAGGAACTCAAACGCGACCGCAGCGCGGTCGAGCGGGTCGTCGCTGATCTTGCCGCGCTTGTCGGCAACCGGCTGGTGACCTCGCAGGCGGTGCGCGAGCAGCATGGCAACACGCTCACCTGGGTCGGCAATCAGCCGCCCGATGCCGTGGTGTTTCCGCAATCCACCGAAGAAGTGCAGCAGATCGTGCGGCTGTGCGCGGCCGAGCGCGTGCCGGTGATCGCCTTCGGCGCCGGCACCTCGCTGGAAGGCCAGGTCAACGCGCCGCACGGCGGCATCTGCCTCGATTTCCGCGACATGAATCGCGTGTTGGCGGTGCATGCCGAAGACCTCGACTGCGTGGTCGAGCCCGGCATCACCCGCAAGCAGCTCAACGAGCAACTGCGCGACCGCGGCGTGTTTTTCCCGATCGATCCCGGCGCCGATGCCTCGCTCGGCGGCATGGCGGCGACGCGCGCCTCCGGCACCAACGCCGTGCGCTACGGCACGATGAAGGACAATGTGCTGTCGCTCAAAGTCGTGCTCGCCAACGGCGAGGTGATGTCGACCGCGCGGCGCGCGAAAAAGACGGCGTCAGGCTACGACCTCACCCGCCTGATCGTCGGTTCGGAAGGCACGCTCGGCGTGATCACCGAATTGACGTTGCGCCTTGCCGGCATTCCGGAAGCGATCTCGTCCGGCGTCTGCCCGTTTCCCTCGGTCGAGGCGGCGTGCAATGCCACCATCCTCACCATCCAGTCCGGCATTCCGGTGGCGCGCATCGAGTTGCTCGACGCGTTGCAGGTCCACGCCTGCAATCTCTATTCGAAGCTCAATTTGCCGGAAACGCCGATGCTGTTCCTGGAATTCCATGGCAGCGACGCGAGCGTCGCCGAGCAGTCGCAGCGCTTCGGCGAGATCGCCAAGGAACTCGGCGGCGGCCCGTTCGATTGGGCGACCAAGGCCGAGGACCGCTCGCGGCTGTGGCAGGCGCGGCACGATGCCTATTGGGCGCAGCGCGGCTTGCGCGCGAACACGCAACCGCTCGCGACCGACGTGTGCGTGCCGATCTCGCGGCTTGCCGAATGCCTCGCCGAGACGCAGCGCGATATCGCCGCGAGCAAATTGCTGGCGCCGATCGTCGGCCATGTGGGCGATGGCAATTTTCATGTCGGCCTTCTGGTCGATATGAACGACGAGGAAGAAGTCACTCGCGTCCGCGCTTTCCTCGAACGCCTCACCGAGCGCGCCTTGGCGATGGACGGCACCTGCACCGGCGAACACGGCATCGGCCAGGGCAAGATGAAATATCTGCCGTCCGAATACGGCGCGCCGGCGCTCGAAGCCATGCGCGCGATCAAGCGCGCGCTCGATCCGCTCGATATCATGAACCCCGGCAAGATTTTCAGTCTGTGAGTGTCAGCCCGGCAGGCGCGCGCCGTCGCCGAGCCATTCCTTGACCAGCGCCGCCAGCGTGCCGTCGGCCATGAGTTCGGCCTGCGCCTTGCCGATCGCTCCGCGCAACTCCGCATCTCCTTTCCGCACGCAGATACCGAGCCGTTCGGTGGTGATGCCGACTTGCACGACTTTGAGCTTCGGGCGGTCGCGCACGAACCATGCGGTCACCGGCGCAAGCTTCATGAACGCATCGCAGCCGCCGTTCGACAGATCGTCGAGCGCCTTCTCGATCTCGTTATAGGCGTAAACGCGCACCCGCGCCGCGCGGTGCCCAGCGACGAGTTTCTCGGCCACGGGCTCGCTGGTATTGCCGTGCTGTACGCCGATCACCAGCCCGGCAAGATCGTCGATGCCGTGCACCTGCGGATGCCGCGTCGTATCGACCACCAGCGATTGCCCGGACACCGCATAAGGCGCGCAGAAATCGGCGACCTTTTCGCGCGCGGGCGTGATGGTCGTGCCCGAGGCGACGCAATCGTAGGCCCCGGAATCAAGCCCGGCGAAAATGCCGTTGAAGTCAGCGCCGTCGTAGCGCACGAGCTGCCAGGCACGGCCAAGCTTGGCCGCAATATGCTGCATCAGCGCGATGTCGAAGCCCGATGGGCCGGCTCGCCCGATAAATTCGAACGGCGGATCGGGAAGGGCTGCGCCCACTTTCAGCGCACTCGCGCCAGTGGCAGTGCCGGAGGCGGGTCCGGCGGCGGCAAACGCAGGCAATGCGGCAAGGAGATCGCGGCGTGTCATGGGAGCCTTTTGGAGCATGATCCCCGAAAAGTGGAAACCGGTTTTCGGACAGGATCCTGCTTAAAAGAAGAATCTGGACCGCGATCCGATTCAATTGAATTGGATCACGGTCGAGGTTTCGCGGGTTTTAGTTCCCGACTTACAGCCGGGCACTATCGCCCCGCGCTCATGAAAACCGCAACAGTGGCAGCGGGAACTTGGCGAACGTGCTTCGCGCCACCATGTGAGCTGCGGCCCGAAAGGCTGTGGAGCGGCCCGGAACCCGACACAGAATTGCCCGCAAATGACGCTACTTGCGGCGGTTGAAAGCGTGCATTCCGCTCGAGCCTGCACTAGGTTTTGGGGCCGGGCAGGCGCGGAATCCTTAAGCGATCACAAGGGAAGCTTTGCCGTGCAGACGACCCTGCTCGGAGTTGCCATTGCCATTATTCTGGCGCTCGTCGCGGCTCTCGTGGCTCCGCTTGTCGTCGATTGGACTCAGTATCGCTCGGCTTTCGAAGACGAGGCGAGCCGGCTCACCGGCCTCACCGTGCGCGTCAACGGTTCGATCGATGCGCGCATTCTGCCGTCGCCGCATTTCAAGCTGCGCGATGTCACGGTCGGCGCTGCCGGCCGCGAGCCGCAGATCCGCGCCGGTGCCGTTGAGCTTGAGCTTGGGCTCGGTCCGCTCGTGCGCGGCGAAGTGCGGGCGACCGAAATGCGGTTGTTGGCGCCGCAAATCAGTGTGCGCCTGGATGATGCGGGCGCGCTCGACTGGCCCGTGCCGTTGACCTCGTCCGGCGCCGATGCGCCCGGCGTATCGCGGCTGACGGTCGACGACGGCCGTGTCGTGTTCAGCGATGCGGCTTCCGGATCGCAGCTCGCGCTGGAGAGGCTTTCCTTCAACGGCGACATCCGCTCGCTGCTTGGCCCGTTCAGCGGCGATGGCGCCTTCGTCGCCGGCGGCGAGGCGTTCAGCTTTCGCATCTCCGGAAGTCGCGCCGGCGACGACGGCAATCTCAAACTGCGGCTCGGCGTCGATCCGGCCGATCGCCCGCTGACGACCGAGATCGAGGGCCTGCTTGGCTTTGCGGGCGGCGTTCCGCAATTCGACGGCACATTCTCCGCCGCGCGTCCGGTCGGCGCCACGCTCTCCGGCGGCCAGCGCGTCATGAGCGACCCCTGGCAGCTTGCCGGTAAGGTGCAGGCGACGCCGGCCGCTGCCAAATTGCAGGAGCTGGCGTTGCTGTACGGGCCGGAAGAGCGCGCGGTCGTCTTCAACGGCAAAGCGGATCTGAAACTCGGCGTCCATCCCCGGCTCGACGGCGAGGTCTCGGCCCGGCAAGTGGACGTGGACCGGATGTTGGCGGCGCCGGACGTGACGCATCGGCCGCCGCTCATCATGTTCAAGTCGCTTCTGGAAGAGTTCATTACCGGCGTGCGCCCGCCATTGCCATTGTCGGTCGGCGTGACGGTCGAGGCGGTGACGGTCGGCGGCGCCGCCATCCAGGCGCTGCGCGGCCGCGTCCGGTTCGACGGCGACCGCGGCTGGGCGCTCGATGAGGTCGCCTTCCGCGCGCCGGGCTTCACCAGCGTGAATGTCTCCGGCCGGCTCGGCGGCGGTAGTCAGGGAGTGTTGCTCGGCGGACCCGCCAGCATCGAATCGGCCGATCTGAAAACATTGGCTGGGTGGCTCAAGGGCCGCAGCGATCAATCGCCGGGGCGGGTGCAGACCTTGAGCGCGCGCGGCGATATCACGATCGCGCGCGACCGCTTTGTGCTCGACCATCTGTCGGCCTCGTTCGACCGGGAAAAGCTGGAAGGGCGGCTCGCTTACAGTTTTGCGGCAGGCAACCGTCCGGCGGCGCTTGACGCCGACTTGCATGCAGCCAGGCTCGATGTCGATGCGATCACCGCCTTTGCGCAGGCGGCCGCTTCCGACGGCAGCTTTGAAATGCCGCGCGCCGTCAGTCTCACGCTCGATGTCGGCGAGGCCACATTGGCCGGCATCGATGCGCGTGCGCTCAATGCCCGGCTCAAGCTCAATGCCGGCATTCTCCATGTCGACCGGCTGTCGATCGGCGATCTTGGCGGCGCCGCGATCGAGGCGAGCGGACGCATCGACGAATTGTCCTCGCAACCGCGCGGCCAGGTGAACGTCGATGTCAATGCGGCGTCGCTCGACGGTCTCGCCACCATCGCCGGCCGCTATGCGCCGCAAGTGCCGGGGTCGGTCCGGCCGTTTTCCGCGCGGCTCGCGCCGGTGAAGATGCACGGCGCGCTGACCATCGAACGCGCCGGCAAGACCGGCAGCGTCGCCAGGCTCGCGTTGGGCGGAAACCTCGGCGCGATGCGCCTGACGCTCAATGGCGAAGCCACCGGCGCGCTGGCGCAAGCCGATGCGGCGCTGCTGCGCGTCACCAGCCGGCTCGACGCCGACGACGGCGGCGCGCTGGTGCGTCTGCTCGCCCTCGACCGCGTGTTGGCGGTCGATCAATTGCCCGGCCAGATGACGCTCACCGCCAACGGCCCGGTCAATGGCGAGATCCGCGTCAATGCGCTCGCTTCCGCGGGCGGCTTTTCCACCGTGGCCGATGGCGCGTTGCATCTGCGCGGCGAAGGCGCGCCGACGGGAAGTTTGCAGCTCAAAGCGACTGCCGCCGATCTGCGGCCGCTGCAGCGCGCGATGACCGGGCAGGCGGGCGGCGCTCCGCTGTCGCCGGTTTCGCTGAGCGCGATCGTCGGCGTCGCCGGACCCGATCTGTCGGTCACGGATTTGACGGTGCACGCCGGCAAGTCGTCGCTGCGCGGCCGGCTCGATCTGAAAGTCGCCGATCCGCTCGCCGTCGCCGGCGAGATTTCCGGCGACGACGTGGATGCCGCGACGGTAGCGGGCTTGGTGTTCGGGCTGCCGGGCGCGTCTCCGGGCGCAAAATCCTGGTCGGCCGCGCCGGTCGGCGGCGGTGCGTTCGGGCTGATGAGCGGATCCGTCAATTTCAAATTCGACCGCGCCGCTCTGACGCCGGCATTGATCGCGCGCGATCTCAAGGGCGTCGCGCGCTTTGCGCCGCCGGAAATCGAATTGACTGATCTCGACGGCAAGCTCGCCGGCGGGCGGCTGAGCGGCGGCTTCACGTTCCGGCACGATCCGCAATCGTTCGCCGGTCACGGGCATGTCGAGATCGCCGATGCGAACGCCGGCGCCATCGCCGGCGGCACTATGATCGACGGCTCGCTGTCGGCGAAGCTGCAGGGCGAGAGCCAGGGACTAAGTCCCGAAGGAATTATCGGCGCCTTCCACGGCGGCGGGACGATTTCGCTCACGCGCGCGCAATTCGCCGGCCTCAGCCCGGCCGCCTTCGATGTAGCGATGCGTCTTGCGGATCAGAACGCCGGCGCCGTCGATGCCGGCAAAGTCCGCGCGGCCGTGAGTGCGGCGATGGACAATCGCAAGCTGGCGGTGGCGAAGGCCGACGCCGAAGTCACCATTGCGGGCGGGCAGATGCGCATGGCCAATGCCGTGCTGCCGGCGCAGGATGGCGCGCAGCTTGCGGTCGACGGCACGCTCGATCTCAAGGCGGCGGCGATCGACGCGAAGCTCACATTGTCGGCGGAGCCGGCTGCGAATGCGTTGATCGTTGCGCGACCGGAGCTTGCGATCACGCTCAAGGGGCCGCTATCGGCGCCCGAACGAAAACTCGATATCTCGGCTTTGCTCGGATGGCTCAGTCTGCGGGCGGCCGAGCAGCAGACCCGGCGCCTCGAATCGCTCGAGGCCAATCGTCGCGCCGATGTGCTTGGCGACCCGGCACGGCCGGTGCCGCCGGCGATGCGCTATATCCCACAGGGTACGGCGCTCGAAATCAACAATCACGCCAACGCCGCCGCCGCGCCGCCGCTCGGTACCAATCTGTTCGATCGTTTGCGGCCGGAAGCTCCGCCGCCCGCGGCGGCTTCGCCGCTCACCGTTGCGCCGCCGCCCATCGGCAAGCCGGCCACCCCATCGGCGTCGGCCCCCGATAAGCCGACCGACAAGACGAATGACAGGACAAGCGCCGCCAGCGGCGCGGTCCGGCCCGCGCCTTTGCCGGGCCTCCGCTCGTTACTGAATTCGCTATTCGGCTCGCAGAATTGATACGGGCTGCGACGGCATCATCATCATCTCGCGCGCCGGCGCCGTCCGCGTTTGGCCCTCATAGCCGGGGCGTGCCTGATAGTGATTGAGCACGAACAGCCGTATGGCCGATGAGAGATTGCCGTGCTTGCGCTCCGAATCGATGCTGCCGACCAGATCGGACAGCGTCACGCGGCGGCTAACGGCGATATCCTTCAGTCCGCGCCAGAACGCGTCCTCGAGGCTGACACTCGTCTTGTGCCCCGCAATCACGATGGAGCGCTTGACGACCGGTGATTTCATGGCCCGTCTCCCGTTTCGATCCGGTGCCGGTCGAGGCTTTTGCAGGCTTGCTCGCGCCGGGATTGCTCCGCTGCGCGGTCAATCTTGGGGCGCCCATGGGCGAGCCGGTTGGTTGCAGCCTCGTTCTCGGCTGCGTGCCTTTTGGCCCGCTTGCGCGCCAAGCGGAGATTAACAATGTCGCCCATGCATAGCTCGGCGGTAACCAGATGCTGGTTGGCCGTTGGCGGCCGGGGTGATTGTGAAGAGATTACGCCGACGCGGTGACACTGCACCAGAGCAACTTCCAACGCGATCACGCCAAGTTGCCATGAGGGAGCGTGACTATACCGGTTGAATCGCACAAGACACGGTTGCTTGAGAGAAAAATGGAAAACTGGTTCTTCCTTGCTGATACGCAGAGTTATCTAGACAATGCTTGCAGCGTACTTTCAATAATTGACGAATCGAAATCGAAATTCTGAAGATTGCGCCTTGATAAACTATCGCGCACGGCGGCAATAACCTTACGTCAGCCGA
This sequence comes from uncultured Alphaproteobacteria bacterium, assembly GCA_963720115.1. GTDB lineage: Bacteria > Pseudomonadota > Alphaproteobacteria > Rhizobiales > Xanthobacteraceae > BOG-931. The sequence continues at coordinate 88,788 of CAVREN010000064.1, forward strand.
GCGATATCCTCACCGCACTTCTTGCTCACCGAGTATCGGCGCGCGCCAAGCGTGTACCAGCCGACCGATCCATCGTGGCTATACACGCGCAACGGGAATTGTCGTTATTCGCTCGGGCATTGCAGAGGCTGACGCAGCGTCACGAAGGCCGTTTCGCCTCGACGATTTCGGCGGCGAATGACCAACGTGCAAGGGTCCGGACAATTCAAGGGGCGCGCGGCCGCTGGCGGACGCGCTATTTCTTGCGGAAGCGGTCGAGCCGTACCACTTCGCCGCCCGAGCGGCCGGGAGCTGCGGCCGCGGCTTCCTGGGGAGCGGGCAAGGCTTCCGGCCCTTCGTCTTCGGCGACCGCGCGAACTGCCGGCGGCGCTTTCTCCATCTTCTCCATCTTTTCGGCTTTCATCGGCTCTTCGTCCGCCTCCGGCGCAGCGGTGCCGTCGATGGTTTCGAATTGGAAGCCGAACTGCACGGCCGGATCGTAGAAGGCCGTCACCGCTTCGAACGGCACCGCCACGCGCTCGGGAACGCCGCCGAACGACAAGCCGACTTCGAATACCTGCTCGGTCACCGCAAGGTCCCAGAATTGATGCTGCAGGACGATCGTCATGTCGTTCGGATAGCGCGCATGCATGCGGTCTGAGAGCCGCACGCCGGGCGCCGTCGTGTTGAATGTGATCTTGAAGTGATGCTCGCCCGGCAAGCCTTTCTTCGCCGCGTCCGCCAGAACGGTGCGCACGACGCCGCGCAGAGCCGCCTGCGCAAGAATGTCGTAACGAATGTGGTCGGTGGCCATGGCGAGAATCAGTCTTTAGGAGCCGGTAACTCAGTTAGCAGATATGGCACGATTCCTGGAGGTCCAGATCGCTCCGTCCTCCGATGATTGATGACTGCCGCCGTCCGTCGGAAAGTGGAGGCTTCTGTTGCCAGGTGCCTCCGAACCCCGCCTGACGCTGCTAAGACGCCAGGACTTTAGATCGGTCTTTCGGACTGCTTACGCAGCCAGAGCAACCGGAGCATAGTTGTCGTTGGCAACTATGAATTTGGCCCGATAACGGCGGAACCATGCCGAGCAAAAGCGCGCCCTTTACGCCCTCGTCGATCCTATTTCGACCCCATATTGGTGGAGTCGCCGGGTACCGCCCCCGGGTCCGAAAGGTTTATTCCGACGGCCATTTATCGCCATAGCCGGCTTGCGCCGGCGAAAGGAATATAAGCCCTAAAGGTTGCCGAAAAAAGGGCCGATCGCCGGTGTAGGGCTAGTTTCCGCCGACTGCCGCCTTGCGCTGGATCAAGGCTCCCTTCCAAGGCCCCCTTTAGGGGGAGGTAGTGGCGCGGTACCGTTTTGGATTTTCGCGTCTGCTTTACCGTGAAAGTATAGGCGCCAGACATACCTGAAATATCAATGCCTTATCCTAGCCGATATTGGCCGGGGTAGCGGCCAGGGTAACGGGAAATTAAAAAGAGCCGGCGCCGTCAGCCTGAGCAGCGTCTTTTGTACCACTTCGCACAAAATTATTGACCTTTGATGCGAACCGGTACAAAAATGCTTAGCAAATTGCAGGAGATTCAAAAGATGGCCAAAGCGACCGCGGCATTTTAATGCCGCATTGTGCCTGAAGCGTTGCAAGCGTTGCAGCGCCAGGCCGCGCTCTCAGGATGGAGCCAAAGCCAACTGGTCGAGGCGTTCGCGTTGAATTTGCAAGACACGTGGCTCTCGCGCTTCACCGCAGACGAGAGAGCGCGCTACGAGGCCGGCACGATGGATCGTGCCGAGGTCCTCGAGATCCGCCGCCGTGCAGCGCTGCGCAAAGCCGACGCGATCGCCGCGCTGGCGGCGACGCGAGTCGATGAAACGATCTCGGGACTCACGAACGGCCGGAGCGGCCTTTAGCGTCGTCGTGATTTAGCGCTAATCGCCAAGGCACCGGGTCAGCAACGCGACCTACTAGAAGCTTGCCGTCAATACCGTAGCACCAGGCGCGATAGGGGCAGACCAGATTGCGCAGGCCTCTCCCGCTGCCGTTCGCGAGCCGGGCGCCGCGATGGCGGCACACATTTAGAAATGCACGCAGTGACCCATTCGGTTGGCGCACCAGAAGAAACGGTGTGCCGGAATAATCATGAGTAAGGTAGTCCCCGGACGCGGGAACAAGACAGCTCAGCCAACCAAGAGAGGGCTGCGGGTAAAAAAGTTCGCGTTCCTGTGCGAGCTGACGCGGGCAAACGTAGTCCCTCACCGGGTTGCGCCCTGAGTTAACATCGCCCCGCTGCGGAAGAGCGCCGCCTAGCAGACATGGCCCACCCCGCCGCTTCACGCCGCCTTGCGAAGTGCAAGAAGCACGCGAAAGCTTCTGCATCCAGGACGCTAACGGGCAGGAGTAGCTCCGTTTATTTTAAGATGAGCACGGCCGCCGGATGGGGATGAACCGCTTGACCGGCGACGAGGCGCGAGACCAGAGCACTTTGCCAAGCTGCCGGAGCTGCTGCGGCACTCGTCGCAGTGAGGCGTGCGCGATGACCGACTGGTCCGACGACGAAACCGACGTCCGGTCTATGCCGACCGCCGCAACTTCTACAAGGTTGAGACGTGGAGCTGGGACGGCCAGCGCGTTGAACGGATACTGTTCGCCGGCAGCAACCTGGATAAGGCGCGGGACATATTCGCACGGCAATCAACATCGAACCGCGCATACGGCTGACAATCCGGCAGCGGACGCGGGTGCGCAGCAGCGGCCACGGAAATGAAAAGCCCCAGAAGGGAACGATCTCCCTCTGAATGTAGCGACGAGGCTAGGGAGTCGGCTTGTTACGCGGGTGCTGGTTTGGTTCGCAGGGCCAGCTGGGCAGATAGCAGTACGGCTCCTCGCTCTGCGGATAGGTCCACCCGTCGTGATGTTCGATTCTGGGTGCGAAAACCCGCACCGAAGTTGCGTCCCAAGCCGGCCGCGCCGACGCGATGCCAATAGAGCCGCGCCGACGCGATGCCAATAGAGCCAAGCACGAGCGCCGCAACCAGCACAGTTGTGAAAATGCGAACCATGTCAAGCTCCTCAGTGTTTCTGCGCGGTCTTGCCGTCAAGCACGACTTCGATCAGAAAATAATCCGAGAGCACAGCGTCACCATTAAATTGAGAGAAAGCAGAATAAATCCCGGTTTAGAGCGGGTTCCGTCAATGGAGTGGCTTCAATTAATAGTCATTGTCATTTCTGATACGCGCTACACCGTCGCTCGCGGGTGAGCCCTCGCTAGCGCGACGGACCGTATTAGCGGGATGGCAGTAACGCGCTGGGCGCTGCTGCCATCCTTGATATTGTACGGAAAAACGAACCACTGCAGCTCGCGCAGAATTTAGTACGGCGCAACCCCCTGAAACACCGTCCCGGCATAGGGGTCAAACAGCGGGTCGTTTGCGTGCCCGTAGCGCAGATTGCTCGTATAGCCAAGAAACGACCATTAGCCATTGGGCATTGGCTGACCCCTCGCGTGCGCGTTTAATAACGAGAAGTGGCAATGGTGGGTTCCGTTAAAGGCCGCGCAACGCGGCGGCTAAAGGTACCCATTTCGGCAACCCACGACGTGTTGATGAATTACGCCGTTCGAAGAACGCGCCCAATCCAGAACGGGCCTGGATGATGCGCTGATGCCAAGAGTAGGCCGGAGCAGCGACCTCCGGCCTCTGCGCCTAAGGTCAGACGTTCGCGCTTATAGATCGTCCCCCGGACCTTCCGTGTCCTGATCGCCCTCGTCGATCTCATCCCGCTCTTGACGAGTTACGTCCATGCACGCGCGAGGTAGTGAATCCAACTCGCTGAGCAGGCTTTTTGTCGCCCCATCTATAGCATCAAGGACACTGGTTCTGTTCGAGAATGGATACGCGTATGTGAAATCTATGCCCTGTGATCGCGCTCGAAGCATCACGGTGCCACCATATTCAGCCGCCTGGGGATCATGACGGCTTGTAGTGACATGGTCGAGATCGAACTCCGACGAGTGTTACCTGAGCGTAGCCTGCCATTATCATGTCCCTCCGATCGGCGGCGGAGCTCACGCGTTACGGACATCGCGTTAGATGTAGGGCCGCACCCGCAAGAGTCGAAGTCGGCACGAGGGCCGCGCGCCAATGGAGCTAGCGCGGCTACGAAGCAATCCAGCTTCCCGCGCAAGCCAACTGGACTGCTTCGGCTCGCAATAACGCACGCGACACGTCCCCTTTCCATCGTCACCACCGGGCTCGACCCGGTGGTCCATGCTGTATGGGGCGGCGCTTGCGCCAACCCCGTTCCGCCGTCGCTCGCAGATTAAGCGCTTTTGGTGAAGAAAGCTGCGATTCCTTCATTAGTGACAGCCGTCGCAGACGATGTTGAGGCAACACGTTTTCTTACAAGCCGGCAGAGCAGCTGACTCTTAATCAGCGGGTCCGAGATCCTTGTGCGCCCACCAACAAAATCAAACGCTTACCCCATCCGGCGGTCCACTGAGGAATCCTCGTGTCCGCACTATGTCCGAAAGTACACGGCAGGTTGGCGATATCAGAAGGCCGGTAGAGGCTGTGTGAGCCGCTGTTGGGCCGAAAGGAAAGGCACCTCATCGCACAATTCGGAAAATGAACAAGATCGACCCTGCCTCCACAGCCTGATGGTCGAACTGATCGACGACTTCTTCGCAGAATATCCGCCTGCCCCGATTGGTCAGAGAAGCTCGATACGGAAGAAGGACAAATTATCGAGGCTGTCGCGAAGACTGTGGCCGAACTGACCTCTCGGCAAAACGGCATTTTTGTCAGTATCTGATCGAGCAGTTGATGCGAGAGATCATGAAATTCGACGGCGATTTCCGTCGAGAAGAAGCAGCCGGTCTGGTCGCCCCCAATACGACACTGACTGCTAGTCCTCGACGAACCACCGGCTCACGGCGCCGCGACGGCCAGGCAGCAACCCAGCCCGACACATCCACCGAAACCAACCCGTGCGCGCTGAGGAATGCGCGGCCGCATATCTTCGATGCGACGCGCGCTAAAGGCTGCGCAACCGGCCGAGGTCGGGCGGATCGAGCTGCAGCATCCAGTGCCTCATGCTCCGGTAGACCAAGTCTTCGACTATTTGTGGTGCGGAGCGCGTGGTCACGTGGCCGACAAAGTCGTTCCCGAAGCGCTTGGCGCGCAGGGCGGTGGTCGTGTCGGCGTGGCGGCTCGCCAGGCGGCCGTTTTCAGCCCGTCACGCAACCGAGCAAAGGGCGCCCGACCGGATCGGTCAACGGTTACGACAGCCATCTCGATCCTATATTGTTGGTGCGTCAATCAACAGCGATGCCCTCTAAGGAAACTGGCTAAGCATGCATGCGATGAGAGCGGTCTCGATTATAGCCATCGTGCTCCTACTCGTGGCGAACGCCCTGGAATTGGTGCCAGGGGCGGGCCCATTCGAGCCATATCTATCAGGCGGCGCCCTGGTGCTAGGCCTTGTCGTCCTGGTAACGATCCTGGCCGGGCGCGCCCCGGAACGGGATGCTCGAGCTGCCGCCGAGGCGGCCCGACCGGTGTCGGTTCCGACTGGCGCAAACTATAAGGCAGATGCCGAGATCGTCAGCTTTTTAGCGATACTGCAGGCGAGAGGCCGCCTGGTCGATTTCCTGATGGACGACATCAATACGTATAGCGACGCACAGGTCGGGGCAGCCGCGCGCGTGGTGCATGCGGGATGTAAGGCCGCCCTACTTGAGCACTTCCAGATCTCCCCGGTGCGCGCAGAGAGCGAGGGGGCGAGAGTGCAGATCGCCGCTGGTTATCTGCCGGACGAATACCGATTGGTGGGCAAGATCAGCGGTCCCGCGCCGTTCTCCGGAGTGCTCGTCCATCATGGTTGGAAAACGGATGCCGTGAAGCTGCCGCGCGTTCTGCGGAGTTCGACCAATCGGCTTCCGACAATCGCACCGGCGGAGGTGGAGCTTAAATGAGCAGCGCGACGGGTTGGAAACGGACGGTATCGCGCAACCAGGACAAACCTCTACTATGAAAGTTCGTTTCAGCGTTGGTATCGACCTCGGCACCAGCAACAGCGCGATAGCGGTCAGCGATATCCAGAGCGGCGACACCGAGATTGCGGAAATCGCGCAGATCGTGGGACCAAATCAGCTTGGCGGGCTGCCGACGTTGCCATCGGCTATTTATGTTCCGCACCGTGAGGAGTTCCCAGAGGGTTCGTTTCCTTTACCCTGGAACGATGCTGGGGAGCCCGCAATCGTCGGTCAGTTTGCGCGCGACCGGGGCGCGCTGGTGCCTGATCGTCTCGTGAGCTCAGCCAAGTCCTGGCTTTCCAACCCGCATATCGATCCGAAACAGCCGATCCTGCCCTGGCGGTCAGACATCAGCGAAGAGAAACTCTCACCATTCGAATGCTCGCGCCGTTACCTCCAGCATCTCAGAGACGCGCTGCTTTACGCCGAGCGTTCGCAGGGACGGGATTGGGACCTCTCGGAGTGCCAGATCGTCGTGACGGTTCCTGCCTCATTCGACGAGGTGGCAAGGAGCCTCACTGCCGATGCCGCCAAGGCCGCGGGGCTCGGGGACGTCACACTGTTGGAGGAGCCGCAGGCGGCTTTCTACTCTTGGACGGAGCAAACGGGCAGAACGTGGCGCAACTTGGTTTCTCATGGCGATCTCGTGCTCGTCTGCGATGTCGGTGGCGGGACATCCGATTTCAGCCTGATCGCTGTAACAGATGTCGAGGGCAGCCTCGAACTTGATCGCGTCAGCGTCGGCGAACATATTTTGCTTGGTGGCGACAATATGGATTTGGCGCTCGCCTATGCGCTCCAGGCCAAGCTTGAGGCCGCGGGCAAAACACTGGACTCCTGGCAGTTCCTAGCGCTCGTGCATGCCGCGTCCAAGGCAAAGATCACCCTGTTTGAGGATAAAACACTTGCAGAGGCGCCGATCGCGGTCCCCTCGCGCGGCTCCAGCCTGCTTGCCAAGACGGTCTCAACGACGCTCGATCGCGACATGCTGGAGCAAGTTATTGTTGAGGGTTTCTTCGCCAGAACCAGCATTGGTGACTTGCCGCGTGAGAGCCGGACAGGAGCGCTGCAGGAATTCGGCCTGCCCTATGCGTCCGATCCCGTGGTCAGCAAGCATATCGCCCGGTTTCTGAGTCAGAGCCTGCAGAACGTGAAGGCAAGCGAGAAGCTTGCCGCCCTTGTAGGGCCCCGGGTCGGGAGAGAGGTGCTGATCCCGACCGCGGTCTTATTCAATGGAGGCGTTTTCAAAGCGCCGGCGATTCGTGCGCGTGTGCTTGATCTGTTAGCGGACTGGAACGGAGGGCAACCCATCCGCGAACTGCAAGGTTTCAACCCAGACCTTGCGGTCGCACGTGGCGCTGCCATCTACGGGCGTCACCGCGTCACGGGCAAGGGCGTGCGCATCAAGGCAGGCGCGGCGCGGTCCTATTACATTGGCCTGGAGACCTCCATGCCCGCAGTTCCTGGTTACAAACCGCCGCTGAAGGCGCTGTGCGTTGTCCCGCAGGGGATGGAGGAAGGCACAGAACTGCTGATCGAGGGACGCGAGTTCGGTCTTGTCACCGGCCGCGCGGCGGAGTTTCGGTTCTTCTCCTCCTCGGTGCGAAGCGGCGACACGCCGGGACAGGTCCTGCCGAACGCCGAACGCGATCTTGAGGACACTGGCCTGCTCGAAATCGAGATTCCAGCGCTTGGTGATCTCCCGGTGGGCCAAGTGGTACCGGTCCGCATGAACCCCGTCATCACAGAGCTCGGCATCCTTGAGCTTTGGATGAAGCACACGAACTCCGATCGCCGATGGAAGGTGGAGTTCCAAGTCCGCACTGAATAGGGCCCGATCTCGGAGGTAAGTCTTGACGAAGGCCCACGCGCGCTTCTCCATCGGCATTGATCTTGGCACAACCAACTCCGCCCTGGCATTCGCACCCTTGCTCGGCGAGGCGACCCCGGAGATCCTTTCCGTCCCCCAATGGGAAAGCTTGGCCGGCCTGACGGAGGAGCCAACGCTGCCTTCCTTCCTCTACTTACCGGAGGAAGCGGCCGCGGCACACTTTCGCGGCAAGGAGGTTGGCGCGGGGGAATGGGTCGTCGGCCGATTTGCGCGTATCAAGGCAAGCGAAACACCTGGGCGCGTCGTCCATTCCGCGAAGTCCTGGCTTTGCCATCACGCCGCCGACCGGTCGGAGCCGTTTCTGCCTTGGGGATCGCCAGATCTAACCCGCGAGCAGAAGATCTCACCGGTACGCGCCTCTGCATTGATTCTGAATTATGTGCGGGGGACCTGGAACAGCAGGTTTGCCCAGGCCGGGTTTGCGTTCGATGATCAGGAGATCACAGTTACGGTCCCCGCTTCCTTCGATGCGGCGGCACAGCGGCTTACGATTGCCGCCGCCGAGGAAGCGGGCTTCCCAAAAGACGTGCGACTACTGGAGGAGCCGCAGGCTGCGTTCTATTGCTGGCTGGAGAAACACGACCCGACACATGAGTTGTGGCAGCGGGCGGACGGTGACGATACCGATCTGCGGCACGTGTTGGTCATCGATATCGGCGGTGGCACTTCAGATTTCAGCCTTTTCGAACTGCGCCTGAACGAGCAAAGCTCGATGCCAGACATCAAGCGCGTGGCGGTGAGCGAGCATATCTTGCTCGGCGGCGACAATATTGATCTTGCCATCGCGCACATGGTGGAACCGCGGCTTGCCGGATCAGGCGGCCAGATTTCCGGCCCGCAATGGGACCAGCTCGTGGCCTCCTGCCGTAACCTGAAGGAGCATGCGTTCGCCGCCACAGGGCCGCCGGACGAGCGGTTTGTCGTTGGACTGGCCGGTCGCGGGTCAGCAATGGTTGCCGGCTCGCAGGCAGTAACGGTGAGGCGAGCGGAAATTGAGGGCGTATTGCTGGATGGATTCTTTCCCTTCTGTAATGCGGGGGCGCGGCCGTACCGAACACTGGGCGCGCTGAAGGAGTGGGGGCTTCCCTATCCCTCCGACGGCGCGGTGACGCGACATCTCGCCGAATTCCTGAGTGATCGCCCACGCGTTGATGCGGTCCTGTTCAACGGCGGATCGATCCGACCACCGCTCCTACGCCAAAGACTTCGCGAGCAGATCGGAGTCTGGCAAGACGGCTTTGTGCCGCTGGTTCTGGAGAATGAGGAGCCGGACCTGGCGGTAGCGCGCGGAGCCGCACGATTCGGTGCTCTTCTCCACCAGCATTCGAGTCAGATCGCCGCTGGGTCCGCCCATTCGGTCTTTCTCGAAGTGGAGGGAATACCCGCGACGGATGCTGAAACCGCGCCTCCGTCTCTCGTGTGTGTTCTTCCACAAGGTGCAGCGCCGTCGCAGGTTTTTGAGATCGCTGATCTTGGGCTTAGGGTCCGCACTCATCAGCTCGTGCGCTTCCAGGCATATTCGTCGAGCCGTCATAGCGGGAGCCGCGCCGGAGACGTCCTTTCGTGGTCCGAAGGCGATTTTCACCCGTTGCCAGCGCTTCAGACAATCATCAGATCGACCGAGCCATCAGCCACTGGGACGAATGGGACCATGCCCGTCAGCTTAGTCGCGCGGATGAACGCGCTGGGCCTGCTCCAGATCTCCTGCATCAGCGCCGCGCCCGGCAGCCAGCATTCCTGGCCACTGGAATTCAACATGCGCCTGCACGACCAAGGCGGCGCGAGCGTACCCGGCGCGCGACAGTCCCGCGAAGCCACCGTTCAGATTGAGCCGAACGCCGCAGCGGACGCGCTGGAAACGGCACGCAAGCAGATCGGAATCGCGTTCGCCCAGCCTGGCAGCAAGAGTAAAAAGGGCAAGCTTACTGCCGGCACGATCCTCAAGAGCCTGGAGCCCATCCTCGGCTCACCCAGGAGTGGATGGAACGGGCCCCTGTTGCGCGCCCTTTGGGCTGCCCTGGAGGAACGGCTCGACAGCAGACGACTCTCGGTAGACCACGAAGAGGCTTGGCTCATCATCGCCGGATTCCTGCTGCGCCCGGGTTTCGGAGTTGTCCGGGACGACCTTCGTATCGACGCCCTGTGGCGCCTGCAGGACGCCGGCCCATGTTTTCCCGGTCGGCGCATCAAGAGCCAGGAATACATCCTATGGCGGCGAGTGGCCGGCGGGCTCACGCGCGAACGCCAGAACAAGCTTCTGACAGGAGAGGTCGATAGGATATGCAGCGGCAAGGCGCCGGACGAACTCGTGCGCTTGACAGGTTCGTTGGAACTGATCTCCCACGACACAAAGGCGGAACTGGTCAGGCGTTTCCTCGAGATCGCTGTGACGCTGGCACGCGCCAAGCAGCACTGCGCTCCCTATCTTGCAGCGCTTGGACTCCTGCTCAACCGAACTCCGCTCTACGCGGGGCCCGAGACTGTCGTTTCACCCGACCTCGTCGAGCGCGCGTACTCGGCCTTCCAAGATTTCGATTGGACTAACCCCGAGCTGCTTGACCTGCAGAACCTGTTCCTTCGCGCCGCGCGCGTCGTCGACGATCGTAGGCTGGACGTGCCCAAGCCGCTGCGCACGCTGATTGCCAACAAGTTGGAGAAATCCGGCGTGCTCCCACTGCAGACGGCGAAGATTAGAGGATTCATTCCGATAGGGCGGTCCGATGTGGCCAGCATGTACGACGAGTCCCTGCCTCCGGGTCTAGTCCTGGGCAGCGACTATGACAACGCAGGCGGCTAGGCTTGCTGCGTTTCAGTCTAAATTGCGTTGTTGCCGGTGGCGCGGCTGGTGAGCGTCCCGAAGCCATACGACGACCGCTTCAGCATCGGCCCAGCCGTAAAGCGCATTGCAAGCTCAGTAAGAACGTCATGCAGTGTGACCGCTGGACGCTTGCGTGCGCATCAGTTTCGACGTCGCTCAAGCCGGAGCGGACCGCGAGCGGCGCCGCTGCTCAGCACAAAGCGATCCGGAAATTTGCGCACCAAGGAGCGCATCGCTCGAAGGGCCGCAACGTGCTCGGCCTGGATCGGCCGTGGCTTCTGATAAATCGCGCGAGCTAAATCCACCGCGGTGTAACGCTCTTCGCATACGTCCTTGTCCTCGATCATTCCGAGGATCGCCCGCTCGATGCGTCCTAGACCACGGCTCATAGTAATTAAGTGTTGTGACGAACGATGCTAGTGTCAATCTAGTCTTGATCTCGTCGAGGGTGCGCGCCAGCGTGTCGCTTAATTCAATCTCGAGCGCCTCCACCTGGTCTTCGGTGAGATGCCTGCGCACGACGCAACAGCCCCAATTTGGCTTCACGATCTCGCGCGGATCCGCAGAAGCCAGCGAATGACGTGAACGCGCCAAGCGCGACGAGTGAGCATCTCACTTAAGGTGCGCATCTCAGGTCGGTCTAGATTCGCGATCATGGCCTCCATATCGCCAGCGGCATCGATCGCAAATTGTATGTCGCCCCTCGCCAGCCGATCCCGAAGCTCCTTTACAGCCGCGGCGGCGCAGTCACTAAGGCCGGAGAGTGAAAGAGAATACGCCAGCTGGTTGTTCCGACTTTCGAGGGTGGTAGTCAGCTCAGCTATCCGTGCTTCGAGCGTGAGGATTTGCTGCTGCGCCCCTTTAAGTGAGGCAGTCGCCTTACTAAGGTCATCGAGAAGAACCGCCCTCTCGTTGTCGCACTTAGCAGTCGCGATCTTTGACTGTTCAAGTTGACCGTGTTCACGAGCGGCTTTCTCGCGCCATCGCTTGGATTCCTCCGAAGCCTGCTGTAGTTCCCTTTGCAAGGTCGCTACCTCGCCGGGTTGAACACCGGCCGCCGTCAACAATGCATCTTTTGCGGAAGCGCCGCTCATCTCCTTATCCGCACTCTTGCGGATCAGACGTGCGAGGGTCGGCGACACTTTGACCGAGCATTCAATGAGCGCTATCGTAGAAGAGCTGGATTGAGTTGGCTTGCCGGGCCGACTTAACGTCATTGCGGTATCTCCCCGCTGAAGATAGCACTTACTTCGAATGGTGTGGCGAAGGCACGCGACAAACATGAACTCTTAGTCCACCATATGATTTTTGACATGATTTGACTGCCATCTTTTGCACAAGGTCATCAAGACGGCTAGCTCGCGTCAGTGCTTGGCCGATTGTTCTCTTTCCGCCGCCGCAGACGGCTCGCTCGGCATTTCTGCCGCGTTGAGCCATCGGGTTGATGAACGGGCGCGAGCGGCATTCCTTGTGCGGCCCAAGAGAGCGACAACCCGAACAAAGTTATCGCTATAATTCTGACCATTGTTTCCTCCAACCCCAAGCGTCTGCCTTGGCGCCTACCAAGATGGCCATCGGCACCATTACGATTTGCGCCGCGACAATGCATGCGGACATCAGGCTCGTTCCAAGATTTTTATTCTGCAAGGCGAGCTTCTGCCCTACCAAAGGCAACATCCGCCGCATTCGCGAAGTGAAACAGGATCGCGCAAGCGGCGAAAATCAGGAGCGGACGACAGCGTTGAAGCAAGAAGGAGTGAGCCATGGCAGCGAGCGTTGATCTAGCAGCTAAACGCGGCCTCGCAGACCGCTACGAAAGGAACGCGCGACTATGGGGTCCGGTAATTTGGAGCTTGGTGACATTGCCCCGATCACCGTATCGTGTCAGGTTGCAACGCGGCGATGAGACGCTCCACGACGTCGGCCACATGGCGCCTCCACTTTTTCTTGCCGTGGCGCTCAAGGCCAGCGCGTCCGACATAGTCCTCGTACTGGGCCGGCGGCAATGGACAATACTGCTGACCCTCCGGTGTAGCTTGTACCGGTTTGTATCCGCAAACACCGTCCATCTCCAAGCTGTCGATCAATGCTCGGCACACAATGAAAAGCCCCGGCCGTTTGGGCGACCGGGGCTTTAAGGACGGAAGGCGGGGTGTCGGGGGTGCGGGGAATTACCTTCCATCCTGTCTCTTCAAGTCGATGGTGGCTTTGCTGTCGGTGCCCCCTCATTCAACCGCCAAGGATCGCCACGCTCCTTCAACTGCGCGACAGCGTGATCGGCGACGGCGAAACGCTCGTCCTCCGTCAAACCTTCTTTCAAACCTCGTACGATCTTGCGAGAGCGCCTCAGGGCGAAAGCGATCGCGTATCTGAGGACTTCTCCCTTCGTCATTGGCGCATTAGAACATAAAGAGAACAGACGTGCAAGCCGCTACATTTTGTATACTTGGGAGAGTGAGACCCAAGTCACTAGGCGGCAGTCTGAGCAGCGGCTACTTGCTCCTTCTCCACAGCAAGCTTCATCCATTCTTTGGCCCTCCAAAGAAGGTATTTCCGATCCCCTTCATCATTGGTCCGGGCCGCGTACCGTTCGCATTGGCGGGCATGTTCTAAGCATTCAGCAACGGTGGGTCGCATCGATTACCTCCAATTATGACCCCCGACTTCTCTCCCTTATTGCTTGATCGCCGGGGAGGCGGCGTGAAGTTCCTTGAACTTGATGGGGCCGACTTCCTCAACGTGCCATTCGTCGCAGGCGCAGCAGTAAAAGGAACACAGATCGGGCAATCCGTTGAAGCGTGATGTTCTGCGAAGGAGTTGCATTGGCCTAGCGCAGTCAGGGCAACGCAGAGCTTTGGGTAGGGAATTGTTGGTGTCGTGCATGACACGTCTCTAGTGTCTGCGCTAGAGGTGGTGCGCGAGCATTACCGCCGCATGGCCAGCAGCTTAACTTTTGGCAAGACTTCACTCGCTGCGAACGGGAACCCTGCGCCGGACGATTACGCTGGCCAGCGTCTTAAGCGGGTCAATAGCTCGAAAGCGAACGCGGATGATGCGACGGTCGATGAGCCATAGTCAGGTGCAATCATCTATATGAAGCATGCAGTCTTCTTGTCCTTGTTGATTACCTTAAAGGGCTGCTTGCCAGATCAAGCTGAGGATGTGGCAGCTTGCGTCACTGAAGCTGAGCGTTTCTATCATATGTACAAAGCTGTTGATCCCGAGGACCCCAGCAGCAAATATTTAATTTCGTGCATGGCTGCTAAGGGCTACCAATTTACAGTCTTGCCTGCGGACTGTGACAGTCGTTATCCGTTGCCTACCCAAGCAACGTGTTATGAGGCTGCCAGTTGGCCCTCTTGGACTATCGATCAGGTTTCTCGAACGCTGAAAAAGATCTGGCATTCGTCGAAGTAGTCACGCCGCCACTTGCGCGAGCTTCGCGAGTGGGCCAAGCGTGCCGCCACTTCTCCGTGTCCCCTGGGACCTGCCGGGACAAGTTTTTGCGAGCGCAGCGAGTTATAACAACCGAAGCTTGCGCAAATGAAAACCGTCATCCTCATCTTCCTCGTCATCGCCACCATTGCCCTCGCGGAGATCCCGACCCCTGAAGGCAAAGTCGGCTACGGCTACGCTATCGTCGTCATGGCTGGGGTTGCTCTGATAGTCGTTGCTTCGATCTGGGCATTTAAGCTGCTGTTTGGGCTGTAGGGGTTGCGAGCGGCAGCGACAGGAGCAGTTCATGGAGGAGATGGTCGAATACCGTGGCTATGTCGTCTTCTGGCGGCGGTTCTCCAATGACGGCCCGTGGCTGGCTTGCATTGCGGCGGCGTCGCCAAGTCTGTTTCCAGCCACGGCCCAATCGGCGGCGGCGGACATCCACGGCCGCAATCGCGACGATATGCTGGCCAAGGCCAAAATCTACATTGATCGATTGCTGCGGCCGGACGGGCGTTATCCTCCGCTGAGCTACGGGAGCCTTCTATAGCCTGATCGCCGCCATGTGCCATGGCGATGGAGCGGCACGTCAGAGCCCCAGCCGCGTCGCTAGTCTACCGATGGTAATAGCATAGCGGCCGGACCCCAACCGGCACTCATCGGCGCACCGGTCGATGTTCGTCGGCGACGAACGGCTCGATGCGGCGCGCCGAGCGCACGAACAGCACCATGACGATGATGCCGCAGAGCACGAACACCCCGTCAAGCAGGCGCGCGCCGATCGTGCCGAGCCCCAACAGCGTGGCGATTGCCCAGCTGCCGGCGAACGCAGCGCCGAACACTTCGGCACCGATGAGGATGGCCGCGCTGACGACGGTCAGCACGTTTTGCCAGAGGATGCGGCGCGGCCGCTGCGTCATGGTCGTGTTCAAAGCGCCGCACTTTCCTCGAAACTGGGGCCCACCCTCACGCGCTCGGCAGTGGAGGTGATACTGACGCCGCCTCGTGCAGATCCTGGCCAGCGATATCGGCGAAGTCCGGCGCGCCGATACGCTGTTGTTGCTGTCTTGCCAGCCACCGCTTGTAATCGTTCTTCGTTACGATGTACCAGCCGCCCTGTTCGACGCGCTTCTGCGCCTCGTCATCCTTGGCGCGCTGCATGATCTTGCCGTTACTGATGCATCTCATGGCTATCTCTGTTGCATGTGGCGTGTGCGGTCGTCGGCCGCCCAACTCGACCTGGACTTCAGCACGTCAGAGCATCGCCAGCAATGCGTAAAAAACGCTTCGGTCGTTTGTTACTCATGCCTAAGAGACGGCCCTTTGTGGCCTCCATCAGGCGCCAATCGGGACCCTGCCCGAGGAAAAAGGCCGCTATTGCCCAACGGGATCGCGCGGCCTGCTATGAACTGCACGCACGCGCGCGCGAGAAACTAAAAGAGAATTTCCGCCGAATGAAACTCTTTGGGAGCGAATTTGGCGAGCCTTGGCTCAGGTTTTCTTGGGTGATCTCGCCGCACCAAGAAGCTGCGGGCGCAACGGTGGCGATCGTGCGCGACTCTGTCGCCTCGCTGAAATGGGCCTTGTAGCCCAGGCAAGACACGCCGACTTGAGCCGTGGCATCCGGCGCGAACCGGGCAACATGCGCCCGGCTACTTTGGATTGAAATTGCAATGCGCGCCTTTCGTCAAACGCGCGAGTTCATGGAAGGTTTGGGTTACGACGCGGCCTTGACTTTCCTGAAACAGAAACATGTCAGGTTCAATCCCGCGCGCTGGCATAAGGGTCGACCCCGATTTTCTCCATGGCGTCACCGACAACACTAAAGCTTTGACTTTGTGACAGGCATTCTCATGCCTGGCGTGACTGAGCATTGCCGATCTGTGTATAGTCGCTACAGGCGGTAATCGTGGTCATCAGCTTGGCGAGTACGCGGGCGTTGAAGACCCACCGCCAGGTTTGGCATTCACGACCACATAGAAGACAAGTTGCGCGTCGAGCGTGCCGATCTCAGCACGCGCTCGATGACCAAAAAAATCTCACACCTCACCGTAATGACCTGATCGGCCATTTTGCCAGTTAAAACCTACAAAAACCCTTGAAAGCGGCCACTTTCTAGCTACTTCCCGGCGCAAAATTGAACGGCCTGGGTCTTTGCGCAGAATTGGCTGACGGTCGGAAAACTGCAAGGTCGAGCGGAATTGAAGTTGACGGCGGGCGCACCGTCTGATTCATTTTTGTAGATGATTCGTGGGCAGACCCTGCGCGCGCGCCAGAGGCTAGTGAGCAAATTGCCGATCAGCGGCGAGTTGCTCCGCGGCTCGCTGTTGGAGCGGACGGTTCGACACACCAAAGACTGCCCGAAATGCGCACGTGGCGAAGGGCATCGAGTGTTTGTTTTGACTGTGACCTATCCGGGGGGACGCACGCGGCAGTTCAGCGTGCGGCGCGAGCGCGTTGCTGAGGTGCGCCGCTGGCTGAACAATTATCAGGAACTGAAGCAGGCGATCGAGACCATTTGCGAGCTCAATCATGAACTGCTGCGTTCGGAACGGGCCGCATCAAGGGGGCGTGGCAAGCGGAATGATTGAGATGCGACGGGCGCAACGCAGCTTCGGCGACGGGTTGATTGCGGAGGAAGTGAGCGATCTTCGCGAAGACTGGATGAAGCACGCCGATACGGTGCTGGCGGATGAAGCGATCGTTGCGGCCGTTTACGAGGCTTTGGCGAAACGGCATCCTAAGAGCCGTTGCCGTGGGCGTCGAGGCATGCCGGCCGACATGGTGCTGCGGTTGTTGGTCCTCAAGCACATCCGGAACTGGAGCTATGAGGTGCTGGACGCTCAAGTTTTTCATCATCGCCGTTGCCGTTGCGGCAATCGCAAGCGCAAGACGATTGTTGCCCTGACCTCAGCGGGCTGAGCCCTCCGAAGGATATGGCTCGATCAAATTCCCGCAGAATTTGCGCAGCACCGCTGCGCGGCCAGCGGCAAATGATTTTGAGGCCATCGCAGGCGGTCACTGTGACCGAATGCGGATGAGTGTCGGATTGCGCAGATCGGGATTCAACGCTGTACGAAGGGCAAAAATAGTCTCGCGCCAGCAGAGGGTTACCAGTGAAAACTTTTCTTTAACTCGGTGCTTGCGCAGGACTAAACCGCCGCCGTTTCAGCGTCTCCATACGAGACGACCATGCGTATTGCATGACTTTGAAACCGCTCAAAAGGAAAGGAAGAAAAGCCAATGAGCAAACATATCACACGTAACAATAGCCCTCATCCTCTGATGATTTCCTGGGACAATCCCGTCCCTCCGAGCGGCTCATCATATCGAGCAGCGAAGCGTTGTCAGCTATTCTCTCGCGTTGCCAAAGTTCGGTGTCTTCCAACGGGACGCCGTTAAGAAGCTGTCGGCCTTGCAATGTCGTGCGTCCCTGTGCCGGAAAGGCGGGAGCTAAAACGACAATCGTTCGCTGCAACGACGAACCGGTCGTGCCCCGGCGCGCGCTAAGCAACGCGGCAATTTCTGCCCCGATGTGGCCGCGGAGCGTTAAATCGATCTTCTTGAACAGTATGCCACTGCTAATGTTCGCGCGGGTACGGACAAGACGGGCGGCTTCGGCCGCTGCTTCATGCTTGGACCGGCGCCGCGTATCGGCATCGAAGGCGATCGCTTCAGCCCTGCCATTGTCGCTGGTGTCGACAAGGGCGACGACAGTGTCTAGTCCTCGCTCCGCGCAGGCGACGGCGCTGTCCGTCGCCCCGGAGAGATCATCAGCGATGATCGTGACCAATTGTTCACCGCTACTCTGAGGGACCAAGCGACCGCAGGAGCCCATCTAAGTATCCGCCGCAAGGAAGGCAGCCGGCTCCGTCGCACGGCTGGAGATCGACCCGTGGAAACGGTTGTTAAGGCGCGACTTTCTACTCTCACAGTTGGCCTCGGGCGCGGTCAAGGCGCAAATTTGCCGGAAAGGCGTGGATAACAGCCTCCGCCGACCAATCTGCTGGCGTTTACGATGAAATCAAAAGCCTAGTGGCGGAGGCCGCCATAAAAGGGAGGAGTACGTGGCCCGGTACCTAAAACGTGGAATGGACGCAACCGCGATCAAGGCAGCCGACGCCAAGGTCCGCGAAACAGTCGAGCAAATCCTAATCGATGTCGATGAGCGCAAGGACACGGCTGTGCGCGAATTGTCACGCAAATTCGACAACTGGTCGCCGCCATCCTTCAAGCTGACAGCCGACGAAATCGAGCGAGCTATCGCTCAAGTGCGCAAGCGCGACCTCGACGACATTAAGTTCGCCCAGGCGCAGGTGCGCAACTTCGCCCAACAGCAAAAAGCTACATTGCGGGAACTCGAAGTGGAGACACTCCCCGGGGTGGTGCTCGGTCATAAGCATATTCCGGTCGATTCAATCGGCTGCTATGTACCGGGGGGGCGCTATCCAATGGTCGCTTCTGCGCATATGTCGATCGTCACCGCGCGTGTTGCGGCGTGAAGCACATCATTGCTTGCACGCCGCCATTCAAGGGCGGCCCGCACCGGCTATTGTCGCGGCGATGCATTTTGGCGGCGCAGACGAGATTTTCGTGCTTGGCGGCGTTCAGGCGGTCGCAGCGATGGCGTTTGGCACCGAGACTATTCATCCCGTCGATATGATCTTGGACCGGGCAATGCTTATGTAGCCGAAGCCAAGCGCCAGCTGTTCGGCCGCGTTGGCATCGATCTCCTCGCGGGACCGACCGAGACGCTGATCATCGCCGACGAGACCGTGGACGGCGAAATCTGCGCGACCGATTTGCTGGGGCAAGCCGAGCATGGGCCGACTTCGCCGGCGGTCCTAGGGCGTCCTGCACGCGTTTGTCCGGATTCTTCTCTATGCGATCGCGACCGATCTTCACATAGCCGGCGGCGACACCGAGGACCAACGCGCCGCGGCGCGCCTTCTGCTTCAGCGCTTCCTGCGAGCGCTGGCGGAACATCGAAAGTTCAAGCTCGCTCATCGTGCCCTTCATGCCAAGCAGCAGCCGATCGTTGGGATGGCGAGGATCGTAGATTCCGTCCTCGTCAACGATAAGCGTGCCGACCAATCCACAGAACTCGATCAGCGTGTGCCAGTCGCGGCCATTACGGGCAAGACGCGACGCCTCGATCGCGAGCACAGCGCCGACACGGCCGTCGCAGATCGTTGCAAGCAGCCGCTCGAAGCCGGGACGCGCGATGCCGCCACCGGAGCGGCCGAGGTCGTCGTCGATGACATCGACGTTGCTCCAGCCAAGCTGCTTGGCGCGATCGACGAGGCCGTATTGGCGCCGTCGGCTCTCATGATTATGCGCGAGCTGGTCTGCTGTCGATTGCCGGATGTAGACGCAGGCAATGCGGGCGAGATGCTCAGTCGTGATCTTGGTCATCGCTGCTCCCCCCGCTTGCCGCCTTTGCCAGCGCCGCCGCGATCTCGCGCAGCAGCAGCTCGATGACCGTGGCGAGCTCGCTCTTTTGAGCTGCACCCAGTTCGACGCACGGTCGCTCGGCCTCGAACAGGCTTGGCTGGAGATTCTCGGATCGGTGCGTCATTATCTGGTCGCTCCGTTTTTGATTCGGACGCCAGAAAGCCTAGAAGCGCATCCACTTCGTTGCGTAGGGAGCGAAGAACATCCAGGGGAAAACGCGGCTCAACGCCGACCTCGAGTTCGAGACGCAGCCTCGTCAGTCATCCACGCCGGAAGGCAGGCAAAGGTGCCGTCAAGTTGGTACACAACGAGAAACGCGGCGCCGCCTCGCTCAAGCCGCCGCCTAACGCCTACCGTCTCGCCGAAGCGAGGATGAAATCGGTAGGTGATGCGTGCTTCAGCCTGTTGTTCGCGGGCAGTATGTCGCCGTTCCGAAGAGCGCCTGGATGATGCGGATATCGGTGCCGCGTTCGAGCAGATGCGTTGCAAAGCTGTGACGCAGCACATGCAGTGTGATGTTCTTCCTGATCCCGGCGGCGTCGGCTGCCTCATGGAAGAGACGCGTGAGCTGCCGCGTGGTCATCGGCTTGCTGTCTCCTTGACCAGACTTCCGGCTCGGAAACAGCCAACATTCCTCAAGGGGTGTTCCCGCATCGTGACGTGATGGGCGCTCCCTCCACCATTGCCGCAACAGCTCGAGCAGCTCGGGTGAGAGCATGACATTGCGATCCTTGCGGCCCTTGCCTTGCTCGATGCGAATGATCTTCTGCGCGCTGTCGAGGTGCTTGACCTTGAGCCGGACCACTTCGCTGGCACGCAATCCGCAGCCATAGGCAAGACTGAGCTGCACGCGCGTCCGCAGGCTGTCGGCAACGGCCAATAGCCTGCGTGCCTCGTCCGGACTGATCACTTGCGGAATCTTCTGCGGTTCGCGCAGGTGATAGATCTCGGCCGCAAGGTCCAGCCGCCGCAGCGTCACGCGGAACAAGAACCGCAGCCCGGTCATGATGCGGTTGCGGTTGGGGATGCTCGTCCCTGTCTCGGCGAGGTGCAGCTGGAAACGGCGGATGTCCTCGACAGTGGCGGCGTCAGGTGAGCGTTGCAGAAACGCGGCGAACCGCTTGCAGTTGCTGATGTGGAGCCTCTGCGTGCCGGCGCCGAGCTTGCGCGCGGTCATGTCCTCGATCATGCGCTGGCGAAGTGGGCTGACAACATCGATGCTCATGGGAAACTCCTGTCCAGGATGAGGTTGACGAACACCTCGATCCTCGCGACAGGATTCGCCGCTCGCTATCGACGATCTCGATCGCGCTCAGCCGCACGCAAACTGGTTCGCCGCAACAAGCTATCGCGCAGCGATTTAGTGCTTTGGCCCATTTCGACGTTCGCAACGCTACAACATCATGTCTGTATTTGAAAGATGAACGGACGCAGCGCGGACATCGCAATTCGGTCGAGATTGACCCTTAGCGGAAGTTGCCCGATCGCCGTATTGCTCGTCGCCCGAACGGAGCCAAGTCCGTTGGCCGGTGCTGAACTCACACATTTCACCGAAAGTTTCTACGGTGCCCGCGCGCGCAATCGGGCGAGCTCGGCTTCCAATTCGGCAATGCGCCGATCGCGCGCGGCGAGTGCAGCCGCCTCGAAGCGTTGCGGGATGTGCTGCGAGCAGTTCGCGTCCCACGCCGAAACCGCAAAGATGATCACGCGCTCCGGCCGCGCTTTGTAGCCTTGCGGCATCAGTTTCGCAGTGAGATCGGTATCCCCCTCGACGACGCGCGCCTCGCCCCAGATTTTGACACGCTGCCGGTGCTCATAGTCGATCAGGAACAGCTGCGCCTTGGGATTTTCCGCAAGATTGCCGGCGGTGATGTATTGCCGGTTGCCGGCGAAATCGGCAAAGCCGATGGTCGCTTCGTCCAGCACCATGAGGAATCCGGCCGGGCCGCCGCGATGCTGAATATAGGGCTGCCCCTCGGCATTTGCCGTGGCGAGAAAAACGCTGGTCTGCGCGCCGATGAAGGACGCCAGATCCGGCGCGATGCGGGTCTGCCAGGAGCCCTTCTCTTCCATACGCGCATAGGCATTCCGCGAACCGTTTCGCGCCTGGACGGCCTTGACCGATGGCGTGAACGCAACGTCGCTGGCATAGACGCGTTGGATATTCATCGGCTTTCTCTTAGAGGCCGAGCTCGCTCAGCGAAGGATGATCGTCCGGACGGCGGCCGAGCGGCCAGAAAAACCTGCGGTCGGTCTCCTCGATCCGCAGATCGTTGATGCTAGCGATGCGCCGGCGCATTTCGCCGGCCTCGTCGAATTCCCAGTTCTCGTTGCCGTAGCTGCGGAACCAATGGCCGCTGTCGTCGTGCCACTCATAGGCAAAACGCACCGCAATGCGATTGTCGCGGAACGCCCACAGTTCCTTGATCAGGCGATAATCGAGTTCGCGGTTCCACTTGCGCGTCAGGAACGCCACGATGGCGTCGCGGCCCTGCAAGAACTCCGCGCGGTTGCGCCAGCGGCTGTCGGCCGTATAGGCGAGCGCCACCTTGGCCGGATCGCGCGAGTTCCAGGCATCCTCTGCCATACGGACCTTCTGCGCGGCAGTTTCAGCGGTGAATGGCGGGAGCGGTGGGCGGCTCATTGCTTTGTTCTCGTGCGACACACTCGATGGCTAGCGGCTCTCACTTCTTGGCGTAAAACGCTTTGATGTTGTCGGCGATATACGTCGGCGAATCCTCGACGGCAAAGTGCCCAGAATTCAACCGGTGCATCTCGGCGTTAGGAAGATCCTTGAGATCAGATTCGCCGCCCTCGCGCGTGAAGAAAATGTCGTCCTGGCCCCAGAATATGATCGTCCTGGGCTGCTCCCTGCGCAGGAACGCCTGCCACTGCGGGTAGAGCTGCACGTTGGTGCGGTAGTCGTAGAAAAAGTCGAGCTGAACCCGCCGCGCGTTGGGCCGGTCAAGGTAGTGCAAATCCATGTTCCAGTTGTCCGGGCTGATCAGTTCCGGCT
>CAVREN010000065.1:0-30173 GCA_963720115.1 uncultured Alphaproteobacteria bacterium
GCTGTGTGAAAAGTCGCTCGGATGCTATGATTCTTTTTTAAATCGGCGGGCGGGAGCGACGGATGTCCGGCTTTGTGGAAGGGATTGACCGGAGCCAAAGCACACTTTTCCCTGCCATGCTTGACGACTACGTGGCCGAGGACAATCTGGTTCGTGCGGTTGACGCGTTCGTTGAAGGTCTTGATCTTGGCAAGCTTGGCTTTGGTCGGGTTGCGCCGCTGGAAAAAGGACGTCCCAGCTATCGTCCGGCAACGCTGCTCAAGATATACATTTATGGCTATCTCAATCGCGTTCCGTCGAGCCGACGCCTTGAGCGTGAGTGCCAGCGTAATATTGAGCTGATCTGGCTGACCGGCCAATTGGCGCCGGACTTCAAGACCATTGCGGATTTCCGCAAGGACAACGGCAAGGCGATTCGTGAGGTCGGCCGTACCTTCGTGGCGCTATGCCGCGAGCTTGATTTGCTAAGCGAGGCGAGCGTCGCAATCGATGGTTCCAAATTCAAGGCTATCAATGCGCGCGATAAGAACTTCACCGAGGCCAAGATGAAGCGGCGTCTTGAGCGGATCGACGAGAGCATCGCACGCTACATGACGCAATTGGAGACTGCTGACCGCCGAGGTGATGCGGTGCCGGAGGTAAAGGTTGTGCGGCTCAGGCACAAAATCGTGAAACTGAGGGAAGAGGTCGCGCGGCTCAGTGCGATCAAAGCCGAGATGATGAAGAGCGAGGACAAGCAAATCTCGCTGACCGATCCGGATGCGCGTTCGATGGCAACGAGCGGCAAGGACACCGGAATCGTCGGCTACAATGTGCAAGCCGCAGTCGATACCAAGAACCATCTCATTGTCGCCCACGAGGTGACGAACGTCGGCACGGACCGCCATCAACTGTCGAATATCGCGGAGCAGGCGCGAGCCGAGATGGGCGTTGAGAGGCTCGATGCTGTGGCTGATCGCGGCTACTACGCGAGCGAGGAGATCCGCGCCTGCGAGGAGGCAGGGATCACCGTCACGCTACCAAAGCCGATGACCTCGAACTCAAAGGCGGCAGGGCGCTTCGGCAAGCAGGACTTCCGCTACGTGGCAGCGGAGGATGCTTACGTTTGTCCTGCCGGACAAAGGCTTGCATATTCCTTCACGACTGAGGACAGAGGTTTGGTGCTACGTCGCTACCGGACCAATGCCTGTCAGAGTTGCGCTATCAGGCATAGCTGCACCACCGGCAAGGAAAGACTGATCTCCCGATGGGAGCATGAGGCCGTACTCGAGACCGTGCAGACACGTCTCGATCAACATCCAGAAAAAATGACAATGCGTCGTCAGACAGCGGAACATCCCTTCGGCACCATCAAGTGCTGGATGGGAGCTACGCACTTTCTCACGAAACGGCTGCCGAAAGTAGCAACCGAGATGGCGCTCAATGTGCTCGCCTATAATATGAAGCGCGTGATGGCGATCATCGGCGTGGCCGGGCTGCTGCAGGCTTTGGCCGCCTAAGCCAAGGGATGCCGCGCGTTCAAATCAATGCCAATAGACGCCCCAGGAAGCGTCTGCGGCGGTCAGGGGGCCAATTCTGCTCAGATCGGTCGCGAAACCAACGTCGCACTAGCAATGGCGCTCATACAGACCCCTTTCCACACAGCCTGGGCCAGGACCGGACATTAGGGGTGCCGGGTTTGAGGCGAGACCGGTAGACGAATTGCCCTGGTTGCGCCAGTAACGTGCGCCAGCCGCCTGAACGCTATCGCGTTGCCGAAACGTAGACAAACCACAGCAACATCACGCCGGTGACCGGCAAAATCCAAAGCTTCCGTCTGCCAATCCTGGAAATCTCATCGCCGCAAACGCCACGCTAAGATTGTGCCCGCCCTTCCTAATGTGATGGCGGCCGCAATCTTCTACTTTTCCGTGCGAGGGCGGCCGGCGACCGCCGCGTTGTCATTCTAGGCCGCGGATAACGCCATAGCCGGACTGAGGGCTGCTTTGATGTCGGCACCCACAGCCTTCAGTGCAGTGCGCGCATATGGAATAGCGCCCCCCATAGCATAGAAATGGTGAATCATGTGCTCATGGCAGACGTACTGCACGTTGACCCCAGCCGCCGAAAGCGCGTCGGCGTATGCCTTCCCTTCGTCGCGCAGTATGTCGAAACCTGCGGTGTGGATGCGGGCTGGGGGCAGTCCCGAGAGGTCCGGTGCGCGCAGCGGTGACAAGCGTGGATCGTTTATGTCAAAGCCTGATGGCAGATAGTGGTTGCCGGCCCAACTCATTAAGGGGCCTTCGAGGAAGTACCCTTCCGCGAACTCACGACGTGATTGATTGTCGGCAGCGATGTCCGTCACGGGGCAAAGCAGCACCTGAAGTGCGATCTTTGGCCCAGAATGTTTCACGCTTTGACACACGACAGCCGCCAGAGCACCGCCGGCGGAGTCTCCAGCGACTGCGAGGCAAGTTGGGTCAATAGCTAATTCCGCCGCATGAGCGGCTATCCATGCTGTCGCAGCGCATGCATCTTCAACAGCGGCGGGGAACGGATGCTCAGGCGCAAGCCGATAATCGACTGAAACGAGCCGGCAGCCGCTCTCGTTCGCGAGAATACGGCACAAGCAGTCATGCGTATCAAGGTCACCCAATACCCAGGCTCCGCCGTGAAAAAAGACTACGCCTCCTGACGGCCTGTCGTTGGCGGCCAACGGCGTATAAACGCGGAACGGAAGTGACCCGGCTGGCCCTGGCAATATCCGATCTTCGATTTTGCCAATTGCCTCCTCACACTCAACCATGCGGGTAAGCTCAATTACTTTTTTGCGCGCCTCAGGAGGCGTTAACTCCCACAACTTTGGCTGTCCCGAAGCGGCCACCAAATCCAAAAAAAGTCTCGCATTCGTACAAAGCTGCATGGCAACTCCCCCTCGTGAACTTAGCTCCTACCCTCTCCGCGATGCAAAGTCGCCCGACCTTCTCAGAATACTGCCGCAGCAGATCCAGATCGTCGCATGGTTTCGAGCCCTATGCCTCCAACTCCGCCAGCAAAGGGTTGAGGTAACGTGGCGAACCGGAACCTATCTCCACTTCTATCAAAAATTCAATCTCCGCGTTTTGGTCAAGAGCCGAAGTCGCCCAAAATCAGCGTAACGTCCGTTTTAGACCTCAAGAACGGAGCAGTGACGCACATCGCGGCAGGTTAGCTTCGTACCATTATCCAAAATTCGAGTCCCCTCTGCAAAAGGCCCCAATCAGGCGGCTAGGCGGTACAACAGACAAGGAAGAGGAGACAATGTCACTGCCCCTTGCAAATCGGCGGCGGCCGTTGCGGCGGTGCCGGATGATCTTTGTTGTATTGGGCAAGGACCGGCTCAAGGGTATTCTTGGACCAAAATTTCGGCGCGTTGATCTCGTTCAAACAGGAAGCGTTCCAATATAGTCCCGCGCGCGACAACGACCGGCCAGCCTTTACCGCTTGCGTGACGGCGGCGATATCGGCTGATTCAGGGTAGATGTACAGCGTCGTCGGGTCGTCCTTCACCATGGCGATGATTTGCCCCGCGTTCGACGGCGACCAACTGGTGCAGCCGTTGCTACGGCCCCCGGCGTAATCCTCCAGCTGCCCGAACGGAACGTATCCGTCTCGGTCCGCGTAGGAGCTGTGCGGATCTTTCCGAAGACAGACATTCCGCAACAACTTAGCCGCATGTCCGCCGATCTCACGTTGTCTAGCGTTTGCCGCTTCGCCTTCGCCGTCAAACTGAACGAACGAACGTATCAAAACCGCGTCTTGTTTCGCTGAGGCGTGGTAATAGCCTTTGAAAGACGTTTTCGTCTCGCCGGTTACATAGGCCCCACCGGCCGTCAGTCTTGAATCCATCGCATTACCGAAATTCTTCGCGCAGCGCTTTCCGTTGGCGAAATCCGCGATACCCTTCAAGTCGCGGCCGCCGCCGTGACCCGCCGAAATCGCACGGAACGATCGGCCGGATTCGCATATGACGTAAAATCGTGGCCCCAGTTTGCCATCGCCTAAATCGTCGGGACGCGTAGCGTCCATGGCGAAGTAGCAGGGATTTTTAACCTCGCCTTTGCCCACTTTTTGCAGGTAAAGCGCGCGCGCCCTCTGCAAGACCACTTGTGCGATTTGACCCTCGCCTTCGCCGACATGGGCGCTCAGCCAAGCCGGAACATCCGAGGCTTGCTCCGCAGCAAAAGATCGGAGCGACGCCGATAAGGCGATGACGATGGACAGAAGGAGGCCGAAGATCTTGACGATGTAGAGAACGACAGATCTAAACCGCACCGGATCGATTCTCCTATCGAAGCGTTTTGCAACTGCTCGCGGCACTGCCGCGCGGAAGCGATTACAAGGGCCTCGAACAATCGGCGATGGACTTCTTCCTTAGCGCGTCACACCTATACATGACCAAGAACCGCGAACCGAAAGAACTGCGGCTATAGGTCACTCAGGCAAAAGGACCATACGGCGCGCGCTAGTTCAACCCTCGTGGCATATGAGTGTTCAACCGCAGGCCTCATCGCGAGCCCGGGCTGCCGATGAGGAGTAGCAGAAATACGTCGCTTCCTTAGCCGAGCGATGTCCGCTTTGCGTTCCGGTGCGCTTCATCCAGCTTGGTTCCCGCTTCAAGGCAACACGTGATTTGAACATTCCGACAAAGCGCTTTATCGGTTTTGTTTTGCCGCGCTGCGACTGATCGACTGAAGTCTTTGAGATGGGACTGCTCGGCATCCTTGTCGGTCTGCTGCTTCTGGTCTGGCTCGCGTTCCGCGGCTGGAGCGTGCTGGTGCTGGCGCCGGCCGCGGCGCTGGTGGCCGCCGCCTTTGGCCGCGAGCCGCTGCTCGCCAACTGGACGCAAACCTTCATGGGCAGCGCCGCGACGTTTCTGGCGCAGTTCTTTCCGCTGTTTCTGCTCGGCGCGGTATTCGGCAAGCTGATGGAGGATAGCGGCTCGGTGACCGCCGTCGCGCGCTTCATGACCGAGAAGCTCGGCAAGAGCCGCGCGATGCTCGCCGTCGTTCTCGCCGGCGCCGCCGTCACCTATGGCGGCGTCAGTTTGTTCGTGGCCTTCTTTGTTCTGGCCCCGATGGCGCAGACGCTGTTTCGCGCGGCCGGAATTCCTGGCCGGCTGATGCCGGCGGCGATCGTGCTCGGCACCTCGACCTTCACCATGTCGGCGCTGCCCGGCACGCCCTCGATCCAGAACGCGATCCCGATGCCGTTCTTCGGCACCACGCCTTTTGCCGCGCCCGGACTCGGCATCCTGGCCGCGCTCATCATGCTGTGCTTCGGACTGTGGTGGCTCGATCGCGCCGAGCAGGCGGCGCGCCGCCGCGGCGAAGGCTTCGGCGCCGAAACCGCAGTGCAGCCCGACGCGGCAGCCGACGATGAACACGTGCGCGAACGCGCCACCACCGCGCGCGAATTCGATCCGGCGGAGATTCACCACGGCCATCGCAGCGACACCATGCCGTCCCCTTTCGTTGCCGCACTGCCGCTGGGCGTGGTCGTCGCGGTCAATCTCACCATGTCGTTTCTGGTTCTGCCGCGTCTCGACTTTTCGTTCCTGGCCGAGGAGCGCTTCGGCGGCACGTCGATTTCGGCGGTAGCGGGCGTGTGGTCCGTGGTCGTCGCGCTTGCCGCCGCCATCGTCGTAGTCGTTCTTTGCAACCGCGGCCGGTTGCCCGCGTTGCGCCAATCCGTCGATGCCGGCTCGAACGCGTCCGCGCTGCCGGCACTGAGCGTCGCGAGTCTTGTGGGTTTCGGTGCCGTCGTCGCGGCCTTGCCGGCCTTCGCCGTCGTGCGCGATTGGGTGGTGGGAATCGAGGGCGGGCCGCTTGTGTCGCTTGCGGTCGCCACCAATGTGCTGGCGGCGCTCACCGGCTCGGCTTCCGGCGGATTGACCATCGCGCTCGATGCGCTCGGAGCGACCTACATGAAGATCGCAGCCGAGACCGGCCTTAATCCGGCGCTGATGCATCGCGTCGCCGTCATCGGTTCGGGCACGCTCGATCTCTTGCCGCACAATGGCGCGGTGGTGAGCCTGCTCGCCATCTGCGGCGTCTCGCACCGCGAAGGCTATTTCGATATCGTGATGGCCGGCATCGTCAGCGCCGTTCTGGCGCTTGTTGTGGTCATCATGCTCGGCAGCGTGTTCGGATCGTTTTAGGGCAGGCTCCGATCGATTTAAATCGGCTGCCCTACTTCCGCTCGTCCCCGCGAAGGCGGGGACCCAGTCATTGCACCCACCCTGGATTCCCGCATCCGCGGGAATGAGCGGAAATTTCGATCGACGCTATCGGATGACGCTGAAGGAAACACCCATGGCCGACGATCTGACCGCCGACGAGATACGCGCGCTCCTTCAACTCGAGCCCAACGCCACCTGCGGCTTCGTGCGCCAAGCCTATCAGAGCGCGCTATCGATCGCGCCGAACGGCCTGCCGGCTCCGTTCGCCGACGGCAGGCCGTTGGGCTCAGCGCTTTATTTCATGGTGACGCCGAGCGCGCCGGTGCGGCTCCATCGCATCCGCAACGATCAACTCTACCACTATTATCTCGGCGATCCGATCGAGCTGTTCTTGCTGCACGCGGACCGCAACACCGAACGCATCGTGGTCGGACCGGACCTGCGCGGCGGGCAGCGCGTGCAGCAACTCATTGCCGGCAACACGTTTCACACCGCGCGCATCATCGGGCAGCGGCGCTGGTTTCTCGGCGCCAGCACCGAATGGCCTGGCGTTGTCCCGGCCGACGTCGAGATCGGCAATCTCGACGAGCTCGCCGGCAAATATCCGGCCGTCGCCGCCGAGCTGCGTGCAATCGCAGCATCGGTACAAACAGCGTAGTTACTCTACAGCGGCGGGTCGTCCTCGTCTTCTCTCTTCAGCGTGATGGCCGCCTCTTCCAGATCGAGCTCGCGCTCGATGCGCCGGCGGGCTTCGTCGGTGATCTGCCCCTGCTGCAGGAGCCGGTAGATATATTCGCGCTCGGCCTTGATCAGATCGGCGCGCAGCGCCAGCGCCGCCGCCACCGCTTCTTTGCCGTCGGCATCCTTCGGCACTTGCCGGGCGCGATTGTCTTGGCGCGAGCGCAGCAGCGCGAGGACGCTCGGCTCGGTGTCGCCGTCGGCGGCAAGCCGCTCGAGTTCGCTCTGCGCCACATTGAGGGTTTCGAGCCTCGCCTTGAGCTCGGCGCCGCGTTCGCGCCGGCGCTCATCCTCGGCATCCCGCGGCAAGGCGAGCCACCGCACGATCGGCGACAGCACGATGCCCTGCCCGATCAGCGTCACGACGATCACCCCGAAGGTGACGAAGAGAATGAGATCGCGGTCCGGAAATGCCGAGGCGGCTTGCGTGGTGAGCGGAATAGCGAGCGCCGCTGCCAGCGAGACGACGCCGCGCACGCCGGTAAAGGCGAGCAGAAAAACCCACTGCCATGGCGGCGATGGATCGCGTCGCGCCAGCGCCGGGTTAAGCCACCGCGGCAGATAGATCGCCGGAAAGACCCACACGAAGCGCGCGACCACGACCACGGCAACGACAAGCGGAATGGCGATCGCAAGCTGATGCAGCAGCACCGGATCGGTGCGCTCGATCAGGATGCGCAACTGCATGCCGGTGACGAGGAAGACGACGCCTTCGAGCAAATAGATCAGAAGATCCCAGAAGAAGATGCCCTGCAGCCGGGTCGCCGCCGGAATAAGCAACGGGCCATTCCAGCTCACATAGAGGCCGGCGGCAACGGCGGCGAGCACACCGGAGCCGCCGAGATGCGCCGGCAGCAGGAACGCAACGTAGGGCGTCATCAGCGACAGCGTGATCTCGACCCGCGGATCCTGCGCCCAGCGGCGCAGCCGCAAGCTGACCCAGCCGATGCCGACCCCATAGGCGATTTCGCCGACCACGATGAGCGCGAATTCGCCGACCGCCGTGCCGGCCGAGAACACCCCGGTGCCGACCGCGGCGACAGCGAAGCGATAGAGAATAAGCGCGGTGGCGTCATTGGCCAGCCCTTCGCCCTCGAGCACGACAATCAGCCGGCGCGGCAATCCAAGACGCCGCACAATCGCGAGCGGCGCCACCGCGTCGGTCGGCGCGACGATGGCGCCGAGCACGAAGCCGACCGCCCACGGCATGCCGAGCAGATAGTGCGACACCGCCGCCACCGCCCAGGCGGTGAAGAGAATGCAGCCGAAGGCGAGCAGAACGATCGGGCGCAGATTAAAGCGGAATTCGCGCCAGCTCATGGCGACGCCGGCCGAATAGATCAGCGGCGGCAGAATGCCGAGCAGCACCAGTTCCGGCGCCAGCGCGATGCGCGGCAGGCCGGGAATAAGCGCCAGCGCAATGCCGGCGACGACCAAGAGGATCGACGACGCGATATTGAGCCGGCGCGCCACCACGGCGACGACCACCAGGACCGCGAACAGCAGGAGGAATGTCTGGATGGTTGCCGTCATGGGGTCGGCCCATAGCCCGTAGGATGGGTTGAGCGCCAGCGAAACCCATCAGCAGAGGACAATAAACATTAATGGGTTTCGTTTCACTCAACCCATCCTACCGGTGAACAAAAGCCTATAAAAAACTCTGCGGATCGATGTCGATGTCGAGCTTGAGCGAGCCCTTCGGCTTCGGCCCTTCCGCCAGCCACTCGCGCACATAGGCCGAGAGATCGTAGGCGCGCGGCGCCTTGATCAACAACCGTAGGCGATGCCGGCCGCGGATGAGCGCAAGCGGCGCCTCAGCGGGTCCGAGGATACGCACGGCTTCATCAAGCGGCGCGGCACGCGCCAGCGCGCGCGCAAAGCTCTGCGTGTCGTGTTTGTCCTCGCCGGAGACGACGATGCTCGCGAGCCTTCCGAACGGTGGATAAAAGCTGCGCTCGCGCGCCTCGATCTCGGCGTCGTAAAACGCCTCGCGATCCTGCGCGATCAGCGCGCGCATCACCGGATGCTCGGGCTGATGCGTTTGCAGATAGCCGTAGCCGATGCCGGCATCGCGGCCGGCGCGTCCGACCACCTGATGCAGAAGCTGAAACGTGCGCTCGGCGGCGCGCGGATCGCCGTTGCTTAAACCAAGGTCCGCATCGACCACGCCGACCAGATTGAGCTTCGGAAAGTGGTGCCCCTTGGCGACGAGCTGCGTGCCGATGACGATGTCGAAGCGCCCGGCGGCGACATCGTCGAGCTCTTCGCGCAGCCGCTCGACCGTGGCGACGAGATCGCTCGAAAGCACGAGCAGCCGCGCCTGCGGAAACAATGCGCGCACCTCCTCTTCCAGGCGCTCGACGCCGGGCCCGATGGCGGCGAAGGAATTTACGCCAGAGCATTTAGGACACTCGGCCGGATGCGGCATGCCGAAGCCGCAGTGATGGCAGACGAGCTGCTTGCGGAAGCGGTGATCGACCAGCCACGCGTCGCAATTCGGGCAGGCGAAGCGGAAGCCGCAGGCGCGGCACAGCGTCAGCGGCGCGTAGCCGCGGCGATTGAGAAAGAACAGCGCCTGCTCGCCGCGCTCGATCGCGGTCTTCACTGCGCCGGCAAGCGTCGGCGCGATGAAGCGGCCGGGCGGCGGGCGCTCGCGCTTGAGATCGATCGCCTCGACCGACGGCATGCGCTGGCCGCCGAAGCGCTCCGGCAAGGCGAGCCGGCGGTAGCGGCCGCGCCGCGCATTCACTTCGGTCTCGAGCGACGGCGTCGCCGACGACAGCACCACCGGGATCTGCGCGATGTGCCCGCGCACCACCGCCATGTCGCGCGCGTGATAATGCACGCCGTCTTCCTGCTTGTAGGCCTGGTCGTGCTCTTCATCGACCACGATCAAGCCCAAGTCAGCGTACGGCAGAAACAGCGCCGAGCGCGCGCCGACCACAACGGAAACGTCACCCTCGGCGACCGCCCTCCAGGTGCGCGCGCGTTTGCGCGGCGAAAGTTCCGAATGCCATTCCGCCGGGCGCACGCCGAAGCGTGCCGCGAAGCGGTCGAGGAATTGCGCCGTGAGCGCAATCTCCGGCATCAGGATCAGGCTTTGCCGGCCGGCGCGGATCACATCGGCCACCGCCTCGAAATAAACTTCCGTCTTGCCCGAGCCGGTCACGCCGTCGAGCAAGGTCACCGCATAGCCGCCCTTGGCGACGGTCGTTTTCAGTTCCGCGGCGGCGGCTTGCTGGTCGCCGGTGAAATCGGTCGCGGTAAAATCGGGATCGGGCTTTTCCGCCACCGGCTCGGGCGGCAGCACCACGGTCTCGAGCGTGCCTTCATCGATCAGGCCGTCGACCACGCCGGCGCTGACGCCCGCTTCGCGCGCCGCCTCGGCCTTGCCGCGCGTCATGCCGTCGGCCAGCAGCGCGAGCACGCGCTCGCGCGCCGCGGTCTTGCGTTGCGGCGCCGGCCCGGCAAGCCGCACGCCGACGCGCTCGCGCGCGGGCGGAAGATCCTCGCCCATGCGCAGGCACATGCGCAGCACCATGCCGCGCGAACTCACCGTATAGTTCGCGACCCAGTCGACGAAGCCGCGCAGTTCGTCCTTCAGCGGCGGCAGATCGAGCTTTTCGTCGACATCCTTGAGCCGGTTGTCGAGCCGCGGATTGGGTTTGGGATTGTCCGCCCACACCACCGCCGTCGCGTCGCGCGCGCCGAGCGGCACCGACACAATGTCGCCGGGCGCGAGCGACAGCGTCTCCGGCACCCGGTACGAATAGGCCCGGTCGAGCGCGACCGGCACCAGGACATCGACAACGCGCTTAGCCATAAGGAAGGGTGTCCCGATTCCCCGTAGTTTAGGAAGGGGAAAGGGCTGGGATTTAAGCTCTGAACATGACTTCGCACACCCCTCGCTCATTCCCGCGCAAGCGGGAATCCAGTCCTGAGCTCGTAAAAGCCCGGGTTCCCGCCTCCGTGGGGACGAGCGGCTCGCCGTCTCCCAAGCTCGCCGCCGAGATCGAGACCTGGCTCACGCACCTCGGCGCCGAGCGGCGCTATTCGCCCAAGACGCTGGAAGCCTACCGGCGCGATGTCGAGCAGTTCCTCGATTTCCTCACCGGGCATCTTGGCGGCCGTCCGTCCTTGAAGGACCTCACCGCGCTGACGCCCGCCGACGTGCGCGCGTTTCTGGCCAAGCGCCGCGCCGACGGCATCGGCAGCCGCTCGCTGATGCGCACCCTCGCCGGCCTGCGCGGCTTCGCGCGCTATCTTGAGCGCAACGGCAAAGGCCGCGTCGCTGCGCTTTCCGCCGTGCGCGCGCCCAAGATCGGCAAGACCCTGCCGCGGCCGCTGCCGGTGACGGCCGCGCGCCGCATCGCCGATTCCGAGTTGCACGGCGACGAGAATGCAGAGCCGTGGATTCATGCGCGCGATGCCGCGGTGCTGGCGCTCCTGTACGGCAGCGGGCTTCGCATCTCGGAAGCGTTGGGTTTGACGCGCGCCGATGCCGGCTCGGGCGCGCGCGACGCCATCACCGTGACAGGCAAAGGCCGCAAGCAGCGCATGGTGCCGGTGCTGCCGCAGGTGCAGACATTGATCGCCGAATATGTGGCGCTCTGTCCTTACGATCTGCCGGCCGACGGCCCGCTCTTTGTCGGCGCCAAAGGCGGCCCGCTGTCGCCGCGGATCGTGCAACTGGCAATGGCGCGGCTGCGCGGCGCGCTCAGCTTGCCCGAGACCGCGACGCCGCACGCGCTGCGCCACTCCTTCGCCACGCACCTCCTGGCGCGCGGCGGCGACCTGCGCGCCATCCAGGAATTGCTCGGTCACGCCTCGCTGGCGACGACCCAGATCTATACGGAAGTCGATGCCGAGCGCCTGATCGAGGCCTATCGCAACGCCCATCCGCGCGCTTAGCGGAGATTTGTGCTATTCGGCTGTTTCCGCTCATTCCCGCGCAAGCGGGAATCCAGCGCTGGGTCGCCGCCGGAATTTACCCTCGACGTGATCGGGGGCGGGGACGAGCGGAACGTGATTGGGGCGCGTGGCGAACGAGGGGCACATTTTCATGCCGGAAGCACACGAATCGATGGAGCATGCCGAGCACGCCGAACACGCGGCGCACTCGAACAGAAGAGTCGCGCTGGTGATCGCCATCCTGGCGCTGTTCCTGTCCCTTTCCGAAATGCTGGGAAAGAGCGCGCAGACCGAGGCAATCGGCGCCAATGTCGAGGCCTCGAATCTTTGGTCCTTCTTCCAGGCCAAGACCGTGCGCATGACCCTAGTCCGCACCGCCACCGAACAGCTGAAGCTCACTGCCGAAGGCGCCTCGGATCCGGCAATACGGGCGGCGATGGAGAAACAAGTCGAGGCTTGGCAAAAAACCGCCGCGCGCTACGATTCCGAGCCGGAGACGCACGAGGGCCGCAAGGAGCTCTCCGAACGCGCCAAGGAGGCGGAGGAAAGCCGCAATACTTTCCTCGCCAAGTATCACGCCTACGAGATCGCGTCGGCGGCGTTTCAGATCGGCATCGTGCTGGCGTCGGCCGCGGTCATCACCGAGATCATCGCCCTCGCCTGGCTGTCGGGGCTCCTCGGCGCCGGCGGGCTTGCGGTGATGGCGCTCGGCATATTTACGCCGCATGTGCTGCATTCGCTCTAAAGCATGATCCGGAAAAGTGGAGGCCGGTTTTCCGAAAAGATCATGCTCAAACAAAACGCTAGAGAGGGATGGCGATTCGAAGAAAAGTCACTCCGCTCTAGCTGGAGGTTCCGATGATCGCTCCCGGCAAGGCGGAGAAAAAGGCGGCACGCACGGCGCGCCTGTCGGCCGCCTTGCGGGAGAACCTCAAGCGCCGCAAGGCGCAGGCGCGCGGCCGCGCGAAAGGCGACGATGTTGAGGAGGCCCCCGAAAAGGCCGCCCAGGAGGGCGAAACTCCTGACTTTCGCCGCAATCGGGGCCGCGACTAGCAGGGGGTCCGGTACTATCCGGATACTGACATTCGCATGGCCGTTTGAGTCCGGACCTCCGGCCTCGGCCATCTGCGTGTGCGAATTTCAGAATCATCGAAGGAAACTGGCAACGTGTCGTTGCTAGTATTTTTGGAATTTGACGCGCGCCGACGTGAAGCTCCTGGGCAGGGTTGCGGCCCGCTTGTATGAAGCCTCGATTGGCGCACGCGCACTTGACCCCAAATTGGGGCCGCAGGGGGCATCATGGATCGTATTCGCATTCTCGGTGGGCGGCGGCTGAACGGCACGATCCCGATTTCGGGAGCAAAGAACGCCACGCTTCCCTTGATGATCGCGAGCCTTCTGACCGACGAGACCTTGACGCTCGACAATGTGCCCAGGCTGGCCGATGTCGCGCTGTTGCAGCGTATCCTCGGCAATCACGGCGTCGACATCATGGTCGGCGGCAAGCGCGCCGGCGAGACCGCCGATCACGGCCAGACCTTGCAGATTTCAGCCGCCAACATTGTCGACACCACCGCGCCCTATGAGCTCGTCTCCAAGATGCGCGCAAGCTTCTGGGTAGTGGCGCCGCTCGTCGCCCGCATGGGCCAAGCGCGCGTGTCGCTGCCCGGCGGCTGCGCCATCGGCACGCGTCCGGTCGATCTTTTGATCATGGCAATGGAACGGCTCGGCACAAAAATCGACATCGACGCCGGCTATGTCGTCGCGCACGCGCCGCGCGGACTTAAAGGTGGCGAGATCGTGTTTCCCAAAGTCACCGTCGGCGGCACGCACACCGCGCTGATGGCGGCCTCGCTCGCCGATGGCGCGACCCTGATCGAGAACGCCGCGCGCGAGCCGGAGATCGTCGACCTCGCCAACTGCCTCAACAAGATGGGCGCGCGCATAACCGGCGCCGGCACCGAACGAATCGAAGTTGTGGGCGTGAGCAAGCTGCACGGCGCCCGTCACAGCGTGTTGCCCGACCGGATCGAGACCGGCACCTATGCGATGGCGGTCGCCATGGCGGGCGGCGATATCCTGTTGCAGAACGCGCGCCCGGAATTGCTGCAAGCGGCGCTCGACGTGGTGGAGGCGACCGGCGTCACCGTCACGCCGACCGATCAAGGCATCCGCATCGCGCGCAACGGCGGGCATCTGGAGCCGGTGGAAGTGACCACCGCGCCCTTCCCGGCTTTCCCCACCGATTTGCAGGCGCAATTGATGGCGCTGATGACGCGCGCGCGCGGCACCTCGCAAATCGTCGAGACCGTGTTCGAGAACCGCTTCATGCATGTGCAGGAATTGGTGCGGCTTGGCGCGCGCATCAGCCTGGAAGGCGAACGCGCCACCATCGAAGGCGTCGACCGCCTCAAAGGCGCGCCGGTGATGGCGACCGATCTGCGCGCGTCGGTGTCGCTCGTGATCGCCGCGCTCGCAGCCGAAGGCGAGACCATCGTCAACCGCGTCTATCACCTCGACCGCGGCTTCGAGCGGCTGGAGGACAAGCTCACCCGCTGCGGCGCCGCCATCGAGCGGATTTCGGGGTAGCAAAAGCAAGGGCGTAGCCCGGATTGAGTGAAGCGAAATCCGGGGGCGGCCTTCAAGGTCCAACTCGGTTTTCGCGCCGCTCAATCCGGGCTGCGCTTGCTGGTCCCGGCCTAGATAAGGCACCCATTTTTGGGCTTGCGGCCTTGAGCGATCCAGCCATATTCGGCGTCATGGCAAAAGAACGTGTCACTTTCAAAATGAAGCGGATCGCCGAAGGCGATTGGCAGATTGAAGCGCATTATCCGGGTGCCGAGATTCGCTACATCAAGGGCCTCAAGAGCAAGGCCGAAGTCGATGAATGGCTTCAGGGAACGCGACGCATAGATTGGCTTAGGTCGCAAGGCTACGCCAAATGAACACCCAAAGCGCCGCCGCGACCTGAGCTAATCGCGTCTCCTTTTGCGAGACGCCCTCTTGACATTCGTCCTATTTTCCGTTACAAGCCAAAGAATCTCGCTCATCGAGGGACGCATTCCGGATGCGATCTGAAGTGTGGAGCGGGTGCGGTGCTTCCGCGCGGGCTCGCAACCGCG
Organism: uncultured Alphaproteobacteria bacterium; assembly: GCA_963720115.1. Lineage (GTDB taxonomy): Bacteria > Pseudomonadota > Alphaproteobacteria > Rhizobiales > Xanthobacteraceae > BOG-931. The sequence continues at coordinate 14,971 of CAVREN010000065.1, forward strand.
CCGGAGCGGCTTTGGGCATCATTCCCTTCGGTACTACGGCCGAGGCGTGAGGTGCTGTCACTGGACTGGGACCGGATAGGGCGGGTAACGCCCGCTTGATTCCAAGTCGCAGGAAGCATGGCCTGGAGTTGAGCCGGGATGGGAGTCCCTGCGAGACCGCGGCCGAAGCGCCGGAAGGCGGGCGCGCCCCGATATGGCGCGCCGCCGCGCCCGGATGTCAGCAGGCGGCAGCGTTTGCTGGTGTCGCGCGGCAAATGGTTGGCATGCGCCTTTCGGCGCTTCGCCTCCCTTTTTATGCGGGGGGCGAATCTATTGGCTTGGTGGTCGGCAAGGCTCGGGCACAAGAACGTGTCGCGAGAACGGTGTCGTTCGCGCGTTTATCCGCCCCCGCGCGTTAGCGCGGGGGCGGGGAACCACGCCAACGGGTCCGGCCCGAAGTGACTGGCCCGATGACAAGCTCTGCGTGGTGGAGGCGGCTGGCGCGCCCCGAGCGAGCCGTTACTTACCCCTACCGGCGCGCTTTCGCGCGCCACCTCCCCCGCATGCGGGGGTGGAAGGAATAAGTCCACCGGCTACGCCGGGCGGGATGAACAAGCCCCCCATGCAAAGCGGGCGGACATGGCTTATGTGTAGCTTTCCGAGCGCCTTACGTGCCGGTGCGTATGGCGGAACGCCCAAAGCCAGAACACTTGAACGACAGAAAACTTGGAGGACCGAATGCCCCCTGCCCCCATTTCGCTGGTCGACCGCGCCGGTCTGGATCGTCCACGGCTCGCCAAGATCATTGCGCGCGGGCTTGATGGCGCCGACGACGGCGAGCTTTTCCTCGAATACCGGCAGGCCGAAATGCTGGTATTCGACAATGGCCGGCTGAAACAGGCGACCTACGACACCTCCCAGGGGTTCGGGCTGCGCGCCGTCAAAGATGAGGCGGTCGGCTATGCTCATGCCTCGGACGTCTCCGAGGCGGCCATTGCGCGGGCGGCCGACGCCGTGCGCGCGGTCAAGGGCGGTTATTCGGGCCACTATGCCGGCCCGCCGCCGCGCACCAACGTCAAGCTTTATGGCGAGGACAGCCCGCTGGCGTCGCCCGTCTTCGACGCCAAGGCGCGGCTTCTGGAGGCCATCGATGCCTATGCCCGCGCCAAGGACCCGCATGTCCGCCAGGTCTCGGTCAGCCTGGGCGCCACGTGGCAGGCTGTGGAGGTGGTCCGCGGCGACGGCGAAACCTATCGCGATGTCCGCCCGCTGGTGCGGGTCAACGTCGCGGTCGTGGTCGGCGACGGCGACCGGCAGGAAACCGGCAGCGCCGGCTATGGCGGCCGCGAGGGCTATGAAGGCTTCATCGTTACCGATCGGTGGCAGCACGCGGTCGACGAAGCGGTGCGTCAGGCGCTGACCAATCTGGAAGCCGTGCCGGCGCCGGCCGGCGAAATGGACGTCGTGCTCGGCCCCGGTTGGCCGGGCGTCATGTTGCACGAGGCCGTGGGCCACGGGCTCGAAGGCGATTTCAACCGCAAGAAGACCTCCGCCTTCGCCGGCCTGATGGGCCAGCGCGTCGCCGCCAAGGGCATCACGGTCGTCGATGACGGCACCATGGCGCTGCGCCGCGGCTCGCTCTCGATCGACGACGAGGGCACCCCCACCAACCGCACCGTGCTGATCGAGGACGGCATCCTGGTCGGCTACATGCAGGACCGGCAGAACGCGCGCCTGATGGGCATGCAGCCGACCGGCAACGGCCGCCGCGAAAGCTTCGCGCATGTGCCGATGCCGCGCATGACCAACACCTACATGCTCGCCGGCACGCGCGATCCGAACGAGATCATCGCCTCGGTGAAGAACGGCATCTACGCCGTGCATTTCGGCGGCGGCCAGGTCGACATCACCTCGGGCAAGTATGTGTTCGAATGCACCGAGGCCTATCGCATCGACGACGGCAAGGTCGGCGCGCCGATCAAGGGCGCCATGCTGATCGGCAACGGACCGACCGACCTCAACCGCATCTCGATGATCGGCAATGATCTGGCGCTCGATGACGGCATCGGCACCTGCGGCAAGAACGGCCAAGGCGTGCCGGTCGGTGTCGGACAGCCGACATTGCGCATGGATCGCATCACCGTCGGCGGCACCGGCGGATGAAATCGGTTACCGGAGTGTGATATTCGTCGGAATCGCTTCCGCTATTCTGAACCTTTCTGAATCATTGGACTGTCAACGGCTGAGGTGATGGCGATGGGTGGCTGGGCGAAACCGGTCGTCGATACGGCTGCGATCGTACTGATTGTGTTGGCGGCAAAGACCGCGATCGCCGAGCCGTATTACGTTCCGTCCGGCTCGATGGAGCCGACGCTGCAAATCGGCGACGAGTTGTTGGCCACGAAATATCCTTACGGCTACAGCTCGGCATCGCTGCCGCCTTTCATCAATCTGCCCGACACGCAGCGCATCCTCGCCGCGCTGCCCGAACGCGGCGACATCGTGGTGTTCCGCTGGCCGGGCGACCGGTCGCAGATTTGGGTGAAGCGCGTCGTCGGCCTGCCGGGCGACCGCATCGCCATGCGCGGCGGCCGTTTGTGGATCAACGGCCGGCCGGTAGCGATCACACCGGACGGCACCGGCGAGGTCGAAGCGGAAGACGGCTCGTTCCATTCCGCCGCGCGCTTTATCGAGACGCTGCCGGGCGATCGCAGCCACACGATTTTCAAGCACACCGCCATCGGCGCCTTCGATGACATGGCCGAAATCGTCATTCCCTCCGACCATCTGTTCGTGATGGGCGACAATCGCGACAACTCGGCCGACAGTCGCATCGCCGTCGAAGCCGGCGGCGTCGGCCTGTTGCCGACCACCGATCTGGTCGGTCGCGTCGACGCCTTGGTCGGATCGTGGGATCTCGCCGTGCGGCACCAGCCGATCTGGACATGGCCGGCGGGGTTGCGGCTGTCGCGCTTCTTCACGACGGTGCAGTGAGCCGCCAAGCGCGCAGTCGTCCACGCATTCCGATTTTTCCGCTCGTCCCCGCGAAGCCGGGGACCCAAGCTGGATCCCCGCGTTCGCGGGAATGAGCGGAGATTCAGCGCATCTCTCGACCTCGTCTCATCGCACGACGCCGGACACGCAGCACGGACTGCGGCGTGGCGGCTTGATCGTGTCTTTCAGAAAGCACTGCGCGGCTGCGGTCCCGTAACCGGGCCGCAGATACGTCCAGGCGCGGCAATGGCCGTCGGCTTTACAGGCGGCGGCGCAAGCCTTGCCCCGCGGGTCGATGGCGGTGTCGAAGGACCGGTAGTCGCCGCCGACGCGATCGATCGAATATTCGGTTTCGCCGAGCGCAGGCTCGATCACGCCGGCGCCGCGCACGCCGGACACGCAGCAACTCGCCTTGGCGCGCGGCACGACTTCGCGCTTGAGCCAGCACATGGCCTGCTCGCCCGACGCCGACGGATACGCAAAGCTCCACGACCGGCAGGTCTTGTCGCGCTCGCAGCGGGCCGCGCACACGGCCGGATCGCCGCTTGGGACGGGCGCGCTGGCATAGTCGCCGCCGGGCCGGTCAAAGCCCAATTGCGCGCAGGCGGGCGTCGCGCCTGCCAACGCTGCCAGGACGGAAAGGACGGTTACAAGGCCAAAGGTGTATGTGAAAATGCGTACCAGGGTGCGTACGCGCATGCGCCGCTCTGCATTGCCTCGCCACGTGCCCCTGTCGCACAACAAAACGTCCTTCTCGGCGAAAAGCCACAAGAATTTTGGTTTTACGCCCGCATTCCTTTTGATTTGCGCCGAATTGCCTCGCGCGCTGTTTGTTTTGGCGGAAGCGCTTGCTCGAGCGCGCTGGCGCGGAAGCCCTGTTTGCCGGGCATGGTTGGCAACGCCCTCATCAGTGAAAATATCTTGCGGCCGCGCGCCTTTTTGTGCGACGTGCCAATAGGGCTTGGCGCACGCTCACGCGCGGAAATGTTTGGACAATTTCAGCCCCTGCGCCTGGTAATTCGAGCCGATGCCGCTGCCGTAAAGCTGGTCCGGACCGGCCAGCATCTTTTCGTATACCAGACGCCCGACGATCTGCCCGTGCTCGAGGATGAAAGGCACTTCGCGCGAGCGCACCTCCAGCACGGCGCGCGCGCCCAATCCGCCGGCGCCGGCATAGCCGAAACCGGGATCGAAAAAGCCGGCATAATGCACGCGGAATTCGCCGACCAGCGGATCGAACGGCACCATCTCGGCGGCATAATCGGGAGGCACTTGCACGGCTTCCGTCGACGCCAGGATGTAAAATTCGTTCGGGTCGAGGATCAGGCTGCGGTCGGCGCGCACCGGAATCGGCTCCCAGAAATCGGCAACCTCATAAGCGGCGCGGCGCTCGACTTCGATCACCGCGGTATGGCGCTTGGCGCGATAACCGACGATGCCGGCACCGGTTGCGGTTCCGCTACCCGAGAGATCGACGCTGACGGCGACGCCTTCGCCCATCACGGCTTCGGTACGATCGACCAGGCGTTCGCGCGCGTGCAGCGCGCGCAAAGCCTCGCCGCCGAGCACTGCATCGCCGTGACGGAAGCGAATTTGCGACAGCCGCGATCCTTCGCGCACCAGCACCGGAAATGTCTTCGGACTGATCTCCGCATAGAGCGGACCGCGATAACCGCCTTCGATGCGATCAAAGCCGCGCGTCTCGTCGGCGATCACGCGCGTGAAGACGTCGAGCCGTCCGGTCGAGCTTTTTGGATTGGTGACGGCCGCGATTTCGGGCGGCAGATTGAGACTTTCGATCAGCGGCACAATATAGACACAGCCGGTTTCCAGGACAGCGCCGTCGGTGAGCGCGAATTCGTGCAGCTTCAATTCGGCAATGCGGCGCGCGACCGTGCTGCCCGGTCCCGGCAAGAAACTTGCGCGCACCCGATAGGCGACGGCGCCGAGCCGCAGGTCGAGGCTCGCCGGCTGGATTTGGTCGGCCGCAAACTGCCGGGTGGTGGGAATCCCACCTGCCTCCGCCAGCGCCGCAATCAGGCGGTCGGGAAGAATGCCCTTGTCAGCGGGCGCAAAGGAAAACGGCATGCGATCACCAATCGTCCCACCGCACGCCGGCGGTACTGGAACATGATCCCGAAAAAGCCTGCCTCGGATTTGATCCCGGGTGGCAACCGGTTTTCGGACAAGATCATTCTCAAAACGAAGAATCTAGACCGTGATCCGATCCAATTGGATTGGATCACGGTCTGGTCGCTCCGATCTAAGCCGATGGCCGGCTTGACGGAAAGCCGCCAGCAGCGTAAGAGCCACGTTATCCCGTGGTCATTTGAGCCGGCCGGCTTGCAGCCACGTAAAACAACTTGCTAAAAGGCCGGGGACGCGTGAGCCCGGCCCGAGGATTTGTCCTCCCGGCCGGGTTTTTGTTTTTTGGCCGAGGAGGGCCATATGTCCGCGTCACAGCAAGACCGTTACCGTCCCGAAACCCGTTTGGTGCATTCCGGCACGCTACGCTCGCAGTATGGCGAGACGTCCGAAGCGCTGTTCCTCACTCAAGGCTACGTCTACGAAAATTCGGAACAGGCCGAGCGGCGCTTCAAGAACGAAGAGCCGGGTTTTCAATATTCGCGTTTCGCCAATCCGACCGTGGCGATGTTCGAGGAACGCATGGCGGCGTTCGAGGGCGCGGAAGCCGCGCGCGCGACCGCGACCGGCATGGCGGCGGTGACGCTCGCTCTCACCGGCCAGCTCAGAAGCGGCGATCACGTGGTCGGTGCAAAAGCGCTGTTCGGCTCGTGCCGTTACATCGTCGAGGACTATTTGCCGCGGTTTGGAATTTCCTCGATTTTAGTCGACGGCACCGACCTGGACCAATGGCGCGACGCGGTGCGGCCGAACACCAAGACCTTTTTTCTGGAGACGCCGACCAATCCAACGCTTGAGATCATCGACATCGCGGCTGTTGCCGATATCGCGCACCAGGCCGGCGCAACGCTCGTGGTCGACAACGTGTTTGCGACGCCGCTTTTTCAATCGCCGCTCGCGCTCGGGGCCGATTGCGTGGTCTACTCGGCGACCAAACATATCGACGGCCAAGGCCGCTGTCTTGGCGGCATCATCCTCGCGTCGGAAGCTTTCATCCAGAAAAATATCCACGTTCTGCTCCGGCAGACCGGGCCGTCGCTGTCGCCGTTCAACGCCTGGGTCATGCTCAAAGGATTGGAGACGCTGCCCGTCCGCGTGCGCCGGCAAACCGACAGCGCCGCGGCACTTTCGGCGGCGCTCGCCAAGCATCCCAAGGCCACGCGCCTGATCTATCCCGGCCGGCCGGATCATCCGCAGGCCAAAGTGGCGCAGAAGCAAATGCGCGGCGGCTCGACGCTGGTCGCCTTCGAGGTCGAGGGCGGCAAGAAAGGCGCGTTCCGCTTTCAAGACGCGCTCAAGCTCGTGCACATCAGCAACAATCTCGGCGACGCCAAGAGCCTCATTACGCACCCGGCGACGACCACGCATCAGCGGCTGACGCCGGCGCAGCGTGGCGAGCTCGGCATCAGCGAAGGGCTGTTGCGCCTGTCGGTCGGGCTTGAACATCCCGACGACATCATCGAGGACGTGCTGACCGCACTCGAAGCGGTGTAACGGGATTCAGTGCCCGGACCGCGCGGCGGATGCGACCGGCCGCGTGGCGGCTTCGGCGATGGCGTCGGCGAGAAGCTTGGCGACGCAATCATAGCCCCAGTCGTTCATGTGCAACTGGTCCGGCGCGGCGAAGGTCTCAAACGGAATGTGCTGAACGTCGTACCAATTGCGCATGATCGCGAAGCGCTCGAACAGATCGATATTTTCCTGCTTGGCGGTGATGGCGAGCTGATCTTCCATCCCGGGCGTCTCTGATTTGGCCAGCACCTTGGGCACGTATTGCATGTCCATCAGCACCACGTCGGCGCCGGCTCGTTTGAGTTGCGCGATCCCCTCGCGCAGCAAGACGCCGTGCGCGGCAAGCGAATGATCCCGCATCACCGAGTTGGTGCCGACCTGCCAGAGCACCAGATCGGGGTGAGCGGCAATCACATCGGTTTCGAAGCGCGCCAGCATTTGCGCCGTCTCTTCGCCGTTGACGCCGCGATTGAGCACGGTGATGTCGTGCAACGGGAAACGCTGCTTGAGCTCGACGGCGAAACGGCTCGGATAGCTCGCCGCCGGCGAGCTTGCGCCGGCGCCGTACGTCGAGGACGAGCCTACAGCGACGATCACCAGTGGCGCGCCGCTCGCCAAACGCCGTGTGGTGCGCGTCAGCGGATGGACTAAACGCGTGAGCTGCGCAGGAGCGCTGCAAACGGGCGCCGCAGCCGCCGGCTGATCGGTCGTGGTCTGGGGGCGCACGGCAAGCGGCGATCCCACAACCTCCGCACGCGCGGAAGCCGCGACGGCGAGCGCGACTAGAACGGAGGCGCACGCGATAAAGGCCGACGGAGATTTGTTATTCGTTGACATCAACGCGTCGTCTGCATCTTTGCGGCGTCGAGATGGGCGGCATTTATGATCTGAGACGCCAGAGCCCGGCCGATGCATTCATGAACACGCCGGGCCATAGCATAACCGGTCGTTGTCGCATAGAGGTCGAAAGTTCCTTCGTCGCTCCAATAGTGCATGATGCCGAGGCGGTCGAACAGCAAGACGCCGCGCTGCTCGGCCACCCAATGCATGACATCGGCGAACGGAGCGACGCTGAGCATCGATTCAGTGCGCGGGCTGTATTGCATATTCATCATAACGACATCTGCGCCGGCTGTGGCGATGGCGTCGAGCCCCTGATCGAGGCTGTTGCGGAAATCCTCAGGTTCGACCCCGCGCAAGGCGTCGACCGTGCCGACCTGCCAGATCACCAAAGCCGGATGGTCGTCGGCGAGGATTTTCGGCATTGCAGCAGCCATGTCCGCCGTGGTCTGGCGCGAGGGAACGTGCGCGGTAACCTTAACTTCAACGCCCGGCAGTCGCTCTCGGAGAGCCTGCTCCAGCTGCGCTGGGTAGGCAAAGCGGGCTCCGTCGGGGCCCGCCAAAGCGGACGAGCCTGAGCCAACGACCGTTATGTCGAGGCGGTGACGATCTTTTACTTCGGCGCTGACGTGGGCGAGGTCATTCTCAGCCGGGATGAGCCGTTCGGGGACGTCACAAGTGGGCGGCTGTGACTCCGCCGCGACGGCGCCACCTGCAAATGCGATTGCAGCCAAAACGGCCAGGACAAAAGTCATGCCTCGCCTCCCGCGAGGTCTGCGTCAGGTGATTTGACGCGCGCAAGGGGGCTTCGCCCTTCTATGCCTTTGTACCACGATACCAGAAATGCGGTAGCAACCATCAGGATAATGCCTAACACGCTGATGGCCGTTTGCAGCAAGGGGCCGCCCGAAGATTCCGCGATCACGAATTGGCCGGCGAACGCCAAAAATACCCCCAGGCAGAAAACCTCCAGTGAATGCTGGCCGCAAACGATGGCTGGCCAGAGGATCGGCGATTTCAGGCCCGGCCAATGCCGCGGCACGAAGCGGACGGTGACGGCGGCGAGCGCCAGAAAATGCGCAAATCGCAGAACGTCGAGATTGGTCTTGTCGATCGGGTACATCCAATCTGCCAGCCAGCCCGGCATGAAGCGATCGAGCGATTCGACGTGCCAGGTCAGCGTGACCAAGAAGGCGAACACCAGATAGGCGATAGCGACGACAAGCACAGCGTTCGAGCGCAAAACGACACCGAGTTTTTGCGCCCCGCCGAGTGCGCACCAGGCGCCGAAGACGAACAGGAGCTGCCACGCAAACGGATTGAAGAACCAGACGCCGTTCGGATAGGCGGGCAGATTCCAATCGAGCCGCCACACAAACGCATAGACCAGCGCTGAGCCGCCCAGTGCGACATTGGGGTGGCGCAGCAAGAGAAACAGCATCGGCGGGAATAACAGCAACAATACGATATAAAGCGGCAGCACGTCCATGTTTACGGGCTTGAATTTCAACAGCAGCGCCTGAAAGATCGTGATGTCCGGCTGTTTGAGAAAATCGAGGATTTTCATTTCTTCGGCATAGAGCGGATTTTCGAACGTGGCCGCGACATAGGCGATCTCCGCCATGAAGATCGTGAACAGAAAAATATGAGCGACGTAGATTTGCCAGGCGCGCCGCAAGATGCGCGCGCTGGCCAATACGAAGCCGCGCTCGCGCATTGTGCGCCCATAGACGAAGGCTGCGGTATACCCGGATATGAAAATGAAGATCTCGGTGGCGTCGCTGAAGCCGTAATTCCTGATCGTGATCCAATTCACGATGTTTTGCGGAATGTGATCGAGAAAAATCAGCCACAGCGCCAAGCCGCGGAATAGATCGAGCCGCAAATCGCGCTCGCTCGTGGCCGATTGGGGCGGGGACGCCATCGCCATGGAATCTGCAACCATTGCCCGGCCGCGGCGCAGCCAATTCGGATCAGCCCCCGCCAATGTAATGCACGGGTTTGTTGCGTTCGCAAGCAATCGTGGCGCGCGAGCGTTCTGCCGCGGTCCGATTTGAGGACAGCGTTCACCTTGTTGTTGCAAGTTGCAGCTCAACGCGATTCACTGACGGCAGATGAATGAGGTGTTGCCGCCGGACCTGCGACGGTTCCGCGGCACCGATCGGACCGAACACTGGGATTCCATATGTATCGCGCAGTCACCCGGAATATCGAGGTCGTGGTGACCCCCCGCTTTGTCGCAGACCGTTCGTCTCCGGATAACAATTATTTCTTCTGGGCCTACACGATCGCGATCACCAACAATAGCGAAGACACCGTGCAGTTGAAGACTCGCCACTGGCACATCACCGATGCGAGCGGCCGCCGACAGGAGGTGCGCGGGGCCGGCGTCGTCGGCGAGGAACCGGTCCTCAAAGCCGGAGAATCCTTCGAATATACCAGCGGAGTGCCGCTGCAGACGCCGTCGGGATTCATGTTCGGCACCTACGGCATGGTCAGCGCCAGTGGCGAACATTTCGACATCGAGATTCCGGCCTTCTCGCTCGATGCGCCTGAAGACAAACGCACGTTAAACTAGGGCGCTGGCGCCCCGGGAAAGCGTCGCGCATTGACTTTGCGGGCGGCTGAGAACAAAATAGGAACTAAATTTGCCGAGATGCGTGCCGATGCGAAGATCTGGTAGCGCCGATTTGCCTCTTCATAACGGTCATGTGCCGAAATGGCTTGCGGACCGCATGACCCGGCTCGGCGCGGTCTTGACCGAGGCCATCGTTCACCACTACGGGCGCGATGAATTTCTACGCCGCGTAGCACATCCTTTCTGGTTTCAATCGTTTGGCGCGCTGATGGGGATGGATTGGCATTCCTCCGGCATCACCACGAGCGTGCTCGGCGCGCTCAAGCGCGGCCTCAACCCCTTGAGCGGCGAACTCGGCTTGCACGTCTGCGGCGGCCGCGGCAAGCATTCGCGCCTGACGCCAGGCGAGCTCGTGGCTCTCGGCGATCGCATTGGCTTCGACGGCGACGCGCTGGCGAAGGCCAGCAGACTGACCGCCAAGGTCGACAGCGCCGCCGTTCAAGACGGTTTTGATCTTTATTTGCACGGCTTCGTCGTCAGCGATGAAGGACGCTGGGCGGTCGTCCAGCAAGGCATGAATGGCGATCGCAAGCAAGCACGCCGCTATCACTGGCTGTCGGAAGGGATGAAGAGTTTCGTCGAGGAGCCGCACTCGGCCATCGAAGGACAGAGCCAAGGCAACATCGTCAATCTCACCGATCGCCGCGCAGAGCAGTCACGGCGCAAACAGATCGAGCTGCTCGGCAGCCTTGGCCCCGACCGCATCGCGCGCGAGGCTGCCGCGCTCGCGCCTTCGCATGAGATGGCAAGTCCAAGGCCATCCGAGGATGAACAGCCGGCGCAAGCGACGTTGCCGTATCTTGTTTTGCCCGTGCATCACGACGTCCGGGCGAGTGACGTTCATCTGCGGCGTCTGCACGGCAATCTTGCCGCCGCTGCCGAGCGCGGGCCTGCCGATTTTCCCGATTTGCTGCTCACGCCCGGTGTAGGCGCGCGCACGGTCCGCGCGCTTGCATTGGTGGCCGAAGTACTGCACGCCGCGCCTTGCCGGTTCAGCGATCCCGCGCGGTTTTCACTCGCTCACGGCGGCAAGGATCGGCATCCCTTCCCGGTTCCCATCAAAGTTTACGATGAGACCATTGGCGTGCTCCGCTCCGCCGTCGATAAAGCAAAACTTGGCCAGGACGACACGCTGTTCGCTCTGCGAAAGCTCGATGCGGAATCGCGGCGGCTTGAGCGTGTCGCGAACGGGCCGGCATTCGACGATTTCATTTCCGACGAATTCGCGCAGTCCCATGAATATGGCGGCCGGAGCGTTTTTGGCTGGGAGCCGCCCGTAGCGGGTCACCGTGAGCGCTCGGGCGCGCGCGAAAGTGAAAACGCTGCCCTGTCCGGCGTGATCGCCGATTCGCCTGCGACGATCAGAAACATCCGAGGTTAGGAAACGGCCGAATCCCCCGGCGCAATTTCGGCAGGTTCAAAGACGTAGGTCGAACTGCAAAACTCGCAGGTCACGGTGATCTTCCCGTCCTCGACCATGTCGTCGCGGTCTTCCTGCGGAAAGCTCTGCAGCATATTTTCCACGCTTTGGCGCGAGCACGAGCACTGCGCTTGCACCGGCGCCGCGCGGAACACGCGTACGCCGCGTTCATGAAACAGGCGATACGCCAAGCGTTCGCTCGACAGCGCCGGATCAATCAGCTCGATGTCGTCAACCGTCTCCACCAGCGAGCGGCCTTCGACCCAGGCATCGTCTTCTTCGTGTTGGATAGAAGCTTCCGCGCCGGGCGGGGCGTCGCCGGGATGAAGATCCGCTTGCCGCGCGCGCTCAGGCGACTTGGGCAAGAACTGCAGTAGAATCCCACCGGCGCGCCAACGGCGGCGCGCACCGCCATTCTCGCCGCCGCGGAATTCCTCGGCGACGGCGAGCCGGACGCGGGTCGGGATCTGCTCGGAGCGGAGAAAATATTCGTGCGCCGCCTGCTCCAGATCCTTGCCTTCGAGCGGCACGAGACCTTGGTAGCGGCTCATATCCGGACCCTGGTCGATGGTCATGGCGAGATGGCCGCGCCCGAGCAATTGGCCCGGCTTGTCCTCGCCAGCGGCGACGGCGGCTGCAACCCGGTCGGCATCAAACCGAGCGCAGGCGCGCACATTGCCGGGCGAGGTGAAATCGACCACCAGCATGCTGACCGGGCCGTCGCTTTGGGTCTGCAAGATGAACCGGCCCTTAAATTTGAGGGCCGAGCCGAGCATCACCGTCAGCACGATCGCCTCACCAAGGAGCTTCGCGATCGGCAGCGGATAGTTGTGGCCGCTCAAGATGGCGTCGACGGCCGGCCCAAGCCGGACGATGCGGCCGCGCAAATCGAGCGCGGACACCTCGAAAGGCAAGATTGTGTCATCGACGCTGGTTTGCGCCGGCGCCCGAACGGGAATGTCCAATTGAGGATTGTTCATCGCCCACGAATATAGGCAATGCGAATGAAATTGTGAGCCCTCTGGAACCTGCTGAGGCCGGTCTTACCGTCCGCCCTCGAGGCACCATGTCAGGATGCCTTTCTGTGCGTGCAGCCGGTTCTCGGCCTCGTCGAACACGACCGAATGCGGGCCGTCCATCACCTCGTCGGTGACTTCTTCGCCACGATGGGCGGGCAGGCAATGCATGAAAAGGGCGTCCGGCTTAGCCCGAGCCAACAGCCGCTCATTGACCTGATAGTGTTTGAGCAGGTTATGGCGGCGCGCGCCGTCGCGGTCTCCCATCGAAACCCAGGTATCCGTCACGACGCAATCGGCGCCTTTGACCGCCTCCTCCGGATCCGTGCCGAGCGTGATCGCGGCGCCCGAGGATTTGATCCATTCGACCAGCGGCTTTTTCGGCGCAAGTTCCGGCGGGGTTGCCACCCGCATGCGGAAGGCGAAACGCTCGGCGGCATGCATCCACGACGTCAGGACATTATTGGCGTCGCCCGTCCAAGCGACCGTGCGCCCGCGGATTGGACCGCGATGCTCCTCGAAGGTCATGACGTCGGCCATCACCTGGCACGGATGGGAGCGCCGCGTCAGGCCATTGATCACCGGCACGGTGGCGAAGCGCGCAAGCTCGGAAACCGCCTGCGGGTCAAGCGCCCGGATCATGATGATATCGACATAGCGCGACAGTACCCGTGCCGTGTCGCCGATGGTTTCGCCGCGGCCGAGTTGCATCTCGTCCGCAGTCAGCATGATCACGTCACCGCCGAGCTGGCGCATGGCGACTTCGAACGACACACGCGTGCGCGTCGACGGCCGCTCGAAGATCATCGCCAGCGTCTTGCCGGCGAGCGGCCGCTCGCTACCTGAACGTTTGGCCTTGATGGCGCGCGCCAGATCGATCATCCGGCGCAATTCCTCCGCCGGCACGTCGATCAGATCCAAAAAGTGGCGGATCGCCGTCATTGTGCCGCCGTTTCCTTGGACGCCTCTTCCTGCGCGTGCGAAAGCCGGGCACAGGCGCGATCGAGCCGCGCGATGCCTTCGGCGATCTCCTGCTCGCTGATGATCAGCGGCGGCAGCAGCCGCACGACATTGTCGCCCGCGGCGACCGCGATCATTTTTTCGGCGCGGAGCGCATCGACAAGCTCACCGGCCGGCACGCCGGCGCGTACGCCAACCAGCAGGCCCTCGCCGCGCACCTCGGAAATGATTGATGGATATCGATCTTTGATCTCCGCGAGCCGTTGCTTGAAGAAGAGCCCGGTCAGCCGCACGCGATCGAGGAAGCCCGGCGCCAGCATGACATCGAGCACTGCGTTGGCAGCGCTCATGGCCAGCGGATTGCCGCCGAAGGTCGAGCCATGCGTGCCGGCCGTCATTCCCTTCGCTGCCTCACTCTTGGCCAGGCACGCTCCCACTGGAAAACCGCCGCCCAGCGCCTTGGCGAGCGCCATGATGTCCGGCTCGATGCCGACACGCTGATGGGCGAATAGTTCTCCGGTACGCCCCATGCCGGTCTGGACTTCGTCGAGCAGCAACAGCAATCCACGCTGATCGCAGAGTTCCCGCAAGGCGCGCAGGAAAGAAGGCTCGATGACGCGCACGCCGCCTTCGCCCATGATCGGTTCGAGGAGGATCGCGCCGGTCTCGTCGGTGATCGCGGCTTTCGTCGCTTCCAGATTGCCGAACGGCACCTGGTCGAAACCCTCCATGACGGGACCGAACCCATCGAGATATTTTTTCTGCCCGCCGGCGGCGAGCGTCGCCAGTGTGCGGCCGTGGAAGGCGCCCTCGAAGGTGATGATCCGATAGCGTTCCGGCGCGCCATTCGCCGAGTGATATTTGCGCGCCATCTTGATGGTGCATTCCATCGCCTCGGCGCCGGAATTGCAGAAGAAGACGACGTCGGCAAAGCTCGCATCGCACAATCGCTGCGCGACGCGCTCGGCCTCGGGCACCTCATAGAGGTTCGAGACGTGCCAGACTTTTTGCGCCTGCGCTGCCAGCGCGGCGATCATGTGCGGATGAGCGTGCCCCAGCGCATTGACGGCGACGCCGGACGTGAAGTCGAGATAGCGCTCGCCGTCGGTTGCAACAAGCCAGACGCCCTCGCCTCGCTCGAAAGCAAGGTGCACACGCGCATAGGTCGGTAGTAAATGCGATGTCATGGTTTTGCGCCCGCGCGTTGCGCAGTTTCAAGCTGCGCGGCCGAAAATGAAATGTGCCGCCTCTCCGGGCGGCACGACTTCAGCATTTTATTTGCGCGCCACGCGCCGGTCAACTCGTTAACACAGCGCGCAAATAGCCGACTTGTCCACGCACTCGTCCACATTGGGCAGGAATATGTGGACGCGCATGGGCCGACTCTTGCGCCAGACTCGCGCCATATTGTAGTCTTTTGCTTGTCAAGTACGACATCTCGTGCGGCGGACGGTTCCTCGAAAGCGTTGGTTCGCGTGACGTGTTAGGCGGCGAGCACCGTCTGACCCGGAGGGGGATTCCGCCAACGGCTGCACTCGCATCTTGGAGGAGGATTGAGCATGTCGTGGACTGACGAGCGGGTCGAATTGCTGAAGAAGCTATGGTCCGACGGGCTGTCAGCCAGTCAGATAGCGGCCGAACTCGGCGGTATCACTCGCAATGCAGTCATTGGGAAGGTCCATCGGCTCGGCCTCTCCGG
>CAVREN010000066.1:0-60949 GCA_963720115.1 uncultured Alphaproteobacteria bacterium
TCGGCCCTCCAAAAGCCGACCACCCATAAATGATTAAAAACTGATTTGGGAATCCCGTGCCGCTAAAAATCTGCCAAAGTAGTGCTAGTCATCTGGAACGGAAGTTCGCCACATTATAGAGAGCGCTCAGAGCTTAGAAAGGAGAGCGCTTATGGCGAATGCACGTGTGAGGGGCCGGCCGAAACAAACTTCATGACGTTCCTCCTTCTCCATCGTGGTTGTAGTTCATTCTCCTCCGCGCAACGCAGGTCTGAAGGAAAATGGCTCAACAGAGCCATCCCGTGCACCGCCGCACAATCGCCGTTTTGCGACGCCGCCTAGAGTCCGTAGTGCGCACCAAAGCGGAAGTCCGTCAACGCCGACGGATTAACTGCCGCGAGCCACGCTTCATGCGGCGACGCTTACGCCCTCGAAAGGGCGGCTGATCCGCTGCACCGTGGCCGGATCGACGCCAAATCGTTTCGCTATTTTGCGCACACCCTCGGTGCGCCCAGGCGCCTTGAGAGCGGCTAGGATACGCGCTTCCAGCTCTGGCGCTATCCGCGGCCGTCCGAGCTGCTTGCCCTCCGCCTTGGCCCGTCTGAGGCCGGCGCGCACCCGCTCCTGAATGATCGAGCGCTCGAACTCGGCAAACACGCCAAGCATCTGAAACATGGCCTTGCCGCCCGGAGTCGTTGTGTCGATTCCTTGCTGATGTAGGAACAGGTCGACGCCGGCAGCATGGATTTCCGATAGGAAGCCGACCAGGTCTTGAAGGCTTCGGCCCAGGCGATCGACCGACCAGGCCATGACAACATCGAATTCGCGGCGGGCTGCAGCCTTGTGGAGAGCGTCAAACTGCGGCCGCTTATCCTTACCCTTGGCGCCCGAGATGCCGTGGTCCTTGTAGACGCGGACAATCTCCCAACCTGCCCGCTCGGCAACCTGGCGGAGCTCGCGCTCTTGGTTGGCCGTAGTCTGGTCGAGGGTCGAAACCCGAAGATAGAGGATCGCGCGCTTCATCGATAACCGCCCCGTCGCCAAGAGTTGTCCTTCCACGTTTTGCTCCAACGGTAATAAAACTCGAAATCGCGATCGCCCCAGATGCGCTTGCGCTCTCTGAAAATCCGCGATCCGTCCGACCCCATGATCTGGCGAACGAGGTCGTCAGCCGAAACGCCACGCTTAAGCGCTAGATACAGAGGATAGGGCGCGCAATCGAAGGCGGCGTTAGCAAGCGCCGCGCGAACAGCGAAAGGCAGCCGCTCATAGGCCGACCACTGCTTGTCGGGTGAAGCATAGCTGCGACCGCCACCTGCGAGGTTCGTATTACCACCCATGCGATCGTCCTCCGTCGCACACGTGTTCAATGCAGCAACGTTACCATAATATCGTATTAAAATACACTCTTATTTTCATACGCAATTGCGCTACTCAAAAAAGCTAGATTTTTCCGTGCGCGCGGATGCCCATTTTTCAGAGGGTTATTTCGTACACCCGCATTCGGGCCGTAGCCGAGTCAACTTGTCGCAGCTTTGGCTCCTACACCGGCCACTGGTTTAGCACCCGCGTCCGTTGTAGCCGACGAAGCTGTAATCGCCAGTATCCGGCGGTGGCTGCTGCTGATAGAGCGCCAACCAGTTGCGCGCCAGCTGCGATGCTTTCTCGTGGCGCAGAAAGTCGCCGTAGCCGTAGTCGTCATCCCACAGCATTTCGCCCGGTTGGCGGCCGAGCGGATCGTTCGCTTCGGCCTCGGCCGGAAGCGCGAGGATCTCCCAGGCACGGCCACCATTTTCCATCTCGGCAAGCAGCCGGCCCGCGAGATCATCCTTGTGCCAACGGCTTTGGATTAAGATCGTGCGGCCGTTCGGTTTGATGTGTGGCGAGACAGTGCACCTGTACCAGTCCCAAAGTCTATCGCGCACCAGCGGCGAACAGGCGTCTTCGCTAGCGGCGATCGGATCGTCGATGATCGCAAGATCCACCGGCCAGTACGCGGTCCCAACAATGACGCCCACGGCATGGTACGAGCCGCCTTGTTCAAGTTTCCAGCAATCTCCCCCACCTGAGTCGGTCGCCGGCGAAACCCCCAATACCAGCCGCTGGTCGGAGACGAGTTTGCGGACGTGGCGCCCCCATTGGGAGGCCAGTTGCGTGGTGGGCAACGCGGCAAGAATTTGGTCTTTCGGCATCGTTGCCATGAGCCACGGCGGGAACAATATCGAGGTATAGGTGCTTTTGCCGCTGCCCGGCGGCATGAAGACCGCGAGCCGTTGGATGCGACCAGCCGCCACCGCTTCCAGCTTGTCGATCAGCAAAAGATGATGCCGCGCCGGCTCGAAGCCGCAGAACCGGCACCAGGCGGCAAAACTCCGACGGATTTGCCGGCGGCGCTGAAGCTCTTTTGCTAATTCCAGCGGCGTCACATTAGAAACCATCGCACTCCTCAGTCATTGGGGCGTAGGTGTCATCGCGCTCGACGCGATGCGATCTTTGCGGCGGGGCGCTCGATGCGCGCCTCTGTTTCGCCGACGACCTTGAGGTCCATCACAGCCCCCAGATATCCGCATTGTAGCTATCGCTGCTGCCGCTCTGATACGCGACGTATCCGGTTTTCTGTTTCTCTTCCGCCTTTTCGGCCGGTCGTCCCGGCACCATTTGATCGAGCAATTGGCCGACGAGTCCGATCGCATCGACTTGATCGTCGTGCTTCCCGGCAGGAAACGTCAACATTTCCGCACGGAAGGCTGCGTACCATGGCGCACGTGTTGGAACATAGAGCCCATCCGATGCCATACGGCCGCGGATTGATTGGGCGCGGCGCGCTTTGTCGCCGCGGGTCGGGAATTCCTGCCGAGCGACGTAAGCTTTGCGGTCGCGCATGCGGCGCTGCAGAAACGGCCCGATGCCGGCTTTGATCTGGCCGCCCTCTTCGGCCCAGGTGAAAACCGGTTTCCACTTGATCACCAGATCGCACAGCGCCTCGACCCATTTTTCCGACGAGGTCTGCGCCCGCCACACGTCGAGCAAATAGATGCGCCCTTCCGGGTCGACGCCGACGACGACGTGTACGGTGTAATCGCCGCCGTCGTCGGTCACCGCATAGTCGGACGCGCCGTAGATCGTCATCGTGTCGCGCGGCGGCGCATCGTCATACGGCTTCAACCAATCGGATTTGAAGAAATCGCCGGTGTCCGGCGTTGGCTTTTGTTGATAGAGCGCCGTCCAATTGCGCGGCAATTGATTGGCTTTTTGCTGCCGCAAGAAACGGGAATAGCCGTATTCGCCGTCCTCCCACAAAAACTCGCCAGGTTGTCGACCAAGCGGATCATTGTCTTCGGCTTCGGCCGGCAGCGATATCACCTCCCAATGGTCGCCGCCGTTTTTGGACGCCTCAAGAATACGCCCCGCAAGGTCGTCGTCGTGCCATCGCGTTTGAATTAAAATCCAACGGGCATCCGGTTTAACGCGTGGATTTACATCTCCCCAATACCATTCCCAGTGGCCGTCGCGCACGGCTTCGGAATCGGCATCTTCCCGCGATCGGATCGGATCGTCGATGATCACCAAATCAGCACGAAAGCCGGCAATGCCGGTGCCGACGCCCGCCGCTTTGTATTCGCCACCATAATGCAGCCGCCAGCGATCGGCGGCGGTTTCGTCCGACAGCGAGATGCCGAGGATGAGTTCGTGGTCGTCGATCAAGTTGCGCACGCGACGGCCGAACCGCTTGGCGAGCTCGGTGGTGTGCGAACAGCCCAACACCAGCGAATGCGGCGAATTTGCCAGATGCCATGCCGGATAGAGAATCGACGCGTAAGTTGATTTCGCCGAGCCGGGCGGCATGAAGATCGCCAGCCGTTGAATGTCGCCACGCGTCAACGCTTCGAGTTTGTGGATCAGGAGTTGGTGGTGCGCCGCCGGCTCATAGCCGCAGATGCGACACCAGGCGGCGAGGCTACGCCGGATCGCGCGGCGCTGTTCTTCGGCCGCTGCTTGGCCGCCTACAAGAGCTGCCTGGCCGGCGCGATGTTGACGAACGATATGCAGGAGGGCGCTCAATTTAGCGTTCCGCCACCAGTATCGCGAAAGAAATCCGCCTGCGCGTCGCCATCCTGCGCGGCCTCAGCATCGGCAGCCGCGTCGGAGAGCAACCGCGCCTCCAGCGCTTCGATTTCATCCGGACTCAATTCGCTGAGCTTTCTGCGCATGATGGAGGCGTCGATCATCTGCAGCGGCCGGCCGTAACCGCGATCGAGCAGTTCGCGTGCCGCAGCCAATTGGTTGCGCTCGGTGCCCCTACGACAGATCTTCACTAGCGTTGACAGGCCTAACTGCGCATAGCGCCGCGCTTCCCGCGACAAGTCGCTGATGTGTTTGTTTCTCAGGCCGCCCGGATTACCGGATTGGCCCTTCTTAAAACCGCCGAGGCCGGTCGGGTTATTATTCGGCATATTTCCATTCCTTCAGTTTGACCTGCTCTCAGGCTGAATTGGCCTGAGCTTTTCTTGCTTGGACATCGTGATGCGCCGCGCCGAAGCTTCCCATCCGCCCGCGATACCCTTGGCATGTTCCAGGTCTGCCCGCGTTCACGACGCCTTCTTCGTACGTCGGTGTTACTGCGATCATATAGTTCGCCTCATTTTCAAGATCTTTGCGTCGTCTGTAGCGTTTCTGTCATCCGCTCGCCCTTCTCGCGAGCGAGTCAGGTGGCCGCGGATCGGTATTCGGCGACCATTTGGCTCTTTTTTCTTCTTCGGCTACCCTCTTTCTTAAATCTGTGTTCTTCGTGGGGTTCACCATTTTCGCAGAATTGGACCCTATCCGGTGAGCGGCAGACGGGCCTCGCCGTATCCAGGCGCGCCATTCGGGGGAGATGATCTCGACGAGGTTGGGTAGGTTCTTGCGGGAGGGCCGCGGACGCTCGGCGATGTTGATGTGACCTAACCGTCGCGCCTCGTGCAAAGTGGTCTGCACCGTTGTCCGACAAACGCCCGCGAGCGCCGCGATCTTATCGATGGGAAAGTCGCAAACGCCGCAGCGCTTGACCTCCCCGGCCACGATGCACAGAACCGATCGCTGGCCCTCGGTGTAGTGATGTCTGAGATTGTCGGGCAGTGCGCTCGATCCACCGAGCATTCGGCGCCGGTCCCTCGATGCCCTACGGTCGGGAGATCGTTGCCGTTGACGTGGGGTGAAGCGGGTAAATAGTCGACCGGAAAATCTGCTGAGCGGTTTGGCTTGCAAGCCCGTTTGGTGTGAAGGGCGTCGGCGTTCGATGAGGGATTGAAGGTAGTTACCCTCGCCGTCGCTGATTTGGCTGGCACCATAGGCTCTCCAAAGAGCCTGCGCCATCTCGTGCAACTGATCCGGGTTGCTGCAAAGGTTGATGCCCTCATAAATCACTCTTGCGACCGCACCGAGCGTCTGCTGCGCCATAAGTTGGTCGCTAACCTTGAAGGCGGGGGCGCTCATGACACGCCCTCGTCTAAAAGTTCTGTGCGGGAACCTTTATCGTGGCGCGCGCTGACGGCGTCAGCCGCCGCCTTCAGACTTGCGAAAACACCAATCTCGCGACCGTTCACGTCGGTCGCTGTGAAATCCTTGTCGATCTGCTCAACGAAACCCAGCGCAATCTGGCCGTCGTAGATCGCAAAAGAATGATGCTCGCTGCCTTGAGCTTTGGCCGCAGATTTCGTATTCTTCGCTTGCGAAGACTGCGATTTGCTTTTTGGCCCTGCCTTGGTTATGGCGACCGAGGCGGGGCTTCGCTTTTTTGGTGGATCGCCGGTAGCGTTGCCAGAACGTGTGCAGGCCGCAAAGATCAGCGCTGGGGTTTGTAACTGCGGCCAAAACGTATTTGCGCTCAACGAATGCACTACAGGGTGTTTGTGCACGTAAGTGCTTGCTTTTGCAGCACTCACGCAGTTCATCATGGAGTACAATCCCGACGGCAACCCCTACAATTCCGGCCTGATCATCGACGACGAAGGCGAGATCAAACTCTATTACCGCAAGATGCATCCGTGGGTGCCGGTCGAGCCGTGGGAGCCGGGCAATCTCGGCATTCCGGTATGCGACGGGCCGAACGGCAGCAAGGTGGCGCTGATCATCTGCCACGACGGCATGTTCCCGGAGATGGCGCGCGAGTGCGCCTATAAAGGCGCCAACATCATGTTGCGCACGGCGGGCTACACGGCACCGATCCGGCACGCCTGGCAGATCAGCAATCAGAGCAATTCGTTCTCGAACCTGATGTACACCGCCAATGTCTGCATGGCCGGCACTGACGGCGTGTTCAACTCCATGGGCGAAGGCATGATCGTCAATTACGACGGCGTGCCGCTCGCCACCGGCAACGGCGCGCCCGACGAGATCATCACCGCCGAAGTGCGGCCGAAGCTTGCCGACGAAGCGCGCCGGATCTGGGGCGTGGAGAACAACATCTATCAGTTCGGCCACCGCGGCTATGTGGCGGTGAAAGGCGGCGCGCCGGATTGTCCCTACACCTACATGCGCGATCTCGCGGCCGGAAAATACCGGCTGCCGTGGGAGGATGAGGTGCAAGTGACCGACGGCACGAGCTGCGGGTTCGCTATCCCGAACCGGACGTATCAGGGGTGACGCTTTTGATCCGCTCGTCCCCGCGAAGGCGGGGACCTGGCGGCTTACCGTAACGTCGGGACATTCGACTAGATTCCCGCTTTCGCGGGAATGAGCGGAGATTTAGCACGGCCTTCGTCATTGCGAAGAGTGAAGCGACGAAGATACTCCGCTGCGTCGGCCACCGCTAACTCGTACACAAATTCGGTACCGCCACCTTCTCGAACAGATGCGGCGACGCTACGACGCTCGATGGATACTCGGCCAACGCACCGCGAAACTCGGGATTGGTGAAAGCTGCGCGGAAGTAGTCGACCGATTCCCACACCGCATAGTTCAGAAACACGCAGCTACCGGCGATGCCGCGATGCAATTGCGTCGAGATATAACCGGGCTGCTTTTTCATCCAGTTGGCGTCGTGTTCCCACGCCGCCAGCAGGCCATCGACATCTTCGGGCGCGACGGTAAAGACGTTGATCAGGATCGCCGGCGAAGCTTCGGCGCCGAGCTGTTGCTGAATCGGCACGCGTTCATCAAGCGGACGCAGACTGAGCATGACTTCTCCTCCTTATTCGGCATTGTCGCCTTGGTCAGTTGTCACCTTCGTTATCAGTTCCATTTTCGAGACGTTGTCGGACGCTTCGCAGCATGGCCACGGCGGCCGCGATTTTCCGCGCGTCGAGGCCGGCGCCGACATCGCTCGCCCACGCGCCTTGGCGCTTCATTGCGGCCGCGAAAGCGCTTTTTCCCGCGGCCGTGAGGACGACAAGCTTGGCGCGCTGGTGATGCGGGTTGGGCGCGAACCGCACCAGGCCGTCGGCTTCCATCTCGTTCGCCAGGCGCTGCACCGCTTGCCGCGTGAGCCCCATGTTGCGCGCTATCTGCGCGACCGAAAGCGGCACCGGAGACAGGGCGATGGCGCCGATCACCTGCCAGCGGGCGCTGGTGAGGCCGAGATCGGCCACGAGTGCATCGCCGGATGCGAGCAGGCGGCCGTTGAGCCGGAAGGTCTCCAGCACAAGGTCGGTGATGGCGTCCTGCACGGTCATGGCTCATCTCCGCAATAACTATAAATTGTCATAGTGACAATATGTTGTCAATTGCACTGGCATAGTTGCTGCCTGCGAATCCGGTAGCAATATCAGTAAATTAGCCGGGCACCGCGATGACAGACACCGGCTTCACACGTGCTCGTGCGAGATGTCCTTGTTGGTGTGATCGGGCATCAGCAGCGTCGCGCCGATGCTGATGATGGCCGTCAGCGCGATATAGGCCGCGATCGCATAGCCCGATCCGGTCCAGGCGAGCAGCGCGGTTGCGATCAGCGGCGCCGGCCCGCCGCCGGTGATGGCGGCGAGATGAAAGCCGATCGATGTGCCGCTATAGCGCAGCCGCGGCGTGAAGCACTCGGCAAACAGCGCCGCCTGCGGCCCAAAAATCAAACCGTGCGGCACGAACGACAGCATGACGGCGAGGAACATCAGCGCCGGCACCAGCGAATTCAGCAAGGCGAAATAGACGAAGCCGAATACGCCGATGGCGACCGCGCCGATGATATACAGGCGCTTGCGCCCGATCCGGTCGGACAGATAGCCGGACAACGGGATCACGAAGAATGCCAGGCCGCATGAGGCGATCAGGCCGCTGAGCAAAAACTCGCGCGACGCATGCAGCACTTGGGTGCCGTAGACAAAAACGAAGGCGATATAGATGTAACCCGGCGCGGTCTCCGCGGTTTTCGCCAGCGCGCAAAGAATAATCTCCTTCGGCTGGCGGCGGATCACTTCCAGCACCGGCGTCCGCTCGATCCTTTTCTCCTCCACCAACCGCGTGAAGATCGGCGTTTCAAGAATGCCGAGCCGGATGTAGAGGCCGACGCCGGCCATGACGATGCTGAGCAGAAACGGAATCCGCCAGCCCCAAACCAAAAACTGATCGCCGGCGAACCAACTGAAAAACAGCACCGCCGAATAGGCGAGCAGCAACCCGGCCGGCACGCCGAGCTGCGGGCCCGAAGCGACGAGGCCGCGGTGATTGTTGGTGCGCGCCCATTCCATCGCCAGCAGCACCGAGCCGCCCCACTCGCCGCCGATCCCGATCCCCTGAACAAAGCGGATGGCGGTGAGAATGACGGCGCCCCAAATGCCGATCATGTCGTAGGTCGGAACCAGGCCGACCGCGAAGGTGGCAAAGCCCGTGATCAGCAAGGTCGTGATCAGCACCGCCTTGCGGCCGACGCGATCGCCGAAATGGCCGAAAATGGCGGCGCCGAACGGGCGCGCGATAAAGCCGACCGCATAGATCGAAAACGCTTCGAGAACGCCGACCAGCGGATCGGATTTCGGGAAGAACAGCTTGCCGAAAACGAGCCCGGTGACGATGCCGTAGAGGAGAAAGTCGTACCATTCGATGGTGGTGCCGACCGTGCTCGCGATGATGGCGCGGCGCAACTGGTTGCGATGCACATCTTCGGGCAACGCGCCCGACGCAACGTCGGCCACGGCCATGGCGCCGCCTCCCCTATTTGGGCGCTCTGTCGGCCGGCTTTCCCCGGCCCGGCGCCATCAGCAAATTGTCGCCGCTTCGTGCGGCGTTGGCAAGGAAGGCGGAGCGTGCGGTGGACTTAAAGTTCCTAAAATCGAACGGTCACCCAGGAAAGTTCCAGTAGCTGCGCTATTCCGCAGCCTGACGCGCGGGTGGACGCACGCTTTGCAGGCCGTCGGCGTCGGTCGCCGAAATGGTGGTGCGCACGATCAGCCGCGCCTCGTTCGGCGGCCATGGCCGGCCGCGATGCAGCGTCGCGCGATTGTCCCACATCACCACATCGCCCTGCCGCCACGTGTGCGTATAACTCAAGCCCGGCGCGGTCGCCGCATCGGTAAGCTCGGCGATCAGCTCTTGCGCCGCGCTCTCTTCCAGACCTTCGATGGCGTAGGCATGCGAGGCGATATAGAGCGCGCGCCGGCCGTGGGCCGGATTGGTCCACACCATTCGCCAACATTGCGGCGGCAGCGCCGCGCGCTCGTCCGCGCCGACGATGTTGGGCGCGACCCTGCCGCGCGAATATGAATAGTCGTGCCAGGCGAACAGGCCTGCGACGCGCTCTTGCAGCCCCTTGTCGAGGCGGTCGAAGGCCAGCCTGGTCGAGACGTATTCAGTTTCGCCGCCGTGCGAGGGAATCATGCGCGCGGACAGAACGGACGCAAGTGCCGGAACGCTTTTGAACGTCGAGTCGGCGTGCCAAAGCTGGTTCGCCTTGTTGCGCAGCATGGCGCGCGAGTCGGCCGGCACGACCTTGCCGTCCGCACCGATGGTCGAGAGGATCACGAGATGCGTGCCGGCGCCTTGCGTCGCAGCCGGTGTTATCTCGAGCGGGCCGAAGCGGCGCGAGAAGGCGATCTGGGATTCGTCGGTGACGTCCTGATCGCGGAAGACCAAGACCGAGTGCTGTTCGAAGGCGGCGCGCACCGCCCGGTAGGCGGCGTCGTCTTGGGCGACATCGGCAAGCGTCACGCCGTGCAGTTCGGCGGCAAAGCCGGGGCCTAACGGAATGACGTCCATGCGCACCTCCCGGTCGGATTTTGCGAAATTCTCCCTGAAAAGCCCGCAAGCGGCAAGCGTCCTGAGCGACGACACGGGGCGGCTTGGTCAATGTTGGCTTGATGATCCGTCGGCAGCGCCGTCCGGGACGAACCGGATGTGTTCCTGCTCTGTCAGATCGTCCGCGGGGAACAAGCATTCGATTCGCAATTCTTCCGCTGCCGTCGTTTGCGGCGTTCCGACCGTTGTCACCATCGAGAAATAACTCAACGTGACGTCGCCTTTGACGAAAGCCAGCGGGATGATGGGCATGGTGTCCGCCGGCGTCGGCGCACGCCATTCGGTCTTGACCCCGGGATATTGCGAGAGCGCGGCGAGCAAGTCTTTGGTCTTGGCGTCAATCACGTGTCCAAGCGACTCGCGATAGACGCGCGCCAACAACGCTTTTGCCACGTCCGGCCAGTTTGCGATGAAGGGGCGCATGCCGGCGGGATCGAACATCAGGTGCAGCAGGTTTCGCTCACCCTGCCGCGCGGCCATATCGATAAAGCAATTGAAGAAGCGCGGCGCGGCATCGTTCGTGAGCAGCACGTTCCAATAGCGGTCCATAACCATTGCGGGAAACGGCTCATGCTGACGCAGCATGCGCTGCAGCGCCTTGTTGACGCTCCGCATGGCGGTTCCGGCATTGTCGGATGTACCGTAGGTCCGGAGCCGTTGTCCGGTGTCATGTCGACGACGCCGCGAAAAACCTTCAGGAAGCCCGCATCCCAGAACTCAGTGACGTGATGAAGGGCGGTGAAGCCCGTATCGATGAAAGCTTTCAGGTTTGCACGAATCGCCTCACGGCCCTTCCAGTCCGCTACGCCCAAGTTGCACACGGCATCCTCGGCGAAACAATCGAAGCCCTGCCCGAAGGTCTTGTCGTCGATTTCCTTCCACATATTGAGAAGCCACCGGGGCGGTTCCTTCTTGGTAAAGACGGCCTGCATTTTTGCACTCCTTGAAGTTTTGATTTTCGAAACACTGCGCCGTAGCGCGCGCCTTGGCGCGAGACCGTGTTCGGCAAATTATCCAACGGGCGGAGCGGCTCAATTACATCGGAGGTAATAAGGCCGAAGCCGAATGCGTTCGGCGTACCTCACCAATGCCCCTTGCGGCGGTTCCAGGCATAGAGCAGATCGGCGAAGCGATCGTAAGCGACCCGCGCGATTGGCCGGATCACCGGCAGGCCGACAACGCGCGCGAGCCAGGCGTCACCTGGCGTGAGCCGCCAGACGGCGATGGTGCAATCGGCGCCGACATGCAGCCCGCCGTCGGCATCGACCGCGTGCAGGCGGCGGCGCACGTCTTCCAGTCCGGCGTCGAAACGCGACAGCGCGTCCGGTTCAAGATTGATGTCGCGGAATTCGATGATGCCGGCGCGCGCCGCCCGCACCAAGCGGCTGCGCTGCCAGTCGATGCCGGCGTTACAGACCGGGCATTTGGTATTGTAGTAGACGACGAGCTTGCATGACATTGCGGCCCATCTCAAGTTGACGCTCAATCTTCAACCTATTGCGATGGCACAGCTAGCAAACTAGGTCGATGGCGGAGGCGCTCGCTTTGCCTCTTCATTCAGCCGCCAGGGGTCGCCGCGCTCCTTGAACTGGGCGACAGTGTGATCGGCGACCGCAAATCGCTCCTCTTCGGTCAGCCCTTCTTTTAAACCGCGAATGATCTTACGAGAGCGCCGGAGCGCGAACGCAATGGCGTAGCGGAGAATGTCGCCTTTCGTCACGTCTCAATAGAACATAGAGAGAACAGACGTGCAAGCCGCTACATTTTTTATACTTGGGCGAGGGACGCCCTGGCGACTTATGCAGCGGGCCGCGCAGAGGCTCTAGTCTCTAGCTCTTTCTCCCGCGCGCGCTTCGTCCATTAGTCGGCCCTCCAAAGAAGGAATTTTCGGTCCTCTTCATTGTTGGTCCGGGCGGCGTACCACTCGCATTGGCGGGCATGCTCCAAGCATTCCGTAACGGTAGGTGACATGACACGTTCTCCAGCAGGCCCGCTGGATTTGGTGCGCAAGCATTACCGCCGCATGGCAGGCAGCTTAATTTTTGGAAAGACTTCGCGGTAAGGCGAGCAATTCAATATCCGGCGCGAGGATCAATCGCGGCTGCTGATAAGGCCGAGGTGAAGGGAGGGCCGCCAACTAAAGCGGCTTCCAATTTAATGCCAAATGGATAGCGGGCAGAGTTTGACTGAAGAGATAGTGATGGCCGCTTCCGATCCGAGGCAATTATAGAAGCATATCTTGTTCATGCCCGAGGTTTTTCTCGCCGGTTTTAAAACAGGTTACAACCACAGGTAAAGCTAAGCTCTTGTGGGAAATTACGACAGTGCAAAAATCAAATGACGACGAAGTGCTCGGAGTTGAGACAGTACCCACCACCCGAATGGGAACAAGAGCAGAAAGCGGAGCGGCGCGTGAACCGAAAGCCAAGGCAAAGCCACCGCGGGGATGAGTAGGGCTTAACGGACAGAAGGCGGGATTATCGAGGGAGTAAGTTCTCGGATGGCGTCCGTTTGTAAAGGAGCGTTGAGCACCTCTGCCGCTGCCTTGGTATAAATTTCGCCAAGGCTTTTAATTTGCTCACCCATGAACCCCAATTGAGACTGCATGAATTCGGTATGAATTGGCACTACCTCCAGGAAACCTTTTGCTCGGCTCAGCTTATGCAGGTAGTCGCGAGCCATAGCTATGTTCTTCTCGGCGCAGTCTTTTGCTTTGCCACCTAACTCAGTGTCACCCAAGGGGTAAGACGAAACAGTCTTCTGAAGAAAATCGAAGTACTTATCCACGGCCTTACGAACTTCCTCCCCCATCACTTCCACAACCTGATCCAGTGTTACCTTCTGCTCTTTTGGCATCGTGGTGCGCTCCCTTTGGGAAACAGGCATTGATCGCTGGCAGAGCTTCGCACAACCCGCAAGAGCCACCAACCCTCGCCTCCGCCAGGGAGGAACTCAGCTTAGATAATACCTCGGTGTATCGGAGGCCGGGTGCTCATAAACGAACTTGCCGCTTACCGAAAATGCTGGCGTGCCGGTTGGAGGGTTGGGATACCAGTATTCACCATTGATCCAAAAAGCAGGCTGCGTCCCAGACATCGGATACACATAGTCGCCATCGATGTAAAAACGTGCTGTGCTGCCACTAGGGTGGTCGTAAACATAAGTCGTCATCCGTTTGTCCTCTGCGTGCTCTGCGTCTTTTTTGCACGGCACTTGGTCTTATTGATGGGCACCGCTCCCTACTCGGCTGGGGCGAACGGCGCCGCGCGGGGACTTAGCTAGGTGCGGTTTGTGGGCACATACATCAGAAAATCCCTAGCCATTTCGGCCCTCTCCCGGAAGGTTCCGGCAATCGCGCCGTAGATACTCGCTTCCAGTCCGGAATCCATAGCCCAAGATCAAGCAGAACTTGCACCGTCAGTGGTTATGGATTCCGGGCCCGCGCCTGTCGGCGCGCCCCAGAATGACGTACTACATCCGCTTGGCGACTTCCTCGAGCATCACCTCGGTGGCGCCACCGCCGATATTCTGTACGCGCGCGTCGCGCGACATGCGCTCGATCGTGCTCTCGCGCATGAAGCCCATGCCGCCGTGGAACTGCACGCAATCGTACATGACCTCGTTGACGAGCTCGCCGCAATAAGCCTTGACCATCGACACTTCGCGGGTGGCGTCGGCCCCCTGCGTGTCGAGCCAGGCGGCGTGATAGACGAGCTGGCGGCCGGCCTCGACTTTCGACGCAAGCCGCGCGAGCCGCTGGCGGATGGTCTCACGCGCCCACAGCGGCGCGCCGAACGCCTTGCGCGTGCGCACATAATCGAGCGTGAGATCGAGCGCCGCCTGCGCCTCGCCCATCGCCATCGCGCCGATGGTGACGCGCTCATTCTGGAAGTTGCCCATGATCGCGTAGAAGCCGCGGCCTTCCTGGCCGAGCAGATTCTCTGCCGGAATGCGGCAATCGTCGAAATGCAGTTCCGCGGTGTCGGAGGAGCGCCAGCCATGCTTGTCGAGGGTGCGGCTGACGGTAAAGCCGGGCGTGCCCTTCTCGATCAGGAACATGGTGATGGAGCGGCTCGGCGCGCCTTCTCTGGCTGTTTTGGCCGCCACGCAATAAAGATTGGCGTGCACGCCGTTGGTGATGAACATCTTGGCGCCGTTGAGGATGTAGCTGGCGCCTTCGCGGCGCGCGAAGGTGCGAATGCTTTTTACATCGGAGCCGGCATCCGGCTCGGTGACGGCGACTGCGGTGATGACCTCGCCGGCAATGATGCCGGGCATCCATTTGTCCTTCTGCGCCTCGCTGCCGGAGCGAAACACGTGGATCGAGGCCATGTCGGAATGGACGAGCGCGGTGATGGCGACACCCGAGAACGTCGAGCGGCCGAGCTCTTCCGCCAGCACCACGGTCGCCAGCGCGTCCATCTCCGAGCCGCCGTAGCGGGCCGGATAGCGGATGCCGAAAAAGCCCAGGCTGCCCATGCGGCGCAACACATCGCGCGGCACATAGCCTTGCTCCTCCCAGGCGAGCGCGTGCGGCTTGATCTCGGTCTCGACGAAGCGGCGCACCTGCGCGCGCAGCATCTCATGCTCTTCGGAGAAATACGGCGACCGGCGCGACGACGCGTCGGGCTTGATGTCGGCGATCTGGTTCATCGGGCTCTCCCTTGTTCTTGCTTGTTTTTAGGCCGTGCCATGGCACGCGCCGCGGCGGCCGCTTCAACGTTCCGGACCTGACAAGCTCAGCTCGCTCTCGGCGCGGAACACGTTGCTGTAGAGGCTTGCGATCCACTGCCGGCCGCTGGACGTGACATTAAGATAGCGGATCGCGGTCTGAATGTGCGGCGCGACGCTGTTATAGTAAAATTGCGGATAAAGGTCGGTGAGATCGGCTGGCGAGTTGTAGCCGAGCTGCTTGTTCATGCCGACTTCTTCGAATTCGTAATAGAGCGCGTTGGCCTTGCGCAGATAGTGCGGGTCGCCGAGCTGGCCGATGAGATCGGCGGCACGCACCAGGGAGCCTTCTTCTTCGGCGTCTTGCGCGGCCGGATCGATGGCCGAAGGAAAGCGCGTGAATTCGATGGCGCGCGCGACGCGCGGGGCGTCGATGTAATCCATGTGCGCCAGCCGGTCGAGCGCGAACAGCTTCGAGCGGTCGACATGATGCGGCGTCAGCGCCGCGTCGGAAGCGCCGCGCGGCAGTTTCGCCTTGCCGCCGCGCCCGTCGATGACATAGCCGTCGGCACCGTCGCCCATGAGGACGCCGCGCACATAGCCGATGTCGTGCATCAGGCAGGCGACGATCACATGCGCGTAATCGTCGGCCGATGTCGGCATCAACAGCGAGCGGCCCTTCATGATGTCGTAGCCGACGAGCGTCACCAGCATGGTGTGCTCGACGGTGTGATAGAGTGCGTCGCTGTTGCCGATACATTCGAGCGCGAGCCGGGAGACCCATGAAATAAGCTCGGTCAGACCGGCTTCGGTCGAGCCGAAGCGACGCTCCAGATGGTGGGACAGGAACGAGCCCAAAGCTTCGGCGGCCAATTCGGGAACGGTAATCATGATGCCTCAAATTGGTACGCGAAGTGGCGGCCGCGCTACCAGCAATAAAAAAACGGCTGTCCGGTCTCTTTAGGTCTTTGCGCAAGTGTCCCCTACTCGGGGGCGACGTTCAAGCCCTTCAACATCGACTGCCAAAGCTCGCGCACCTGCTCATGGCGGCGCTCGACGGCGGCGGCGACGTCCCCGCGTACGGCGGCAAGCTGCGGTCCCTTGAGGAACAGAATTTGCGCTTGCAGCAATCGCCCGCTTTCGAACTCGATGCGCCGCATCGCGAGCACGAAAGGATCCATCGGCGCGACATTTTCCGGCAGCAGGGCGGCCGGGCGGATGCCGGCATGGATGGCATGACCCAGCGCCGCCATATCGACCAACAGGCCGTGGAAATGATCGGCGGCGCCCTTCATCGGCCGCGGCAGCCAGACGCTCTCCCAGTGCCAGGTCAGGAACGGCAACTGCGGATCGTAAACCCACGCGGTCGAATGGGTGAGCAACGAAAGAATTTCCATCTCGCGGCAATATTGCGCGTGCAACTCGATATGCCATG
Source organism: uncultured Alphaproteobacteria bacterium (assembly GCA_963720115.1). Classification (GTDB taxonomy): domain Bacteria; phylum Pseudomonadota; class Alphaproteobacteria; order Rhizobiales; family Xanthobacteraceae; genus BOG-931. Next base: position 16,289 of record CAVREN010000066.1, read on the forward strand.
GCTGGCGCAACTGCATCGGCATGGTGGTGGCGAGCTGGCGCGCCTGGGCGCCGTGCGCCGACAACAGAAAAGCCGCGACGCGCGTTTGCTGGCGCGCGGGAATGCGGCCGTCTTCGTCGGCCGGACCGAGCAGCGCATTCATGATGCCGCCGCCTCGGGCTGCGGCGTGGTCTCCGCGCCTTCCGCGGCCGGCAGTCGGACCGGAATCGAGCGCAAGTGATCGAAGCCCGCGGGAAAAGGCATGAGCTCGCCGCCGACTTCCTCCGGCGCGACCCAGATCGACTTCTTGCCCTTGAAGCGTCCGGCCATTACGTCCTCGGCGAAGCGCGCCATCACATAGGCGGCAAGGTCGGCGCGCTCGAGCGTGAAAGCATGATAGGCACGCGGGATGATGACCAAAGCGCTGTCGGGAATGTGCGTGCGCAGCGAATCCTGCAGCGGCCGCGGCACCAGAAAATCGAACTCGCCGGTCATGATCATGGTCGGCACGCGAATCGCGCCTAGTTTGGCCGTCAGCGGCTCGAAATTGAGAAAGAACTCCATGAGGTTTTGCAGGGCGTAAACGTCGTTGATAAGCCAGCCGCGATGGGTGGCAAGCCCGATGATGTCGGCTTTGGCTTCGAGCCAGGCGTTGGAGAAATTCATCGGAAACAGCAGGTCCTGCAGATAGGTCGTGCCGCCGAGGATCAAGGCGGTGCGCATGGCCATGCCGAGCCGCATCAGTTGCGGCGGGATTTCGGCAAAGCTCGACATCGGCACCAAGCCCGCGATGGTGTCGGGATGCTCGATGGCATAGCGCAGCGCGATCACGCCGCCGAAGCTGATGCCGCCGACGAAAACCGGCCGCGGCCCGAGCGAGGCGATGAGCTCGCGCAGGACATCGACCTGGTCGTCCTGCTCGATGAACAGGCGCGGCTTGTCGGACAGGCCCTGGCCGAGCATGTCGTAGCTTGCGACCTGGAAGCCGCGCGCCACCAACCCGTCGCGAAACGGCATCCACAGCTTGATATATTGGGTGAGGCCGTTAACCAGGACGCAGGCCGGCCCGTGCTCGGGGCCGGTCAATTCGTAATGGATTTTCCCCGATTTGCACGTCAGCCAGGGCATCTACGCTCCTTAGACCATGATCCAATCCGACCGAATAAGATCCCAGTCCAAATTATTCGTCTGAGCATGAGTCTAGTCCAAAAACCGGCTTCACTTTTCGGGGATCATGCTCGAGGTCGCCGCGGGCCGCAGACTACTCAGATTTACGCCGCTGGCTATAGGGTGATGCGCAAGCCTCAACTTCGGCCGCTACAACGTAGCGGCGAATGCATCCATTAGCTTGCGCTGATCGGGATCGGGCAGCGGACCGCGCATGGCGCCGAGATTATCGGTCATATGGGCCGGATCGGCGGTGCCGGGGATGACGGCGGTGACGCGCGGATCGCTCAACAGATATTTCAGGAAAAACTGCGCCCAGGTGTCGGCGAAGGAGCGTGCCCAGTCGGGGATCTCCTTGCCGCGCACCGCGCGAAAGAGCCGCGCGCGGCCGAACGGCAGAGCGGTGAGCACCGCAGCTTTGACCTCCTCTGCCGCCGGCAGCACGCGCTTTTCGGCTTCGCGGTCGTCGAGCGAATAGCCGATCTGCACGAAATCGGGCTTCTCGCGGAGAAGCACGGCCTCGATCGCGCCGAAGTCGCCGTGCCGCGTGGAAGTGATGCCGATATAGCGGCACACGCCTTGCGCTTTCCAGTCCTTGAACTGCGCCAGCGACTGACGGGGATCGCGCACATTGTGAAATTGCAAGAGATCGAACGTTTGCATCTGCAAGCGCACCTGCGAGCGCTTGAGCTCGGCAGCGTCCGGCTCCTCGAGCTTGGTGGCGATGAAGAGCTTGTCGCGCAAGCCCGCAAGTACGATGACTTCGCCGAGCACCGCTTCCGCATCGCCATAGACCGACGAGGTATCGACCAGGCGGCCGCCGCCGGCGATCAGCGCTTGCAGGACGGCCGAAGCCTTTTGCCGGGTGGCGTTGTCGTTGCTGTCGAAGACGTAGGCAGTGCCGAGCCCGACGGCCGGCAGGAGTTCACCGCTTCTCGGAATCGGGCGCATCAGCGGCGCGGCGTTCTGCGCGGCGGCCGGAAAGGCGAGCATTGCCGCGCTCCCCGCGATGGCAAATTCGCGTCGCGTCAGGCCGATGGTCATGCGCGTTCTCCTTTCATCGCGCCCCCTTCGCTTGCGACGCTGAGGTCCGCATCGCCAAGATTTGCGTCATCAAGATTTGCCACATCAAGTTTTTCGTCATCTGGCGTCGCGTCTTTCGCCCTGGCCTCGTTGTCGATCAGCGCCGCGCGGTGCTCCTGCACCCGGCCCAGCACCATCGACAGGACGAGCCAGCCGGCCGCGGCGGGCACCGAGACGAGGGCAATGGCGCCAAGCTTGAGGCCAAGCGCCTGCAGGCCGTCGAACACCCAGCCATACAAAGCATCCGATCCGCGATAGACCACGACATCGATGAGGTTCTTGGCTTTGTATTTTTCCTCGCGGCCGATCACGGTGAAAAACACCTGGCGCGCCGGGTTGGCGATGGCGAAGTTCATCCAGCGCTGCACGATCTGCAGCGTGACGACGACGGCGAGCGTCGGCGCCAGAAACAAAGCGGCGAAACCTACGACGTAAACCGCCGGCAAAGCGCCGGCGGCAACGCCGGTGCCGAAGCGCTTGAGCACCCGCCCGGTGATGAAGACCTGCGTGGCTAGACTGAGCAAATTCACCGCCAGATCAATGCTGGCGAAGATGCGGGTCTGCGCGTCGCGCTCATGGATGGCGGCGGCAATGATGTTGGCCTGTTCAAAGTAAACAATGGTGGCGCAGAACGACAACAGGCTCACCCATAGCCCGACGCCGAGCAGATAGGGCGAACGGACGAATTCGCGAAAAGCCGCAAAGGCGCTGCCGCCGATGCGTTGCGGCGCGGCCTGCAACTCGCCGTCCGCACCGGCATGCGCGGTGGCGGCGCGCTCGAGTTCGATAGACGCAGAACACCGCGATTTCCAGAAGCAAAGCCGCGGCGATGAGCAGATTGACCGAGCCAAGCGGCTTTGAGAGCTGGATCGTAATCAGCGGCCCCAGCAGGCCGCCGGCCGTGCCGCCGGCGCCGATGAAGCCGAACAGGCGCTTGCCCTGCTCGGCGGTGAACAGGTCTGCCATGAACGACCAGAATACGGCGACCGCGAATAGCGAAAAGACGCTGACCCAGACAAAGAACACGCGCGCGACGATCACCGGCGCGACGTCGAGCATCAGCAACAGCCAGAACAGCGCGAGATTGGCGACGAAGAAATGATAGACCAGCGGAATGAAGCGGGCGCGCGGCAGCTTCGCGACCAACGCGCCGTAGAGCGGCTGCGCGACGATAAGGGCGACGAACGTCGCCGTGAACAGCCAGGGCAGATTTCGCACACCGCCGGCGATGCCCATCTGATCGCGCAACGGCCGCAGCACATAATAGCCGGCAAGCAGCGCGAAGAAGTAGCCGAATGACCAGAGCGCCGCCGCGCGCTCCTGCCGCGTCGCCGGCACCGCCCAGGAGAGCCCGCGTTCAACAGCGGCCGTGATGTTTGCCATTGCGTTTTCTCACCGCCGCCCCGCGATGACTTGATTTTTCGCCCCGCTCGCGCGCGCCCTACGGCGTGAGCGAGAGCTTCTGTTTCAATTCGGCGGCGGTCACTGCCTGGCCGTAGCCCGGCGCGCCGCGCTGAAAACGGGCAGCGTCCGCAAGCTTGCCGACCAGAACCGGATCGAAGCCTGCGTCGCGTACCAGTGCGGCCGCGGTCTTGACCGCTTCGGGATCGTCGCCGGCGATCGGCACCGCAAGTTTCGGATCGGGCCGGTTCGCCTCGCTGGCGAAGATCTTGTAGTTGAGGGTGTTGAAGGCGCGCACCAGCCGCGCACCCGACAGGTATTTCTGCGAGACGACGCCGACACCTTCCTGCTCGACTTCGTCCGCGATCGCGCTGCCGTCGCGAGGCGCAACCGCATTGCAGGCATCGAGCATGATCTTGCCTTTGAGCGCCGCGCCGTAGTCGCGGCCGATCTGCGGCAGCGCGGCGTAAGGCACCGCGATGAACAGCACGTCGCTAAACGCGATCGCCTGCTCGACGGTGCCGGCTTGCGCAAGCTCGCCGAGGCCCGCGACCAGATCTTTCAGCTCGTCGGGATGGCGCGAGGAAAACTGCACCGGATGGCCGGCCTTGACCCAGAGCCCGCCGATCGTGCCGCCGATATGGCCGGAGCCGATAACGCCGATGCGCTGCTTTGCTTGCGCCGCCGCGCGAAGCGGGCGGAACGCCACGCCGAGGACGAGCGCGCCGCCGGCGATGATGACCGCGCGGCGTTGACGATTGACGGCGTCTCGATCGGATCTTTCAGCGCGCATCGAAGCCTCCTATGCACTAGTGGCAATGCGGACCGGGCTTCTATGCTCCCAAACCAAAGCCGGTAAGGAATCATTTCTCAGTGATCGTGGTGTTTCACGACCTGGCCGTTGCATTACGATCACATCATATAGAGTCGATCCGGCAATTCGTTGGGCGAGCCGTCGGGCGGGGCATGCGCTGAAAGCACGGCAGCACAGCGTTCGATGGCGGCGGTGAAGCCGGCCGCGATCTCGCCGGAGCGCATGTGGCCGATCATGACGTCGATCGCCGCCTGCCATTCCGACTTGGGCACCTTCTCGGCAATGCCTTGGTCGGGAATGATGCGCGCATAGTGCTCGGCGAGCGACACATAGATCAGGACACCGGCGCGATTTTTGGTGTTGCCGACGCGCCGTACAAAGAATTGCTCGAGCGCGGCGCGATGCGCGCGCGCCCGCTGCAGGGCGCGCGGAACGAGCGCCAGCCGCAGCGGGGTGAGCGAGAATATCAGACCCGCGACGATGAAGACGGCAAGCTGAATCAAAAAGATCCGCTGCACGCTCCACGGCGTGAACACGATCAGCGGCCAAGGCGTGATCAGCGCCAGCGCACTCGCCCACAGAATCGGGATATGTGCGTAGTCGGAGGAAGCGCGCGCCAGTACGCAAACGATCTGCCCGCAGGTGCGCTGCTCGGCCGCGCGGATGGCGGCCGTAACGGCTTCGTGCTGTTCCTTCGTGAATTCCATCACCAGCTCCCCGAGGCTCCGCCGCCGCCTGACGATCCGCCGCCACCGGAGAAATCGCCTGAACCGGAGCTGGAGCTGCTGCCGCTATCAAAAGAACCGCTGCCGCCCCAGCTTGACGAGCCACCGGACGAATGGCGCGGCGAGATATAAATCGAGCGCTCGCCGCGTTTGACGTAATGGCCGTGAGGCGCCGGATGCAAGAACCTTCCGATCAAGTCTTTGATGAAGAGAGCAAACGCGCCGAGGAAGACGGAAAACACGACGAACATGATCACATATTCGCCGAACCAGCGCGGCTTGGGCGCGGCGACCAGCGCCTGCGCCTGCCATTGCGACGGGTCGGTGCGGAGAACGGCGACGATGCCGTGGACACCGCCCTCGACGCCGCCGGAAAAATCGCCGCGCTTGAAGTGCGGAACGATGGCGCCGGAGATGATGGTCGAAGCCAGCGCGTCCGTGAGCGTGCCCTCGAGCCCATAACCGACTTCGATGCGCACCTTGCGCTCGTTGGGTGCGACCAACAACAGGACGCCGTTGTTCTTTTGGGCTTGGCCAAGCTCCCAGGCGCGGAAGAGCTGATTGGCGAAAGTCTCGATGTCGCTGCCCTGCAAGGAAGGCACGGTCGCGACCACAAGCTGAATGCGGGATTTTTCTTCAAGCTCTTTCGATTGCGCCGCAACGTCGGTGCGTACCGCCGGCGAGAGGACGTCGGCCTGATCGACGACTCGGCCGGTCAAAGCCGGAAAATCGAGTGCAAGCGCGGCCAGCGAAGCGAGCGACAGCACCAAGAGACCGGCCAGGCTCGCTCGCAGGAGGCGCATCACCAGCTCCCCGAAGCTCCGCCGCCCCCGAAGGAGCCGCCGCCGCCGGAAAACCCGCCGCCGAAGCCGCCGGAAGAGCCCCCGCCGCCCCAATCCGACGATCCCCAACCGCCGGGGAAGATGATGGGGCCGCGCCGGCTGCCCGGCCCGGGAGGCCGGCCGTCGCCGACGTGGCGGATCAAATACCAGACGAAGAAAATCAGGAAGAGGGTGAACAGGATCGGAAAGAGCTTGTCGATATCTTCCGCCTTGCTCTCGGTGCGAACATTGATCTTCGGTTGCCACTCGGCGCTGTCGCCCGAAAGCACGTCGATGATGCCGTCGACGCCGCGCTCGATGCCGCCGGAAAAATCCTTGTTCTTGAAGCGCGGGACGATGGCGCTGGAGATGATGACCGACGACAGCGCGTCGGTGAGCGTGCCTTCGAGGCCGTAGCCGACCTCAATCCGCACCTTGCGCTCGTTGGGCGCGACCAGAAGAAGCACCCCGTTATTCTTCTTCGCCTCGCCGAGCTTCCAGAAGCGAGCAAGCTGGTTGGCGTAAGTCTCGATGTCGCTGCCTTGCAGCGACTTCACCGTGGCGACGACCAGCTGGATGCCGGATTTGTCTTCCAGCGTTTTCGATTTCGTCTCGATGTTGCTCTTGCTGTCGGGCGACATCACGCCGGCCTGATCGACCACGCGGCCGGTGAGCTCCGGGAAATCGAAGGCGAAAGCGAAAGAGGCGAAGAGGCAAAGCAGGACAGCGACACAAACAAGAGCGCTTCCTGGACGCAGTGCAGCGCGAAGCGATGCACTGCTGATCCGGGATCGTTCGAAACTTAGAACCTGAAACGATCCCGGGTCTGCAGCGCAGCACGCCGCTTCGCGTCGCGCCGCGCTGCGCCTGGGAAACGTGTAAAGGCTTCGCAAAGAATGCCTCGGTGTCTTAGAACTTCACTTGCGGCGGCTTGTCAGAACCCTCGGAAGCCGTGAATTCCGCCATCGGCTTGTTGCCGGCGAACAGCGTCTTCGCCCAGATCAAGGTCGGGAAGGTGCGCAGCGCCGTGTTATAGACCCGCACCGCCTCGATATAGTCGCGGCGCGCGACCGCGATGCGGTTCTCGGTGCCCTCGAGCTGCGACTGCAGCGCCAGGAAGTTCGCATTCGACTTCAGGTCCGGGTAATTTTCGGACACGGCGAGCAGCCGGCCGAGCGCGCCGGACAATTGGTTTTGCGCGTCCTGAAACGCTTTCAGCTTCTCCGGATCGGTGAGCTGGGAGGCGTCGACCTTGACCTGGGTGGCCTTGGCGCGCGCCTCGACCACCGCGGTGAGCACGCTCTTCTCCTGCGACGCGAAGCCCTTCACGGTCTCGACCAGATTGGGAATGAGATCGGCCCGGCGCTGATATTGATTCTGCACATCACCCCAGCGCGCCTTGGCCTGTTCTTCGAGGGTGGGAATAGTGTTGTAGCCGCAGCCCGATACCGTGAGCGCGATGCCAAGAAGCGCCGCCACGAGACCGATCCGCGCGACGCCAATCCGGTTCATGATCCTGCTCATGCTAGCTCCCGATTCTGCCGCTTCCGTGCGGCGCGTGTTTAAATCTCAACCCGCTCCGTACTGACGATCTCGATCCCAAAGCCGGACAGGCCGACATAGGTCATCTGCCGCGAAAAGCTCAACAGCCGGATCGAGCTCACACCCAAATCCTTCAGAATTTGCGCGCCGAGGCCGACCTCGCGCCACTGCCGGCTGCGCGCCTCCCCGGACGCAGTCTCGTCCGATTTCGGAATGGCGACCACCGGCACGCCGGCAGCACCATCGCGCAACATCACCAGCACGCCCCGGCCCTCGGCCTTGAAACGCTCCAATGTCTTGCGCACGGCTTTGGCGCCGCCGAACACATCGAGGATCAGATTGGCGCGATGCAGCCGCGTCGGCACGGCGCGGCCGTCGCCGATATCGCCGTAGACGAAGGCCACATGATAGAAGGGGTCGAAGTGCGTCAGATAAGCGTAGCCTGAGAGTATGCCGATTTCGGATTCGACCGGAAATTCGCCGACGCGCTCGACCAGCCGCTCGCGCGCCTGCCGGTAGGCGATGAGATCGGCGATGGTGACCCGCGCCAGCTTGTGGCGCTCGGCAAAGGCGGCGATCTGCGGGCCGCGCATCACGGTGCCGTCGTCATTCATCAGCTCGGCGAGCACGCCGACCGCCGGCAGGCCGGCGAGCCGGCAAAGATCGACACAGGCCTCGGTATGGCCCGAACGCATCAGCACGCCGCCTTCCTTGGCGACGAGCGGAAACACGTGACCCGGCCGCACGAAGTCGCCCGCGCCCATATTGCCGTTGGCGAGCGCCCGCACGGTGTTGGTGCGCTCCTCCGCCGAGATGCCGGTGGTCAGGCCGTGGCGGGCGTCGACCGAGACCGTGAACGCAGTACCGAGCGGCGCATCGTTGCGCGCCACCATCGGATCGAGATGGAGCCGCCGCGCCTCGTCCTGCGCCAACGGCGCGCAGACGATGCCCGACGTGTTGCGGATGATGAACGCCATCTTCTCCGGCGTGCAGAGCGAAGCGGCGACGAACAGATCGCCCTCATTCTCCCGATCGTCGTCATCGGCGACGATGACGATCTCGCCGCGCGCGAAAGCGGCGACGACGGCGTGGATGCGTTGTTGGGCGGCGTCCATTTCAGTTCAAGCCCTTCACCGCTCATTCCCGCGCAAGCGGGAATCCAGGCGGATCGCGCCAAGGTTGCAGGGGCCTAACTGGGTCCCCGCCTTCGCGGGGACGAGCGGACAATAACGTTTCTTCATTTTCAGGACATCTTCCTACTTGTGCCCAGTCACCGTCACGGCGGCGGAAACGGCCACGCCGGCGGCTCGCCGACCTGACCGCGATGGCGCAGATAATGATCGGCGATTACGCACGCCACCATGGCCTCGCCGACCGGGACCGCGCGAATGCCGACACAAGGGTCGTGGCGTCCGGTGGTTCTGATCTCGGTGTCGCGACCGTAACGGTCGATCGTCGCCCGCGATATGGGGATCGAGGAGGTCGCCTTGACGGCAAAGCGCGCCACCACCGGCTGGCCGGTGGAAATGCCGCCGAGAATGCCGCCCGCATTGTTGGAGAGGAAAAGCGGCTTGCTGTCATTGCCGGCGCGCATCTCGTCGCCGTTTTCCTCGCCCGACAGCTCGGCTGCGCCGAAGCCCGCGCCGATCTCGACGCCTTTGACCGCATTGATGCTCATCAGCGCAGCCGCGAGATCGGCGTCGAGCTTGCCATAAAGCGGGGCGCCGAGACCCGGCAGCACCCCCTCGGCGACGATTTCCAGGACCGCGCCGATCGAGGAGCCGCGCTTGCGCACATCGTCGAGATAGTCGGCGAAGAACGCTGCCTTCTTGGCGTCGGGACAGAAGAACGGGTTGCGCTCGACCTCGTCCCAATCCCAATGCGCGCGGTCGATGCGGTGAGGACCCATCTGAATGAGCGCGCCGCGCACCCGCATCCCCGGCACGATTTTGCGCGCAATAGCGCCGGCGGCGACCCGCATGGCGGTCTCGCGCGCAGATTGGCGTCCGCCGCCGCGATAATCGCGCACGCCGTATTTTATGTCGTAGGTATAGTCGGCATGTCCGGGCCGATACTTGTCCTTGATGTCGGAATAGTCCTTGCTGCGCTGATCGACGTTATCGATGACGAGCGCAATCGGCGTGCCGGTCGTCACCTGTTGGCCCGACGCTTCGTCTACGAACACGCCCGAGCGGATTTTGACTGTGTCCGGCTCCTGACGCTGGGTCGTGAAGCGCGATTGACCGGGACGGCGGCGATCGAGGAACGGCTGTATGTCGCGTTCGGAGAGTGCGATGCGCGGCGGACAACCGTCGACCACGCAGCCGATCGCCGGCCCGTGGCTTTCGCCGAAGGTCGTCACCCGAAAAGAATGTCCGAACGTATTGAAAGACATGGTCGAACGGCGCGCTCAAATCGTGTTACGAGTTTAGACCATGATCCAATCGGATCACGGTCTGGAGTGTTCATTCGAGCATGATCTTGACCGAAAACCGGTTTCCACTTTTCGGGATCATGCTCCAGTGTTCGTTTGAGCATGATCTTGACCGAAAACCGGTTTCCACTTTTCGGGATCATGCTCCAGTGTTGAGAGTCTTGATGAAGTGCCCTGCTTGATGAAGTGCCTTGCTTAAATATGTTGATCGACCGTCGCCTTTAGTGCTGCGGCGCCTGTCGGCGGCCCTAGGTTCTTCTTCGCAACGGCTTAGCTCACGCGACGCGCGGGCGTTTGGTAGCCCGCGCTCCCCCTGCGGTCAAATGCGGAAGCCGCCGCAAAGGTTGCTCCGTTCATGCGTCATTCATCACGGTGAATGCAGATTAATGGAAATCTGAATATCCGTTAAGCTACGGAAAAATAAGCGTTATTTTCGATTTTGCTATTGCAGAAAAAGCCGCCCTGTGGCACTCTAAAAAGCGGCAAGGGGGGCTAAGGCCAAGGGATCGGGCAAGACCCGCGAGCTTGAACTCAACCCTGCCGACGGATCATCTCACACAAGGAATCATGTCATGGCTGCTCCTGCTACGAAGCCGAAGAAAAAGAAGAAGATGAAGAAGACGTCGTAACGCGCGCTGACCTCGTATCCGAGGTCGTGCCGTTAACGTCTTGAATTCGCGAGGCGCCTTGAGCGGTGTTTCGTGACAGCGGCCGGAGTAAGATCCGGCCGCTGCCTTTTTGGGCTAAGCGAAAATCCGCTTGAGCAAAATTCGCTCGTCATTCCGGGGCCGAGCGTCAGCGGGGAGCCCGGAATCCATATTCGCTGACGGGGGTTATGGATTCCGGGCTCGACGCTTCGCGTCGACGGACAGGTGGTCGGTCGGACCAGAAGGCAACTAGTCTTTGCCTACGGCGATGTCGGGCGCGTCGGGATGCTTCATGCCGACAATGTGGTAGCCGGCATCGACGTGATGGATCTCGCCGGTGACGCTGCGCGACATGTCGGACAGGAGATAGGCGGCTGCTTCGCCGACATCCTCGATGGTCACGTTTCGCCGCAGCGGAGCGTTGTATTCATTCCAGCGGAAGATGTAGCGCAGATCGCGAATGCCGGCCGCCGCCAGCGTCTTGATCGGGCCGGACGAGATGGCGTTGACGCGGATGTTTTTGACGCCGAGATCGGCCGCGAGATACCAGACCGAAGCCTCGAGCGCTGCCTTGGCGACGCCCATGACATTGTAATGCGGCATCCACTTCTCCGCCCCGTAATAGGTGAGCGTGAGGATCGAGCCGCCATTGGGCATCAGCTTTTCGGCGCGCTGCGCGATCGCGGTCAGCGAGTAGCAGCTGATCAGCATCGTGTTGGTGAAGTTGTCGGCAGTGGTGTCGACATAGCGGCCGTCGAGCTGGTCCTTGTCCGAAAAGGCGATGGCGTGGACAAGGAAGTCGATGCCACCCCAGGCCGATTGCAGTTTTGCGAACGCCGCGTCGATCGTGGCGGGATCGGTGACGTCGCAATGCCCAACCACGATGCCGCCCACCTCCTGGGCCAGCGGCTCGACGCGCTTTTTCAGCGAGTCGCCCTGGTAGGTGAAGGCGAGCTCGGCGCCGTGGGCATGACAGGCTTTGGCAATACCCCAAGCCAGCGATCGATGGTTGGCAACCCCGATGATCAGGCCGCGCTTGCCGCGCATGAGGCCCGAGATTTCCGGCATTTTCTCCGACCCCACTCAACCTTCTCCGGTGCCGGGCTTCCTATGGCATAGGGCCGTGGGAGCCTCAAGCAGAGCCGTCATGGAACCTCGGAGGCCAAGGCTAGCGCTCGGAGGCCAAGGCTAGAGCGTGGCTCTAGCGGAACTCCCAGCCTTCCGCGCTTTGCACCGCTCGCGGGCCCGCGGAAACGCTCCGTAGGAGCGAGAAGCTTGGCGGAGCCAGCGCCAGCAGGACCCATGTCATCGGCCCGATGAGTTTGAGCCACGCCCAGGGAACTTCCTGCACGATCATCGACAGCCAGGCGGCAATCGACCAAACGATCATCACCTCGGTGACGACCTCCGCGTCCTTGCGCCGCCATGTCTCGACGAGCAGAACGGTCACGAGCGGTACGGCGACGGTGACATATTGCGGGCCGGCAGAGGGGATCATCAGCGGCAGCGCCGCTGAGAGGACCGCGCCGGCAACGAGGACCGGATATCCGGCGGCGGGTTGCGGGCCGCGGACATTCCAGAAGCCGCCGCGGCCGAGATACACAATCGCCGCCACGACCACGGCGTTGAATACAAACTGAATATCGGACGCCCATTGCGGCAGCGGTGTCGAATAAAAGGCATCGCCGGCGGCGATGCGCGCCACCAATGCGCCGATTCCGATATTCGAGAACGCTCCGGGCGAAACCTGGCTCGCAATCTCGCGCGACATAGCCCCGCTGACGATGCCGAGAAGATGTTCGGTGAACATCGCGTGATAGAGGTCGAGCGTTTCCGCCGGCCCGACGCAAACCACCGGCAAGACGACCAACAGGAAGGCGCACCAGCCGGCGGTCCAGAGCATGAATCTCCAATCGCGCCGCATGAACGGGATGACGGCAAGCACGACCGGGAAAATCTTGATGGTGACGGCGAGCGAGAGGGCAAAGGACGCGGCGGCGATGCGCTTTTAACAATGAGCAGCAACAGGACCGGCGTCGGCTGTCCGCGCGCCAACCCATCGCCGATGAAAGGGAGTAGTGCGAGCAACGGCCCGATCACCGGCGCCAAGGAACGTTGCAGATAGCAGGATTTCGCCTCGATCGGCCGCGCCCGCTCGACCGCCTTGGCCCAAATGTGCAGTGCGGCGAACAGGCACACCACATTGATCAGGTACCAGCCCGCGACCGCGGCCGGATAGGGCAGCGCCCACCAGGGCTGCGGGTGACCCGGCAGCGGGTTGGCGAAGAGCCCCATGAGGTCCAACCGTGATGGTCGAAGACCTGGTAGAGCGGATACCCGGTCCAGATCGCCCAGCCGGCGCGGAAAAAGACCTCCACGTCGCCCTGCCCAAGCCAGACGGCCTTGCGCACGACGATGGGAAGAAATGCCAGAATCAGGATCGCGAGCACGGCAACGGCAAACAATTCCCGTCGCCCGAACCGCGGGATCGCGCCAAAAGCCAACACGTATCGCCCCTCAACGAGAGAGGGGTACGATGGTAAAGGCTTCCGCGCAACCCCGGCGCGGGCCTTCGTCAGCGCAGATCCGGATTAGATAGAACGGCGAGGCGCATTGGATTTTTTTATTTGGCGCATGTCCTTGTCGGAAAACCGGTTTCCACTTTTCCGGGACATGCGCTGCTCACATATCCTTGCGCGGATCGTAAGGCTTTTCGGTGCGCCACTTCTTCATGAGCGCCTCGAATTCCTCATCGCTTTGCGGCGGCAGCATGATGCGAACCGTGGCGAGAAGGTCGCCGCGGCCGTCCTTGGCCGGATAGCCCTTGCCTTTCAGGCGGAAGGTGCGGCCACTGCTGGTGCCGGGCGGGATGGTAAGCTCGACCGGGCGCTCGAGGGTTGGGACCCGGACCTTGGCGCCGAGCGCCGCCTCGTAGAGCGTCACCGGCAGATCGAGCCGGAGATCGGCACCATCGAGCGTGAAGATCGGATGCGGGCCAAGCGACACCGAGATCAGAAGATCGCCGGGCCCGTTCGGGCCGGCGGCGCCCTGGCCGCGCAGGCGGATTTGCTGACCGTCGGCGATCCCGGCCGGAATCTTGACCTCGACATCCTTGCCGTTGGGAAGCCGCACACGCTGGGTAGCGCCATGCGCCGCATCGGGCAGCGACACGGTCAAAGCGGCGGTGACATTGGCGCCGGTGCCGAAATCCTCGGCTTCAAAACCCGCACCGCTCCCGCCCCGGCGCGCGCCGGCGCCGGCGAACGCGTCGCGCAGAATATCCTCAAAGCCGCCGAAACCGCCGCCGCCGGCTCCGGCGCGCCCGCGCCGCGTCCCGCGCGTAAAGCCCTCGGGACCGAAGGTGAAAGTCTCGAATTCGCCCTCGGGCCCATGGGCGCCGCCGGTGCCGAACCCGCCGCCGGGGCGCGCACCGGCACCGCCGCCGAAGCCCTCGAAGCCACGGAAGCGCGGCTTGCCTTCGGCGTCGATCTCGCCGCGGTCGAAGGCTTTGCGCTTGTCATCTTCGCCTAGAATCTCATAGGCGGCATTGATCTCGGCAAAGCGTCCCGCAGCTTTCGGATCGTTCTTGTTGGCGTCCGGATGCAGTTTTTTCGCAAGTTTGCGGAAGGCGCTCTTGATGTCGCCAGCGCTCGCCTTGCGATCTACACCCAGCACCTCATAGGGATCACGCATTCCCCCGTGGACTCCGTTCGGTTTTCGGGGCCAGCCCCGCAGCCCAGTGCTATTCGATTCGTTAATGTGGGACTTGTGGAACCGCCCTGCAATCCGCTGCACGGGCGGGAGCGCGGAGAATGAAGCCCGTTTGCCCGGCTACTCCCTTTCCGCTCGTCCCCGCGAAGGCGGGGACCCAGCTTTTTGCAGCTGCGCCTGGATTCCCGCTTGCGCGGGAATGAGCGGAGATTTGCGTCTATTGAATCCTATCTTGCTCTAGCCCTGTTTGAAGGGCCGGAGGCTCCTGACTTCCCATTTGCCGTGTACGGTGCGGCAGGCTTCGCCCTGCAGCCAGGCCTGCGCTTGCCCGTGCACATAGCTCGCCAGAAAATCGCGGCAGGTAAGAGAGCCGTCGCTGTAAGAAGCGGCAAGCGGCGTGATGTTGCCGCCGGCTCCGGTATTGGGATTTTCCCAGGGGATGCTCGCGTCCTTGGCGCCGTGCCCGACGACATCGGCCGCGACCGCGCGCGCATAGGCCAGATCGGTTTCGGACGGCGCGACCACGTTCGCGGCGGTGACTTGCCGATCAGCCCGGCCGATCGAGCCTGTCTGTTCCACATCGGCGTCGGCTTTGGAGAATGCGGTGTCGAGCTGGTAGGCGCAGCCGCCGTTGGACAGCGCCGACAGCAAGGCTGCCAGGGCTGCGAAGCGATGCGGACGCCAGCGTAGGCGCGACGCCCCGGTTCCACTATATAGAGGCCGACGGGAGAGAGGCCGACGGGCGACTTCCCGAACGCCGCACGCGAGCACTTTGGGTACTCCGACCAAATGACTGACGCAGCGCCCATAGAACACCCGGCTTGGTTAACAGGCGGTGACTTCACCGAAGCCGACGAGCCGTTCCGGCTGTTCGCCGCGTGGTTCGCCGACGCCAAGAAGGCCGAGCCGAACAATCCCGACGCGATGACGCTCGCCACCGTCGATGCCGACGGCTTTCCCAATGCGCGCATGGTGCTGTTGAAGGGCTTCGACGAGCGCGGCTTCGTCTTCTACACCAACCTCGGCAGCGTCAAGGGCCGCGAGCTTGCGAAAGCGCCGCGGGCTGCGCTGACAATGTATTGGAAAACGCTGCAGCGACAGGTGCGCGCGCGCGGCGAGGTCGAGCCGGTGTCCGACGCGGAAGCCGATGCGTACTTCGCTTCACGTTCGCGCCTGTCGCAGATCGGCGCCTGGGCAAGCAAACAATCCACCGCGCTCGAAAGCCGCCTCGCCTTCGAGAAAGCCGTAGCAATCCACACCGCGAAATTCGGCATCGGCGCCGTGCCGCGGCCGCCGCATTGGTCCGGCTATCGCGTGGTGCCGCAGGAGATCGAGTTCTGGCAGGAGCGGCCGTTTCGCCTGCACGACCGCATCAGATTCCGGCGCGAGCATCCGGGCGCGCGCTGGAGCAAGACGCGGCTTTATCCATGAGCGCCGCGTCGGAATGGAAAAATTGAAATGCCACTGAGCAACCGTTCGGGCCGCACGCTTCTTCTTACCGGAGCGAGCCGCGGCATCGGCCACGCCACCGTCAAGCGCTTCTCCGCCGCCGGCTGGCGCGTGATCACCTGTTCGCGCCACGCCTTCCCGGAAAACTGCCCGTGGGAAGCCGGCCCCGAGGATCACATTCAGGTCGACCTCGCCGACGTCAAGAACACCGACTTGGCGATTGCCGAGATCAAGCAACGGCTGAACGGCGAGCTGCATGCGCTGGTCAACAATGCGGCGATCTCGCCGAAAGCCGACGGCGGCAAGCGGCTCGACTCGATCGCGACCTCGCACGACGATTGGCACCACGTCTTTCAGGTGAATTTTTTCGCGCCGATCACGCTGGCGCGCGGCCTCCTCGACGAGCTCAAGGCCGCCAAGGGCTCGGTGGTCAACGTCACCTCGATCGCGGGCTCGCGCGTGCATCCGTTTGCCGGCGCGGCGTATTCGACCTCGAAAGCGGCGCTCGCCGCGCTCACCCGCGAGATGGCGCACGATTTCGGCGCGGTCGGCGTGCGGGTCAACGCCATCGCGCCCGGCGAGATCGATACCGCGATGCTCTCGCCCGGCACGGAGAAGATCGTCGAGGTGATCCCGATGCACCGGCTCGGCACGCCCGATGAAGTGGCCAAGATCATCTATGTGCTGTGCACCGAGACGTCGTCTTACGTGAACGGCGCCGAAATCCACATCAACGGCGGCCAGCACGTGTGAGCAGACAGGCCGCGCCCGCATGACCAAGGTCAGGGTCGGACTGGTCGGCACGGGCTTCGTCGCCGAACTGCACATGTATGCATACAAGCGTGTCTATGGCGTCGATGCCGAAGTTGTAGCCGCCGTCTCGCGCAGCGATCAGGTCGTCGCGTTCGCCAAGAAGCATCAGATCGCGCAGACATATCGCGATTATCGCGCGCTGCTCTCCGATCCGGCGATTGACGTCGTCGATATCTGCACGCCGCCGGCTTTGCACGCGCAGATGATCGTCGACGCGGTGCGGGCCGGAAAGCACGTGATCTGCGAGAAACCGTTCACCGGGTATTTCGGCCGTCCCGGCGACCCGGCGCCAATCGGGAGGAAGGTGCCCAAAGCGGCGATGTACGAGCACGTCATGGCCGAGATGACGGAGCTGCGCGCGGCGATCGAGAACAGCGGCAAGCTGTTCATGTATGCCGAGGACTGGGTTTATGCGCCGGCGCTGGCGAAGACCGTCGAAATCCTTAACGCCACCGGCGACAAGATCCTGTTCATGAAAGCGGAGGAGAGCCACAGCGGTTCGCACGCCGCGCACGCGGCGCAATGGTCGATGACCGGTGGCGGCTCGCTGATCCGCATGGGATGTCACCCGTTGGCGGCGGTGCTTTATCTCAAGCGCATAGAAGCCCGCGCCCGCGGCGAAACCATTGGCGTGCGCGACGTGACCGCCGACGTCGGCAATGTCGCGGCTTGCCTTGCGCCTTCGGAGCGCCCCTTCATCAAGGCCAACCCGGTCGACGTCGAGGATTGGGGCATGATGGCCGTGACGTTCACCGACGGCACCAAGGCCCTCGTCCTGTCGGGCGACATGATCATGGGCGGCGTGCGCAATCTGATCGAGACTTACACCAACAGCGGATCGCTGTTCGCCAATATCACGCCGAACAATCAGATGACGACTTATATGACCGACGAGACCAGGCTCGGCGGCGTCTATTTCACCGAGAAGGTGGACCGCAAGACCGGCTGGCAATTTGTTTGCCTCGAAGAGGAATGGACCCGCGGCTACCTGCAGGAGATGCAGGATTTCATGGAATGCGTCGCGACCGGCCGGCAGCCGCTGGCCGATCTGGAACTCGCCTACGAAACCACCCGCATCCAATACGCGGGATATCGGGCGGCGGAGGAAGGCCGGCGCATCGCGCTGTGAGGGACCGAAAGGTTGGACGCGTGGCGCATGCCGGGTAAGCTATGGCGATGGATGAGATGACGACGAACGAAATGACGACAAAAGAAATGACGACGGAAGACACCAACTATCTGCACGCCACCCCTTTCATCGACAGCGACAATCCGGCGATTGTCGACTTTGCGCAGAACGCGCTCGGCGATGCCGCAACCGTCAAGGAGAAAGCGCTCGCGCTTTACGGCGCCGTGCGCGATCAGATCCAGTACGACCCGTATATCGATTTTCTGAATCCGGCCGAATTCCGCGCCAGCGACGTGTTGCGCGCGGGTCGCGGCTTTTGTGTCGGCAAGTCGGCGCTGCTCGCCGCCGTCGCGCGCGCAGCCGGGATTCCGGCGCGGCCCGGCTATGCGGACGTGCGCAACCACCTCACCTCGAAGCGGCTCAAGGAGCAGGTCGGCGATACCTTCATCTGGCATTCGTATACGGAGCTCAAGATCGACGGGAAATGGGTGAAGTGCACGCCGGCCTTCGACAAGGTCCTGTGCGAGCGCGCCAGCATCAAGCCGCTCGATTTCGACGGCATCAACGACAGCTTGTTTCATCCGTTTGATCAGGCCGGCCGCCGCCACATGGAATATCTGCAGGACCGCGGCGCCTTTGGCGACGTGCCGTTCGACACCATCCTTGCGGATTTCAAGACATTCTATCCGAAACTCGTTGCCGCAAGCCCGACGGCCGCAAGCTTCCGCGACGAAGTCACGACCTAAGCGGCCGCCCTGTACGGCGCGGTAGCAAAGCAAAACCGCCACTACGCGTGCAAAAAATCCAGAATTGCGGTTTCGTCGAGCACCGCTTGCGGAATGCCGTGCCGTGCCGAGCGCGTACGCTCCTCGGCGCTTTGCGCCGCTTGCAGATAAGCGCCGAGATGGCGCGCGCGCTCGATGATGCGATTGTTCTCCGGCAAGCGCTCGGCTTCGTAGCGTCGAAGGGCCGCTTTCACATCCTCGTCGTCCAGCGCTGCGGCCAACGCCGCCGCATCGTCGGCGGCCTTCGACACGCCGGCGGCGACGTGGGGGCGCGCGACAAAGGCGGCATCGCCGATCAGCACCACGCGGCCAAACGCAAGCCGCGGGCTCGCCAGATCGTAAATCGGCTGCAGCAGAGGCTCGTCGATCAGCCGCACAAGCGCGCGGCATTGCGGCGCCAATAGTCGCTCCGCCGCGCCGCGCATGGCGGCGATCGCTTCGCGCCGGATCAGCGGCGGCGGAATCGAGATCGCGTGCAGCACGCCGTTTTCATCGGTCAGGAGCCAGGGAAGCTCTGTCGTCGCGTCCGCCGGCCGATACCAGACTACGTTGTAGCGGCGCCGGCCGGGGCGCAAATCATTGTCGGGCCCGGCCACCGGATAGCCGAGGAACTGCTCGCCCGACGGCAGGCAGAAGGTCATCGCGTCGAAGAGATCGTGATGAATCGCCGGCGGCAGCGCTGCCTCGGTCAACATCGCGCGCCAAGCGACATAGCCGGCGTAAAGCGGCGTGGTCGCGGGCAGACAAGGCTGCCGCGCGGTCGAGCGCAGCCCATCGGCTCCGATCAGAACGTCACCCTCCGCCGCGCTGCCGTCGGCAAAGCCGGCGACGACGTGGCCTGTAGTCTGCTCGAATGACGCAAGCTCGCAGCCGCGGTGGTAGTGCGCAGACGGAAAGGCATCGCGCAGCAGCCGGTAGACGCGCTCCCAAGCGGTGAGGATTTGCGGGCAGTGGCCCGTCAGCGTCACGCGGCCTTCGCGGTCGAGCATCTGCCGGCGCGCGATGGGCACGCCGAGTTCACTGATATCAAGGCCGAGCGCTTTCAGATGCGCGATCAGCGTCGGCTGCGCCACGATGCCGGCGCCGCGGCCGGCAAGTTCGCCCGCCACCCGCTCATAAATGTCGGCCGCCCAGCCGCACCGCCGCAGCATCAGTGCGGCTAAAAGTCCGCTCATCGAGCCGCCGATGATCAAGGCGCGCCTTTGCGCCATGCCGACACCTTGATAGTTTGGCCGCAGTTAGTTTGGCTGCACGATTTGCCAATGGCCGGGAGCCTTCTGTATTCTGCCGAAAATGCTGGCGGAAGTCCTTGGAAGAACGCCATCTTGGAGGGATTCATGGCCCTGACGATGCTGGAAAAGACCAGCGACCACGCCGACATTTCGGCTTGGCCGCCCGCCATTGCGGCCGAGTTCGAGCGCGAGCGAGCGAACCACAATCCGTGCGTCGGCACCGAGCTTTTGTCCGAAAACGAGCGCACGCGAGTCTGGATCATCCGGCTGGCGCCAGGCGAACGGGTCGGCTTTCACCGCCATGTGCTCGACTATTTTTGGACCTGCGTGAGCGGCGGCCGCGGCCGGCAGCATGTCAATGACGGCAAGACAGTCGAATACACCTATGCGCCGGGCGAAACGCGCCATGAGAGCTACGCTGCCGGCGAGTTCAAGGTGCACGATCTGGAAAATATCGGCGACAAAGAGATGGTCTTCATGACCGTCGAATTCCTCGACAGCGCCAACAAGCCGATGGCGCTTCCCGCACAGGTGCGGCCGGCCGCCTAGGTTTTCGTTTTGAGCATGATCTTGACCGAAAACCGGTTTCCACCCATCGGATCAAAGCCCGCGGGCAAGCTTTTCGGAATCGTGCTCTAGCGCATCGCTTATTCTCTTGCAGACGTCTGCCGGACGAGCCTATCGGTTGGCCCGGGACAAAAACTGGCTCCGGGGGCGCGCAGGGCGGGGGATGGTCTTTTCTTTCGATCTTCTGATTAATGCCATCATATCCGGGATCCTGATCGGCGCGTTTTACGCTGCGGTGACGGCGGGCGTGTCGCTGTCGTTCGGCATTCTCGACATCGTCAATATCGCGCACCCGGCCTTCATCATCCTCGGCTCCTACATTGCCTATATCGTCAATGCCAGCCTCGGGCTCGACCCGATCCTGGTCAGCATCCTGGCGACGCCGGCCTTCTATGTGCTCGGCGCCGGCATCTATCAGATCTACTATGTGTCGTTCGAGAAACGCGGCCAGGAATCGCTGCGCGGGCTCGCCTTCTTCTTCGGCCTGTTGTTCATCACCGAAGTGGTGCTCATCCTCTATTTCGGCGTCGACTACCGCTATGTCGAAGCGCCTTATATCGGCCCAACCTGGCATTTCGGCTTTGTCGACATTCCGCTGCGCATCCTGGTGCCGAGCCTCGTCTCGCTGTTAATGATCGCCGTGCTGCAGCTCGTGCTCACCCGCACCTTCATCGGCCGCGCCATCATGGCGGTGGCGCAGGATCAGCTCGCGCTCAAACTGATGGCGGTCGATCCGATCCGGATCAAACGCATCGCGTTCGGCATTTCGATCGCCAGCGCTTCGCTCGCCGGCGCCTTTCTGATCGTCATTCAGCCGGTCGAGCCCTCTGTCGGCCGTGAATATATCGGCCGCGTGTTCGCGATCTGCGTGCTGGGCGGCATGGGCAGCCTGCCGGGCACCGTCATCGCCGCCATGCTGGTCGGCATCGTCGAGAGCTTGACCGCGACCTTCTACGGCCCGTCCTGGGCGCCCGCGGTCTCGTTCGGATTTTTGTTGCTGACGCTGGCGGTGCGGCCGGCCGGCCTGTTAGGACGCTGACCGTGCGTTTCAGCCTCTTCCTTGTTATTTGTCTGATCGTCGGCGCGGCGATTTTCGGCTTGGCGCTTGCGCTCAACAACGACTATTACTTCTTCGCCGGCTATGTGGTGCTGCAATATGTCGTGCTCGCCACCGCCTGGAACATTCTCGGCGGCTATTGCGGCTATGTGAATTTCGGCTCGGCCGCCTTCTTCGCGCTCGGCGCCTATTCGACCGTGGCCGTGCACAAGCTCTATCCGTTGCCGGTTCCGCTCTTGGTCTTTGTCGGCGGAATCGTCTCCGGCATTGTCGGGCTCGGCATGGGCTATCTGACGCTGCGGCTGCGCGGCGCCTTCTTCGCCATCGCGACGCTCGCGCTCGCGGTGGTGCTGCAGACGCTGATCGTGAACTGGGATTTCGTCGGCGGCTCGCGTGGCGCGTATATCGTGCGGCCGGAGGCGATCTGGCCGTTCGGCAGCTACATCAAATATCTGTTCCTGGTGATGATGCTGCTCGCCGTCGGCGCCATCACGGTTGCGCGCGTGATCGAGCGCTCGCGGCTCGGCTATGGCTTCGCCACCATTCGCGACGACGAACTCGCCGCCGAGGCTTCCGGCGTGCCGACACTCCGGCTGAAACTGATCGCGACCACGATTTCGGGCGCGCTCATGGGCATGGCCGGCGCCCCGTTTCCCTATTACATCGGCTTCCTGCAACCCTCTTCGGCGTTCGGTCTCGACTATGCGGTCAACTCGATCGCCATGCCGCTGATCGGCGGCACCACGAGCTGGGTCGGCCCGCTGGTCGGCGCCGTGCTGCTCGGCTCGCTGCAGCAGCTCGCGACTGTCACAATATCCTCGGCCGTCAATCTATTGATCGTCGGCCTCCTCCTGGTGGGCTTTGTGATCGTGGCGCCGAATGGCATCATTGGGCTGGTACAGAGATTCATCGGGGATCGGCCGGTCGGCCAAGTCGGCCGCCGCCGGATCGAAGCCGATGTCACAGGACACGTTCCATGAGTTCGACGACGACCGCCGCCGACGCCACAGACGCGGCGAACGGGTTGCTCAGTATCGACAATCTCGGCAAGCGTTTCGGCGGCTTTGTCGCGCTCGACGGCATTTCGCTGGCCGTGAAGACCGGCGAGCGCCTTGGGCTGATTGGCCCGAACGGCTCGGGCAAGAGCACACTGGTCAACTGCATCTGCGGCACGCTGCAGAACGAAGTCGGCTCGGTCACCTTCAACGGCCACCGGCTCAACGGCCTGAGCGCGCACCAGCGCACCCGCCGCGGTTTGTCGCGCACGTTTCAACTGCCGCGGCCGTTCACGAGCTTGAGTCTGGCGGACAATCTGCGCGTACCGCTTCTTTACACGGTGGCGTCGCGTAGCGCCGCGCTTGACACGGTGGCGTCGCGCGGCGCCGCGCTTGACACAGCGGCGTCGCGCGGCGGCGCTCATGACGGGGCGAATATTGAGGCGCGCTGCCTTGAGCTGCTGCGCGAGGTCGGGCTCGAAAGCAAAGCGCAGAGGCTGCCGCGCGAATTGACTCAGGTCGAGATGCGCAAGCTCGAGCTTGCGCGCGCCATGGCGGCCGAGCCGAAGCTTCTGATCGCCGACGAATCCATGGCCGGCCTCACGCATTCGGAGGTCGAGGAGATTTTGGCGTTGCTGATGCGGCTCAACGCCCAGGGCGTCACCATCATTCTGATCGAGCACATCATGAGCGCGGTGATGAGCTTTTCGCAGCGGCTCGCCGTGCTGGTCTCCGGGCGCAAGATCGCCGACGGCGAGCCGAACGCGGTGATGCGCGATCCGGAAGTCGAGAGGGCGTATCTTGGCCAGTAGTCTTGCCATCGGACGCATCCACGCCGCTTACGGCGCGGTGCGCGTGATCGAAGACGTGTCGCTCAATATCGGCGCCGGCGAGACCGTGGTGCTGCTCGGCACCAACGGCAACGGCAAGTCGACGCTGATGAAATGCATCATGGGCATGGTACGGCCGAGCGAAGGCTCGATCGTCGCCGAAATCGACGGCGTGCATCACGATCTGGTCGGCCGCACCACCGAAGAGATCGCCGACCTCGGCATCGCGCTGGTGCCGGAAGGCCGGCGGCTGTTTCCCAAACTCACGGTCGAAGAAAATCTGCTGCTCGGCGCCTTCCGCCGCACCGCGCGCCGCGAGCTCGATCGCAATCTCGCGGTTTGTTTCGAGACCTTTCCCCGGCTCGCCGAGCGCCGCTCGCAACTGGCTGGCTCGATGAGCGGCGGCGAGCAACAGATGCTGGCGCTCGGGCGCGCGCTGATGCTGGCGCCGAAGATCCTTCTGGTCGACGAGCCGTCGGTCGGGCTTGCCCCTATTCTCGTCAGCCGCATGATCGACGCTATCGCCGAGATGAAGCAGCGCTACAATCTCACGGTGCTGATGGCCGAGCAGAATTTCACCCAGGCGATCCGCATCGCCGACCGCGGCTATGTGATCGTGCACGGCAAGATCGCGTTCGAAGGCGGCTCAGCCGACGCGCTCAACAACAACGACTTGATCAAGAAGTTTTATCTCGGACTGTGAACAGGGCCGGCTCAACAGGGCGAAGGATCATTCCCGCAGCGCGCTGCGCGGCGCGCTTTGTCCTGTGGCTCTTGCACGCACTGCCGATGAGCGGCGCCGTCACGGCCCTCATCGCAGCCCCCATGAGCAACATGCGCTTGATTTCATCAGCCAAGGCCGCACCGGCCGCGCTCACCAAAGCGCAGGCCGATGCGCTCGATACCTATAACACTGCAGTCGCCAAATTCAGGTCCGTGTTGACCGAGCGCCGTGCGGAGATCGAGGCCAATCAGCCGCTGCCGAACCTTCCGGGACAGGCGCTCTACCTCGCGCGCATCGCCATGATGAGCGCGTACAAGGATCTCACCGACTTGTTGCCGGCAAAAATCGGAAGACCCAACAAATTCGGCATTCCGCCGGCCTATTTCGACGCCGACAACGAGCCGCTGCTCGACGAATACAAGAATCTCTTCGCTATCATGCAGGCGCCGTCGGCGGATGCGCAAAACTCCGCCACGCCGTTTCATGACGTCGTCGACCTGGCCACCGCGATCGCCCGCGCCAAGGGCCTCGATGCGGCGAATGCTGAAATCGCGGGCCGCATCAGCCTCGGGATTTTCTTTGCCGAGACCAACGGCAACCAGAACATCGGCAATGCGCGCTCCAACAAGTACAAGGGCAGCTTTCAAACCGGCGTGTCGGAGGATCGGATCGGCCGAAAGAAATGGGCGCCGATGCGAAAGACAATCGCTGCGTTCGACCCGGTATTGATCGCCCGCGACGACAAAGAGGAAGCGCGCGCCGGCAAGTCGGATCATCGCTTCAATCATTGGACCGCCGTGCGCGATGGGCTGATGAACGCGCACGCCGGCCTCTTCCCGCAAATTCCGGCGATCGCGCAAACATTGCCGGACCCGATCGATCAGATGAAGTTCTTCGAGCTCATCCAGATCATCCCCGCCCCGACCAAATCCGCGCTGAACTCGGGCAACTTGGCCGGCTATGTGATCTCCGACCCGACGATCATGGGATATTTGCGCAACAACAGCGTCTTCACGTTCGGACAAGCGGACCGGGCCAGAACGTCGGCGACCTTCCGCGAAGTCATGGATGCGATGTGGCTCTTCAACGACAAATTCGAGCGCGCACTGGCCAAATTCGATGAGATCAAGGCCGAGCGTAAAGGCTAGATGCTCGGCGCCGGCGAGTGAACAGCGGCTCAGACAAAAAATCTTATCTGGAAGCGCGGCCGGTGCTGGCGGTGGTCTCGCCGTTCCCTTTGGCTTGAAAGATCACCGGCAGGCTGAAGGTCAGCCCGTCGTCGGCGACAAGCGGCGGCGGTGGCGGCACCGGATCGGAGCGTTGCAGCATATCGAGCGCCGCCGCGTCGAAGGCCGCATCGCCCGATCCTTTGACGATGCGCTTTGAGATGACATGACCCAGCCGGTCCAGCACGAAGCTGACCACGACTTCGGCGCGCGGCGTCTTCCGCTCGGCCGGATAGCGCTTGAACTTGTTGAAATGGGCGGCGAGCTCCTTTTGCCAGGTCGCCTTGTCGCGCCGCGCGCTTTGGCCCGCCCCGGCTGACGGCGCGATCGAATGGGTGGCTTCCGGCGCCTCCTGCAGGGTCGGCGAAGCGGTCGCCTCGGCGGCAACCGATGCGGTCGACGCTAAAGTCTGCACCGTCGCCACTTTCGTCTCTTCTTCCTTCGGCTTTTCCGTCTCGTTCGGTGACACGACCCGATCCGGATCGTCGGTCTCGGTCGGCGTTGCCTTCGGCAAATCGGTGTGTTCGATCACGGCTTTCTGCTCGACCATCGCCGGCGACGGCGCCGCCGCCTCGGCGTCGGGACCGACGGGCAGATCGGTCGGCTCAAGCTTCGGTGGCGCGAGCTCGACGCCGATCTCGATCGCCGGAGCGCCGAGATCCGGCTCATTGTCCGGCTCTCGCGAAACAAAGGCGAGGCCAACACCGCCGGCATGCAGCGCGATGGCAACGATGCCGGCGATGCTCCAGAGCGCCGGGGACAAATGCCGCGGGTGGTAAAGCTCCGACATCGCACAATCACCCTAAGGAGCAGCGCCGGTGGCCGAACCGGCAGCGGCGGCGTCCGGCACGCCCTCGAGCGCGACCAGCGCAATGTGGCCGTAGCCGCCGGCGCGCAGACGTTCGAGCACGTCCATCAATTCGCCGTACGACACGCCGCGGTCGGCGCGCAGAAAAACGCGCCGGTCCTTGCCCTCGCCCGCCATCGCATCGAGCGTGCGCACCAGATCGACGCGCTTGACCGGTGTTTCGCCGATGGCGACCGCGAGATCGGATTTGATGGTGACGTAGGTCGGCTTGTCGGGCTTTTTCTGCGGCACCGCCGTGGAGGTCGGCAGATCGACCGGCAGATCGACGGTCGACAGCGGCGCCGCGATCATGAAGATGATGAGCAGCACCAGCATGACGTCGATGAAGGGCGTGACGTTGATGTCATGCGCCTCGCCGAATTCGTCGCCGTCATCGTCGAGATCGCCGAGCACAGCCGCCATCGCCCTACTCCGCCGCGCGCGCCAAGAGCCGGTCGCGCGACCGGTCGAGATCGCGCGACAACAAACGCCCAACCGCGCCGGAGCCGCGGCCGACATATTCCAGATAGGCTTTGGTCGCGCGCGAGAAGTGGTTGTAGATGATCACGGCCGGGATCGCGGCGACGAGGCCGATGGCCGTCGCCAGCAAGGCCTCGGCGATGCCGGGCGCGACCACCGCGAGATTGGTGGTCTGCGCTTTCGAAATGCCGATGAAGCTGTTCATGATGCCCCAGACGGTGCCGAACAGCCCGACGAACGGCGAGGTCGCGCCGATGGTGGCGAGCATCGCCATGCCGAAGCGCATGGAACGCGCCTCCGCGCGCGCGATTTCGGTAAAGCGGGAAGCGCTGCGCTCCTTGATGCCGGAATCGCTCGCGCTTTCGCCCGACAGACGGACTTCGTGCAGCGCGGCGCGCACCAGCGCCGTCAGCGCGGTGGGCCTGCCGTCGAGCGCCTTTTGCGCGTCAGGCAGCGTGCGCGCCTCGGCGACCCGGGCGAGCGCACGGCGAAGCCGCGCTTGCGCGTGCGATAGCTGCAGCGTCTTGGCGAAGAAGATCGTCCAGGTCACGAGCGAGGCGAACGCGAGGCTCACCATCACGACTTTGACCACGATGTTGGCGGCGAGAAACATCGACCACGGCGACAAGTCGCGCGGCTGACGGACGGCGGGGCTTGATGGCGCGCTGTCCTGGAGCGGGCGCACGGCCGGCGGCTCCGGCTGCGGCGGCGCGGCTTCCGCGGGAACGAGCCGCGCCGGCGGCGTTTCCGGCGTGCTCGTAGCCGGCGGAGGCGCCGGTGACTGCGCCAGCGATGGCGCCGCCAGCAATACAAACAATGCGGAGGCGACCGCCCCCGCGGCGCACCGGTGCCAGGATTTCATACTTCGGCCCAGCAGCGGATGAGGTTGTGATAGATGCCCGTAAGTTTGACCAGTTCGGGGTCGTCTCGCCCCACCCGTTGCACAAGTCCCTGAATTGCAGTGTCCAAATCGAAGATCAGGCTGCGCGCATGCCCGTCACGGACCATGCTTTGCAGCCAGAAGAAAGAGGCAACCCGTACACCGCGCGTCACCTCCGTGACGGCGTGCAGGCTGGTAGCCGGATAGAGCACCAGGTGCCCGGCCGGCAGCTTGACCCGGTGCGAGCCGTAATAGTCTTCGACGATCAATTCGCCGCCGTCGTATTCCTCCGGCTCGGATAGAAACAGCGTCACCGACAGATCGGTGCGGATCCGTGCGCCGCTCAAATGATCGCCGCGCACCGCGTTATCGACGTGAACGCCGAAATGCTGTCCGACGCCGTAACGGTTGAACAGCGGCGGAAAAATCTGTTTCGGGATCGCAGCAGAAACAAACAGCGGATTGGCCACCAGCGCCCTGATGACCGCTTCGCCCAATTGCCGCGCGATGTCGCTGTTCGGCGGCAATTGCTCGTTCTTCTTGACCTTCGCCGACTGCGCGCCGGCGGTCGAGCGGCCGTCTTCCCAGTCAGCGGCGTCCATCGCCGCGCGAAAGTCCGCAACCTCAGCCTTGCTCAATACATCCGGCACACAGATCAACATCGCGTCTGCTTACACATCGAGCGTTGCGGCAAGCAACTTCTTTTCGCACTTTAGAATTAGAATTGCTCTTAGAAGCGAGCCGTGAGCATTCCACCGACCACGCGCCCGCGCGCGACCAGCACGAACGGCGGCGCGCTTTGATAGCCCGCTGGAAGCAACTCGCGCATTGCTCATGTGAGCCAGCGCGCCCGGCTTTACCACAGGCTGAATTTGTAATTCAGGCCGGCGGTTATCATCTGGATCGTGCGATTATTGACGTTGATCGTATCGCCGGCAAAACGCGTGGCCGGGACGCCGGGCATTGTGAAGCTCTGATTTTGCAGGCCTATGAAATCATATTCGGCTCGCGCGGACCAATTGCCTGCGAAAGCCCATTCGACGCCCGCGCCTGCGGTCCAGCCTCCGCTACTGGAATTGACGGAAACGCCGACGGGCGTCCCGCCAGCAGCGAACGAATTGTTGGTTCCGCCGACCCATGCGCCGCCGGCCTTGCCATAAACAAGCAGATGGTCCCACGCAAAGCCGACCTTGCCCGTCGCCGTGGTGATCCAGCGATTGTTGATCGTTCCAGTCGCTGTGCCGGCCCTCAGGTTCGTGGCTGTGAAGGTCGTCGACGCGTTCGGAAGCCAGTCGAACATGGCTTCTGCGCCGACAACAAGACCGCTGCGGAATTCATAATTTACGCCGAGCTGACCGCCGTCGAGGAAAGAGGCGGGGGTGCTTGACGAGAAGGTGCTTCGTGCCGCCGGCAACGTGTCCGAAAATGAACTCGTGCCGTTAGTGGCGCCGAGGTTGCCGCCGAGATAAAAGCCGGTCCAATCGTAGCCCGGCATCACCGGGGCCTTCAGCGGCAGATCCGCTGCCCAGGCCGATCCCCAGACTACGTTCAACCCGATCAGTAACACTACCCTTTTCACGAACATCTTGCGCCCCCCACAATTGAGCCCCGTCCGATTCCGGTGCCTTAGCCATCGCTGCGATCTTCCAAAAATCGCGATGGCTGCGAGCCGGACTTCGAGCAGGCCCTAAAATCTTGCCGTTAACATTCCACCGACGACACGCCCGGGCGCGACCAGCACGAACGGCGCTACGCTTTGATAGAAGGCGTCGTAGTAGAGCTTGTCGAAGATGTTGTTGACGAAGAGCTTCCACTCGAGGTGGCTGTTGTAGAAATATCCCTCGACGAATGCATCGAACCGCCAATAGTCGGGAAGCACGGTGCCCGAATTGGCGGCGAGCAGCGTGCCGCCGTATATTTTCGAGCGATAGGTCGCCTGGCCACCCACTTCGAGGTCTTTGGTCACCTCGTACTTGGCGAGCAGATTGAACGACTGGTTGGCGATGTTAGCCAGCGGCAGACCGACATTGGTGGGCATGGACGAAGCATCGACCCGGTTGTTCATGAGGACAATGCCGCCGAAAATGCTAAGCCTATCAAACATCTTGCCTTCGGCACCGATGTCGATGCCCTGCACGTGATAGGCGGCGCCGGCCTGGATGGTGCCGGCATTTGGAAACCCAGCTGGAACCAACTCACGCGCATTGCTGACATCGGTGCGGAACAGTGCGCCGGTGGCGAGCAGATGGCGATTGAAGAATTCCCATTTGGTTCCGACTTCGACCGCCTTGGCTTGGACCGGGCCGAAAATTTGGTTGATCGACGCATTGGTAAGCTGCAGGCCGCCATAGTTGGCCGACGTGCCGTCGAGCTCTGAGCCGATCGGATTGGACGATGTGCCGTAGGCGGCATAGACGCTCGCCGTCGGCAGCGGCTTGACCAACAAGCCGAGATTGTAGTTCACCATGTTGGATACGGCCGACACGGTCGGAACTCGGGCGCTGGCGCGCGCCGCGACGACCAGATCTGGGCGGATCAGCACCCAGCCCGGGCCACGCTGGTTATAGCGCGCGTGCACGTCGCCGTCGGGATCACTCTCCGCCGTTACGCGCAACAAAGCCAAGCGCTCGCCGGCACGCGCGGCGATGTCCGATGTGTCGATCGTCGTTCCGGCTTCCTCGAAGACGAGCAGGGTATGTTGCCCTCGACCGAACAGCGGCCACAGCGGCCGGGCCTCTCCCGCAACGGTGATCTTGGCGTCCCGCGCGCGGGTGCCGACGTCGGTGCGCTTGGCGCGGCGCGGCGGAACCCCCAGCGCAACGAGCGGGCCGTCGCGATAGGTGATCTCGGTCTCCGACAATTCGATCTGGAACTCTTTCTGAACGATAGGGAGATTTCCCAAGATCGAGACGGCAAGGTCCTTGAGGATCCGCGTCGCCGTACCGGAACTGAAGGCGAGATGCTGCTTCTGCCCGGCGGCCTTGACCACATCGAGCGCGACGGCGCGCCGCTCCGGCTCGTAGCTGTCAAGAAGAAGATCGGGATCGCCGATGCCCTTGAGCACATAGGCGAGCTTCCAGGCGAGATTGACGGCGTCCTGAATGCCTGTGTTCATGCCTTGCCCGCCGGCCGGGCTGTGGATGTGCGCGGCGTCGCCGGCAAGGAAGCAGCGTCCCATCCGATAGCGCGCCACCACGCGCTCGTTGATGCGGAAGGCGGAAAGCCAGCTCGGATCGCGCAGACGCAAGCCCGGCGGGCCATAGCGGTCGGCGTGATCTTGCAGTTCATCGAGCGTCAGTGCCGTGTCGCCATTCGCGTCGCCCGTGCGCATGGCGAAGATCCGCCAGGTCTCCCGCTCGAAAGGGAACAACGCGACGGTGCCGCCGCGGCCCCACCAGAGATAGATATTGTCGTGATCCAGGCTGCCGCCGTCGATACGCACGTCGCCGAGCAGAAAGGTCTGCGGTTCGGTATAGCCTTCAAAAGCAATCCCGAGCGCTTGGCGGACGGCGCTGCGGGCGCCATCGCAGCCGACGAGATAACGGGCACGCGCCATCTCGCTGCCTCCGTCGGCATGGCTGAGATTGGCCGTGACGCCGCCGTCGTCCTGCGCAAGATCGGTCAATTCAACGCCGCGCTCGACCGTCACGCCCAGAGCCGCAAGCTGTGCGCCGAGCAGCCGCTCGGACTCCGATTGCGGCAGCAGTAGAGGGAATGGAAACGGGCTGTCGATGCCGTCGCCTACCTCCACGCGCGCGAGCTGCCGTTTGCCGTCGCCGATGCAGAGTGCCTTCAGACGCTTACCTTGGCGCAGGAACGCATCGACGACCTGCATGCCCTGCAACGCTTCGAGGCTTGCGCTCCATACCGCAAGCGCCTTCGAGACTGAACTTGGTTGTTGCGCCCGATCGATGATGCGCACGGCTATCCCGTGCTGGCGCAAGCTGATGGCGAGCGACAAGCCGGTTGGCCCGGCGCCGATGATTAATACGTCTCCGACGCGTTCTGCGGACACAATCCTTCTCCGAGCTGTTCCGATGGAAGAGGGGTAGACAATCACCTTGCCGCAGCGGCAACGGGCTCGCGCATGATTGCGTCCATGCGCTCGATCTGCATGTAGCCGGTATATTCGGCGAGCAGGCCGGCAGGGGCGAGTTCGAGCATGATTCTGTTCTCGACCCGGAATTCGAGAAGGTGAAAGGCCGACGGCTTGCCCGGCGCGCCGCGGCCGAAGAATCTCGTCCGCGAGCCCTCGCGCGTGCCGATACGCTCGATGGCGGCGCGCGCGAGCGGCACGGACATCAAAGCATGAAAGCCGACGTAGCTCGCCGGCGTCGCGGGAATGAAGGCAACCTGCGCCTCGTCCGTGCCCGGCGCCAGGGTGATTGTGTCCGGATAGACTTCGATCATCGTGCCGTGCGGATCGCCGCTCATCGCCATGCGAGCGCCGGGCAATGGCCCGGAGAAGGGAAAGTCGCGGCCGTTCATGAGTTCTGCCAGCACGGCGGCGACGCGCAACGGGTCGCGAGCGGGAATGGAAACATGGTGGATCATGACGTCGTCTTGGCACGTGGATGCCGGGCAGTTCGCGGGGCGGCGTCGGGCAAGCGCAAGCCGGCGGAATCGGTTCTCAGGGCGTGGATGAGCGCTCCAATGCCCCATGACGCGACCCGCTGCGCTTCTTCGGGAGTAAAACGGCAGGTGTCCATGAGCCAGCGCCAATAGGTCGGGGTCCAGAACGAGGCGATCGCCAGGGCGCCACGGCGCGACTGCGCGGGCGTGAGATGGGGCAATTCGCGGCCGATGGCCTCGACCCAGCCGCCGTGGCGGTTGCCGCGGTCGGCATCGCGTTGGCGGTCCCAAGCCGGCTGGTTCATCAGGTTCCTGAGCAACTGGCCGTATTGGTTGTAGAGCGGGAACAGGCGCTCAGGCATCAACGGCAGTTCGGCAAGGGGCGGCAAAGGCTTGTCAAGGCCGAGGCGCGGCTTCAGCCAATAGAAAAAGGCGGCCACCAAGCGATCCATGCTCGGGAAATGCGCATAGACGGTCGGCGGCGAAACCGCCGAGAGAGCGGCGACGCGGCGCAAGCTCAGGCTCTCGATCCGCTCCCGCTCCAGATAATCCTTCGCCGCCATGAGAATCCGCTCGCGGGTCATAGCTGCCTGCGCATCGCGCAATGGGCTTTGGTAGGTGCGTTCGCCTGGCAACGGGTTCGATTCGGCTTTTCGAATAGAAAATGACTTTACATCTGTAATCTCAAATCGTCGCGGGGTCAATTGCCCGCCCGTCGCTTGCTTTCGACCAGCTTGCGTCGCTCGTGCGCAATCGCTTCAGATTGTATCGATTGGCGCTCTAACATTGCATGCGGTCGGCGCGCCGTGCGCGCCGTCCGGGGGAGGCAAACGATCGCCCTACAGTGTGCCGGCGGACCTCAGCCGGCTTTACGCAACCGCGGCGGTGCGCGTCACCGTCTGCCGCACTTCGAAGCCTTCGAATTTGGGATGCTCGAGATAAAGCGGACCGGTCGTTTCGTTGCCGGCACGGGCGTGCGCGGCGCGAAACTCCTCCGACCTGGTCCAGGCCTCGAAAGCCGATTTGCTTTGCCAGATCGTGTGCGAGGCGTAGAGCGTGTGGTCCTCGGCGTCCGGCCCCTTGAGCAGATGAAACTCCACAAAGCCCGGAACGCGATCGAGATGGGTTTCGCGGGTGAGCCAGACCCTCTCGAACGCTTCCTCGGAACCCTTCTTCACCCGAAAACGATTCATGGCGATGAACATGATCTCTGTTCTCCTGATTGCGGCAACGATGGCGGTCAGCTATCGCCCTTCACGCCGTAACGAACGGTGAGCGAACCTTTGAACGTGATACCCGGGCTCGGCACGACATACCCGGCCGCGGAGCTGCAGCACATGTATTTCGTGTAGTCCACATTGAGTGAATTTTCGACCAGCACAGCGGCGACCACGTTCGCTATCGGCTGATAACCGAGATAGATGTTGACCAGACTATAGGCGGGCGTGGGATCGAACACCGGAACCAACCCGGAGTCGCCCACTTCCAGCGGAATCTGGTTGAGCGGCTTCGCCGCCACCGAGGTGCGGCTGAATGCATAGCGGCCATTATCAACGCGCTGAATGAAACGACGGGGCGCGCGCAAGCGCGCCGACTGGCTCCAACCACCATCCTGCACAACCTGAACCTCGCCGTTCCGTTGGCCGAGCGCATCGTCGTGCTCGATGGCGGGCGGATCGATTGCGACGGGACGCCTGAGCAGACCACCACCGGCGAAATGCTGCGGCGCGTTTTCGATATCGAGACCAGTGTAGGCAACATACCGGCACCGGGCCTGCCGTTCGTTCTGCCGCGGGAGATGACTGCGGCAGAATGGTTCAGCATATCTTGACCTTTTGACGCGGCATCTGGCGCTTTGGCAGCCAGCAAACTAGTCTACGCCTGCGCCGAGGGAATGGAGCGGAATGCAAGCCCGGACGCTGACGATTCGGCTGGTGCGGCTGGCGATGGCCGCGTCGCTCGTCGCCCCTACGCTCCTTTTCGCCTTCGCCGCGTGGAACAGCTATCGCAATCTCGTGGCGCTGACCGACGAGCGGCTGGCGCGCACGCTCGACGTCGAACAAGAAGAAGCGCAGCGTACCTTTCAACTCGTCGACCTGGCGTTAAGCAGCGTCAAGGATCTCGTCGCCGACATGTCCGCCGACGACATCCGGCGCGACGAGAAGCACCTTCATCAGTTGCTGCAAAAGCTCGACGCGCAGATCCCGCTCATCCAGTCGATCTGGATCTACGACAAGGACGGGCGGCCCCTGGTCTCTTCGTGGATCGAGCCCGCGCCCGAAGAGAGCTTTGCCGACCGCGACTTTTTTCGCGCCCATCTCGGCGGCAATGACGGAACCTATTACGGCCAGGTCTACGCGTCGCGCTTCGGCGCGCAGCCGTTTTTCACGGTGAGCCAACGGCTCGTCCATGACGGCACATTTTTGGGCGTGCTGGAAATCTCGGTTCTGCCCAGCAATTTTTTCCATTTCTTCGCCACCTTGGCCTACGCGGAAGGCCAGCAGTTTTCGTTGATCCGCGACGACGGCCTGTTCCTGGCGCGCTACCCAATGGCGGCTTCGGGAGCGCCGACCCGCCTCGACGAAAATTCCGGATTCCGTCGGACCATCGCGCGCACGCCGGCCGGCGGCCTCTACACTTCGCTGTCGCCGATCGATCACATCGAG
Organism: uncultured Alphaproteobacteria bacterium; assembly: GCA_963720115.1. Lineage (GTDB taxonomy): Bacteria > Pseudomonadota > Alphaproteobacteria > Rhizobiales > Xanthobacteraceae > BOG-931. The sequence goes on from CAVREN010000066.1 coordinate 50,865, forward strand.
CGCCGCTTCGCCGCCCGCCGCCTCGATGGAACGCCGCTCTACATCACCACCGGCTTCGCAACCTCGGTGATACGGAGCGAGTGGCTGTGGGCAATGGCGGCACACCTGATCTACGGCGTTCCAGTGACCCTGTTCCTGTTTTTCAGCTTGTTTGCCGTTCTGCTCCGCACCCAGCGACTTTACGCCGAGATCAATCGGCGCGCCGCCGCCGAGGAGGCGCTACGCCAATCGCAGAAACTCGACGCCATCGGCCACCTGACCGGAGGCGTCGCCCACGACTTCAACAATCTGTTGACGATCATCATCGGCAACCTCGAAGCCGCGCAACGTCAATTGGAGAGCTGGACCGACGGCGCGCAGATCAAGCTTTCGCACCGGCTGGAGAACGCCATGCACGGCGCGCAGCGCGCGGCGACGCTGACCAAAAGGCTCCTGGCCTTTTCGCGCCAGCAGCCGCTCAATCCCGCTTTGCTCGACGTCAACCGCGTGCTCAACGGCCTGTCCGATTTTCTGCGCCGCGCGCTCGGCGAGGACATTTCGCTCGAGATTGTCGGCGGCGGCGGCGTGTGGCCGGTCGAGGCCGACGCGGCCGAGCTCGAAGCCGCCATTCTCAACCTTGCGGTGAACGCCCGCGACGCCATGCCGGAAGGCGGCAAGCTGACCATCGAGGCCGGCAACTCCTATCTCGACGAAAGCTACTGCCGGCAGAATGCCGACGTGCAGCCCGGCCAATACGTGCAGATCGCGGTGACCGACACCGGCTCGGGCATGCAGAGGGACGTGATCGAGCGCGCCTTCGAGCCGTTTTTCACGACCAAAGAATCCGGCCAGGGCACGGGGCTTGGGCTGAGCCAGGTCTACGGCTTCGTCAAACAATCGGGCGGGCACGTCAAAATCTACAGCGAAGCGGGCGAAGGCACGACGATCAAAATCTATTTGCCGCGCTTCTTCGGCAAAGCGTCGGCAGCCGAAGAGAAAGCGGTGGCGCCGAGCCGCGGCCACTCCGGAGAAGGCGTGCTGGTGGTCGAGGACGACAGCGACGTGCGCGATTATGTGGTCGAAACGCTGGCGTCGCTCGGCTACAAGGTGTTCGAAGCCGGCGAAGCGGAGAGCGCGCTGCGGCTGCTCGACGAGAACCCAAGCGTGCATCTGCTTTTGACCGATGTGGTCATGCCCGGCATGAACGGCCGCAAGCTTGCCGAAGAGGCAAGGCTGCGGCGGCCCGACCTGAAAATCCTCTACATGACCGGCTATTCGCGCAACGCCATCATGCACCAAGGCCGCCTCGACATCGGCGTCGATCTGCTGCAGAAGCCGATCAGCAGCGAACAACTCGCCGGCGCCGTGCGCAAGATGCTGGACGGTTAGACGGACGACCGCGCAGGAAAACGCCCAGCGACTGTTATCAGGTCGTGCGGGAACCAATCGCGGGCGCAGCCGTTAGCGGCCGGGGCGCGGAACTGTCGCAGCTGGCATGATCCGACCATTTGCCACGACGGGATCGACACGCGCCAATGTCGGCCTCGACGCCGCCAACTTCTTCCTTGCTGACGTGCGCGATGGCTTGGGGCCCTATCTGGCGATCTATCTGCTGACCATCCAGAAATGGGACGAGGCCAGCATCGGGGTCGTGATGTCGACCGCGACCGCGGCCGGCATCATCGCACAGACGCCGGCCGGCGGACTGATTGATGCGACGCGCGCAAAACGCGCAGTGATGGCCGTCGCCGCAATTGCGGTTGCGGCGGCCTCGCTCTTGTTGCCGCTGTTTTCGCACTTCATCCCGGTCGCCGCGTCGCAGGCTGCGGCGCATGCCGCGGCCGCCGTGTTCGGGCCGGGGCTTGCCGCCGTGTCACTCGGAATCGTCGGCCACGCCGCATTCACGCGGCGGATCGGCCGCAACGAATCGTTCAATCACGCCGGCAATGCCTTCGCCGCCACCGCCGCGGGCGCAACGGCCTATCTGTGGGGGCCGACCGTCGTCTTTTATCTGCTCGCCATCATGGCGACCGCGAGCCTCGTCAGCATCCTGATCATACCGGGCCGCGCTATCGACAACGAATTGGCCCGCGGGCTGCACGATCGGCTGGACGCACAAGGCAATCCGGTTCCCGATGGCGACACGCCGAGCGGCTTGCACGTGCTGCTTTCGTGCCGACCGCTGATGATCTTTGCCGCCGCTGTTGTGCTGTTTCACTTCGCCAACGCGGCGATGCTGCCATTGGTCGGGCAGAAACTCGCCATGCAGGACAAGAATCTCGGCACGACCTTGATGTCGGCCTGCATCGTCGCGGCGCAGATCGTGATGGTGCCGATGGCCATGCTGGTCGGCGCCCGCGCCGACCGCTGGGGAAGAAAACCGCTGTTTCTGGCGGGCTTTCTTATTTTACCGTTGCGCGGTTGCCTCTATACCTTGTCCGACAATCAATTCTGGCTGTTGGCCGTGCAGACACTCGATGGCGTCGGCGCCGGACTCTTCGGCGCCTTGTTTCCGATTATCGTGGCCGACCTGATGCGCGGCACCGGCCGGTACAATGTCGCGCAGGGCGCGATCCTGACCGCGCAAGGCATCGGCGCCGCGCTGTCGACGACGCTTGCCGGCATCGTGGTCGTGCACGCCGGCTATAGCGCCGCCTTCCTGACGCTTGCGGCCGTCGCGCTTGCGGGTGCGCTGGTTTTCTTCTTCGGCGTGCCGGAGACCTACGTGCATCCGCGGGAGAAATCCGGCGGGACGCAAGGCGAAGAGCCGGCACGCGCATCCGCCGCGTTGCATCCGATCGCCTAAACCTCGCGGCGGAACCTTCATGCAATCGCACACAACTGAGGCGATCTACATCATTGCTGCGCTGGCGACCGCGGGCGTCATTCTGCGGCCTTTCAATCTTGCCGAAGCAGTCTGGGCAGTGGCCGGCGCCGCCTTGCTTGTGGCGCTCGGGCTGATTTCCATTCCCGATGCGCTCACGGGCGTCGCCAAAGGCAGCGACGTTTATCTGTTCCTGTTCGGCATGATGCTGCTCGCCGAAATCGCGCGCGAGGAAGGACTGTTCGACTGGCTGGCGGCGGTGGCGACCAGCCACGCCGACGGCTCGCCGCGCCGGCTGTTTCTCCTGACCTATGGCGTCGGCGCGGTCGTGACCATTTTTCTGTCGAACGATGCGACCGCCGTGGTGCTGACGCCAGCGGTAGCGGCGGCGGTGAAAGCCGCCAAGGCCAAAGAGCCGCTGCCCTATTTGCTCATTTGCGCTTTCATCGCCAACGCGGCTTCCTTCGTGCTGCCGATTTCGAACCCGGCCAATCTGGTGATCTACGGCAGCCGCATGCCGCCGCTGCTGCAATGGCTGCCAGCTTATCTCTTGCCTTCGGTCGCCGCGATCGTTGCGACCTATCTGCTGCTGCGCTTCACCCAGCACCGCGCGCTCACGCAGTATATCGCCAACGAAGTGCCGCTGCCGGCGCTGTCGGCCGCCGGCAAGATGGCGGCGGTCGGGATCGCGGCCACCGCCGTCGTGCTGCTCGCTGCTTCGGCGCTCGATCTTCAATTGGGGCTGGCGACGGCGATCGCCGGCAGTCTCACCGCCATTGCGGTTCTGATCCGCGAGCGCAAATGGCCGTGGAGCATCGTCAAAGATATTTCCTGGGGCGTGCTGCCGCTGGTCGCCGGACTGTTCGTGCTGGTCGAAGCGCTCGGCAAGACCGGACTGATCGACGCGATTGCCACCTTGCTGCGCGACGGCGAGCAACACGCGGCACTCTTGACAGCCGCTTGGTCGGGAATTGCGATCGCGCTGGCGAGCAACCTGATCAACAATCTGCCGGCCGGACTGATGGCGGCGAGCGCCGTGCAAACCGCGCAAGCCGGCGAGCACGTCACGCGCGCGATCCTGATTGGCGTCGATCTCGGGCCCAATCTGTCGGTCACTGGCTCGCTCGCCACCATCCTCTGGCTCGCCGCTTTGCGCCGCGAAGGACTGTCGGTCGGCTTCGGCGCGTTCCTTAAAATCGGCGCCGTGGTTATGCCGCCCGCGCTTATTCTAGCAATTGCAGCCGCTTTGCTCACGCCCTGAAGTGCGATAGCCGGCACGGCATCAACGGCTGGCGCGCTGGCGGCGTCCCACTTATGGTGGAGCCGGCAGGCTGGATGAATTGGCGTCGGAGGGTAGGATCGTGACTGGTCAGGGCGGTGGCGACTACGCGTTGAACTTCGGAACCACCAAGGAACTGACCGCGGCGCTGGCGGCCAAGAAAATCTCCGCCCTCGAACTGACCGACCACTTCATCGCGCGCATCGAGGCGCTCGACGGCAAGATCAATTCGGTGGTGGTGCGCGACTTCGAACGCGCCCGCGCGGCGGCCAAGGCCGCCGATGCGGCGCTGGCGCGCGGCGAAAGCCGGCCGCTTCTCGGCATTCCGATCGTCATCAAGGAATCGTTCGATGTGGCCGGCCTGCCGACCACCTGGGGCGTGCCGGCGCTAAAAGATTTCGTACCGCAGGAAGACGCGCTCATGGTCGCCCGCGTCAGGGCCGCGGGCGCGATCATCCTCGGCAAAACCAATGTGCCTTATGTGCTCGGCGACTGGCAGAGCTTCAACGACATTTACGGCACGACCAACAATCCTTGGGATCTCAACCGCTCGCCGGGCGGATCGTCAGGCGGATCGTCAGCGGCGCTTGCCGCCGGTCTCGCACCGATCTCGCTCGGCTCGGACATCGGCGGATCGCTGCGCGTGCCGGCGCATTATTGCGGCATCTACGCCCACAAGCCGACCTTGAACCTTATCCCGCCGCGCGGCCACCGCCTGCCCGGCACCGTTCAACGCGTCAGCGATCTCGCCGTGGTCGGGCCGATGGCGCGCAGCGCCGCCGATCTCGAATTTCTGCTCGACCTCACGTCCGATCCCGACGAGACGCGCACCGGCATCGCCTATCGGCTGGCGCTGCCGAAGCCACGCCACACCGCGCTGAGAGATTTCCGCGTACTGGTGGTCGACGAGCATCCGCTGCTTCCGACCGACGCCGGCGTGCGCTCGGCGCTCGATCGCCTCGCGCAGCGGCTGGTCAAAGTCGGAGCCAAGGTCGCGCGCAGCAGTCCACTTTTGCCGGACCTCGACGCGTCCGCTCGCCTCTATATGCGGCTCTTGATGGCGGCGCTGTCGGAGCGCTGGCCCGACGAAACCTATCAACACGCGCAGGCGACCGTCGCCGCGCTCAGCCCCGACGACCACAGCCTCTTGGCTGACCGCTGGCGCGGCTCGGTGATGAGCCATCGCGAATGGGCGAGCGCCGACATGGGGCGGATCACCTTGCAGCGGCGATGGATGGAGCTGTTTCGCGAATTCGACGTGGTGCTTTGCCCGCCGATGTCGACGCCCGCTTTCCTGCATGACCATACGCCGGTGCCGGAGCGCCACATCGAGATCGAGGGCAAGCAGTGTTCGTTCTTCGATCAATTGGTCTGGCCGGAGGTCGCGACCACGCCGGGGCTGCCGGCGACATCGGCGCCGATCGGGCTCACGGACGGCGGCCTGCCGGTCGGGGTGCAGATCGTCGGTCCTTATCTGGAAGACCGCACGCCGCTTGCCTTCGCCGCGCTGATCGAGCGTGAGTTCGGCGGCTTCGTGCCGCCACCCGGCTACGCCGATTGAGGCTGGCGGCCAGCGCCAGGCCCAGCACCATGTCCACGAAACTGTCCGCCACCGCGCCGGCAAAATCGTTCCGGGTGCGCGATCCGAATTATGCCGAGCGCATCAAGGCCGCCTTCGGCAGCCAGGGCTTTCTGCGCCATGTCGATGCCCGGATCGAAGAGCTCGCACCCGGCCGCTGCGTGATCGTCGCGGATTTCCGCGCCGAGCTCGCGCAACAGAACGGCTATTTTCACGGCGGCCTGATCGGCACGGTTGCCGACGCCGCCGGCGCTTGCGCCGCCAGCACGCTGATCGAAAGCCGGCAGTGGCTGCTGACGGCCGAGTACAAGGTCAATTTTCTTTCGCCCGCCAAGGCCGCGAAACTCAAGGCAGTGGGTGAAGTCGTGCGCGCCGGACGCATGCTGAGCGTGTCGCAGGTACACCTCTACGGCGTCGACGGAGCGGGCGACGAGCAGCTCTGCGCGCTCGCGACCGTGACGCTGGCGACGCTAGAAGGCGAAGCGCCGTCTTTCCAGCAGGATTAGCCTGCAGGTGACGTTCGGCAGCGCGCCGCTCACTTCACCGGGAAATCGAAATACGTATTTGGAAACGGCTCGTGGGCGAGCGTGAAGTGCCACCATTCCCTCGGATAGGCGCGAAAGCCGCGGCGGCGCATGGCGGTGGCGAACAGCGCGCGATTTTCCTTTGCTTCCGGACTGACGCTCGGCGAGCTTGGCCACGAGCGCGGACTGAAGAAATCGAACGGCGTGCCCATTTCAAGCTCGCTGCCGTCGGCTTTCGCCAGCGTCAGATCGATGGTCGAGCCGCGCGAATGGCCGGAACGCGACGAGATGTAGCCGTCGCGGAACAACATGCGCTTATCCACCTCGGGATAGAATTCGCGCTTGCCGACCGTGTCGTTGAGATTGTGCGCCCAGCGCACGAAATTCGCCACGGCGCGCGCCGGCCGATAGCAATCGAACGCCTTGAGCACCAGACCTTGCGCGGCGAGGTCGCGCGCGACCTGCGCCAGCGCCTCGGCGGCGGGCTTGGTCAAGAAGCAGCGCGGCGCTTCGTAGCCGTCGATCGGCCGGCCGACGAAATTGTGCGAGCCAGCATAGCGCGCATCGACGATCAGGCCGGGCACGACCGCCGCCGCATCGACGAAGGCGGCGGGGCGGTCTTGAGCGAACGCGCTCATGCAGCAACCGGCCGTCAATACACCGATCAGCGAATAGCGAATGGCGAATGGCGAATAGCAAGAAGACTTTCGCTTAGATTCACGAACCCCAGACCCCATTCGCTACTCGCTAGCTCGCTATTTGCACCTCCCTTTCGCTACTTCGCCGGTCGCAATTTCGCAATCTTCTATTTGTCCCCATGCGGGCAGTGATTGACCTCGACGGTGACGTGCGAGAGTCCGGCGAGATCCCTGAGTCGCTGCTTGTAAGCCAACGGCGCCTGCGGCGCATCGGAAACGACCGACACGATCACGGCGGCATGGCCGGGGCCGACCTGCCAGAGATGCAGATCGGCCAGCCGGTCGCCGCCGGTCTCGATGCGCTCGCGGATGCGCTGGGCCAACGCCGGATCGGGCACCGTGTCGAGCAGCACGCCGCCGGCGGAGCGGACCAGACCGACCGCCCAGGACAGGATCACGAGCATGCCGACGAGACCGACCAGCGGGTCCATGAAGTTCAGGCCGAACGCCCAGGCGACCGACAAGCCGGCAATCGCCAACACCGAGGTGAGCGCGTCGGCCAGTACATGCACATAAGCGGCACGGTAGTTCGAATCGCTGTGATGCCCGGCGCCGCCGTGCGCATCACCGTCGTGCCCACGATGGTCGTGCGCGTGGTCGCCATCATGGTCGTGATGCACATGGTCGTGGTGGGCGTGCCCGTGATGGGAATGCCCCGCATGGCCGTGCGCGTGGTCATGGCTTTCGCGGAGCAGCCAGGCACTGGCCAGGTTCACGCACAAGCCGAGTGCGGCGATCGGCACCGCCTCGCGGAAATGAATGTCGACCGGATGCAGGAGCCGCAGCACCGATTCGTAGCCGATGCCGAGCGCGATCATGGCGAGGATGATGGCGCTGCCGAAAGCCGCCAATTCGCCGAACTTGCCGGTGCCGAGCGAAAAGCGCGGATCGCTGACGTGGCGGCGGGCGAACAAATACGCGAGCCCGGCAATGGCCAGCGCCAGCACGTGGGTGGCCATATGCCAGCCGTCGGCGACCAGCGCGATCGAGCCGAACACGGTGCCGCCGACGATCTCCAGGATCATCATGGCGGCGGTCAGCGCCACCACGCTCCATGTGCGCCGCTCGCGCTCGTCGTGGCGGGCGCCGAGAAAGCTGTGCTCATGAGCCCAATGGCTCAGGGAATGTGAGTGCATCGCACTGCCTCGCCGTCGTTGACCTCGCATCTTGAGGCCCGCTCGACCCTGCCCCCGATCATGCAGGGGGTAAACTCCAGCAGGGCACCCAAAATCAAGACCCTAAGGATTCCCGCCTGCGCGGGAATGAGCAGCCACCCAAATACCGCGAAATGCGGAAAAATTAACCCAGCGGTAACCATACACCCGGCAGATTTTGCCTGGGGAGGTAAGTCCGTAGTCCGTTTCCACCGCACCTTCGGGGGGCAGCTTTGGACGCGAGTGCGGCGCCTTTTCCTTTCGTGCGTGCCGGTGGCCCGACAGCCGCCGCGCACAGCTTCGCAACACGTGACCGCAATCGACGGGCGCAAGCAGACGGCATGACCGACGTTGTAACCTCGGCCGACCGTAGCGACGGACCGTTGGCGTTTTCGCGCCTTGCGGACCTTGGCTCGCTGCTCAAGCGCAGCGACCTCGGGCTGGCCGTCGGCGTGATGGCCATCCTCGTCATCCTCATCCTGCCACTGCCGTCACTGCTGCTCGATTTCGCGCTCGCCATCTCGATCACCTTCTCGGTGCTGATCCTGATGACGTCCCTGTTCATCCAGGCGCCGCTGGAATTTTCCGCCTTTCCGACCGTCCTGCTGATCGCGACCATGCTGCGGCTCGCGCTCAATCTCGCCTCGACGCGCCTCATCCTGTCGCGCGGCCATGAGGGGACCGACGCCGCCGGCCACGTGATCCAGGCCTTCGGCAATTTCGTCATGGGCGGGAATTTCGTTATCGGCATCATCGTTTTCACCATCCTGGTGATCGTGAATTTCGTGGTCATCACCAAGGGCTCCGGACGCATCGCCGAAGTGGCAGCCCGCTTCCACCTCGATTCCATGCCAGGCAAGCAGATGGCGATCGACGCCGACCTATCCGCCGGCTTGATCGACGAAAAGGAAGCGCGGCGCCGGCGCAAGAATCTGGAAGACGAATCCGGCTTCTTCGGCGCCATGGACGGCGCCTCGAAATTCGTGCGCGGCGATGCGATCGCGGGCCTGCTGGTGCTGCTGATCAACGTGATCGGCGGCATGGTGATCGGCATCATGCAGCAGGGGCTGAGCTTCGCCGAGGCCGGCCACGCCTACACACTCCTCTCGGTCGGCGACGGCCTGGTCACGCAAGTGCCGGCGCTGATCGTTTCGATCGCCGCCGGCCTTTTGGTCTCTAAGGCCGGCGTCTCCGGCGCCGCCGACAAGGCTCTGCTCAGCCAGTTCTCCGGCTATCCCAAGGCGCTCGGCATGTCGGCAGCGGTCATGCTGGTGATGGCGCTGTTGCCCGGTATTCCGATGATTCCGTTTCTTGCGCTCGGCGGCGGCACGGCAGGCCTCGCCTATGCGATCGACCGCCGCCGCAAGCGGTCGGCCGCGGCCGACGACGCCAAGAAAGCCGAGACCGAGAAAACGGCGCCGGCGGAAGAGCCGATGTCGGCGACGCTGAAGATGGACGATCTGAAGATCGAGCTCGGCTATGCGCTGCTGCCGCTGGTCAACGCCGCCGGCAGCGGCGACCGCCTCACCGAGCAGATCAAGGCGTTGCGCCGCTCGCTCGCCGCCGAAATGGGCTTCGTCATGCCCTCGGTGCGCATCCTCGACAACGTCCAGCTCGACGCCAACAGCTACGTCATCAAGATCAAGGAGGTGGACTCCGGCAACGGCAAGGTCTGGTACGGCCAGTTCATGGTGATGGATCCGACCGGCAAGCAGGTGACGCTGCCGGGGCTGCATACGACCGAGCCGACATTCGGCCTGCCAGCCACCTGGATCGAAGCCTCGCTCAAGGAGGAAGCGTCGGTGAAGGGCTACACCGTCGTCGACTCGGCGACCGTGCTCGCCACACATCTCACCGAGCTGATCAAGGCCAACATGTCCGAGCTTCTCTCCTACGGAGAGGTGCAGAAATTGCTCAAGGAGCTGCCGAAGGAGCAGAGCGAGCTGATCAAGGACATCGTGCCGTCGCTGATCACCATTTCCGGCATCCAACGCGTGCTGCAGATCCTCTTGGCGGAACGCGTATCGATCCGCGATCTTTCCACCATT
>CAVREN010000067.1:0-18451 GCA_963720115.1 uncultured Alphaproteobacteria bacterium
AAGCGAAGTCGCCCGACGTCAGCGGCACGTCTCCTTAAGCCTCAACAGCGGACCTATCCCCCACCATTAGCAATGGGGTTGTCGGGATGTGAGGTGGCGAAGTCTGGCCCCGGCGGCGGCCGGGTCGGAGGCGGCGAAGCTATCCCTGAACGGTCATGAAGCTATCCCCGACCCTTGGGGCTCTTTGTGAATCGGCGCCTGGCGGGTTCACTGAATTCGACTGCACAAAGTGAGCCACGCCGGTCTCACTCTCCGCGTTTTCTCGTGCGCGCGAGGAGCCCGTCATCAGACTGGCGGCGGGTCGTTGCCGGGCGCTGGCGCTTGCTACGGGGACGCTGCTGATCGACAGCGCGATCGCGCGAACAAGGGTCTCGCCCTGTGGGTGTTCTTGCTCTGAATTTTGGTGGCTACTGGCCGCTGGTGAGCTCGATCGCATCTGGCGTTGAAGATAACCCCCACCATTAGCAATGGGGTTGTCGGGATGTGAGGTGGCGAAGTCTGGCCCCGGCGGCGGCCGGGTCGGAGGCGGCGAAGCTATCCCTGAACGGTCATGAAGCTATCCCCGACCCTTGGGGCTCTTTGTGAATCGGCGCCTGGCGGGTTCACTGAATTCGACTGCACAAAGTGAGCCACGCCGGTCTCACTCTCCGCGTTTTCTCGTGCGCGCGAGGAGCCCGTCATCAGACTGGCGGCGGGTCGTTGCCGGGCGCTGGCGCTTGCTACGGGGACGCTGCTGATCGACAGCGCGATCGCGCGAACAAGGGTCTCAGCCGCGTTGATCTGCTTTCTGTCGTTTTCTCGCGCGCGCGAGGCGGAGCCGAGCGCGTGCCCCTGGCGGCGGAGCGTTCTGGTTGATTAGGGGGTGGTAGTCGACATCGGCGCGGCGCCGCCCGAGCTATGGGGTCATCATGATTGCGGCGGCGCGATCGATCCGTGTGAGGGGGGCGCAGCCGTGTGTCCGCTCTCCGATTCCGGCGGAAGCGGAGCGCCGTCTTTATTTTTGGCGATCGGGCCCGAAGACTGGTGCAGGCGCCGTGATGGTGCCGGCGCTGCAGGTCTGCCGGCGGCGCCGGCGAAGAGCGTGGTGGCGGGCGTGACCGCCAGCGCCCGACCGATCCGCCGTGCGCTCCTCTGGACGCGTTCGCTGCGAGATCTCGGTGGGCTGAGGCCGCCGGTGCGGCTGACTGAATTTCTTGCGGAAAAGGGGCCGCGTTGATCTGCTTTCTGTCGTTTTAATTCTTGTTCTCGAGAGGAGGCAGTCCTTCGAATTCGACTTCGACGAGCGGTTGCGGACCGCCATGCTGCTTTTCAAACTCCTCCCTGGTCAGAGGAGCGCCAACAACGAGTACGCCGCCCATTCGCCCCGGCTCCTTCGGCGCTTTCGGCCCTTTGCCGTATACCTCCCGCTTACGTCGCTCGAGCAGCCAGCGGATCATTTCAGGATCTATAATCGGCACGGTCTCGGGAATGCGATCGCCATTTTCGTCGAGGATATAGGTCTCATCTTCGGGATAGCCCAATGCAACCAAGTGGCGATCTTTCTTGTAGGTAATCTTGCCCTGATACTCCAAAACCCTTCTGGCCTGTCCTGTCGCCAGTTCGAAAGCTGCCTGTTCGACTTTACCGATACCCGCTTCAATTGCGTCTTCAAACAGAATGTGGAAGCGCTCGGTGGTGCCATCTTCAAGCTTGATGTCGAAAGGGTCGCCAGGATGACCCTCTCGGCTTCCCATCAGCGCATAGCGAAGCGCACTTTTGGACATGCCCGCCTCGTGAGCTATGACGGTTTCATCCGGAAACTGCTCCGCGAGTCTAAGGACGAGTCTCAGTTTTTGGGGGGCGTACTTACGCGTGATCAGACCCATCTGAGCCGACTTGATAGCACTGCCCGGCTGATAACCGCGTGCTTTTAACGCTCTGCTGCCGATGGAATGACATTTACGCTAGTCACACCGCTTCTCACATCCACATTCCGGCCATTTCGGTTTATTCGCTGCCATCGCTGTTACCCCCACTATTTTCCCCACAAGGCGATCTTGTTTGGTTAGCTAATCACACTGTCCTCGACTTCAAGTTCTGTCGTTCTGAAACATTGATATCGACGAGAGAGTGCGATTTCAGCACAGTTCCTTGGATCAGCGCCTTGTGAGCAGCCGACCAGGGGATAGCTTGCAGGGGATAGCTTGCTGATGAGCAGGGATAGCTAAGCATGGGATCGCCAAATAACTGAGACGCTGTCTCCTATCCAAGGTGGATCGATATCGGGTGCTCTGACAGCAGAACTATAAGCTCGAATTGGGCTGGACGTTGTATCGTTCTGCTGCGCGTGTCCCGGTTCAGCGCGCAGATCGCAAAAGCAAGTCAGCCGATGCAAGAAGCCGCCTCGTGGTGTTGAACCTCGTGCATGGGCGCAACGACTGCGGCGTGTTCATCCTCGACCAGTGTGTGTCAGGCCGCAGCTACCAGCTAATTAATTCTCAACCACTCATCGGAATGAGTTTGCGCTACCCTTGTTGGTCCGCCTGACGGGCGCGGTCGCCAGCGGCGTGCTGATGGTGTGCGCCGCCGGCGACTGTCCGGACAGCTAGGTTCAATCACCAACAAGGAGAACGGCCATGTCACACGAAGTGAGCAGCCAAACGATAGCAACACTCGGAATCGATGTCGGCAAAAACGTCTTCCACCTGATCGGTCTTAACCGCAGGGGCGCAGTCTTGCTGCGGCAGAAACTCACGCGCAGGCAGCTCGCGGTTCGCTTGTCGAATCTGCCGCCTTGCTTGGTCGGCGTGGAAGCCGGCATCGGAGCGCATCATTTGGGACGGACGTTCAAGGAAATAGGCCATGACGTCAGGCTGATGCCGGCCACCTACGTTCGACCCTACTTGAAGGGACATAAGAATGATTTTCGGGATGCCGAAGCCGCCGCGGAAGCAGTGCAGCGTCCTTCGCGCCGCGACTAACGCCGCAAATGACAGTTGGGCCGCAATAAACCAACCTTTGGGCGCTCATACAAAAAGCTTACCACGAGCAAACCCGCGCACAATGGCGCGGGCGAATTCTCCCCTTATCTTTCACACTGCGACGAACGACCAGCACGAGGAGATTCGGCATGAGCGCGATCTGCAAGTACTGCAAGAAACGTCCATCAGTAATCATCCCCGGCAACTATCTCTGCTCTCGCTGCCACGCTGCCGGCATCGGATCACCCAGGATGTTGCGGCGATCACGGACCTCGGCGCGACGCGCCATTGCCTTGATCTCGATCTGGCGGACGACCTTGGGAGGCGCGTAACATGAACGGCTTCATTGCGCTCTATCTGATCGCCTATCTCGATCCTACCATCGCACGGTCTATCACTTCGGCGGCTGGTCGTGCCAAATCGGCAATAAGAAGGCTCCGGATCGGCGTCACGCTTAAAGGATAACCATGACCTCCTCCTACGAGCATGGCCGCAACGCGGCACAGCACGGCAAGCAACGGATGATGGAGCAGCAGGAGATCACCATGCTGCGGGAATCCTACGAGCGGGAACTAAATCGTATCCGCGCCAGGGCCATGTTCATTCTCAAGCCGGAGAAGCGCGCCGGTTTGATCCGGATCTTTAATGAGTGCTGGGACCGCTACAACAAATATGTCGGCGAGGTCACCGCCTGGTGCCGTGACGAAGGCATCAAAGTCTCCGCTGATACCGAAACGGCATATCTGTTCGAGCACATCACCGGACCAGAGACCGAACGAGAGAATTTCCAGCGCAAGCCGCCGCGGCAATTCAGAGAGGCAGCATAATGGCCTGTCCGTTCGATACCGGCAGCCCCGAATGGCGCGAATGGCGCAATGGGTTCTGCGACGAATCGGTCAAGTCATCCCTAACCGGTGAGGTGTTCCGTGCTGAGCGCGCCTGAAGTCTCGCAATTGTTCGACGACATCATGAAAGCGGCAAGCAAGAAAGCCGAGCCGATTACATGCAATGTCGTTCTTATGAACGCTGGCCGACAGACAGAAGTTTCGATGGCCATTGCACTTGCCCTTCAATACCAGCTCAAGAACGCGCAGGCATAATAGTGGAGACGCTGTGCCCGTCGAGATAAACGTGCAATTGCGCTAGAACTCCGGGTCAGCGATTCGCCTTCCGTCGCGTGCTTACGTCTTCCACATTTCAGCTAGCTCCGGGTCAACAGCTATCGGGCAACGCCATCGGGCGTTTGACCGAGTCGGTAGCTGTCAACTTGCCTACTCCTCGCTCGCGAGGCGTGGTCGCTTAAATCGAATAAGGAAGCGGTGCCGGAGGGTCACAGACGAAGTGAGTAAGGACCTCATGAATAAGGCCCATAACGCGCCGCGCTGCACTGCCAAATCAAAGCGAAGCGGACAGTGCTGTCGCGCGCCTGCGGTAAGAGGCTGGAGGGTTTGCCGGATGCACGGTGCTCGCGGCGGCGCACCTGAGGGCGAGCTGAATGGAAATTATCGTCATGGCGCGAGGACAAAGGAAGCTATCGAGCTGGGAAGACTTATTAGGGCGTTGGGCGGCAAATCGCGGTGAATTCTCTATGGCGTTGCGAGAAGGAATTTCATCACCTCCACACTACATGGCGCCCTAAGACGACGCCTTTGCACGGGGTTGATGCTCATTTTGACTTCGTACTCCCCAAGCTAATCTGCGGGGCACCTGCTTCGAACACAATGGCTGGCTGCGAAACTATCGCGCCATAAGCACCGCGGTGACGCCGAACATAGTTGCGCTCTAAATCTGCGCCGAGCTTTCCGTGCAACATTATATGGGCCGTTACGGCAAACGCCGCTTTGCGAGAGGCGCCGCATCGACGGGGACTGGCGTGAGACGGCGTGCGGCGGTGACAGGTAGGTGTGCGGCGCCGCCACGACTTGCGCGCCTTCGCCGACCGCAGCAGCGACCGGCGCCGGCAATCTTTGCGGTATGCTTCCACGTCTCGATTTCTAAAGACGACGACATCATGGAGCCATTGGCTTCGTTTGACGTTCGATCCCAGCTATCGCTAGAATCCCCAATCATCGCGCGAGCCACATATCCTGATTTTCTCGCTCCCTTACTGATTTTCGCAACAAACAAGAGCGCTACCATCGTTTAGCAATGATCGGCTCGGTCGGCAGCAGCTTTACCAGAGACTTAGCAGACACATCCCCAAGTAAAAGCCGCTGGCCACGCTCGACGAGGTCGATCTTAAGCTGCAAGCCGAGCAGGCGGACGCGGAATTCAGCGCAGCGACGGGCGTGTTGGCGCAAGCGAGCGCAGCCGAAGCGCGCACCAAAGAGCTCCCGCAGAAGGGCTGGTCGACGGACGCCCAATTGGACCAAGCGAAAGCAGCTGCCGATGAGGCCCGCGCGCGACTCAAACGCGCCGAACGATCGGTTGAACTGACGAAGAACAGCCTCTCTTATGCGACGCTAGTCGCCGACGCGCCCGGCGTTGTCACATCAACATTGATCGAGCCCGGTCAAGTGGTCGCCGCCGGTCAGACGGCGATCCGCGTCGCGCGGCTGGCCGAGAAAGAGGTCGTGGTCGCGATCCCGGAGACCTTGCTGGCGCGCGCCAAGTCGGGCGACGCGCGAGTCACGACTTGGTCGAAGCCGGACAAGGTCTATGTCGCCAAGCTCCGCGAGCTAGCCCCCTCAGCCGACCAGGTGACGCGGACCTATCAGGCCAAGTTTTCCCTGCCCGGAGTTGGCGACGATGTGCAACTCGGCATGACGGCCACGCTGACCTTGTCCGAACACGAGAGCGAACGCGTCGCGCGTCTTCCACTCTCGGCGCTGTTCAACCAGGGCGCGGGACCCGAGCTGTATGTCGCAAACGCCAAGACCGGAACGGTCACGCTCAAGCCGGTGACCGTGAAGGCCGATGAGAGCAGCAACGTCCTGATCAGCGGCGGCGTCGACGAAGGCGCCAATGTGGTCGCGCTTGGCGTTCAAAAGCTCGACCCCGCCGAGAAGGTCAAGGTCGTCTCGTCGCTGTCGTTCTGAGTGCAGAACCGAGGCTTCTGAATTGTGCGGAGAGTAAGATGAGCCGTTTCAACCTCTCAGCCTGGGCCGTTGCGCATCCGGCGCTGATATTCTTCCTGATCGTCATGCTCGGCGTGGCAGGCCTGTTTTCCTATCGAAACCTGGGACGCGCGGAAGATCCCTCGTTTACCATCAAGCAGATCAAGAGGAAGAGCTTGCCATGACGAACGTGATTGACCACACCGAAACCGACGTGCGGGAGCGGATTCTCGTCTCCGCCGAACGCCTGTTTCGCGAAATCGGCTACCAGAAGACCACGGTCGCGGACATCGCCAAAGCGCTGCGCATGAGTCCAGCGAATGTGTACCGTTTCTTTGACTCCAAAAAGTCGATCAACGCAGGCGTCGCCCGCCGGCTCATGGGGGAAGTGGAACAGGCGTCACAAGTTATCGCCACCCGCCCGCGGGGGGCCACTGAGCGATTGCGCGAGCTGCTGGAAACCGTACATCGGATGAACTCGGACCGCTATGCCGGCGATTTAAAGATGCATGAGATGGTCGCCGCCGCTATGGAAGAGAATTGGGATGTCTGCAAGGCGCACATAGACTGCATCATCAGCATAACTCGGTCTGTGATCGCCGACGGCGTCGCGTCCGGCGAATTCCATACGTCTGACGTCGGCGTTGCCGCTCTATGCACTTGTACGGCGATGATGCGCTTTTTCCATCCTCAATTAATCGCCGAATTTGCCAATAAGCCCAGCTCGACGCTTGATCAGATGATCGACTTTGTTATCGCAGGGCTGAGCGCGCCAGCCAAGTAGCCCCAAACAAGGTTCCAATTTCGTGACCTGCTCGGCTATTTTATGTTTTGGGGACGTGTGACGGAGGTCTCTCTCAGCACTATTATGCTGACGGTGGCTCTCATTCTCTACAAGTTATTCAACGCGGACGCCCGGCGACGCCAACCACATTGGGAAAGCGGCTTTGGCAATGCAACTGCAACCGCACCGGCGGTCGGGACCAGGTGGAATTAACTGGCGGTGCGCCACCGTCATCGCGAAAACCGCGCCGCGCCTTCGCCAAATCTCCTTCCGTTGGGTGCCGCGCGTCAGACCGCCTTCATGTGCGCACGCGCCCAGTCGGCGAAGTTCGTGAATCCGCCCGGGACGAGGGCGTTGGCCGCGGCGATGTACCGCTCGTGCTCGGGGCCAAAGTACGTCTGCTCCGCGAAGTACTGGAACATTTCGCGCATCTCATGGGCGCCCGGGTAGAAGCCGTCGTAGACGTCCGGGCCCACTTGCAGCACCTGCAACTTGTGCCCCTGCGCGTTCAGTGTGCCGACAAAATCGTTGAAGGAGTAGACGCCGCCGCATACGCCCAGGTAGCTGCCTCGGGTAGCTCGTCGCCCGCCGCGAGCGCGGCCGCGACGGCGCGACCGACCTCGGTGACGTCACCGGCGTGCATCACGCGCGCGGCGGGATCGATTGGCACCGCCCAGCCGCGGCCGCCGTTCGGTAGAGGCTGGGGCGCCATCATCGTGAGGAAGTTCTGGAAGTACATTGGCGCAATCACGAATGTGTGGCGCGCGAATCCGGCCGCCTTGACTGCCGCGTCGACTCGGGCTTTTCCGGTGAAGTGCACGACCTTGACGCGCCCGCCGGTCAGCTTCTCGCTGTCGGGCAGCGTTGACCAGATGAGGTGCTTGACCCCGGCGTCGCGGGCGGCTTGCACGGCCGCCGTACCGATCTCGGTCTCACGCGGCATCTGCGCGGGATCCCAGAAGTTCGTCACGACGAAGGCTCCCTGCGCCCCCTCGAGCGCGGAACGGAGGGTGCTCGGGTCGAGCAGGTCGGCCTTGACCACCTCGAACTCCACGCGCTGTCAAGGCCCGCGCAGCGTCGCTGGCGGGATTGTGGCTGACAACGCGCACCGCGAACTTGCCCGCGCTCATGAGCGCGTCCACGACGCCACCACCCTGCAGACCTGTACCACCGAGTACCGCTACGACTTGCTTGGTCATCATCGTCTCCTTGTGCCGGATGCGCCGCGCTTTGGCACGCCGTCGCAGCCCGGCGCTTCTCTCTGACCCCAAAACCATCCTGCTAATTTGCGTTCAAGGACATATTCTGGCGCCGGGGCAGTCGCACGTGAAGACAAGGACTATAGGATAAGCTTACGCCTTTCCCATTGCGGGCACCATCGGCCAAAGCTGTACGCGGCAAGGTATGTATGACTCTTAATTTGCGGATCCAAGGTTCGAGTCCTTGTGCGCCCACCATCTCAAAATGTTCTCATTGTTTTTATTGGTCTTTTGGCGCTGCGGCCCGCACCTGACCCAAAGGTGCGGGAATAGATGTTCGCTTCTCGTTCGCAAGCTTGTGCATCGCCTCTTTGGCGAGCCGCACCCGATCGGCCTCGCGCGTGTAGTGCGACGCCATCCCACCGCCGTGCCAGCCGAAGATCGCCTCGAGCTCGGCGACCGTCGCGCCGTTCTCGGCGGCGCGCGTGGCTGCGATCTTGCGCACGCCGTGGGCTGAGCCTGGCACACCGGCAACACGGCACGCTTTGCGGAATTCGTTGCCGAAGGATTCTTTCGTCAACGGTCGGCCGCTCTCCCCGCTGATGAACGTGAGATCACCGCAAGGGCCGGCCGCAAGCGTCGCCGCCAGGGCCGGCAAGATCGGCAGCGTAACTGTGACCGTGAAGCCGCTCTTTTCGGTCTTGATGGTGGCGACGCCATCGCGCACATGCGCACGACCGAGTCTGACAGCGTCGCCGCGACGTAGTCCCGTATAGCTCAGTACATCCAACCAAACACGTTGCCGTGTGCCGATCGGCCACTGCCGCTCATAAGCGGCCATGTCCTCCTCGGTCCACATCCGAAAGCCCGGTCCCTTCTTCTGCGGCGGGTTTTTGACTCCTTCAGTCGGATCCGTTTTGACGAGCTTGGCTTCCCGCGCCCACCGAAACAGTCCGCGCATCGAATCGAGGAAGTGGCGTGCTTGGTGCGGTGTTTTCCCGCGCCGCTCCCGGCCGGCGGCTATGGTCGCGCCGCTGATCCTGCCGATCGGCTGCGCGCCGGCCGTCTCGATGATCTGCTCGAAGATATTCTCGCGCTGACGCCGGGTCGCCGCCGAGAGCGCCGCCCAGCCGGTCGTTTCGCGGTAGCGGCCAATCAGCCACGCCAACGAGCCGGCCGCCGGCGCGCCTTTGGCCGGTCGCGGATTGCCGGTGATCCCGGCTTGATATTCGGCATCGAATTCCGGCGTGCCGAACTCGGCGCGGATCCTGACGCGGGGACCTCTACCGATGCGAACGTACCAGATCGCTTTTCCGTGGCGGGTGACTTCACGCTGAAGATGCGGTGGGCGGGGGCGGGGCGTAGCCTCCATCACAGTATGATCTCCCCCTCTGGTTCAAGTCCTTTCTGCAGTGGATTTTCGGAAGTCGCCAGCCGCACGATCAGGGACTGATCCCCGATCTTCACCACGACCTCAGTCGCGCCAGCCTGTTTCGCGGCACGAATAACGCGGGCGATATCAGCTTGTGTGACTTGGGCAGGCCGCCGAGGCATTGGCTAAGAGGCTCGCATGAAAGCTGGTACGCGCAGACAAGTGACTGCGCTCAGGGGTCGAATCGGTCCTAGCCAGGAGTGAGTATCGTGGGCATCGGGCCTTCGCCTATTCGCAGGCCTTCGCACCGTCTTCGCATGCGCTTGGCGCCCGGTTGCGACCCACAATCAAATGGGCATTGCCGGAGCGACGCAGGCGCTCTTAACGCGCTGGCTCGCTTGAGCTTGGGTGCGCTTAAAGCTCCGCGGCAACCACTGACACATCCGACACCACGGTTGATTACCGCTACGCGCGCGCGGGCGCGCGCGGCAACGCAATGGTTTCCGGTGTCGGAAGTGTCAGCGGCGAGGAAAACGCGGTTTCCTGCTTTCTGCGACCCAAGGCCACTGCGTGATCCACGTCGCACCCAACCGGTTTCCCAACGCCCTGCGGTCGGCGGAAGGCCGTTCAGCTCGATCTACCGCTTGTTGCGGCAACCGCATACAGTTCACGAAAGGGAGGATTTCGACGTCTGCGGTATCGAAGTGATGAGATCTGCCTCTGGGGCAATTCACAGCCGCACTATGTCATCACGGCCGGAATGCTGATTTGTCGGAGTTAAACGGAGACCATAAAAGCCGCGTCGCCCGGCAGCGTTGCGGTCCCTTCTTACGCCGAGCGAAGCACCGCGGCTCTCTAATCGTTGTACCAAGTTGCGCTCGCTTCCCACCCATTCGCCAGCCGCTTCCGCGTATTTCTTCCATGAATTGAACAGGTCTTGGCTCAGTTCGAAGGCATTAGGATCGCGGTCGCCCGCCCCATCCATCCATGCGCTGAGTGCGTCTTCGGCCTCCAGGTATTCCTTCGTTGCGTCCCTGACGACAGCGGGTGGATCTAGGCTTCGACTTTGCCAGTCAAGACATCCATCAATCATCCAAGCCAGAATGCCGGGCCATTCGGCCTGAAGCTTTTCGCCTAACTTTTGGTCTCGTTCCTCCGGTGGAATGTCGGCGGTAAATGGCAGGAGGTGGAACCGACGTCGGATAGCCTCGTCAACGGAGCGAAGGCTTGGTTTGTGGTTCCCCGCGACCATAAGTTTGTAACATGGGAAGTACTCAAAGAAGTCCTGCCGCATGAACCGCGCAGCAATCTTGTCTCCTCCAGTCAAAGCTTTGATCTTTGATTCCGCCCATCGTCGACCTTCCTCGGTTTCCACCGAGGACACCAACCGCGCGCCGCGGAGGCCGGCGAGTTCAGTGGGATGCCTGTCGTTTTTTGCCGCCGTAAAAGTCTCGATAGGAGCGACGCGATGATAGTCGCCTAAACATCCGGTGACGGCATTCAAGAAAGTAGATTTGCCGTTGGCGCCGGTGCCATACAAAAAGAATAGAGCGTGTTCTCGTATCGAACCGGTGAGACCGTAACCCACCACCCGGCGCAGAAAGCCTATGTATTCGCTATCATCGTTACAAACTCGTTTTAGAAATCTTTGCCACTCGCGCGTAGAACATTTTCGATCCGGGCCTACCGCCGTTATCTTGGTCATGTAGTCGAGCGGATTGTGGATCCTCCGCTCTCCGGTCCTTAAATCAAACACTCCGCGCGGCGTATTGAGCAAAAACGGATCGCGATCCCATTGCTCGACTGTCGCGGCGATGCAGCGATCGACTCTTGCGAGAGTGACGACGGCCGAGACCGTCGACTTGCTAGCGATCTGTTTCGCCCATTGCTTATGGTATAAGCACGTGCTCGCGACTTCGCGACAAAGGCGCCGCGCCCAATCATAGACCTCAAGCGTTTCATCGAAACGCCAAACACTATCTTTCCAGATGTAGAACTTTCCCATTGCGGCGACGTACCGCAGTTCCTTACTGTGGCGCTCGGCGAACAGCAGCGCGAGCGCTTCGTCGCTGAATTTGGGCGGCCGTGCTTCGGCTTCGTCATCTGCACGCTTAGCTTCTTCCTCAGAGCGCGATTGCGCTTGCAAATAGTCGGATCGGTCCTGGTCGACCGCTGAGATCCCCGCGAAAGCCTCTGCCAGACACTCCTGCAAATGGTCCATTTCGTAAGTGCGAAGAAGGCCGGCTCCTTCTGCTGCTGCTAGAAGCCGGCTGGCAGCTTCGATCTTTGGGAAACGTTGGGAATGGACGAGACTCTCGGCCACGCACCGAGCCGCAGTACAGAATGCCGTCAATTTTTCCGATGGCGCAGCCGCACTGATGATTTTGGCAAATTCCCAAAACCTGGCGGCGAGATCCGGAGCGAGTTCGAACTCCGCGTCCCCACTGTCGGCGGCGCTCACGGCCGACGGTCCGAAATAATGCCAGCCCCGCAGATGGATGCGGCCCTCGATGCCACCGGCATAGTCCCTCCTGAGCTGCGAATCGGTCGCCAGTTCCCAGGAGTTCGGGTAGCGGGGACTTAAGGCCTTCGCCTATTCGCAGGCCTTCGCACCCCCTTCGCACCAGCTTTCTGTCGGTGAGGGGCGAACTGATTCCCGCCGCCACCTGCTGTCGCTAGGAAGAAACCCGGATACCTTTTGAAACGCCGGTCGTTGTCGGTTCTCCCGGGGCCACAACTTTCATCCAGAACGATATTCTGTACGCGGCTTGCGAGTAGCCGTGCGAGGGAGGCAACCCTAGACTCAGGAGATCGACGAGTAGGGCATCCTCGATGGCCGGCCAATCATAGGAGAGTCGACCGTTCCGTTTGAAGCTGTAAGAAGTGATTACTCCTTGCTGCTGGCATGGATGCCCGGTCTCTTTCTCACCAACTTTCTTCCACCGATGCTCGCTTAGTGACCAGAATTTCGGGAAAGTGATTGAGATGAATTGCTCAAGTTCTGCATTCGACAGCGATGACAATGACGATGCCTGTCTTATGATATCGAACAGCGCGATGGAGTTTGTTGGAAAGTTAGGCAGCCCTGCCGTCAGGAGAAGCACATCTACGATCTGGTCCCTCAAGGCTTGGATGGCCGTCTGCACAGCCTCAGGTTTTCGGCTGGCTGGCCACGTTCGAGCAGCGTCCTGGCGCTTAACCCGCATCTGTCGCAAGACGCGATGGTAGCCAATTGTGCCCTCGGGGCTTGATGGGGAATGAACCAGCTCACTCGATCGGCAGCCGAGGTCTACAAGTTTTTCAGGCAGAAAGACCTGAATTGATCGGCCGCGTACCTCACAGTTACCGTTGGAGCCAATGACAAATAGGCCTGCTCTGACGGCCCAAGTTATCTCGAAGATGTAATCATCGATGGACTCACGCTCGATCAAGCTTCGGTCGCCGTCGACAATCGCGGACAATCGTATCGAGCCGGAACGGTGCTCTTCGATTATTTCATCCAACGTTGCCTTAGCAAAACCCAGTCTTGTCGCGTGGCTCTGATCAAACCATTTCCGCCGCTCAATCCATACGCCAAGTTGTTCTATGGTGACGAAGTTCGCACGGGCACTTTGCATTGTCTCTGTCTGCGTCGACTCAAGTTGATGACAATTATCTGATTCGGCAGAGAAACTGCGGATAGCTGTTGATGACTGTTGATGAGCATTGACACCGTTGACCCACGATTTCGAGAGTTTAAGTGGAGCTTTTTCAGGGGCTGCGCGGCCGCGGGACGGCTGAACGGGGAAGGACCCGGTCATGGCCGGAAGTAACCACTCATCCATGCGAATGCGATATTGCGAATGCGGCCCTTGGGGCCAGCGCTAATTTCAATCCCTAGTCCGCTTACTGGCGCATTGCGGACCGCGTGCGAAAATCGCGCGATGTCTGCCTTGTGCCGATTGTGTTGCAAAAGTCGAAAGTTGCAATGTCACGAATTTTTCGCGAAAACCCGAAACGGGAAGCAATCGCCGATTCGTATAGCCGTAATCGCGTTGTCGAAGTCGCCTGTGAGTTTAACGTGAGGCGATGAGGTCCCTCACATCTTTACACGAAAGCCGTGCCTGCGGCCTGTAGAATTTTTGACCATCGGTGTAAAACGACTTTTGCAACACAATCTGCCAAAATGCGACATCGCTGCCAAGTCAATTACGCAAAATGTACGGCGCAGGCCTATTGATCCTGAACCCTGAAAAGTTTGTTTAGGCGCTGTGGCGGCCGCCCACATGGCGATCGCTCGCTGATCTGGCAGCTGGACCAATTGAGGGTTCGAAACCGCGCCGGGCGAGTGGCCGACCACAGCGCCCCACCCAAGCGCTTCAGGCAACCGGTCAGCCGCCGCGGCGCGGGCAAAAGGAAGTAAGATTTGGTTCCTAGAAGGGCATCCCCCTTGGGCGCCCCCTCGCTCCCCTTTCGGGGGATAGGAGCCGCGGCTAGAACTCTACACTTTCTGGCAGGTCGGAGAAAGGCCGCGGCGCGCGCCGCACGTAAACTGGTGATACCGGGGCTGTGCACCAGAGGTTTGCAAAATGCCGTGGCGGCTGGGCGATGACGGCACTTGGGAGGCCGTGCTCGTCGTTCTGCATCGGTCTGGCGATGGAGGTGACCTTGTCTCCTAAACGGGCGAAGAGCCGAACGCGAGGTCGCAAGCGTCATTTGACCGGAGCGAAGGCGCGCGTTGGTCGAGCTCACAAAACCCGCGCCGATCTGGAACAGCAGCTCAAAGCATACAGACAGGAGATCGCCCACGCGCGTGAGCGCCTTGCCGAGGCGATGAAGCAACAAACTGCTACCTCTGATGTGATGCGCATCATCTCGAGCTCGCCAATTCAGTCGGTGCTGGATGCGGTAGCGGAAAATGCCGCACGCTTGTGCGAGGCGAACAATGCCGAAATCTTCCGCCTGGAGAACAACCTTCTCCACTTGGTAGCTTCGTACGGGGAAATTTCGGTGAATATCCGTGCCCGCGAGGGCCTTCCCGCAACTCGAGACAGGGTGATTGGACGAGCCACATGCGATCGTCGGACGATTCAGGTCCGTGATCTCGCTGCAGAGGAAAGTGAATTCCCGGTTGGCAGCAGCGACGCAAAACGCTCAGGCCACCGTACCACGCTTGCGACGCCATTGCTGCGCGAGGGCGCCCCAATTGGCGTAATTCTTATGCGGCGATGGGAAGTCCGACCGTTCTCCGCCAAGCAGATCGCGCTTCTCGAGAACTTCGCCGACCAGGCGGTGATCGCGATCGAAAACGCGCGCCTGTTCGAGGCCGAGAAGCAACGCTCGCTGGCGCTTGCGCAGGCCCACCGCGATCTCGCAGAACGCGAAGGCCGGTTGCGCCGCAGTGAAGCCTACCTGGCCGAAGCACAACGGCTCAGTCACACAGGCAGTTTCGGTTGGAAACCTGACAGTGGAGAGATTGTCTGGTCGGACGAAACCTATCGCATCTTCGAGTACGATCCCGCGGTTAAACCAACAATAGATTCAGTGCTGCAGCGCGTACTTCCCTACGACAGGGCCCTCGTACAACAGGTTTTCGATCGCGCATCCCAGACTGGCACTGATTTCGAACATGAGTATCGTTTGCTGCTGGCTAGCGGACGAGTGAAGCACGTCCACGCGATAGCTCACGCTTTACGGGATGCCTCCGGCAATCGGGAGTTTATCGGGGCTGTGAGCGACATCACCGAACGCAAGACCACCGAAGAGCAGCTACGGAGGAGTGCCCAGGAACTCCAAAGGAGCGAGTTTTATCTCACAGAAGGGCAGCGCCTCGGTCAGGCGGGAAGCTGGGCTTTTGATCCTTCAGGGTTTTTTGAATATTGGTCTCGCGAACTGTTTCAAATGTATGGCCTCGACCCGCAGATGGGAGCCCCTACGCTCGAGCAGTATCTGGCCGCCATTCATCCGGAAGACCGCGACTTCATGGCAGAGACCATAGAGAAGATGTGTGAGCAGGGTTCCGGTTGCGACGCAAAGAAGCGGATCATCCGACCGGACGGCGCGGTTCGCTATATTCGATGCGTTGGTATTCCAGTCCTCGACAACGGGGTTCTCAAAAGGCTCCTTGGCACCGCCATGGATGTGACCGAGCAAGAGCAATTGACTCAGGAGTTGCGACGACGCGAAGCGTACCTGGCGGAGGCGCAGAGACTCAGCCAGACAGGCAGTTGGGCATGGAGTCCAGACTCGGATATCAGGTACTGGTCGGAGGAATGCTACCGTGTTCTGAGTTTCGACCCACAGGATGGTTTGCCCCGATTCGAAGAATTCTTTCAGCGGATTCATACCGACGACCAACCCGGCTTCAGGGAACTAGTCCAGACGGCTATCCGCGAGAAGTCAGAGTGGGAGACGGATTACCGCATCGTGCATCCGGATGGCCCCGTCAGAGACATTCACGTCGTGGGTCATCCTGTTCTGAGCACGTCCGGCCATCTCGTTGAATTTGTGGGCACTGTGATCGACGTCACTGAGCGTAGACGAGCTGAGCAAGAACGCACGAGGCTCCGTCAGCTAGAGGCCGATCTGGCACATATCAATCGTGTGAGCACGTTGGGGGAAATGTCAGCCTCGCTGGCTCACGAAATTACGCAACCGTTCAGCACGGCGCGCAACAACGCCAGTGCAGCCTTAAATTTCTTAGACAAGAAGCCGCCGGACCTAGGCGAGGTCAGGGAGGCACTCGACTGTATCGTGAATGATGTCGATCGAGCTGGAGCTATCATCGGCCGGATCCGGGATCACATCAAGAAAGCGCCCCCGCGAAAGGATCGTTTTGATGTCAATGAGGCGATCAATGAAGTGATTGTATTGGCGCGAGGCGAAATCACCAAGAATGGCGTCTCGCTAGATACCCACCTTACGGACGGGGTGATTTCCGTTGAGGGAGATCGTGTTCAATTGCAACAAGTCGCCCTGAACCTGATTCTGAATGCAGTCGAAGCAATGGGGTCGGTTCAGGAGGGGCCACGAGAGTTGTCGATCAGCACGGAGCAAACACAGGTAAAGGGCGTCCTCGTAGCAGTGCGCGATACTGGGCCGGGTATTGATGGGAAACATCTCGAGCGCGTTTTCCAGCCTTTCTACACCACGAAATCCAGCGGGGTAGGGATGGGGCTGTCGATCTGCCGGTCGATCATCGATGCCCATGGGGGGCGGTTGTGGACCGATGCGAATGAACCTCGCGGCGCCGTATTTCAGTTCACTTTGCCGGGCGTGGAGAAAGAACTCATGAATTCAGCGAGCGGTAGACCGAAAGAGCCGCCCGAAGACACCGCATCTTCATTCCGATCGGATTTGTACAACTCGATCAATTCTGGCTGAAGAACGGGCTTCAATTGCTGAATCGACGCACCGGATCTGCACCGCGCGCGCGATCAGGGCCGAAGTTCGTCATCCGGCCTTCTTCACGCTGAGCCAAAGTCGTTGCGCTCATCGCTACCGGTCCCGACGAGGGCGCTCCGCAATAAACCAACTACATAGGTGCTCCAACGAAGGGAGTAGCACGGCAACCGTGCGCTTAATGGCGCGGCCGAATTGTCCGCTTATCCTTCACATCGTGACGAACGACTAGCACGAGGAGATCGGTATGAGCGCGAACTGCAAGTATTGCAGAAAACAGCCATCAATGATCATCCGCGGCAACCACCTCTGCTCTCGCTGCAACGCTGGCGGCATCAGGTCACCCAGGATCTCGCGGCGATCACGCACCTCGGCGCGACGCGCCATAGCCTTGATCTCGATCTGGCGCACAGAGCTGGCCCCGGAAATTTGGACGGAAGCGGTAGGTGGAGTTTCTGCCTGATGACGGGCACGCTGTGCCCATCGAATCAGGAGGAGATCATGAGCAGACGACCGCGCCGGAACCACGCGCCTGGCTTCAAAGCGAAGGTGGCGCTTGCGGCGATCAAAGGCGATCGAACACTCGCTGAGCTGGCTGAGCAGTTCGACGTTCACCCCAATCAGATCACAATATGGAAGGCGCAGCTCGAGAGCGGGGCCGCGGATATTTTTAGCTCGAACGGCATCGCAACGGCGCAACCGGCGATCGACGTGAAATCTCTGCACGCCAAGATCGGTGAGCTGACGCTGGAAAACGATTTTTTAGAAGCCGCGCTCAACAAGGCGGGATTGCTGAGCGCAAAGCGATGATCGACCGTGAGCACGATCTGTCAATCACCAAGCAGGCAGAGGCTCTGAACATCAGCCGTGGCAGTGTGTATTATCTGCCGCGTCCGGTGTCGGCGAGCGACCTGGAGGTGATGCGACGTCTGGACCGGCTGCATCTGCAGTTCCCCTTCGCCGGCTCGCGCATGTCGCGAGGCCTGCTGGCCGCCGAGGGGTGCAAGATCGGCCGCCGGTACGTAAAAACGCTGATGAAGCGGATGGGGATAGAGGCGCTCTATCGCCGTCCGCGAACGACGAAGCCTGAGCCAGGTCACAAGATCTATCCGTTACCGCTGCGCGATTCGGAGATCACGCGGCCAAACCAGGTGTGGGCGATGGACATCACCTACATCCCGATGGCCCGCGGCTTCGTCTATCTGACGGTCGTGCTCGACTGGTTCAGCCGCCGGCTTCTGGCATGGCGGCTGTCGATCACGATGGAGGCGAGCTTCTGCGTCGAGGCACTCGAAGACGCCTTGGCTCATCACGGTAAGCCCGAGATCGTCAATACCGATCAGGGCTCGCAGTTCACCGGCTTGGCCTTCACTGGCGTGCTCACTAAGCAAAGCATCGCGATCAGCATGGATGGCAAAGGCGCTTGGCGGGACAATGGGCTGGTTCGTCGAGCGTTTGTGGCGCACCATCAAATACGAAGAGGTATATTTGGGGGCTAGCACGAAAGCGTCAGTGATGCGCGCGCTTCGATCGGCCGCTATCTGCGGTTCTACAATGAGCGACGCCCGCATGCGAGCCTTGACGGCATGACACCCGATCAGGCTTACTTCACCGCCGCTGCCCTTCCGCTCGGCAGCTAATCCCGGCAGATGCTCCACCTATCGAAGCGGAAATCCTGTTCAGATAATCGGAGCCACTTC
>CAVREN010000068.1:0-68959 GCA_963720115.1 uncultured Alphaproteobacteria bacterium
AACCGATCCTAGCTTCGCCGGGCTACACTCCCCGATCCGGCGGGCACGCTGCACTTCCGTCATCGTCATGTTTTTCGCACCCATCACCATCGCGATACGACCGGTGAAGGTGTTGCTCGAAAGCTCGTATACGGCGTGCCCCCTTGCGGCACCTCGTTCTGGGCAAACAATGTCGTATTCGAGCTTCGAACCATCAGCTACTAAATTGGTCGCAGAGCATCTCGCAAATGGGTTATTCGCGCTCACCACCGGCACTGGAATCTCGTCAGAGGCTTTGGCCGCCGTACGCCGAGCTATGGCCGACGAGGAGGCTGGCGAAATGACATTAGCGCCTACCGAGCCGCGAAGCTCCCGCGAAGAACCGGGGACGAAACGAGTAGCCGACGCTGGATTGCTATCGCGCGAAGCAACTGCCGCAGTCGGCTCTGCGTTCAACACGTTGACGGAAACTGTGAAGAAGCACGAGCCGACATTAGAGGATGTGGTTCGCGAAACGCTTCGCCCCATGCTCAAGTCATGGCTGGACGAAAACTTGACCCGCGTGGTCGAGCGAATGGTAAAGGCAGAGATCGAACGGGTCGCTCGCGGACGCTAATCTGACTGAGCGGCGACCCGGGCGGCGTACTGTATGGACGATAGCCAGGACGGCATTTGAACGCATCTTGGCGGCTAGGCCAGCGCGCGAATTCGATGAAGCCAGGGCCCCTCATGACCGCATCACATAACAACGCCAGCGCTGGCCCGAACGTTATCCCCAGTGCATTGCAGCAGCGGTTCAAGGCGGGCTTTTTCTTGCTACGCGCCAAATCAGCGGTATCATCACTTTCAGATCGATCTCATTTGGTGCACTGAATGAGAGGGATCGCCAAGGCCAGCTTGACCACGTGCAGGTGACGATGCCCCGGAGGGGGCGGTCTCGTCGTCCGACTGCCTAACTCAACTCGTCTTGCCAAGGATTTTAGCGGCATGGAAAGATAGTAGTCGAATTAGGATGTGTCTATGTGGGGGCCGTTCAATGGAAGCGCGCCGATCTTTCTACCTGAATTCCGATCACGACGATCACGCCGAGCTGACCGCAAAAGCCGATCAGTCCAACGCGATCGCTATTCCATATGTCACGCCGGCTAATGACAATGTGCCAACGAGTCTCAGGTTGCGGGCACACTGCCGAGCTTTGGTTCGTCGTTTAGTTGCCGGGGGTTCACCGCGATCCTTGAGCTGCGACACGACGTGATCCGCGACGGTGTTGCGCTCACCCCGTCGGAGACCATCTCTTAAGACGCGAAGCTTTTCGCATTTTGTTGCCACCCAACGCAGATTGCGGCTGAGTCTTGGCAGCTTGCTGGTGGACGCCGATTTCGCTCACGTACAGGTATTCAGCTGGAAGCCACATGCGCCGACAGGCCTGAACGGCTGGGCTTGATTCCAGAACGAGGCGGTCTGCAAACGCTCCCGCCTGCCGGACCAGCTCGGCTTCCCAGCGATGCAAGCCGTGCCCTTCGAGCTGTAAGATCTTTTGCGTCCAGTGAGGCGTCAAATCGACTGCAGCCCGCACAAGCACCTGCTGAAAGGGCCTTAGAAGCAGCGGCAGAATTGGTGCCGAGCGCATGATGGCAAGGAACTCAAACACAATGTCCGAGCGCTCGAGTTGGCCGGCCATTGCCTGAAATAGCATTTCAAGCTCGGCTTCAGATTGCGGTGCCCCTGTGGCACCGTAAAGCGCAGCAGCCGTGTCGCCCTCAGCATAGTAACAATTGCGTTCCAGCAAAGAGAGCGGCTTGACATAGGCGTGATAGGCCTGAGCAAAGCCATATGCCGCCGTACCGTGAACCCAGTTCAGAAGTTCGGGATCGTTGGCGCGATAGGCTTCACCTGATGGCGTGGTACCTGTGATCCCGTCATGCACTCGTCGAACACCGGCTATCATCCCCTCGGCCATGCTGCGAGCAGCATAGACCGTCACCATAGCGGCGAGACCTGTGCGACGCAGCCGCCGGATCGGATCCACTCGGAAAGTCGTGTGCTCCCACACCCCGGTGCGCACGCGCGGCTCCGCAAATTCCATGATGACAGCAGTCACGCCGCCGATGAATAGCGAAACCGGGTTCTTGAATATGCGCCACGACACGGACTCGGGCGACACTAGTGCCGGTTCGCCGGCCGGTCGTGAGAAATCGACCGAAGATTGGTCACCAGAATCCAGAAGCGCCCGTGTGGCAAGTTCCAAGCCAATTTGCAACGGCCACGGCAGAACAAGGGGGGTGTTTGAAAACGACATTCTCAAAAACCAATTCTGCCAAGACGCAACAGTTGCAGCGCCATTGAAGGCTGGAATCGGCATTCATTGCAATGCCCAATGATACTGGACTTGTTTAGCCTTCGAGCTCAAGGGATTTTGGCAGCTTGAATTGCTGACTTTCATTCGGGCGCGGGTCGAACTTCGTCAGCATGCCCGAACCGACACATTTAATCTTCGCCGTGTAGTGCGCGCCGTAATGCGATCCTTCATACAAGGTGCGCGAGTATGCGCGCGCGTGGGCGAATAAATGTCGCCGGCCGGCCTTATTGTAATGTAGACGCAGCATTTGATGGCAGATGGGACACTGCGCATTGAGCGGGTGAAGTCGCCGTCGTCCCAGTAGCTTGATGAACTCGAGAACCCACACGGAGAGAATGCGCATGGTCGTCTCGTCGTCGTTATCGAATTTGGTGTGCCGCAGCAGTTAACGCGAGCCGAAATAGCAAGAGCCCGGCACTGATGCGGGTGGCGAAGATAAACAATAAGTAGGCAACCTCGCGGCAACGTTAGGGCATGAGTGTGTGCCGACGAACCCCATGTGCGCGGGTTCCTTACGGGGCAAAGTTAATGCCTTTCCGTTTCCTCGCGTACTGAGAATGCGCAAGCGGGTTTGTGAGCTCGATTGGCTCAACAATCGACGGATCGTCGTTTTCCGGCTTAATGACCCTACGCGCGCGCGCGCGCGTCGCTCGCTTCAACTAATTTGAAAGGAATAGATGATTTGCTTCGGTCGCGATTTGGCGACGGAGGCGGGCATGGCGGGAAAGGACATTTCGGTAAAGAAGTATGTGGTGCGGTTGAGCGCGGGGGAACGCGAGCATTTGCAAGCGCTGATCCGCAAAGGAAAGAGCCCGGCGAAGCGGCTGTTGAAGGCGCGCATTCTGTTGAAGGCCGATGTCTCGGAGGCCGGCGAAGGCTGGAGCGACAGCCGGATCATCCAGGCCTTGGACACCAGTGCGTCCATGATCTACCGGGTACGCAAGCAACTGGTGGAAGAGGGCTTCGAAGCGGTGTTGAGCCGCAAACGGCGCATGACACCGCCCGTTGCTGCGATTTTCGACGGCGAGAAGGAAGCCAAGCTGATCGCCCTGGCGTGCTCCAAGCCGCCGAAGGGGCGCGCCCGCTGGACGTTGCGCCTGCTGGAGAGCAAGGTCGTGGAACTCGGCATTGTCGAGCGCGCAAGCGACTTAACGATCGGGCGCACACTCAAAAAAACTGTCTCAAGCCGCATCGCAGGCAATGCTGGGTCATCCCGCCGAAGGCCAACAGCGCCTTCGTAGCCGCCATGGAAGATGTGCTGGCCGTCTACACGCGGCCGCACAATCCCGATTACCCGCTGGTGTGCCTGGACGAGACCTCGAAGCAACTCGTTGCCGAGATGCGCACGCCAATCCCGATGAAACGAGGACGTACAGCCCGCATCGACTACGAGTACGAGCGTAACGGCACCGCCAACCTATTCATGCTGTTCGCGCCGCTCGAAGGCTGGCGCCACGTCGAGGTGACGGATCGCCACACGGCCGTGGACTACGCTCACGTCTTGAAAGATTTGGCCGATCGCCACTTCCCACACGCCAAGACTATCGTGTTGGTCCAGGACAATCTCAACATCCACAGCAAGGCGTCACTCTACGAAGCCTTTCCGGCCGCCGAAGCCAGACGACTGGTCGAGCGCTTCGAATGGCACTACACGCCCAAGCACGGCAGTTGGCTCGATCTGGCGGAATCCGAACTCGGTGTCCTCTCCGCTCAGTGTCTCGATCGCCGCATCGCCGACAAACAGACCCTCATCGAGGAAATCGCCGCTTGGGAACACGACCGAAATGCCAATCACACAAAGGCAGACTGGCAATTCACAACCCAATCCGCTCGTGTCAAACTTAAATACCTATACCCTTCGATCTAGCTGAATTAGCCGACTAGTTGCGATCGGCCCTCTGAACCGGATAATGCTTTTTCCGGTAAGTCGGCAAGCAGAAGAGGTGAGCGGGCAGCTTGATCAGAGCCGAGTGAAAAGGTTGCGCCTGCCTCGTTCCCATCTAGCGATCTCGCCGCACGGTGTGACTGACACGCTACACTTTCTGACAAAATGGTCTCACGGGCAAAATCTCAAACAGCTTACCGATGAGACGATGCGGTTCACGACATTGTCGAAGACGCCCAAGCCGGTGCGCGTCGACAAGCTCTGAAGCTCCTTCAGTGCATTGGTGTAGCGGACAAGCTGATTATAGGTTTCGACCATCACGGAGCAGGGTGGCGGCGGCAACAAATTGAAGCCCCGAGAAGTTATGCTGTTGCAGAAGGTTCCTAACACAAGGAACTGTGCAATGGGCATTCAATCTAAGGAGGGGTACCAGTCAGTAAGCCACTGGACGGCCAGCTACAGGCGTTTCATGGACCCTGCCGCGGCACAGAGGCTTCTCGCCAATGTCGAACGGCATATTGCTGAAGGACGGGCAAGCGTCCTTCGGCAGCATGAGATCATTGGAAGACTTCAAAACGCCGAAAGCAGACGGTCGGAGACCGCCAGCATCGCGCGCGCCTTTCTACATCAAATGGAGCGGCGCTAGAGATGCACATCGCTGACCGTGATCGGCTTCAAGACCAATTGCGCTAAGCGACCTCAGTTTACGATGTATCGGCCCAGTTCGGCCTGTTGGCCGGGGCTCGATGAGACTATGGGGAGAACGCTTTTCAACTAAGCTCCATAATCTAGCCCTTTGAACGTCGCAAATGCCCGCGACATTGTTGAAATGAGGCCGACCGCGGAAAGACCTTTTTTTCACGTCACACTGAGTGACGGTGATCAGTGGCTGGTTGAGGCCGAATGGCCTGACGGCACTCTTGAGCCCGTCAATACCTTTAATGACCACGCCTCGGCTGTGAACTGGATGAATTCTCGATCGGAAACATGGGATCGGAAACAGAGGATTTTCAGGGAATAGCCACGCTCCGTGCCATGCGGCGCTGAATGCGCGACCTCGTCTTTCCTTACAAGCGTCGCATGCCGGTGGCGCGAAACCCGGGGCGACCATTTTTTATCCTAGATGCGGAAAATGTCTCGTTGGCCTTTCGATCGTCGCGACACCCGCGAGTCCTGCAAATCGATCGACATCCGCCGCTGGCACCGCGAGGGACGGCTTCGCGTCGGTCAGCAATTTCCATGGACGTGGACCTGCGTGCATTCGGCTTTTGCAGCTTAGCCCGAAGCCTGGCGCGCAATGCTCATTGTGCCGTCCGCTGCGATCGGGATCTTTTGGCGGCCAACTTCCACATCAGGATTAAACACGCGCCAGCCCACCCTTTTCTGTTCCACGGCCTTCTTGACGGCCCTTTCGCGCGCCGAGAGGCCTGATCCGCCCGTTTTGACCTCTATGAAAACGATCTCAATCTCTTCCATAGAATCGTTAAGTCCCTTGAATGCAATCAAGTCGATGGGGGTGCCCAGAAAACGAATATCTTTGGGGTTGAGATCGAAGCCTGGTAGGTATGGCACGATATGCTCGGTCACCTTGCCTCTAGTGACAGCTGAGCTGCGTTGTACAGCGTCGTATCTGATTTCCTGTTCGTGTTGTTGCTTCCACCGCTCGATCTGCATGCGTGCATCAGCATTGGCCAATTGCCTCAGTTGAGTTTCGAGAGCCGCTTCAAAAGCTCCAGATCTTCTCGAGTTAGCACCGTTTCTTTCCCAATCCAGCCACTTCTGACGACTGGCCACGGCGAGAGCCGCTTTCATTGGCTCCTCATTAGCAGGCAATAATACCTTTAAACAGGCTTCTCTAACGGCTGTTTTATCGCTCTTCAGGAGAGTCTCGAAGTACTGACCTTGCCTCAATGACT
Source organism: uncultured Alphaproteobacteria bacterium (assembly GCA_963720115.1). Lineage (GTDB taxonomy): Bacteria > Pseudomonadota > Alphaproteobacteria > Rhizobiales > Xanthobacteraceae > BOG-931. The sequence continues at coordinate 6,140 of CAVREN010000068.1, forward strand.
TTAGCAACATCTCGGCGTCGCCCGTGAGGTCAGCGTTGAAAGTGACGCACTGCCTCTATCATTTTTTGGGCGTGGGCGGCGCGCCGATTAGTCTGTTGCAGGACGCGAGTCGGGGCTGTAGCGAAAATAGCCCCGGCGGAGACCGGGGCTATCGCGGAAACCAGAGGGTAGTGCCCCGGCCGAATGAACGGTCGGGGCTTGCCAAGCCATCTGGTGCCGCCATGCGACGGGATGGCGGGGTCGATGGCTCCGTCCCCGGCAAGCTACTGCAACCCATCCACCATAATCGGCGGACCGTCCATTCGGCGGACGTACAATCCACAGTTTCTTATGATCGACTCCGGTTGACCGCTGCACAAACTTTACGAAAATTCAGGTCGAGCGCCGAGGTTCGGGCCTGGGGCTCCGCGACTCGGCTGCTCAGCTTGCGCTTAGGTGAAAGGCGTGAGTAACTTTCCACGTCCGCACTGCAAGAAATGACCATCATTGCTCAAATAGATGCGCCCCTTATCGGGGCTCGTGCATGATCAACTTGGCCCCAGCCAGAACTCATCAGCGGCCGCAGTTGCAGCCCCGATGCACTGGTCGGCCAGTTCAATGGCGATCGCGGATTAAGGTTACAGAAGAGGCGAGCTGGCAGCGCGTGACATTCAGAACTAGACAGAGCCTCGGCCGGAATTTGTTTGGCATGGCGGACGACCGCCGCTTCCGGCAATGCGTCGCATAGATGGACCTGGTAACTATCGAACACTGCCGCGCGGATATCGAAGGGCTTGGCCGCGAGTTGTTGTCGAAAGCGAGGCCGCGAGTAGCGAGAGAGCTGAAACACTTATGCCGGCTTTTGCAGAAGCGGGTAGTAGCGTCGCAACAATTCGGCAACGTCGTTGATCCACTTGGCCGTGTCGCCGATGCGGCAGCCCGACTGGAGCAGAAGCCAACTGACGATTTGGCAAGGTATGATTTGAAAGAAGCACTGCAATTCTTAGCTAAAATATTGATCGATTATCGCGTTCGACCCTGAACGGGCAAGCTGTTGAAATTCGCTCCGATGAAAGCGATTCCGGCCGAACAGAGCCGCCTTGTTAGCAGCGGTGTGTCTCGGCAGACACAGTCTCAGACATCGACTACACAGTGAGCCACCGCCCGCGACGAGGCGCGCTCCGCCGATCGGCGCCCGGCTCTTCCTCGTAAATAGAAATTACGCCCGCGCTGCCGGTTATATTGCCCCTTCTCGGTTGAATTGTACCTTTTAGTACCGTGGCGGTCCGCCAAAGCACCCTAAACCGCAAATTAGCCAGAATCACTGACGTTGAAGTGGGCGATGGATGAACGATAGCGCAGAAGTGTTTGAGCCTGCGCTGTCTTTCGACATCGGGGCCAGCATGATTTTCATCGGTTGTGCCATCGCTGGCATATTGCTCGGATTGCGTTTTAAGGTTTTTGTTCTGGTGCCGGCGTGTTTACTCGCTACGGCAATCGTCATTACAAGTGGCCACGGACTGCGGGCCACCGCGCTTATGGTATTTGTAGCCGTAGTCTTGATTCAGATCGGGTATATCGCGGGCAGCGTCCTCCGCGTCCTCGTTGCAAGATGGTTGCTGGCGTGGAGGTCGGCTCGTTTTTCGCGCAACGGGCCGGAAAGGCACATCCATTGAGCCTGAGCGGCGGCTTAGCGAATGGACGGCGACCAACGAGGCATATTTTGCCTTCCAAAGATGGACATCTCGCCGCGCAAAACGTTGATGAGCTGAAGAAGTTCGTCAACGCCGCTCTGAGTCACGACACAGCCGAGCCATGTCAGGCGGGAGTTTTCGTCTTCGGCGTGAATACGAAATTTCAGGACTTCAATCGTTCGGTTCTTGTATCCGTATAAGATCTTGCGCGACAAAATAGGGCCCGGAGAATGTAGTTTGATTGCGATGGATACGATCAGAAGAATTGGCGCAAACAGCATGAGACCGCCCATCGCGGTTACGATGTCCAACATGCGTCTTGTACGATCGCGTAGTCCTAACGCCGGCACGAGGTCGGGCAGGTAATCGCTGCTGCCCCCACCGACCATTTTTCGATCGCGTAGTTTCACGGCACCACCCTTCGAAGTTATGCCCTTACTCTGCGTTTAGACCTCTGCGTCCTCAGGCAAACGTAACAGGTGTCACACATATCGCTTTTGCCTTACCGCACCACAACAGCAGCCAAATCTGTGTCAGAGCGCCTAGTCGGCTCGGGGCGTCCCTCCCGTCTTGTGGAAAAGCCCAGTCATTTTTTAAACTATCGTTTGAAAATCAACAATAAGGGCAACCACAAATAGTCGTGGTGTAGCGGAAATAATACTACCAGGCGCAGACGTGAAATACGTCGGAGGCAGTTATCTCCGACGGACCAGGGCGGCGGGAAGCGGCGACGGGATCCAGTCAGCCAGGAAGCGCGCGACCTCTGCACCGACCGCTTCACAATGGAATTTGCGCACAACGGCGGTCCCGAGCTCGAAGAAATCTTCGCCCGGCCGCTGAGCCTCTCCCCCCTTGGAAATACTTCACGGGCGACTACCGAGGGTCGCCACGGACGCGTATCACACGACGCGGGCGAGAGCGTTATCCTGCTAAGTTATCCAGCAACCGAGCTATCGGAAGAAAGTGAATCGCGGTACTTATGGCAGCCGTCATCAGCCAGGCGACTGCTATTGGCGCCCAGCCGGCAATTTCTTGCACCCAAGTGATCATCCGAGCCCCCCTGTACGCACCGCCGGTCTTGACCAGGCAAGCGGGGCATTTCACGCGTTAAGAGTGGCGACCAAAAAGAGGCATTAAAAAGGCTACGAAGAACTCCGTCGGGCGGTCGGCGGCCGTAGCCGCTGGATCGGCCGGTTGAATCAAGCAATGACACGATCGGTCGCAGCGTTCGGCCTTCAAGGCGGCCGCGGTATCTCGGAGTAGCACTTCGTTCGATATTTCACGGTTTGCCCGCGCTTCACTTCCCCTTCCTGTCCAGGGCTATCCCTTGCCGTCCGGTGGCAATTTGGTTGGCAATCGAACCGCACGCTCGTCCGCACCGGCCAAGCCTGGAGGAAAGCCCTCTCGACCACGATCTATGGTCCACCCTTCTTGAGCCTCGACTGGTGGAACCTCGGCTTTCTTCTTGGCGCCAACCGCGTGTGAATGGGGGCGGGCATGTTTTCGTGCGCGGAAGACGTCGAAACATTGCTCGTCGGCCAGCGCGTGCATATGCCGAGAGAATTAATTCGAAGAGCAACAAGTTAGAAGCGGTTGCGGTGGAGCTAGCATGACGCCGAAGCGCTGGCGATTCGAGGTCTAGATTGACGCTGTCACGTACGCGCCACAATGACTTGCGAGGATAATTTGGTGGCCTACCCGCCACCATGCGAGAGAGAGTCCTTAAGCCCCGGCTCCGATACGCCGGGGCTTCTTTCTTGCTATCTCATCAATGATAGGAATGGACGAAGTATTGCCGCCAAGCCTACGCCCACGATGGCAAGCTTCAGCACTACGGCTGTGCGGTGGTCGCGCTCATGTTGGTGCACTATCCAAAACAGGAATGTGCCAACCGAGCCGATTAGGAAGAATCTCGCGTGCAACCTTGGCGTACTCTTGACCCTGAGGCGATTCAGCATCTGACCGGCAGGGAGAGCGCCGAGGCGGCAAGCATCGCTCATCCTTCCCTCGATCAACTCGAGAACACAATCTGAAGCGCGGTCGAGGGCGGCCGGCCGGGCGACAGATGCGCCTTCCACAGGCTTTGCTCGCGCGCCGGGTCAACCGGACAGGGCGTAGCTCGCGGCCTCCAGGTGCTGTGCTTCAGTACGTCAAGGACAGGCTGCAGGACTAAGACTGTGGTTAGAATAGCCAATTTATGGACAGTTGATTTGGGCCAGGACTCAAAACATTGAGGTTTTTGGCTCGCCTGGAATGGATGCCGAATATCGTAAACTGGACAGTCGCCGGACTGGAGGCGGCGATGTTCGCGGATTTACCGCAGCATGGTCCGCACGCGGTAGCCGGTGCCAATGCGCGCCTTGCCGCTGGGATAGCGTTTGAGCCAAACGATTTCGGAACCGCGTGGCTGAGCCGCCACACTCTCAGAAAATCTCAAATGCACGAAAAGAATCCGCTATTGCGGCCAAACAAACGGCCCCAAAATAGCACGCTCAGCCGGCGGGGATCGCGATGATTTGGTCGACACACCTGCGTTGCGCGGCGGCCGCCTTGTTCGCCATGGCGGTCTCTTACGCCGTCAGCGCTTGGGCCATTCCTTCTGCGCGGGCCTTTACGATGGAAAATCTGAGCACCGGTGGGAATACCACGAGGTTTGCCGAGCCAGACGGTCCGGCCAACAACTTCGGCCGAGGCGCACGAGCGTTTGGCCCGGGTGGCCCCATGGTGCAGTTCGGCGCTCGACAGGGCCAGCTGACGCCTTTCAGTCGTTTCCCAGGCTCCGGTTACAACTCCACACCTCCTGAGCCGTATGCTCGCCCCCTCGGCAACGGCGATTAAACCAGCATGCGGGAGCTGAAGCGCCAGGCTGCCTCGCCCTTCGTCTTCGCCTCGGACGTGGTGGTCCGTTCACCCCGTCGGGCTTCGCCAAGCTGTTCGCGCGGGATTGTCTTTATGAAGATCAGGTTCGCGGGTTTGTCCCGCCGGCAAGTCGTACGGGGTGCGGCATGCGCCGTGCTGCTCGGACTGGTAGCCTGTGTAGGCGGGACGACCAATGCCGGCATTTTTGCGATGCCGTGGGAACAACCGCGAGGGCCTAATCCCGCCTTCGCCCGCCAGGTCGTCACCTACCCGACACACGAGCGGCCGGGAACGATCATCGTCGATCCGGGTAGTCATTTTCTTTACTTCATCCACGACGCCGGACAGGCCATTCGCTATGGCGTGGGCGTCGGCGCGGAAGGCTTTGTCTGGTCCGGGCGTGCGACAGTGCATAGCAAGCAGGAATGGCCTAATTGGTATCCGCCCGCGGAAATGCTGGCGCGCAAGCCCGAGCTGCGCCAGCACATGGTGCAGTTGCAAAGCGGCATCGGTATGAAGGGCGGTCCCGATAATCCGCTTGGCGCACGGGCCATGTACCTCTGGAGCGGCAATAAGGACACGCTATACCGCATCCACGGCACCAATGAACCCTGGACCATTGGCACCAACGTCTCGTCTGGCTGCATCCGCCTGACGAACGAGGACATCGTCGATCTCTACAACCGCACGCCGATCGGCGCGAAAGTCATCGTGTTCGGGACCGGCAAACCGGCCGCCGCTGCGCAATAGGCTGCCTCGGGTCGGAATGGCCCGCCGGCCTCCGAATAATTTTTCGTCGCCCTCCCGCGCTTTCCGCCCTCACCGCTTTCAGGCGGTTAGCAAGGTGAAAAGGTAAAAAGGTCGCCCGCTCTCGCGGGCTGCAGAAATTTACCTTGTCACCGACGACCGTCCATGTTCTGCCGGCTGCCTCGGAAAAGGTGAAAAGGTAGGTTGTCCGCCCTCACTCGCTGTTACCTTGCCACCTTGATCTCTCAGAAGGCGCAAAGGTGGGCGGCCGGGCACCGAATTACCCCCACGTAGCGACCCTGTCCCGTGCGTCGCCTTCGAGCAGGTCTTCCGCTTTACCCCGAAACCTGGCGCCAGGTCTTAATGTGAAATTGGTCGTGATGGGGACGCACTCTACTGTAATGGTCATGGCGTTATTCAATTTCTATAACGCCTCGTTGATGGCGTAGGACTGCCGCTCCCCCAAAGGCTATTAGCTGAACCCGCAAAACGACTTTCGTGCCCGAGGATACGATGTCTTGGCCCGACTTGCGAAGTCGCAACTCCAGTTGTCAACGACGCTGGAAGGATTTCCTATCACGCTGTCTGGCCCTGAGATCTTCCGCATTGCCGGTACGCGCTGCGCTAGGAGATGACACGCGGATTGATGTGTTCGATCAAACCTGCGCGCTTTGTTTCGGCCGCGGCTATCTCCTTCGCCGCCTCTTTTGCGGTGCTGCTGTTTGAACCCCATACAACAATGCCGCCGAGCAAAGGACGCTGATGGCAAGGTCAGACCAGATTACATCGACGAGCATTGCGGCCAGAACAACGCCCCCGCCCGCCACGGCGATCCGGGAGGCGAGGATGAATTTGCGGCAACTCTCAATCTTGGCAGTGAGCTCTTCAATGTGCTCCTCGAGGCGGACTATCTCCTCGTGGGGATCACGATTTTCTAGGTCTTCTCGACAGGCCACAGCACGCTGCTCCTCTGACGCCGCTGGAGTCCCCCTGTGCAGCCGAACGAACGTTGTTCTAATACCATCGGGAAGATGCGTACCGGGCGATCATGTCAGGAAGTCTTGGATCACAAAGGAAGGCTGCGGCCTTCGCTCTGCTCGGACTGGCCCGAGCGTTTCCTTGCTGAGTGGTGCAATCGCAGCTTGAATTATTCTGGTGCAACCCACACGCGAAAAGGCTTCGCGTCGCTCTCGCGAGATTGCATCGCCGGTGACCCGAAGTGGTGAGCGCGGCGGTGGCTTTCCTTGTCGTTTCTTGGTCGGCCCTTGTCGTTTCCTGGTCGGCGTCACGTTTCCGGCGCGACGGCTGCCCTGATCCGCACACCTTTGGCTTGTAGACCTTTATTTCCCCAAAGGCCGCCGGCGTCATTTTATCGCCTTAAACGGGCGTTTTAATTTCAGTCGCCAGTATGATACAGGTGTTTGAAATTCAGCGGTCCAATTCGGAGAGCCTTCCATGCTGAAGCTGATATCGAGGTTTGTGCTGGAGGTGCTGCCATACATGCTGTCGGCGCTAATCGCGGCGATCGTTGTGCCCGGGTTTGTGATGTCGCAGTTGCAGTTGCATGGAAATCAGCTGGCCGGAGCTTCAAACAGTGCCGATGGCACGATTCGTGCTCTCGAATTGGTGCACAGTGACCACGCTCCTTTTGCCCCCCGACAAACGCTCTCTCGCCGGTCCTCCAGTGCCGTGGACCGGCTTGTCGCAAAGTAGGAGCTCCATCATGTCACGCCATTGGCACAGGGTGTCTCGGCCTATCCAAAAGCTCGCAGCCGGCATGTTTCCGATCATGAGCGAAGGTATGTCTCCGTACCAGATGTACTATGTTCTCGCGACCGATGAAGAAATTCAGCGTCTCAACGAGCTGAATGCGACGATGGGTGTCCACTAGCTCGGCTGTGAGATTCCTGTGTGCAAGACTTGCCTTTTTGAAACGCAGTTCTTTTATCGGACTGACTGCGTTTTAAAGAGCCCTGAAGTACTCGGCTCACGCTCTAACGCAGACAGAAAATTGTGAGCCCAATGTCTAATGTCATTGCGTGAAAGCGTTCGGAACATCGAGGCATGGCGCTCGCGTCGCTCAGCCAAAGACATCGAAAGCGCCTGCCCAAGAGCTGCCGCGACGCTGTCAGGATCGTATGGGTTGACCAAGAGTGCTGCCTTGCATTCCTGAGCCGCGCCGGCGAAACGCGATAAAATAAGCACACCGGGGTCATCGGGATTCTGCGAGGCGATATATTCTTTGGCTACGAGATTCATGCCATCCCGCAGGGGCGTCACAAGTGCAACACGCGCGGCTCGATAAAGTCCGGCGAGCGTCGCATGAGCGTAGGCGCGGTTGACGTACCGGATAGGTGTCCAGTCAGCCTCCCCGTAGGCACCATTGATACGCCCAGCGGCCGCTCCGATTTCCTGCTCGATAGCGGCATATTCCGGGATTTCTGTTCGGCTCTTAGGCGCGATCTGCAGATAAGTCACCTTTCCGCGCCACTCGGCCTGCTTCTGGAGGAACCGCTCGAATGCCGCAAGCCGTTCCGCGATGCCTTTGGAGTAGTCCAATCTATCGACTCCAATGATAAGCGCACGACCGCCAAGGCTTTTGATAACGCGCTTAACGAATGGTAGGCGCATTGATTTCTGTGCGAGATCAGCAAATGCGGCAGTTTCGATGCCAACGGGAAAGCCTCCAATGCGGACCGTACGGTCAGCTACAACGAAATTGAAATCGCGACTGTGCAAGCCGCATTCCCGCGTGAGATACCGGCTGAAATTAAATGCGTCGTCGCCGGTCTGAAATCCAATAAGATCGTAGTCGCAGAGTGATGGAATAAGACGTTCGTGATGCGGCAACGCTGTCAGCATTTCGGGCGGCGGGCATGGAATATGAAGGAAAAAGCCGATGCGATTTTGGTGCCCACGCTCGCGGAGTGCCTTAGCAAGCGGCACTAGGTGATAGTCATGCACCCACACGAGATCATCTGGCCCAAGGACTTTGTCCAAGTGACGCGCAAAATTGTCGTTGACACGCAAATAGCCGCTTAGATCGCGACGGGAGAATTCAGCCAGGTCAATACGGTAGTGAAAAATCGGCCAGAGGACACTGTTGGCGAACCCTCGATAGTATTCCTGATGGTCCTCTCTGGAGAGGTCGATCGTTATAAAGGTAAGGTCGTTTTGAACAGCCGTTTGTGTCGCGATTGTGCCGTGCGCGGCGATCTTTCCGCTCCAGCCAAACCAAGTACCAGACCTCTCCTTAAGGGCAGCATTCACTGCAACTTCAAGCCCACCAGCGCGCGCGCTAGCATTTCTTTCGGGAACGGAAACTCGATTTGAGACTACGATTAGCTGACCCAACGGCGATCCTTTCGGCGGCTGCCGCTTCTCTAGCCGCTGTTCAATACGCGGAACAGACGCGCTTGCACGATGCTTTGTCTTCGCGACAAGTCAATCACGCTTCGCGTTGGATAAGAACCGCAGCTCATCCATACGGCGTGGTCACCTCCTAAAAGTAGTCCAAGAGGTCGTGCGGGATGGTGCAAACTTCAAATACCGAGCTGTTTAATCGATAACTGCCCGGACGCCAGATTTGACCTACGAGTCCTGACAATTCAAGTCAGCTAAAAAAAAGACCCCAAGGACGGACGGCTAAGCGGCCTTGCCGAACTGATCCCTCTCGAATGGGGAAGATGACTGGCGTGTAGTCAGCCGCACCAACTCCAGCCATGACTGCGCCATCTCCAGCCAGATCTGCCGTTCGTGCTCATCGCGCGTCATGCATGCCATCAGGTGACAATCGGCGACGTAGGACAAATATTGATCATTCCTATTCATGGGAGGCTCCCCAAGGTAATCGTCTGACAGCGAACGCGGACATGTACTGAAAGTTCCAACTTTCATCAAATGCAAGCGATAACGTTACGCGGCCCGATCGTACAAAGACACGCCCCTCTCCGTCCTGTTTTTTTGTTCAGGCAAAGCCGTCACACAACGTGGGGCAACATTCCGGAAGAGTTGCCTTATTAGTTAATTGGGTCGCGTTCTCAAGCTGACTTTAACGCGGCTTTCAAAGCGAGAAAGTATCAAATAACGTCTGTTTGAAACGCGTACCGGGGTATAGCGTGATCAAGTGTTTTGGAGAGTGTATACATAAGGTGGCGTCCGCAGCCTCGTTGTTGTGGATCTTTCTGGTTCTTTTTGCTAGCGCAAACGCACCTCATCCCGATTGGACTGTATTCGCCCCTGTAGCGATCGTTGGGGCACTCATTATTTGGGGGCTTGGTCGGTTAGCGCGGTATCTGTTGATAGGCCAGTAGGTCCCTACATTAGTGAGCAGCGCAAGCCGTTGATCGTATGATGGAGCCCGCGCAGTCGTCGCAGATGGGCGCCGGAAACTTGAGGGTGTATAGATTTAGGCGATCAGCAGACATCACTCAATACATGCACGTTGACATCAATACGCGACGAACGAGTAAGGGAAACATCAAGCGCGCAGTTACGCTTCTATTTGCACTTCTCGTGGAGAGGATTGAACACGGCGGCAAACTTCTGTCCCTCGGAAGAATTCGGATCGACCTGCTCTAGCCCATCCACGATCTTTGCGTACTCTGGACCGACTTGCTGTTCGAGGTTGTCAATCTTTGCGCCGAGTGCCTCGATCGCCTTGGTATCGTTCTTCTCCTCGGCTTTCTCTATCTCCTCTTGAAGCTTGCCTATCTCACAATAAGCCTGTAGCTTGATTTTATCGTTGCTGATTGTCTGCGCCACTTTTTGCGCATCTTGCATGCTCGGCTTCGGGACGTGGTCGACGGGGTCATCCTTCTGCGCAAACGCAACCAAAGGCCTGGCGGCGATGAGGGTGACAACCAAAACAAGCTTGAGGTTCATCGAGAGCTCCGCAGGATTTGACAGCATCTGGCCACGAGGAACGGGAAATATCAACGGCGATCGGTTCCGTCACCGGCTTCCCAGCCTTCCGAAAATAATCTCCACGGCACTCGGATGACCTGTAGCGTCCTAGCTTAGCTTTAGGATGGGTATAGGCGATCACCAGCAGTACCGATGCCCGCCCAACCAAAATCTCGGTAAACTGTGACCGACATCACGGCAGAGCCCTGGCCCCTGCGCACAAATTAACAGAAGGAAACAGAAGAAATGGCTTTTGAGGCAGCGAAGCTGCAGCATACGGCGTTGCCGTCTGAGCCGACCAAACAAGTGAACGGTCGCATGTGGCAACCCGGTCAATCAGGAAATCCGAACGGCCGCCCCGTCGGCAGTGGCACCGTCTTCAGCCAAGCGTTCCTGAAAGATCTGGCCGAGGTCTGGTCCGAGGAAGGTCGCGAGGCAATAGTCAAGACGGCCAAGACCAATCCGACAGTCTTCTTTGCTACCTGTGCTCGACTGATTGGCCCCGAGGTCAACCTGTGGCCGATTGATCGGCCCTGAGGTCAAGCTCACGATTGAACAATCGCTGCCCGGCGGCCTTGACCCCGCGGATTGGAGCTTGCTTCAGGAAGTCATTCAGGCTGTTCGAGCGGGCATTCCGGACGCTGCTCACGCTAAACCAGGCGAGGTATTCGAACGTGTGCTGTCAGCACTTCGGGCAGCCGTGTCAACGGGCCGCGTAATCTCCCCACTTTGGGGCGTGCAATTTTCCTCAGTTGGCGGGCGGCGATCAGCCGTTTGAATGATCGGCACCTCCATGTTTTGGCGGTCGACCGCGGCGCTTGACTGGCGTGGTCGACGATTGAGGCGTGGCAATTGAGCGGATGTGCTCGGGTACAAGATCGGCGTGTTGCCGGAGCCGGTAGCTGGAACCTTCAATCTGGATGACAATAGCGTGGTGGTTCGTCAGTGGTTTCGTCACTCCGCAAACCCGCGCCCTTGATTTCATCGACGCTGGAAGAAATCGACTGGAATCGGAATGGTGATACCAGCAGTCACCTGATTGTAGTCCGCAGAAAATCGGCGGGATGCCGAGTCGGCGCCATTTGCAGAGAATGTTGACGCCAGCCCCCCTCCTTGAAAATTACTCGTTTGGTTGGAGCTTGGGCTCGAGAAATTGACATTGTGGTTGAGATAGCTGATGCCTTTGTATTGCACAAACGCACGTATCCACCCGAAATCCTTTTCCACACCTGCGCCCCAGGTGGGGCCATTCATGGTGAAAGGGGTGACCCCATCATTCCATTCAAACCCACCCCAACTCCAACCAAACAGGCCGTAGACCAGCAAGTCTGGCGTTACCAAATACCCGAGACGGGCCATCTCCGAAATGGTCCATTTGTTCTCAAGATTGTTGAACACGGTGGCAGAAGCCGATGCTGATGCGCTAGTGACATTAGGAGGCAACGTGTTAAACGTTGTTGAACTTGCTGAGCTTTGAAGTGTACCCTGCGTCCGGACGCTGCTCCTATTCAAGGACACTTCCGACTGAATGCCCGCCAGCTAAGCGCTCCAGACAACGTTATAACCCATGGTGAATGTAAAAACGGCCCCACTGTTTTGGCCGCTCTGACCATCTACCGTGTTTGTTGTGGTGTTGGTGGTAATTGTTTCAGCAATGAAAGTGGGAGGAAAAAAGCTGCTAACGAACGTTGAAGAGGTAGCATCAGTGAACGACTCGTTAGCATTGGTCCAGGACCCGCCGGCTGAAAAAGAAGCGTAGAGGCCGTCCCAGCGCGATGCGATGGGCGCAGCGAGAATAGGCGCCTTAACCGGAAGGTCTTGGTCGGCTGCTAGAGCCGACTGGACTGAAAACGCGCCAACAACCGCGGTAATGGAAAGAAGAGCAGCACGAAGCTGACGCATGATCGCCCCCGCGTACGTCAGTCACATTCGAATGCTGCTCCAATAATTGGAATTGGCAAGTTACATTCTTTCGTAAATACAACAAATCCAAAATGATGTTGCAAAAACGCAATAAACGCGGTGTCAAACTACCGACGGGTGATCTTTTAGGCCATCCGTCCCTGTTAACAAATCTCCATCCGGATTGGCCCCTTCGACCACCCACCCTCTTCGTCCAACCAATTTCAGGCATAAACACGTATGAACCCTCTACCTGGCCGTCATTAATGGCGAGGTGCGAGCGCGCCTAAAGGGCCGCGTGCTCGGGCCCGAGTGGCTGAAGTAAATCGCAGCGATGAAATACGATGATCCCTTCACATTGCCGTATCGGCTTAATCAGGATTGGATCGACTATCGGTTCAGGATGCCAAGAAGCTTTGGCCGCTTTAACGCCGCAATGAGCTTGAGGCGCCAGAGCTTGGAGCAGCTTAGATGCCTACAGGTATCGCGAAATGGTTCAATCCGACCAAGGGTTACGACTTCATCCAACCTCAAGGGACTCGGCGGCCCCCTCTATAATCGCGAGGAACCCATCTCTACCAAGTTTGCAGACAACACTCCGAAGCCAGATGTAGTCGCCGGAAACGGACGCAAATACGACGTTAACGTCGGCAATTGTTGTACCGTGCCGACTTATCTTGGCGTGGTTTCGGTGGGATCGCTAATTTTCCAGTAAAAGAACTAAAGCCGACCCCCCGGATGGGTTCACTCCGATTGCGTCAACTCGATAACGGTGTTTTCAAATTGTGTGGCTGAGCATGCCAAGCCCCGTCCTTTATACATACTTGTGCCAATCCCAATCACTGAGGGCGTGCCATCGACTTCAGCAATAATAGGTTCTCCCGAATAGCCCCAATTTGCGAGACAACGATAAATGAATGTTCCACGATATGGAGCTTCGCTCACGCGACAATCGCGGACGATAGAAGGCACATATTTCCGTTCCAACGCGTATCCGATTTGCTGAACAGACCCTGCGTTAGACATCATGCTGAACTGATCTCGCGTTATCGCTTTTACTGAAATAGGTTTCGTCGAAAGAGCATGCTTAAGAACAATTAATGCCCAGTCATTTGCAACGACTTCCGCGTCCCAATGCCCAGGGCTAAATTCCTTCGAGATAGTCATGCGCTCCTCCCAGGGACCAGGAGCGAATCCTTTCGAAACGATCAGGCGCCCAGCGACTGAAAAATCGGCAGGCACTCCTCTGTTCCATCCAGCCGCAAACCGCACAGCTCCCGGCTGAACCAGCTGTCTACTATTGAACAAACAGTGTGCGTTTGTAAGAACAAGATTTGGGGCAACGAGGGTGCCGGTGCAAGTGCTTTTCACCGTCGTAGAAAGTGCGATGGTAACTAATCCAACCGCGGAAATTGGCCAAACCGAAGGATCAGCGAAATCTCCATAATATTGATCGCCATCCAACAGTTGCTTGAAGGCCTGTCGATCCGCGGCCGCTTGTGGTTCCAGCTTTGGTTTCCAATCGCGAGCGAGTTTTTGCGCTTCTGCTATCTGCGCGGGGGTCATCTTCTCTTGTGCGATTGTCTTTAAGCTTTTTGCCGCTGTAATCGCTGCTGCAGGATTTTGAATGCCCCGCATCACTGATAAATTGACCCACATATATGCATTGATCAGATCCCGCGGCACGCCCCAGCCGTTGGCATACGCCATGCCCAGATTGAACTGGGCAGCGGGATAGCCTTGATCAGCAGCAAGGCGATACCATCTCGCCGCTTCAGCATCATCCTGCAGTACGCCGTCGCCGTTTGCGTAAGCAACTCCGAGATTGTACTGCGCTGTCGCCAAACCCTGATCCGCTGCCTTGCGATACCACGCTACCGCCTCAGCGTAGTCGCGTCGCACACCCCAACCATTGGCATACAGTTGGCCCAGGTTGAACTGTGCGCGGATGTCACCGTTGTCAGCTAGAGGGCGCAAGAATTCGTGTGCAGCGGCGTAATCGCCTTTATGCGTTGCGGCAACTGCATCTTCGAGCGGACCTGCCGTCGCCGGCGCAACAACGCTAAACATCAAAATGATGACAGCAAAGATAAGGTTAGACGTAGCTACCATAGCTTGCGCCTTAAATAATAAGTCAAGCACGCACAACACCATCATCGCATTGATATAACCCTAAACGCCTTTCCAAAAATCCCTCAAGGTTTAAGCAATGCGTAATCTCTCGCCGTCCGACTGGAATCTGATGATGCAGATCCTGGATGCCGTGAGATCAGCGATACCGGATGCTGCTAACAGGCCCGCAGGTGAGGTGCTTGAGTTTGTGCTGGGCGCGCTTAGAAACTGTCCAGCAAAAGACTGAAAAACGAACAGTTCTAATTGCTTCGGCCAAATTCGCGAATGATTTGAAAGGCTAATTTTACAACTGCGTGGCGAAGTCACTCGCAATCCAATTTTACTTTAGGAGTGCTATGACCGACAATCTACAGAGACGGGCCGAGAATATCGAAACGTGCATGCGGGCGACCGGTTATAGGATCACCGCAGACTGTTCCAGCGCTTTCTGTCTTGGGCTTTTCGTTGGTGCTGAAAACACGACCGGGGGAAGGTTTAGAGTGCCGTCCGTATCTCACCACATGCACAGGGATGGCGCGAATCATCGTCTCCCGCTGAGCATTCGGCCTGAATAGGACCGTCCGTGAGTATTACTCGTTTTCTCTCACGGATATGGCATTGCGAACAACTTAGCCCCGGCCCTATGGCTGGGCTTCATTGATGGGGAGCATACTGTGGTCCGCAGGCGCGATTGGCTAATTGATAAGAAAATTGGCGCAGTGATCCGTATGCGACGCGTGAAACTGGGACTGAGCCAAAGCGACCTGGGTAATGCCCTTCGTGTGAGCTTCCAGCAAATCCAGAAATATGAGAATGGCACAAACGCCGTCGCGTCGACCCGTATTTCTGATTTGTGCCGGGCGTTAGAGATGACGCCGAATGATCTGTTCGGCATGAGTTCTAAGATGGACGGCGACATTTCGAAACTAAGTTCCTGGACCATGCGAGTAGCGTTGAAGTTAGAGGACGCATCGCCCCCCATGCGACAAGCGATCGACGCCATGCTCGACACGGCGCCGAGGCGATGAGGTCAACTCGCTGCTCGCGCTGAGCCTTCGGCCGGAATAGGTGATGAGGCGCTCCAACACCTCGGGCATTGCGATTAGCGCGCAACTGACGCGCCCAAGTCGGCTCACCGGCGTCACAACAAAGTTAGAAGGGCGGCTTCGGCCGCCCTTTTTGTCCGTTTTTCCACAGTCGTCATGTTGCTCATCCGCAACAGGCCCAAACAAATGGTTATGGGAGCGATGGAACTCGTGCAAAAGGCGCGGCCCGCCACAATCGAAACACTCGACCAGCGACATGATCGTTGAACGTCCAAAGGGAGGGCAGAGTGATGCATGGTCAAATCGGTGATGACAACTCCGAGTCGGAGTGATTCCGTTTGCGCGGGCTGAAAGAACCTCAACGTCTGAGGGCGCCGATCAACTCGACAAAGCAGGCCAGACGATCCTGCAAATGCTGCACAGAGCGGCGGGTGTTGCGGAAGAAAACAGCCGACACGCACTGCAGACGGCTCAGAATCTTTCGGATCAGCTACGTACCGCCGAAGATCGGGTCGCGCAACTCGAGGCAGAGGTCTCCGCGTATCAGGAAAGAGCCGAGCGCGCCGAGCAGTGGCTCCATCGCGTCTATACGGAGATTGAAGACCGATTTCTTTCGCAGAGAGAAGGCCATCGCGCGATGAGCGGCGCACCGCAACGGCCGCAGAACGCCCGGCGGTCGCGCTGACCAAATGGTGCGCTCTTAGCCCCTGCGCTGCGATTGGCTGGGGCTTTTCATTACGGCGGCCCAGTACTACGGCTGTTTTGGTGGTGTTGGCGGATTGCTCGCTGGAGCGGTCGAGTCTTCGAGCTCGGCGGGATTAGCCGTCCTATCAACAACTGCGACCCAAATACGCCTTAGCCGCAATGCGGGGTGCTTACCTTTTTCGCCTTAACAGGGATCCGCCGGTGACCGCCGCGTAGATTAAGCCGGCGGCGCCGAGCGCGTCTATGCGGATCATATCAATGGGCATTCCCATAGCATCATGCGCGAATAGCCCAAGCAACAACGCCGTCACTGCCGCGGCAATCAAAGTGAGAATGAGTTCGATCGACCCCACATGCAGCGGTTGGACGAAGGGGTCCGGGGGCCGGTTCATACGTGTTTATGCCTGAAATTAGTTGGACGAAGGGGTGCGGGGGCCCGCGCAATGCCGGAGCGGATGAAAGCGCGGGGTTTATTTGTTGGCGCTAGCGCGGTCACGGCCAGTTGTTCAAGATAAGCAAGGAGATACATGGTAATGAGGCGCGCTAACCTGCGATATGCATATCCCTTGGGTGGAAACACCAGGTAATCGCGTCGCTCGACAGCGCATCGGCTCGATGATGAGTTCGATCTTCTTGGCCAGGTCGTAGCTTGAGCTGGGCACCATAGATCGACGGTTGCTTTTTCCCGGGATCGGTGCAGAGCATCCGCATATTGAGGGTGCCGTCGCTCGCTGTCCCACTGTCGAAACCGCAGGATAGGCGGCCCGTGTCGACGGTCATGCGACCGATGTGTCCTATTCTTGGATCGGGCGGCTTCCCTTCACTTTCGCGCCGTCGCAGGCCGCCGCCGAGTGCGCACTACTCTCGACGGTCTAACGCCTATAGTCTGACCCAAGCGGAACGGTCTAACGCCTATAGCCTGACACCCAAGCGGAGGGACAGCAAATGCGTAAGCTATTAATCGCAGTGTCACTGCTCTGCACAGGCACTGTTCACGGCGAACCCCTGTCTAGCATGGGCATCGGAACCGCGACGTGCGTGCAATTTGCCACGGAGTACCGCGCCGATGCTGGAATCGAGCAACGGTTCTTCGATTGGGCGCAGGGGCTCATGTCAGGCATCAACGATGCGCTTGAAGACACCATGGGCAAATATCGCGACCTAAATTCGATGCCGATCGCTCAACAGAAAGAAATTCTGCGGGCGTACTGCGACGATCACCCCGCCGCCGCGTACCGGAACGGGATCAATGCCCTAATGAACTACCTGCCAATTGCGCCTTCGGAACTCCCACCGGGCTATCCACTCCAGCAATTAGATGAATAATGGTCCAGCAGACCAAAAAGGCGCGCGTCGCTACGGATCTGCGACGTACGTTTGCTCGGAAATCCTAAGATGCCGCGACTGCGGCCTGACATAGCGATTACCGTCAAGCGCCGCTGGCGACGACATGATCATGAAAAGACATGCCTCAATGAAAGCCGGCGTGCCTCATTTGACATTCAGCATTGTGTCAGAAGCCTTAGGGATGCCCACTTTGCCGACCAAGCTTCCGGGGAATATAGGATGATCATAGCTGGAGCTGTGTCATGCGTGAGGACGACGATGAAATCGGACATTTCGTGCGATTGTGGAGCCGGATCGTCATTCTATGCGCAGTGATCATTGCCGTTCCGGTGATCTTGTGGACGATCACCGCCTTTGTACGGAACCAGCCAAAACTTTCGACCTTCCACTACCTGCTCGCGACCGCTTCAATCAATACGCCGGGGCGCACCACAGTCGGTGGGCCTACGCAACAACAGTCTACACCGAGGCAGGGGATCGATCCGCAGGAGGTGGGAGCAATGATGGAGAGAACGGCGCCGAAGGGACCGTTACTCGTTGACCATCCGCCGGACGCGCCACAGTCCGCACCGAGCGCGGCGCAGATCGCTGATACGACGAGCGCATTAGCGGCGATCTCCAACTCCGCCACGCCAAGGGAGCGCACAGTTGGCCGCCGCCCTCGGCGGCAAATGACGGCGCCGCAGCAGGTAGGACTGACGCCGTAGCCCCGATAGAGCCGGCGGGCGCTACTGAAGGAGCAGCGGATGCGCTCTCCGCTTCGGCCCCGCTTCCCGGACCGATCCGACTGCCACGGCCGAGACCTCACGACGCGGGTACGGTCCGCACGGCGGATACAACGCTGTCACGTGTGCCGATGCCACGACCCCGGCCCGTGGCAGGCGGCTCTGGCGCGCAGCAGGAAACGACGACCAACAACCCATCCGTTCCACTGCAGCAGCGATAACGGAAGCGAGAAGGCAGACAATCCGCTTTCCAGAAAAGCAGGATGCGCCTCGACGGCAGCTATCCAGTCGGCTTGGCCGACGAAATAGTCATCGTGAATGGCTACGCGATGCAGGTTAGCAGTGCTTAAAACTGATGTGGTTGTTCTGATGTGGCGAAGGATGCAAGGCTCCCGGTAGGAAGGCCTGCCAAGCATTGCTATCGCACATAGAAGCGCATCCCGCTGACGCGCATGCCAATTAGATGATTAGCCGTCTAGTCACACGCTTCAACCAATTTGAAGGGATTTAGTGATTCGCTTTCGTCGCCAACGACTGGCGAAGGGGGCAATCATGGCTGCGAAGGAGATTTCGGTAAAAAAGTATGTTGTGAGGCTGAGCGGCGAGGAACGCGAACGGCTTGAAACGCTGATCCGGAAAGGAAAGAGCCCGGCGCGACGGGTACTGAAGGCGCGGCTTGTTGAAGGCCGATGTCTCAGAAGCTGGCAAAGGGTGGAGCGACAGCCGGATCATTGAAGCTCTGGAGACCAGTCCACCCATGGTTTATCGGGCGCGCAGGCAACTGGTGGAAGAAGGCTTAGAGGCTGTGTTGATCCGCAAGCCGCGCGCGATGCCTGCCGTCGCTCGGATTTTCGACGGCGAGAAGGAGGCCAAGCTGATTGCCTTGGCCTATTCCAAGCCACCCAAGGGACGCGCACGCTGGATCTTACGGTTGTTGGAGACCAAGGTCGTGGAACTCGGCATCGTCGATCGCGCCAGCGACAGCACGATCGGGCGCGCGCTCAAAAAAACACTCTTCAGCCCCATCGCCGCCAGTACTGGGTCATCCCGCCGAAGGCCAACAGCGCGTTCGTAGCCGCCATGGAAGACGTGCTGGCCGTCTACACGCGGCCACGCAACAGCGATTGTCCGCTGGTTTGCCTCGACGAGACCTCGAAGCAACTCGTTGCCGAGCTGCCGCGTGCCGATGCTGATGAAAGCGGGACGCCCGGCCCGTTTTGACTACGAGTACGAGCGCAACGGCACCGCCAATCTCTTCATGATGTTTGCTCCGCTCGAAGGCTGGCGCTTCGAATGGCACTACACTCCAAAACACGGAAGCTGGCTCGATCTGGCCGAGTCCGAACTCGGCGTCCTAACATCCCAGTGCCTCGATCGGATGTACGGGGCGTCGAGCGGGCGGACGACCGCCGCGTCATCAGCGGCATCGTGCCGTTGGCATGGCGAAAAGCCGTCGGCAGATGAGGTTCGATCCGTCCCCATTGCTCGTCGCTCAGGCAAAACAGGTTCCTGCGCACAATCCCGATCCCCTTCCAACAACGAATCAGGATCGCATTCATCAACTCCCAAAGCTTGTCCATTTTCATTACTCCCTGCTGCTATTGCCATCATTGCCGAAGAGCATCGCGGCCGTCATCCCTCAATACGCTCGGATATCGGAGTGTATGTGGCGCCGTTTCCATTTGTATCGGCAGGAGGCGCAACATCGATTTCACCCACCCGAACTTCGTTTTCAGCTCGCCGACGCAAGTGAAACCGAGACATGCCGCTCCAGGCCGGGCATGTTCTGGAAGAACGCCCGCACCGTTTGCAATAGGGGGTACGAAGTCAAAAAACGTCGCGTGCGTCCGAGGGACGAGCAGGGCCGGCGCGTGCGTCGCCCGTGACGGCATCACGTCGGTCGATCACCTTCACCGCCGCAACAGGTTCGGGAATTTCGCAACGTTGGCCGCAACCGCCACGCCATCGCGCGTGAGCAATCTGGCGGTGGTGACATGGGGTTCCTAGTGGGCGCGGCTTGAAGGTGCTTCAAGACGGTCCGCGACATCATCGTTGATCGCGCGGATCGATGTGCGCACCCGCCTCCGATCATCGGGCGACAGTTCATCGATCACGTCGCGCATCCCGGACACGATCTTGTCGGTTTGTTGCAACGGAAGCGCCGATGCTCAGGCTCTCCAGACAGAGCATCGGCGCTTGGTTGCGACGAAACTCCACAAGAGCCTCAAGCCGCTAGGAGCGGTTGTTCTGGAGATAAAGCCCGGCCCCTATGAACCGCTTCTTGACAAAGAATTTGCCAATTGGGGTCCCTCTGAGGATGACCCGGTGGCCCGGTCGTTCGTAGCTCGGCTAGAGGTCGCAGCAGTCGGCGCACGCGTGTAGCGACGAGGCGAACACAGCCGTTGAGGACTCTCGCGGAAGGCGGCTGCTTCCCTAGCCGCTCTGGCAGAATTTGGGTGAGCGCTAATGGGCGATGGGCGGAATGTCAATGCCCAGCGTGCCATTGTAGCTTTCGTCTGCGGCGCGCTGTTCGGCGGCGCGTGGCCTCAGTCCTCGTTATCCTGGCGTATGGCATACCACACGAATTTGCCGAGGGCATTGGGACGCTGCAGAATGCAATCATGGGCAAACCACCCTCTCCGCCGCCGCCAAAAAAATCGGCCTTCATTCGTATCTGAAGCTTCAGGAATAAGACGGGTGAAGTTTGGTGGCGGCGTCCCATCAGGCGCACAGTGCGTAAGCCCGCGAATGTCAATTTTTCAGGATAATGCAATCGCCGCCTGCAGCCTTTAATCCGCTGCACAACTTCGCCGCCTTTTCCGCCGACGCGAAAGGACCGATAAGAGCCCGATAGTAGATGCCCATGGCGCCGAGATCGGCGCGGCGAATGATCAGTTGGCGCCCGCTAAGCTGGTTGGGGTACTTCGCTTGCAGCGCCCGAAACGCATCTTGAGCCGCGCTTTCACTGCGCTCCGACGTCACTTGAACCGCATAACCACCGCCCAAGGCAGGACGGGTTACTGCCGCCGTGCTGTCCGCTTCGGCAGGAGCCGTGGGGGCGGTAGCCAAATGCCCGCGGTTTGCTCCAGCTGTGCCGTCCGCCGCAACCGAATGGCCAGCGCCCTGCGACGCCACGGCATTGGGAGGCCCTGGAGGATCCGTGGCCGCCACTACGTGCGGCATCACTTGGTTCGGTACCGGCTGACCGCCAGCAGGCGCGGTCGGCGCGCCCACGCGAGGCGACGAACCGAGCGGAACCGGTTTCAGTGATTCAAACATTACCGGCTGCTCTTCGGGGGACGCTAGATTCTCTATCGAGCCGGTGGTCCCTGCACCGGCTTGGCTTGCGTTTGCACTGTTCTTGGCTTGCGACTCGCTGAAAGCCGGCGCGATCTTGTTCGGTTCCATGCTCGCTTTGACGATCGGCGCAAGCGTCGGCAGGACCGAGCCGCCGAATATCGCACGGTAGCCGAACGCGCCAGCCGTGCCCACCACCGCCAGACCGAATATCGCCATCACAATGACCACGCTGCTGCGCGGGCGCGAGCGCGGAGCCTCATCCTCGTAGTAGTCGTTCGCAACGTAGACTTCGTCATCGGCATGCTGGGACGCATTGTCGTCGTGGCGATGCTCATCCGCCTCGTACGCCTGCTCAGGCCCATTCGGACAACCCGGCAGCTGGTGCGCAGGCGCAAGCTGGAGCGCTTCATCATAGCCATGCCAGGCGCCTTCCTCGCGGAAGCCATTGTTGGCGGGCGCGCTCTCGCCGCGAGGATCGGCCTGACCGATCAGTAGGGCGAGCTCTGCAAGTAGATCGCGTCCTCGGTCGGATCTGAAATTGTTGTCAGCCATCGAACTTGCTCGGATTCAGTTGTGGTCCTCCCGCAAAAAGGGCCGCGTTTCGAGCGCTCAGTAGGGGCAAATCCATGTTTTTGCGCGATTGCCCTGTTTCTAGCCGCGCAATGGCGGTAGGTCGGGGAATGAATGGCATAACTTCCCCGTTCGGACGGAGCACCACCAGTGCTTGAACTTTAGCCCCCGCGTGGTTAACAATTGCTAACGATAGGTGGGAGGCTTCTTCGCTCGGCGTTCTCGCTTTCCAACGGCTTTAGCCGCTTGGCATCCGGACACATCGAGCCCGCCGTATATGACCTTCCACTTGTAGATCCACAGCCAGCAACCCCCGCAGCCTGCGCATCCGCTGCAGCCACCACAACCACCGCGGCAGGCCCTACACCCACCTCCGCAGAGCCATGGCCGCAGCCACGCGCCGCACACCCGCGTCCGCCACAACCGCCTCCATGCCCACCACATCCATGCCCGCCACCACACCCATGGCCGCCAGCAGCAAATTGCACACCCGGAAGCCGGGCATTTTCTTTGTCGAAGACGTAGAAGGTTGACAGGCTGACGTCCGAGATTTCTTCCTCGCCGAGCAGCACTCGGATGCTGTTCGGCATATTGTTAGCCGGACTAGTTGAGGCTGATGCACCGCATGCGCCACTCAGTGACAATGCGCCGGCAACCCCCAACGCGGCAACGGCTCCCTTTCGGCCGCTGCCTCCCCGCAGTCCCAGCTGGCGTCTGGATCATGTAGGAGGGCTGCGGTCGTCGGGTCTATGGCTCAATTCATCGGTCATGCTGTGTTGATCAAACGCGAAGAAGTAGCCAGTTCGGATTCTCGACGCGGCCGTGCTCGGACAATAGAACGGCACTTCGTGATGATCCGGACAGATGCATTTCAGCGACAGCGGCTCTCGTTGCGAGAGCGTCGCGTCACCTATTCACGTGCCTCTGTCGGGATCAATCGCCCCGCCGGTAATCCACGGCAGCGCGTAGCAAAAACGCACCGCGGGGCGGGGCCGACTTTTACTTTTTCCGCCTGCTCAATGAGCCACACGCGACCGCTGTGAAAATGAATCCAGGGGCGCTGAGGGCGTACAAGCCGGAATTCCAAATTCATCGTGCGCGACGCTTGCCGCTATCATCGCCGCCATCGCCGCGGTCGCCAAACGTGGCCGCGCCACCTGCTGCCGCACTCGTTGAGCAGACGGACATTCTCGGTCGTGGAATACTAGCTTACAAGGGTCCTCGGAAGGTAATGGTTGTATTCTAAGGTACACCCTCGCCCGAAGGTAGTGCCGAACCGTGCCAGGGCGGCGTCGTCGTCGCAAGCACCTGGGCCGATTCCTTGGCCAATAAACTTCAGGAGCGAACGATGAGCAGGGCAGTGGACCGCCCCGAGTCCCTCTTTAAGCTCAGTAACGATCTTCCGGGTACTCTGAGCGCAAAGGCAATACGGTATCGCAGGATGTCGCCACGGGTCATACCCTATGAGGACGTATCGAGCGAAAGCATACCTGAACGGCAGTTGTCGATGTGGGGCATGGTCGTGACTTTGACGGTCGTCAATGCGGCGAAGAACGACAGTCACGCCGTAAGGTCTTCAAAATCCAACTAACTCCTCGGTTTCCTCTAAAAGGATCCCCATCGCTCTGTTGAGATGCGGCCGCACGTTAGGCGCAACATAGAAGCCGAAAAAGCTAAGGAAAGCGAACAGTAGCAGCAACGACACAAAGATACCGCCATCAATCAGTGCACTAAGCATTACTGCTGCAAACCAGCTGCCAAATATCGCAGCAAACAGCGGTGCAGCGAACAAGACAGCGACCAAAAAGTATGTGCTGATTTTTCCAACCACCACTCCTATTGCCAGTAGCCGATAATGCATTATGAGAACAAAATCTGAGAAACGCGCAAGGTCAAGCTCATTCGATGTTTGATGCTCTCCTATTTGCTTTTGCGCATCAACAGCGGCAATCCTGCCATTGATGAGCCGCAAGTCATCCTGGACCAGCTCGTCAAATTGTTTGAACCGATCCTGCATCTTAGTTAGAAGCTCGGCTAAATGCTTTTCGCCCGCCAATTGAGGCGGCAAATCTCTCGCATCTGTTCCGAGGACCTCGAGCGGTTCGCGGCCGACACCCCGTTGATACTGGGCGAGGGAAATCGCACCAAATCGCAGCACGTCATCAACGTGCTTCGGATGCCCTTGTTCGATCTCAAACATCAGAGCCTTTAGGATCGCCGCCTTTGGATGCGGGAGAACGGATGTGTCCTCAATCCTGGTTGGCAGAGGTGGCTTGCGCTCTATGAATGCCACGTAATCTTGAATGATTTTTTGGTGGTCGGCCATAGGCACCTGTCCCATCATCCCAACCCGGCCAAGCTGGCTAAAGGTGATAAATGTTCGGCCAATTCACAGTCAAGAAGACATCGGCGGAAGTCGTCGCGCTGTACCGGCTCACGCTTGACCGCCCGTGAAGTCGCAGTCAGTGAACGAGGACGGTACAGATGCCGAGTCCCTCGCGCCCTCAATTCCCCAAGCACGCGCTTTGCAAAACCCACTCACTACAAGCTGATCGCAATCGACCGACAAGCAGCCTGCGTCACCTGCCGGTTCCATCAATTGGCACTCCGATTTCGCTGATTCCCGGGCGACGGTCCGAGACTGCTGGCAACGAGTGTCAAGCGATCACAACAGTTATCGCTGATCCGTTAACGGCCCATTGATATTGGCGGCGGCGGCTGCGCGCAGATTTCGATTATGTCGGCAGGGGCGGCTATGGTGGCTATATGGATGGGTACGTTGGACCAGCGCCGGTCGGTTTGCTGCTCTCTACCTGCGGCCAGCGCGGTTCTCTACCCGCGGCTGAGCCAGTGCCGCAAGGTCAGTGGTGCCGGCCTCAGTAACAAGAGGAGGGGCATCAGGTGCCGTGTTGATGCTAGGAATGGAGCCCACCGATTCTGCACCGTTGCGCTTCGGCTTGTTGAGTTCCATTAGCAAGCGCCTTTCCTCAGCCACTTCTAAGGCTTGTATTTTCTCCGAGAGCTGCTCGACCTCGTTCTGCAACTTGGAGAGCTCCTTGACCTCATTCTGCAGCCGAGCAAATTCTGTACGAGGAATCCTGTTCAGGGCGGTAACGAGCGAACCGATGGTTATTACAGCGGCACAGGATAGAACCAAAAGGACAAAGTGCGGATCGTTCAGCGGCCCGTACATTGCTGATCCTTTCCGGCTTTTCTAGTCGCGTTGTCGCTATGGGCGCGCGCGCCTTCCAGCATCCCGTTTATCCGCTTCCTGTGACGTAGGAAGTACTTTGGCCATCACATAGTCGTGAAAGGTCATGCGCCGCCTGCGTCTCGTGGCCTCGCGCCTCCGCTGCCTTTCACGCTGTGGCCGACGGCGGCGATGCAAGATCGATCGGCGTGAAGGGATCGGCTCGCAGGCGGGCGCGCAGATCGCGCCAGACGTTCACGTCAGCGTCGGAGCGCGGCCATGTCTCAATCAGACGAACGTCAGCCAATAAGGTTCGAGAACTTATTGCCGCGAGCGAGGAAACCGTCCGTGCGGACGAGTGGCACTTTTTCAGCAAGCTGCACGGCGGCGCGCGTTAACGCGCTGTTTAAAATACTGATGTCAGAAATGGCGCACGGGGATCTGCGATAATCTGGGGACTATTGCGCCAGAGCTGTTGTGGCGGTCGTTGAGCGATGGGCCTCGTCGGTTTCATCATATCAGCTGCCGCTGGCGAGAACGGCAATCATCGAGCCCCTCTTTGTATGGGAGTATCCGATGATCACAGCAGCCATTGTCATCGCTACCTGGCTGGGAGTTAACTCAACGTTGCTAGCGGTTGCGCTCTGGCGCGCTTATCTCAAGCTCCAGCAAGAGCAGGGCTCGAGGTGGGAAGTGTCTCACCAGTACCACAGTGCCGGCGAACAATTCGTTGTCCCACGGGGACACAAAGGAACACCCCGGCCAGCGTTGGCCCTGGCTGAAGTCATGTGTGCAAGTGCCGGAAGCGGTGTTCGACCGGCCCCCACGACATTGCCACTTATTGTCGGGCAAAAGTTAACGGCGGCGGGAAGCGGCTAACGTCAGAGCGTATCGAGGCGAGCCTTACCGCTTATTCATTTGTGCCAGAAGGACGACCAATTCACGCGGCATTGCTTTTGGCAATTCAAACGCTGCCCTCAGCTCCTGCCCGATCATTGATTGCATGGCGCGAAGCAAAACTGGCCTCTGGTTAGTCGCGCGTGCCCGCAGATATTCGGCGACCATGTAGTCCACGCCAACGGAGCCCACCAAGTAACCGATCTGCGGGGATACAACGGCTACCAGTATGAGCGGCCCAAGTTAGCGGTGACGGCGGTTAGCTCGCCGCCAAGCAGCGGGTCATCGAACATCGGCCCAACGATGGCCCTGTGTTGGAGCCTCGGCCACGTGGCATCCACGGCAGCTAGGCGAGGGCCAGAGATGAGCGATGAGCCGAAGGCGGGCCCTGACGATCATCTCCAGCTGCGGCCAAGAGCCAACGATCCGCTTGGTCTCGGAGCGGACCGCGAGCTGGGAGTGGGAAAGCCTACGGAGGAGGGAGCCGCGCAGGGCGAGGGAGCGGCAGCGAGCGCTAGCGTCGTGGCTGCCAAAGCTGATCGAGGCGAAGCCGAGCAACAACTCCGATTGAACAATCCGTAGCATCTGAAAGTGAGAGGACGACCTAATAAGGTTCCTCACCAATAAAATAAGGCAAAATTAGCCTTTAAGCTGACACACTTTAGCCCTTCCTAATTTGGTTCTTTATTGTTGGTCATCTAAAAGTGACCAGTCAAAGGGAGGGGTGGCGTTATGAGTAGCAACGGATCAACAAACAATGTAACCGCAATCGAAATTGATATGCGCGACATACTGCGGGAGAGAAAGGCTAGATTATCAGATGTAAGCAGAGAGACCAATAACGACTATTCTTCTTTGGTCTCCGGCATATCAGTTCGATCGGTTCAAGAGATCGATCATCTCATTGATGGCCTTCAAGGGCTGCGCGAGAAGCTGAATAACGATGGCGACCACCTTCATCGTCAGATCACGCAACATGCGGCGTTCAGCCAGTCGATAGTTGAACTGACGAAGATCGTCTCGGATGGAATGGCGTCAGTGAACAAATCAAACGCCGTCTAACGACGTTCCAGTCCGCTTAAGAAAAAAGTCCCGACGAGGTGTCGGGACTTCAAGTTTCTTCGTCCACAAAGGAAGAATTCAGAACAGCGCCAGGATAGCGAAACCAAATCTCAGCGCCACCACAAATGGTCAGCTGCGCAGAGTTTGTCCGGACCTATTGCATAAAGGCCACACCGGGCCCATCACGCTAAGCAGGATCACCCAGCTGCACCCGCGAACGGGCAAGCTCTGTATTCATCCGCTCTAGTGCCATCTTCACAGCGATCCGCTGGGCTTCGCCAACGCTGATCCGCAGAAGCCGCGCAGTCGCTGGTGCAGCCAAGCCAGCGCGAAACGCCAACGCGACGCGACGCGACGCTCAAGCGGTATGATCGTCTCCCTCTCCACACATCCCTCAATAGCTCAGGCGACATTCGCACATAGCCGATTGTGTTGCTCATGTTGGCGTGGCCAAGGTGCTTTTGTAGATGCCGCCCGCTCGTTCCGCCATTGGCCAACGTAGACCCCGTAGTGTGATGTAGGCAATGCGAGCGCAGCCGCCGCTCGATCCCAGCGCTGCGGCCAGCCGCCTCGATCATCTTGTTGCTCGGCATACCGCCGGACTGGGGCAGGAACAGGCAGTAACAGGGAGAAAAATTTTAACAGGGACTCCGGAATTTTTGCCACTCCAGAACAGGGGGCCCCTTTCATAGGGCTGGTTGGAGACGGATAGGGATGGTCTTTGTTTGCGCAGTCCCGGTGCGTCAACCACCCTTTATGCGGGGCAGGTACTTGCTAATAGGCGAAGGGACCCATTGACCTTCTCTTCGAAATTACCTCGCGAAATTCAGGATTTCCTTGACTCAGCACGAGTTCACTTCGAACGCACACGCCGTTATATGAGAAGCGGATGTATGAAGCGGTGCGGAGAAGTCCGGCGCGATGCACCAGTTAGCAGTCAAGACCGCTGAGCACCCTAAGCCCAAGCCTAAGCGCCGCCACCACCGCGGCCTCCACGGCCACCAGCGTGGCCACGGGGGCTATGAGCCGCCCTATCGCTTACGCCTTATGCGGCCACGCTTCCCGGCAGGGCTTTGGAGCCGGCCAATCGTAGTTGGATCGACGCCATAGGTCCGAGCCACATCGACCAGCGTTTCGCCATTAGCAAGCCGTCGAAGCGCTTCTTGGCGCTGGTGCTGGTCTAGCTTCCGAGGGCGTCCAAAACGCACGCCGCGGCCTTTGGCGCGCTTCCTGCCGTCATCGGTGCGAGCTTTGATCAGATGGCAAATCGCAACTTCAACGCAAAAAGGGACCCAAAGCGACAAAACGAGTTTCAAAGCGACAAAACGAGTTTTGTGTACGGATTCCGTCCAACAAAAACGCTCAGTTTGATCCGGATTGTTGATCATTGTGAGACCAATGGCGACAGCAATCCGCTGCTGAGGACCGAGCGCGTGTTCATAAGGTCTGCGCGAACTCAAAAGCATACCCGATAGCCGCTAGAGGCGGACTAATTGCGGCGGCGAGAGCTGTTAGTCGCGCCAGAAGTCCTTGAACCGCGTTGGGGCTAACTCTGTGTATCTGACGGTATGCTGTATAGACCGATGACCCAGCCAATCCTGAATGGCCCTGGTGTCGTGCCCGGCGTTCGCCAATGCATAGCCGCAGCCGTGGCGCAGCATGTGGACGTGAACCAGGAAGTCGAAGCGGGCGCGCTCCCCAATGCGTTTAATCAGCCGATTAACAGCATCCGGCCTGAATGGACCACCGCGCTCAGTGCCAAAGACGTGTTTTGAGTCCTGGAATTGCCGCTGCAGCTCCCGTAATGCCCTGATTTCGTCGCCGCGGAGCGGGTGAACGCTAGGTTTTCCGTTCTTTGCCCGGCGCACATGCAAGGATGCCGAGCGGCCAAACTCGACTTGCGACCACTCGAGATCACAGATTTCTGAGGCCCGGAGACCGTGCCGGAAGGCGATCAGGATCAAGGTCGCATCGCGGTGACCGTGGCGGCCATCCTTGGCCGTCTTGATCAGCTTCTCGACCTCCTTGGGGGTGAGATATTCCCGCTGCCTCAGCTCCGCATTGGCTGGGCGCACCGGGATTGCGTAGCTACGGCTTCGCCGTACTGACCGGTTTTCGTTACGCGGCTCGACCA
The DNA here is from genome assembly GCA_963720115.1 of uncultured Alphaproteobacteria bacterium. Lineage (GTDB taxonomy): Bacteria > Pseudomonadota > Alphaproteobacteria > Rhizobiales > Xanthobacteraceae > BOG-931. The sequence continues at coordinate 35,314 of CAVREN010000068.1, forward strand.
GTCGGAGATGCACAGACATTGACGATTTTTCTCATTCCGCGGCCCATTGACCGGATAACGCTCTTTTTCCGGTCTGGCGCGTTCCAGCTCTCTCCTCATTAGCGGGGGCGGTCCACGATCGTTGTTCTAACAGCTCTGAGCTGCCACAGCGTCGAACGGCCCCTGGTCGACGCCCTGCCGACGGGGACTGCTACCTTACGCAGCGCCCTGCGGATGGCCAGATAGTGGTGACTCTTCAGCGGCTTGCCCTCTAGTCGAAGCTGCCAGCCATAAATCTCCTCAACCAGCTGGCCCGTCGATACTGGCCTTCCATGCGAGTACTCGAAGGCATACCGGATCGTGCGCGCAATGTTAGTGTCCCTGGGATCTGAATAGGGTCCACGCGCGGCCTTCATTTTCGCCATGTGCTCAGGGCCACGAGGCGCGCGAGTGTCCTTAGGCCAGTGGCCCGCCAAACGAAGAAAACGCTTCACCCATTCCTCACTAGCCATCGTGGGTACGTCTCTGTTGCTTTTAACTTTAGAAAACACTGTTCTGAGGATGGATGCGGCCCCAGCCATCGGTTTCCTTTCGTGTTTTAAATGCGCACCGCCCCCGTACTCGGGCTCGCCCGCGAAAAACGCAGCACCGGCTACAACTCGTCAGCCCCCACGATGGCGCAGTGATAGGCGTTCACACTGATACCCTGAGGGGGCCCAGCGACGACGAGCCATGAAATTGACCGAGGATCGCGTTTGGGTGCCCCTTTTGCCCCTTTATTTACGGGCTTTTTTGAGAGCAACTTTGCATCAGATGATGCGATGTAGCGGCCGAAGCCCGTTCGAGCCCTCCAAGCGCTGCGGCACTTAGCTTTCCAGCAGATTTTCTGATCATCGCGATTACGCTCAATCGGTCCTTCACAGACCAGGCACCGTTTGCGGTAAAAGGCCGTGTGACAGCCACGAGCGCAAAAGGCTTCGCGCTCATTGCTGACAGGCTTCGGTAGCTTGGAACGGCACTTCGGGTTGCGGCAGTAATGCCGGGTCTCGGCAGCGAATTCGGCCATGGCGATTCTACGTTCTTCTTTATTGCGCGAACTTCCCCGAAATCGCCGCCAACTTCCCCGGGATGGGGACTGGAATTTGAGCGAAAATTTTCAGCAACTCGTCTTTCTCAGCCCCGAATACCTCAGTAAGCACAGGGGTGGACCAGACGAGCTGGGGCTTAGAGCTGGGAGGAAGAACAGGCGCGCCTGCGGCGCTTAGCGCCCTAGATATAGATAGTGATCCGGTTTCCCGGAGTGGACAGTGATCCGGTTTATCCGACTGGTAATTTGGACTTTCACTCCGTTTTATCCGATCGGGTGAGTGATGTTTAATCCGACTGGCGTTCTGTTTTTTCTTCAGTGTCTTTCGGGCTGCCGCGGCGATGGTCATGGCCTCTTTGACGGTCTTGATCCGTTTCCAGTCCTCTGTCGCCTTCGGGTTATCGACCGTCCGTTGATGCGTCAGCGCGAACTTATTCGGCTTCCGCCATTCCCCATTGCCCGCACGCCCCTCTTCGGTGACCCGTATGAAGCCAAGGGCCTCGACTTCGCGGATACCCGGGCCAATTGCGTCCCAGCAAACGCCGAACTCGTTAAAGTCGCGGTATGTCACCGGCAGCTTGCCGTTCTCCTTGCCACCGTGATGGGCGTGCTCGATCTGAATACGCGTCCAGATGCGGTGACCAGATAAACTCAAGGCTCGATAAGCGGGTGACTCAAGCATTTCAATCGACTGCCATGCGAATTGGGTTGGGATTTGATTCCGGCGAACCGTCTTGCCGTCTTTGTTCTTCCACTTACTCATGGGCCCGGCCTTTTCGGCTTCAGCCGTGCAGCAACGCGCTCGAACTTACGGGGGACAGCGAATATCTCCCTTTTGAGGTCGGCGAGCTTTTGCGACGCCACGGCGCGCTCGCCGTCAGTTGCCCCACTCGTTTTTGCAGCAAGCCGCTCAAGCTTGGGGATTCTCGGATCGAGCCGCCTCATCCAGTTGATGGATCTCAGCATCCCGCGGTCGATTGCTTCGAGGTAAGAAAGTTGCAGCTTCCGATCGAACGGAAGTCCCCGGCGCTCCTCGATCCACTTGATGGTTTCAACAAAGCCGCGCTCCTTGAAGATCTTCTCAAGCTGCGTGGTCATTGCAGCGCCTCGGAGCGTGTAAGGACACCGCTGACTTGCAGACAATTCCGCCGCTTACGCGAATGCCGGTAGAGGGTGGCGTTAGCGACACCGTCTGCATCGGCGCCGTGCGTCTGATTACGTCGTCGAGCACTTCTGCGGCCTGCAAGAGCAGATACACGGCCGCCGGAGCATGGTTGACCCACGACTTCCATCGCCAATGATCCCTTAGGCCGCCGTCGATTATTTCTTTCCGGAATTTCACGAGTTCGGTAGCCCTGGTTCGCGGTGCGCGGCGGAGCTGTCGCAGAGTTTTGTTGTTAAGGTTCATGCCGGCGGCCCGTCTGTTTGAAGCCGGCTCCAGGCCCACTCGTTGATTGGCGGCATCGTGATGCTCTCGCCCCCGTCGTGGAGGGCGTTGAGTACGTCCGCCCACTCGTTCATAAACGGCAGGACCTTTTGCTGAAGGAACAAAAGCAGGCAGGTCGCCTCATGCCTGTCATTGAGTTGGTTGGCGTGATCGAGCAGCGCCTTGGCATCACGGTCCATTTTCTTCAGCGAAGCCGTCCAGATCTTTAGCTTCCGCTCCGTCGGGTCCTTCCCATAATCGAGCATCCGACCGCAGAACTTCGCCAGGTCGTCCCATAACCTGCACCAAAGCTTGGCACTCTCTCGCGCAAGCTGCCGGTGCCGACGGGTATATTGAGCGGTAGGCCATCGCTTAAGCGCCTTGGCGTCTTCGATATCGACCTGGTTGCTCATGACCGCGCCGCCTCTTGCTCGCGCTCGGCGTTCTCAGTCTTGCGCTGTTTCGGCAGCGGCGATCGGATCGACGGCGTTGCCTTGAGCCGCTGGGCCGCCAGAGATCTTCCTCGGCCGACCGCGGCCGCCGGAGGAGCGTGGGGTTGGCGGGGGACCCGATTGACGCCGCGCGTCATACTCGTCGAGCAGCTCGTCGTCCCAGATACGAATGCCGTGAAGATATTCGGGCGGGGCGATAATGCCCAGCTGCACGTTGCGGTCGATCGTCCGGGTGGAGCAATCGCCGTAGCGTTTCCGGACTTCGGCGATGCGACTGTATTTCTTCTTCATGTGCGGAACACCTTTGTTGATGTCCCGCCGTAACTAATGCAGTTTCAGATAGAAATGTTGTAGAGAAAATAGCGCGAAAATAGACGCTATTAATTCTACCAATCTTCTTCCCAGTCTCCTACCCAGGCTCCTTCCGCTAGCCGCGTCCTTGCAGCGAAACGGGGGTGCCTCTTTTCGAACTCAGCAAACTCCCGCTTCGCGGCCGGCAGTTTTTGTCGGATTGTTTCCTCGGTATCAAATTTGTAGTCGGTTGAAGAGTGGGCTAGCCTTATTTCTTTTGCGATTTGTCGGTCGCTCATCTTCGGATGTCTGCGCTTGATGTGTTCGTAACGAAGACCGAGAAGGCTGAGCTTCACCATGTCCCATTTTGCCGTGCCCTTCCGGCGCCCGGGAGTTCGACGCGCTTTAGGTTCTTCTTTCGCGCAAACCATATCTGCAAGGACAAGCAAAAGCGTTTCGCGATCCCCCGCACCTTCTGGATCAAGACCAAGGTGCGCCGCCGCCTCTTCTATCGGACCGGGGCGCTTCGCCCTCAGCTCGCGAAGGAGTATCTTCAGCCGGCTTTCGTCCGATAGAACGACGTAGGTGGTGTCGTGGCCAAGCCTCTTGAGCGCCTCTAGCTCGGCTTCATCGACGATCCGGAGCCCATCATCCTCCCTTTCCCGAAACTCTTCGTCTTGCGCCGAGCTAAACCAGTCCAGCCAATAGTTCAGCCTGCTTCGAATGGGATCCTGGGGGGCCTGCCGGGGGCGGCGCATCGCTATACCCCCACCAGCCTCTCGACATGATCGGCCCAGAGCTGAAGGGCCTGTCGCTTCTCGTCGGCGTATTCATGGCGTTGATAGACACCGACAATGCCGCCAAGCGAACCTGAGACGTGGTTCAGAACCTTTTCGATCACCACTAGGCTCACACCAAGCTTGGCCATGCCGCTGGCGGCCGTGCGTCGTAGGTCGTGCAACGTCCAGGCCTCGATCCCAGCCAATTGATTGACGCGCTTCTTTGCCTTGAAGTTGTTGGTAGCCGCTGTCCCGCTTAGCGTGAAAACGTACTTGTCGCCGATCCGCGGCACCCCGTTGATGACGGCGATGGCTTGCCGAGCCAGCGGCACCTCGTGCCGCCGATCGTTTTTCACCCGCTCCCGGGGCAGCGTCCAAGTGCCAGCCACGAGGTCCAGCTCGGACCACTGCATTCCGGTAACTTCGCCGCGCCTCTGGCCAGTAAGGATTAGTAGCTGAAGGATTGATCCCAGTGGGTAACCTTCTTTTTCAGTTGCTCGCCATACCGCCTTGAGTTCATCGTCTGTTAGCACGCGGTCACGCGGTGTTTCTTTGTTGGGTGCCCTCACCCCGAACACGGGCGAGTTGGCGATCAAGTCATTCTCGACGCACCAATTGAAGAAGGTGCGCACAGTACCAAGTGCGAGATTGGCGGCGGCTGGAGCGACGATGCCATCAAGCATGGCGCGCACATCAGCGCGTATGACGCTGTCGAGCCTTCGGGTACCCCAGTCGTCCACCACGTGTGTTTGCAGCCGCCGGGTGACTTCATAAAGAGTCTTGGGTCGGTAGTTCTTGCAGTGGCGCGCGAGAAACTGATCAACCGCGTCCGCCACTGTGCCGGCCTGCCGTTGCTTCGGGCTATGTCCTTCAGACACCGACCGCAGGACCTTCGCCGCCGCATCGCGTGCTTGCTTCAGGCTAAAGGCTGGATATGGGCCAATCGTATGTTTGTGGGACTTGCCGCCGAGCCGATACCGAACCGCCCACGTCTTGGTGCCAGTGCCGGGCTGGATGATGAGATACAGTCCCTTCATATACATGTCGGGGAGTTCGCGCCGGGCCTTACCGGGCTTCGCCGCCTCCACCGCTTTCACCGATAACCCTGTCATGCTCTTGCGGCGCGCCCGGGTAACAATCGGGTGCAGTATTAGTATGGCTATGGGTGCCTGGCAACGTCCCGACATGCAGCAATAAAAGACCTATCAAATTGGCTTAAATCGAGGGATTCTAGACACGCTTGTCGGGTAACGTCCGGCCAGCAATTCTATGCCCCTGAAAGAGGGGCGAAAGATACCGCGATCGCGGCGGTGTCAAGGGAGAAAGACCCGGTAAGAAAACGACAACCCGCGCTGACTAATGTCTGAGGAACGCCGGCATGGTTAAGGGGCCGGCCCCAGAAGTCTGTGCTCATGAGCTCCTTTCCGCCGCTGACCGAAGCCGACCTGTCGCGCGCTCGCACCGACCCGGCCTTCCGGCAAAAGCTTTTGCAGCAAAGCCTCGACGCCCTTCTTGGCAGGCTCCAGAAAGAACGCCAAATGCCCAGTTCCGCAGCCGCCAAGCCCGGCCAGATGCGTGAGGGCGTAACGCTGGCCGTGCGCCTAGCGGAGCTCATCCAGATGTCTGAGCCGACGCCGGAAAGCTGATCTGATCCGCTTGCGTTTCCGCGCAGGGCGCGTATAAGCCCTGCTTTCCGCTCGACCCCGGCCGGGGGCTGAACGGACGGCCGTGTCCCCCATTAGGGCTCGGTAGGACCTTACCGGTCCGGCGTCCCGTGTTCCCGCCTTCAGAGCATTCGAGCCTTTCCCGAAGGGTTCGAGGGGCTTCGCGCCGAGGCGAGCGACGAGCAACGTTAGGAAAGGGCATCTATGTCGCTCTACGAGCACGTCTACCTTGGGCGCCAGGACGCGAGCGCGCAGCAGGTAGAGGAATTGACCGCGCATCTCAAGAGCGTCGTCGAGGGATTGGGCGGGTCCGTCGCCAAGACCGAGTATTGGGGCGTGAAATCGCTCTCCTACCGGCTGCGCAAAAACCGCAAGGCGCATTTCACGCTGATGAATATCGATGCGCCGCCGGCTGCGATCAACGAGATCGAGCGGCTGGAGCGGCTCAACGAAGACGTATTGCGCTACCTGACGATCCGGGTGGACGAACTCGAGGAAGGACCGTCGGCGATGATGCGGCGCGCCGAGCGCGATCGTGATCGCGACGAGCGCCGCGGCGACCGCTTCGACAGAGGCGACCGCGGTGATCGCTTCGACAGGGGCGATCGCGGCGACCGTGGCGACCGCCCGCGTGATCGCGACCGCGAGCGTCGGCCCCGCGAGGGCTCCGACGAGATCGAAGCCGCGACGGAGGTATAATCATGGCCATGTCACCGCAAGCCGGCGGAGCGCGCCGGCCGTTCTTCCGCCGCCGCAAGAGCTGCCCGTTCTCCGGGGCCAACGCGCCGAAGATCGACTACAAGGACGTCAAGCTTCTGCAACGTTTCGTGTCGGAACGCGGCAAGATCGTGCCAAGCCGCATCACCGCCGTCTCGGCAAAGAAGCAGCGCGAGCTCGCGCAAGCGATCAAGCGCGCGCGCTTTCTTGGTCTGCTGCCTTACGTGATCCGCTGAGCAAGGGGAGACCGACATGGAAGTGATCTTGCTCGAACGCGTCGCGAGGCTCGGCCAGATGGGCGACGTCGTTCGCGTGAAAGACGGATTCGCGCGGAATTTCCTGCTGCCGCGCGGCAAGGCCTTGCGCTCGACAGACGAGAACCGGACGCGCTTCGAGGCGATGAAGAGCGAGCTGCAAGCGCGCTCGCAGTCGCTCAAGAATGACGCGGGCCAGGTCGCCGAAAAGCTTGACGGCAAGAGCTTCACGGTGCTCCGCCAAGCGTCGGAATCGGGTCAGCTCTTCGGCTCGGTTTCGCCGCGCGATCTCGTCGGCTTGCTTGCTGCGGGAGGCTACGCCGTCACCCGCAGTCAGATCGCGCTGAATACGCCGATCAAGATGATCGGCCGGCACAACGTTCCAATCTTGCTGCATCCGGAAATCGAGACGACGATCTCGATCATCGTCGCGCGCAACGCCGACGAAGCGGCGCGCATCGAACGCGGCGAAGACATCACGCGGCTGCGCGAAGAGCGGACACCGGAGGAAGAAGCGCAGTTGGCGGCTGAAGCTTTCTTTGAGCCCGAGGCTGCAGAATCGCTGCGCGCCCGCGAGGACGAGGACAGCGAAGCGGCCGAGGCTCCTGCCCCGGAAGCGGATAAAAGCTAGCCGGCGACCATCGCTTAATCGGGAATGTTGTCGCGGGGGCCAGACTCACCTGATTCGGTGGCCGGAGCCTGCGCTGGCATCGGCGCCGCAGCGGTCGGCGCGACAGCCGATGTCGGCGCCTCCTGAGCGGCCGGTTCGGCGCGTGCAGCCTCCGGCGTCGCTTCAGGCGGCGCATGAGCAACCGCTGAAGGTTCTTGCGGCACTTCGGGAGTTGCGGGGCGGCGGTCGCGCGTCGCCGTCGTCGGTTTGTTGTCCCGCTGCGCCGGTTCGGGACGAACAATAGGGTTCATCATCGATCCGCCGGCAGCCGGCTCGTCACCCGGCCGGCGCGGTTTGGCATTGGCGGTTGCCCTTTCCTCCGGCTTGGGCGGCTTCTGCGCCGATGTCGCGGCGGACGGCCTCCGGCCAGGGGCCGGCGAGGCCACCGTATCGCGGCCGGATACAACGTAAACCGCAAGCGCGGCCGCTTGGTCGCGACCGGTCGTGTAATGCTCGCGCAGGAACTCCGCGACGGTCGATGCGCTCTTTCCCTTCGCCAGAGTGTGGGGCGCCTTGTGGCACTCCGCGCAGGCATTGGCGAACAATTGCGACGCCGATTTGCCCTGGTCGATATTGGTCTGCGCGTGCGCCATTGCGGGCGCCAGTACCGCAAGAAAGCCGATTGTCAGCGCGAAACCCCGGTTCACCCTTAACTCCTCAAGTCATGCGGCCGAGCGGGTCATCCCTTACCGCAAAAAGCAGCCGCTTGTGGGGCGGCGTTTAGCAGGCGCTCGTTGAGAAACAAGCGCTGCCACCCCGCATTGCTGGTCAAGGAGGATTTTGTTTTAATAACGGCAGACGGGTGAAGGATTTTCCCTAGGTATGGATGTGCCGCCTTGCGTGCCGGCACGTTACGTAAGAAGTGCGTGGAGACGGGCTTTGGACTGGTTGCTGGCGACATTCTTGCGGCGGTACATCCGCCAAGGTTCCCTGACGGTTACGACCGCGGCCGGTAGGGCATTCACGTTTGGCGATGGCGGCGGCCCGCCGGTCGCCATTCGCTTCAGGACCGCCAAGGCCCAGCGCGAAGTCCTGTTCAATCCGCAGCTACGCCTCGGCGAAGCCTATATGGATGGTACGTTTGTCCTTGATCGGGGCTCGATCGCGGATTTGCTCGCCATCCTGCTGCGGCAGGATCATGTCGCGCCGCCGCGATGGGCTGTGCCGCTGCAGTTCATTCGCTACCTGCTTCGCAGGGTGGAACAGTTCAACCCGCGCTCGCGATCGCGGCGCAACGTCGCCCATCACTACGATCTGGACGGCCGGCTTTATAAGCTCTTCCTCGACGCCGATCAGCAATATAGCTGCGCCTACTTCGAAACGCCCGATCAGTCGATCGACGATGCGCAACTCGCCAAGAAACGTCATCTGGCCGCAAAGCTGCGAGTCGACCCCGGCGCGAAGATCCTCGACATCGGCTGCGGCTGGGGAGGATTGGCGCTCTATCTCGCCGAGATCGGCGGCGGACAGGTTACCGGCATCACGCTCTCGCAGGAGCAATTTGCGCGCGCGCAACAACGCGCGACCGAACGCGGCCGAGCGAAGGAGGCGGTATTCCGGCTCGAGGACTATCGCGACGTCGAAGGCCCGTTCGATCGCATCGTGTCGGTCGGCATGTTCGAGCATGTCGGTGTCGGCCACTACGACACGTTCTTTCGCAAGTGCGCAAAGATCCTCGACAAGGACGGCGTCTTTCTGTTGCACACGATCGGCCGCAGCGGCCCGCCCAGCATCACCAATGCCTGGATCGCCAAGTATATTTTTCCCGGCGGCTACATTCCGGCGCTGTCGGAAGTATTGCCCGCGATCCAACGCTCGCGGCTCGTGGTCACCGACGTTGAAATTCTCCAGCTCCACTATGCCGAAACGCTCAAGGCCTGGCGCGAGCGCTTCCTCGCTCACCGCGAAGAGGTAGAACGACTTTACGACGCGCGCTTTGTGCGCATGTGGGAGTTCTATTTGGCATCGTCGGAAATGGCTTTCCGCGAAAGCGACATGGTGGTGTTCCAGATCCAGATGGCGAAACACAAGGGCGTGGTGCCGGAGACCCGCGACTATATCGGTCGCGAAGAAGCCCGCCTGCGCGGGCTGGAAGCCACCTACTCGCCGCCGCTTCGGCTTGCCGGCGAGTAACGCGCCGACGCGCCGAGGAGCGCGCGGAGCCGACACCGCAAGATTGCGCTCCAGGTTTTTGATTGCGCGCAATCTTTCTCGGAAGAATCGGTGCCCAAGATCGAGTCCGGACTTGGCATTCCGCGAACCATGCGTCAGTCAAGCGCCTTCACGTCCGCCGCGCCGATCGATCCCGCACATGGTGTGTAACGGGGAAAGCCGCGACCGGGCATTCCCCTGGGCGCCTGGCTCGACTATCGACAAAGTCATCATGGCGTTAATGCAACGGTCGCGAAGTCGTAAAAGTGACGCTGTCGTTGAGTGAACCGCGATGTTGAGTAACCCCAATTCGGCCACATCCAAATCCCCTGATCGGGACCATGGCGATATTCGATTCGACCGCACGCAGGCAGCTTCCTGCCGAGCCAACATACCGCGCGCCGCCGCACAACATCGAAGCGGAGCAGGCGCTGCTCGGCGCTATTCTGGTCAATAACGAGGCGTTTTATCGCGTCTCGGATTTCCTCGAGGCGAAGCATTTCCTTGAGGGCATCCACCAGCGCATTTTCGAGATCACCGGCGGGTTGATCCGCGCCGGGAAGCTGGCGACGCCGGTCACGCTCAAGACGTTCCTCCCGGTCGACCTCGATATCGCGGGGCTCACCGTCAACCAGTACCTGGCACGGCTCGCCGCCGAAGCGACGACCATCATCAACGCCGAGGACTACGGCCGTACCATCTACGACCTGTCGATCCGTCGCGACCTGATCACGATCGGCGAGGACATGGTGAACCTCGCCTACGAAGCGCCGGTCGACGCGACGCCGCAAAGCCATATCGAAGATGCCGAACGCAAGCTTTTCGAGCTTGCGGAAACCGGCCGGTATGAGAGCGGCTTTCAGCGCTTCGCGCAGGCACTCACGACCGCCGTCGACATGGCGGCGCACGCTTATCAACGTGATGGTGGCCTTTCGGGAATGGCCACGGGCCTGACCGATCTCGACTCCAAAATGGGTGGCCTACAAAAGTCCGACCTGATCATCCTCGCCGGCCGCCCGGGCATGGGTAAGACTGCGCTGGCAACCAATATCGCCTACAACATCGCTAAAGCCTTTGCGCCGGGAGACGTTCGGCCCGACGGGACTAGGGAAACCGTTAACGGCGGGGTCGTCGGCTTCTTCTCGCTGGAAATGTCGGCCGAGCAGCTTGCGACCCGCATCATTTCAGAGCAGACCGGCATCCCGTCCAACAAGATCCGGCGCGGCGTGATCAACGAGGCCGATTTCGAGAATATCAAGGACATTTCGATCGAGCTGCAGAGCTTGCCGTTCTATGTCGACGAGACCGGCGGTCTTTCGATCGGCCAGCTTGCGGCGCGCGCGCGTCGGCTCAAGCGGCAACGCGGCCTCGATCTCCTGGTCATCGACTACATCCAGCTCCTGCAGGGCTCGACCCGTCGCTCGAGCGAAAACCGCGTGCAAGAAATCACGGAAATCACCACCCGGCTCAAAGCACTCGCCAAGGAGCTCATGGTGCCCATAGTGGCTTTATCTCAATTGTCCCGCCAGGTAGAGAACCGAGAGGATAAACGCCCTCAATTGTCAGACCTGCGTGAATCGGGCTCCATCGAACAGGATGCCGACGTTGTTCTATTCGTCTACCGTGAAGAGTACTATTTGACTAACAAGGAGCCTCGTCCCGGAACCGCCGATCATGATAAATGGCTGACGGAAATGGACGCTGTTCACGGTAAGGCCGAAGTTATTATCGGCAAACAGCGACACGGACCAACCGGCACGGTTTCCTTGCAGTTTGACGCGGAGGTTACCCGCTTCGCCAATCTCGATGCTGCGCACCGGTCGGGCTTTTAGGCCGCCCTGCCCTCACCTGGCTTTACCGCCGCCGCCAGCTTGGCCATAACTCAGCATGGCATTTGCCGAACCATTGCCCGAAATGCCGGGCGCCCCGAACGATCCGGAAACCGGCGGTACGCTGACCGTCGACCTCGATGCCATCGCGGACAATTGGCAAACGCTGACGCGCAGGCTTTTCGCGGTCGAGTGCGGCGCGGTTGTCAAAGCCAACGCCTATGGCCTTGGCCTCGAGCCGGTCACAGCGCGGCTGGTTAAGGCCGGCTGCAAGACCTTCTTCGTCGCCGACGTTGCGGAAGCGCGCCGCGCCCGCAGCCGGGCGCGTGAAGCCGCGATTTATGTGCTCAACGGCTTTTCGCCCGAGGCTGCGAATGCGTTCGCCGAACTCAACGTGCAGCCGGTCATCAACAGCACCGTGGAGCTCGCCGAGTGGGACGCCTTCGTCGCCACTCAGGGCTGGCGCGGCGGAGCGGCGATCCACATTGATACCGGCATGAACCGCCTCGGCATGTCGGCCGAAGAGGCCGCGGCGCTCGCGCTGCGCCTACAGCAGGAAAACCACGGCATCACGCTGTTGATGAGTTCATCTCGCCTGCGCCGAGGTGCAGGATCATCCGCTCAACGCCAGTCAGATCCGGCTCTTTCGCGAGCTGCGCATGCTTTATCACGGCGTCCCCGCCTCGCTCGCCAACTCCGCCGGCATCTTTATCGGCGACACCGCCCATTTCGACGTGGCGAGACCGGGAGCGGCGCTCTACGGCATCAACCCGACGCCGGGCCGCGCCAATCCGATGCGCAACGTGCTCACGTTGAGCGGACGTGTGCTGCAGGTGCGCAAAGTGCCGCAAGGCGAGAGCGTCGGTTATGGCGCCACCTGGAACGCCAAGCGCGCGTCGCGCGTCGCGGTCGCCGCGCTCGGCTATGCCGATGGATTGTTGCGCGCCGGAAGCGGCCTCGACCGCAAAGCCGGCGGCAGCGCCATTGTCGCCAAAAAGCGCTGTCCGATTGTCGGTTACATTTCGATGGATCTTGCCTGCATCGATGTGACCGACTTGCCGAACAATGCGGTGCGCCGCGGCGACAGCGCAACGTTCATCGGCGAGGATCTTTCGATCGACGAGGTCGCCGCCTCCGCGGGCACGATTGCCTACGAAGTGCTTGTACGGCTCGGTTCGCGTTGCCATTTGGCCTATCGCGGCAACTGAGAAACGGCTCGCATGGCGGCGCGCGCACAGAACTTCGTTTGCCAGAGCTGCGGGTCTGCGTCCGCCCGTTGGGCGGGCCGCTGCGACGCCTGCGGCGGCTGGAATACGCTGGTCGAGGAAGGCGCCGCAACAGCGGCGCGCGGGTCGCGCAAGGGCCGCTTGTTCGTCATCGAGCCGCTGAAGGGTCAAACGCTGGAAGCGCCGCGGCTCGCCTCGGGCGTCGCCGAGTTCGACCGCGTCACCGGCGGCGGGCTCGTCCGCGGCTCGGTGCTGCTGCTTGGCGGCGACCCGGGCATCGGAAAATCGACCCTGCTGATCGAGGTCGCGGCCGCCTGTACCCGCTGCGGTCAACGCGCCGTCTACATCTCCGGTGAAGAGGCCGTCGCCCAAGTGCGGCTGCGGGCGGAACGGCTTGGCCTTGCCGAAACTGCGGTCGAGCTTGCGGCGGAGACGGCGGTCGAAGACATCGTCGCAACCCTCTCGCACGGAAAGCCGCCGCAGCTTCTGGTGATCGATTCCATCCAGACGATGTGGACACAAACTGTGGACTCGGCGCCCGGCACCGTCACGCAGGTGCGCGGCGCGGCCGGCGAACTCATTCGCTTCGCCAAACGCACCGGCACCTCGGTCATTCTGGTCGGCCATGTCACCAAAGACGGCCAGATCGCCGGCCCGCGCGTGGTCGAGCATATGGTCGACGCGGTGCTGTCGTTCGAAGGTGAAGGCTCCCAGCAATTTCGCATTTTGCGGGCGATCAAGAACCGCTTCGGACCCACCGACGAGATCGGCGTGTTCGAGATGACGGGCTCGGGCTTGCGCGAAGTCGCCAATCCCTCCGAGCTCTTCCTTTCCGAGCGCGAGCTCGGCAGCCCCGGCACCGCGGTCTTCGCCGGCATCGAGGGGACGCGGCCGCTGCTGGTGGAAATTCAGGCGCTGGTCGCGCCGACATCGCTCGGCACGCCGCGGCGCGCCGTTGTTGGGTGGGATCCCAGCCGGCTATCGATGGTGCTGGCGGTGCTGGAAGCCCGTTGCGGCGTTCGGCTGTCCGGGCACGACGTTTATCTCAATGTGGCCGGCGGGCTACGGATCGCCGAGCCTGCCGCCGATGTCGCCGCAGCCGCCGCGCTGGTCTCCTCGCTTGCGCGCGCGTCGCTTCCCGCCGACGCCGTGTATTTCGGCGAAGTATCGCTGTCGGGCGCGGTCCGGCCAGTGGCGCAAACGGCCGCACGGCTGAAGGAAGCGCAGAAGCTTGGCTTTGGCAGGGCGATCGTCCCGGATGCGGCCCGTACGGAGGCGCTGCAAGGTTTTGCGCTCTCGACCATCGCCACACTGTCGGAGCTTGTGGCCGATATCGCCCGCGACGGAAAGCCGCCACTGCGGCGGGTGGGTGGCCAAGATGCCGAGTAACCGGACAGCGAGTCGCCTTCGGTAACCAAGACGGCAGTAACCAAGACGGCAATTGTTGAGACACCGACTAATCGAGACGCTAAAGGACCTTGGCGGGCAAAGCTCGCGTTCGCTGCGTAGTCGGGCCCTGTTCAAGCGTAAACAAGGCAGGGTGACGGAACCGCCTGCTCCGGCTATACAACCTGCGGGGACCAGGGCTCTTCGAACCCCGTCCATGCACTTCGTCACTGAGGCAGCTAAAGCGGGATGAGTTATAGTTGGATCGGCATCCCGCTTTATCTTTTTGTTTGAGCATGATCTTTTCCGAAAACCGGTGCCCACTTTTGGGGATCGTGCTCTAGCGACCGGGACCAGCAGACCATGCCGATTACGCTGCTCGATATCGTCTTGATCGCCGTGATGCTCATCTCCGGGCTGCTGGCGATGGTGCGCGGCTTCATGCGCGAGATCCTCTCCATCATCGCCTGGATTCTGGCGGCCGGCGCGACGCTCTATGCGTATGCCAAGCTCCTGCCGCTGGCGAAGCAATATTTCAACAACGACATCGTCGCGGCCGTCGCCGTGATCGGCGGAGTATTCCTGCTCACGCTGCTGGTCGTCTCGATATTGACCGTGCGGATTTCCGACATGGTGCTCGATAGCCGCGTGGGCGCGCTCGATCGCACGCTCGGCTTCCTGTTCGGGCTTGCGCGGGGGCTGGTTATCGTGGTCGTGGCGTTCATGTTCTTCAATTGGCTCGTTCCCGATCGCAGCCAGCCGGAATGGGTGCGGGCGGCCAAATCCAAGGTTGTGCTCACCGGGACCGGACAATGGCTGATGTCCATGTTGCCGGAAGACCCCGAAAGCACCATCTTAAAAAGGCTGAAGAAAACAAAGCCGGAGGATACCGAAACACCGGAAAGTCCACCGGATCGGCACAGTCGGCTTGAACAAAGTGATAGGCAGGAATTGCTCTTGGTCCGGGGAATCGTGCATTGAGGTGATCACGGACCGATGACCATGACAGATACGACCCTCCTCGACCTCGACGCCGACCGGCTGCGCGAGGAATGCGGCGTCTTTGGCATCTTCGGTCATCCCGATGCGGCCGCCATTACCGCACTTGGCCTGCATGCGCTGCAGCACCGCGGCCAGGAGGCGGCCGGCATCGTCTCTTTCGACGGCACCCGATTCCATTCCGAGCGCCGCCTTGGGCTCGTTGGCGATGCCTTCTCGCGGCGCGAGGTGATCGATCGTCTGCCGGGCAACGCCGCAGTCGGCCATGTGCGCTATTCCACCACCGGCGAAACCATTCTGCGCAACGTGCAGCCGCTGTTCGCCGAGCTGAATGCCGGCGGTTTTGCCATCGGACACAATGGCAACCTGACCAATGGATTGACGCTGCGGCGGCAGCTCGTGCGCGAAGGCGCCATGATGCAGTCGACCACCGACACGGAGGTCATCCTCCATCTGGTCGCCCGCTCGCATCGCAACCGCTTTGTCGACCGCTTCATCGAGGGGCTGCGCGATCTCGAGGGCTCCTACGCTTTCGTCGGGCTGACCAACAAAAAACTGGTTGGCGCGCGCGACCCGCTCGGCATCCGGCCGCTTGTGCTGGGCAAGCTCGACGGTTGCCCGATCCTGGCCTCGGAGACCTGCGCGCTCGACATCATCGGCGCGCAATATGTCCGCGATGTCGAAAACGGCGAAGTGCTCATCTTCGACGAGGATGGCGCCCATTCGCACAAGCCCTTTCCGCCGATGGCGCCGCGGCCGTGCATCTTCGAATACATTTATTTCTCGCGGCCGGATTCGATCATCGGCGGTCGCAGCGTCTATGAAGTTCGCAAGAATTGCGGACAGGAACTGGCGCGCGAAGCGCCGGCCGCCGCCGACGTGGTGGTGCCGGTGCCCGATTCCGGCGTGCCGGCCGCAATGGGTTACGCGCAGGCGTCAGGGCTGCCTTACGAGCTCGGCATCATCCGCAACCACTATGTCGGCCGCACCTTCATCGAGCCGACCCAGCAGATCCGGCAGCTCGGCGTGCGCCTCAAGCACAGCGCCAACCGCGCCGTGGTCAACGGCAAGCGCATCGTGTTGATCGACGACTCGATCGTGCGCGGCACGACCTCGGTCAAGATCGTGCAGATGATGCGCGATGCGGGCGCCAGCGAAGTTCATTTCCGCATCGCCTCGCCGCCGATCACCCATCCGGATTATTACGGCATTGACACGCCGGAGCAGGATAAGCTCCTCGCCGCCACCCACGATCTCGAAGGCATGCGGAAATTCATCGGCGCCAACTCGCTCGCCTTCCTTTCGGTGGACGGTATTTACCGCGCCATGGGCGAGAAAGGCCGTGACCCGGCCCGCCCGCAATTCACCGATCATTGCTTTACCGGCGAATATCCGACGCCGCTCACTGACCGCACGGCGCAGGATGCGCCGCCAAGTCAGCTCTCGCTCCTCGCCGAGGCGAGCTAGCCGAAATGTCGAAACCGCTTGCTGATCGGGTGGCGCTCGTCACCGGCGCCTCGCGCGGTATCGGCTACGCCGTGGCGCTCGCGCTGGCGCGCGCCGGTGCGCATGTGATTGCCATCGCACGCACAGTCGGCGGCCTGGAGGAGCTTGACGACGCCATCCGCGCCGAAGGGGGTTCGGCAACGCTGACGCCGCTCGACCTGCGCGACTATCAGGGCATTTATCGCCTCACCCCGGCGCTGAACGAGCGCTATGGGAAGCTCGACATTCTCGTCGGCAATGCGGCGATCGCCGGCGTACCCTCGCCGCTCGACCATATCGAGCCGAAAGCCTGGGACGACACGCTCGCCATCAATGTCACCGCCAATTGGCATCTCATCCGGGCGAGCGACCCGCTGCTGAAGCGCTCCGACGCGGGGCGGGCCGTTTTCGTCTCGTCAGGCGTTGCAACTTCGGCCTACGCTTATTGGGCGCCCTATTCCGTGTCGAAGGCAGCGCTCGACGTTCTGGCGCGAACCTACGGGGCCGAAACGAGTTCGACAGCGGTACGGGTCAATCTGTTCAATCCGGGCCCGACCCGCACGGGCATGCGCGCCATGGCGATGCCCGGCGAAGACCCGATGAAGCTGCCGACGCCGCAGCAGGTTGCCGCCAAGCTCGTCGATCTTTGCCTGCCGACCTTCACCGAGACCGGAAAAATCTACGATTTTCCAAGCGGCAAGCTCCAGGAATTCCGGCGTCCGGCTTAAGCTCCTTTGTCATCTGAAACTTCGCAGCGATCGCGTCGTAGCTTGTGGTGAAACAGCAGGAATTGGCGGCCCTGCTCCTGCCCTTGGACAAGGACGTCGTCGATAAACAATAAAGCATGATCCGGAAAAGTGGACGCCGGTTTTCCGAAAGGATCATGCCAAGAAATGCTGGAGAGGGATGACTATTTCGAAGAAAAGTCATCCCGCTCCAGCGGCTTCAGGCGCGCGCCCGCGTGCCAAACCACGCGAGTATGCCGGCGGCGGCGAGCAGGAACACGGCCACGAAAAACGGCGCTCCCGCGAGATACATCTCGTGGCCGCCGCCAATGGCGACGGCGAATGTCTGCGTGAACAAGGCGGGGCCGAACAGATTGGCGATCCCGGTCACGCTGGCATTGGCGCCCTGCAATTGGCCCTGCTCCGAAGCGCCGACCAGACGGCTCATCAAGGCCATGGATGCCGGGCCCTCCAATCCCCAAAGCGCGAGCAGCGGGATACCGATGCAAAATTCGACGCCGGTTCGCGCCACAGCGAACACCAGGAACCCGACAACACCGAACGCAAGCCCGAGCATGAGCGCGGCGCGTTCGCCGATTTTCTTGGTGACCGGGCCGACGATCGCGCCTTGCACCACGATCGAGCCGATGCCGACAATGGCGAGCGTCAGGCCCACGAGCCGTTCGTCCCAGCCGTAACGATACATCAGGTACAGGACGCTGACGCTCGGCAGCACGGCGTGGGCGAGATTGCCGAGGAAATTGACGGCGGAGATCCACAGCAGCACCACATGGGTGCGCAGCAAGGCGAGCGCACCGAACGGGTTGGCGCGCCGCCACGCGAAGCGGACACGCTGCGCCGCCGGCAGTGATTCCGGCAAAACCAAAAGTCCGTAGCAGGCGTTGAGCAGGCTCAGGCCCGCAGCAATCCAAAAAGGCAACCGGGGAGAAATGCTGCCGGCCCAGCCACCGAGCGCCGGCCCAAGAACAAATCCGGCGCCAAACGCCGCGCCCAGCAATCCGAAGCGCGCGGCACGGCGATCCGCCGGCGTCACGTCGGCCACATAGGCGTAGGCCGTGGCGATGCTGGAAGAGGCAATGCCGGAGAGCACGCGGCCGGCGAACAGCCAGCCAAGCGTCGGCGCGACCGCCATCAGCACATAGTCAAGCCCAACGCCGAAATTGGAAATCAGGATTACGGGCCGCCGGCCGAAACTGTCGGACAAGCTTCCCTGAAGCGGCGCGAACAAGAATTGCATGAGCGCCCAGGCGGTGCCGAAGAGCCCGAAAATCTTCGCCGCCTCCTGGGTATCGCCGCCGACAAAGTCGACCACGAGCTTCGGCAGCACCGGGATGACAATGCCCATGGCAAGCATGTCGAGGAGAATGGTCGCAAAGATAAAGACGAAGGCGGCCTTGCGCCGCGCCGCACCAATCTTGACACCGGGCTGATCCACACGCTGGTGCATCAGCGGCGCTTTCGTCCGGCATAGGGATTGGCCTTGCCGCGCAGCGTGAGCCGGATCGGCGTGCCTGGCAGCGCGAAGGCCTCGCGCAAACCGTTGATCAGATAGCGCCGATAGGTTTCAGGCAACGCCGCGGCCCGCGAGGAAAACAAGACAAACGTGGGCGGGCGCGATTTCGGCTGCGTCATGTAGTCCAGGCGGATACGCCGGCCGCGAATTGCAGGCGGCGGATGCGTTTCCGACGCCTGCGCCAAAAACCGGTTGAGCGCGGCCGTCGGGACGCGGCGATTCCAGACGGCGTGCGCATCGATCACGGATTTCATCAGATGGTCGAGCCCCTCGCCGGTACGCGCCGATATGGCGACCACCGGGGCGCCCTTGATCTGCGGCAGCACGCGATCGACGAGCTCGCGCAACCGCTGGCGTGTGCCGGACTCGCGGTCGACCAGATCGACCTTGGTGAAGCCGATGACGACGGCGCGACCTTCGCGCTCGACGAGATCGGCAATCCTGATGTCCTGTTCCTCGAACGGTGTCTGCGCATCGATGAGGACGACCACGACTTCGGCAAAGCGGATGGCATTGAGCGTGTCTGCAATCGAAAGCTTCTCGAGCTTCTCCTCGATACGCGAACGGCGGCGCAAACCGGCGGTATCATGGACGCGCACGCGGCGCCCTTGCCACTCCAGATCGACCGCAATGGCATCGCGCGTAATGCCCGCCTCCGGCCCGGTGACCAGCCGCTCTTCACCGAGCAGACGGTTGATCAGCGTGGACTTGCCAGTATTGGGGCGTCCGACCACGGCGATGCGGATCGCTTTCTCGGCGGCTTGCGCAGGCGCAGCCTCCTCGTCGGCCGCATCTGCCTCTGCAGTCGCTTGCGGAAGCGCAGCGCGAAGCGCGTCGTAAAGATCCGCCAGTCCTTCCCCATGCTCCGCGCTGACCGCCACGGGATCGCCTAGTCCGAGCGCGTAGCTTTCGAGGGCGCCCGCTTCGCCGGCGCGGCCTTCACTCTTGTTGGCGACCAGAATTGCCGGTTTGCCGGATTTGCGCACCAGATCGGCAAAGCTCCGGTCTACCGCGGTCGCACCGGCACGCGCATCGACCAAAAACAAGATCGCGTCCGCCTGCGCCACGGCTGTCGCGGTTTGCGCCTGCATCTTTCCTGAAAGACTTTCGGGCGCCGCGCTCTCGAGACCGGCCGTGTCAATCACCCGAAACGAAAGATCGCCAAGCCTGCCTTCACCTTCCCGCCGATCGCGCGTGACGCCTGGTTGATCATCGACAAGCGCGCGCCGCGCCCCGACCAAACGGTTGAAGAGCGTCGATTTGCCGACATTGGGCCGGCCGACAATGGCAATCGTGAAGGACATGGAAGTCTTCAGCGAGCATTTGAGAAGCGACGCGTCAGCCGCCGGCAATTGCTCTTTAACCCG
The DNA here is from genome assembly GCA_963720115.1 of uncultured Alphaproteobacteria bacterium. Lineage (GTDB taxonomy): Bacteria > Pseudomonadota > Alphaproteobacteria > Rhizobiales > Xanthobacteraceae > BOG-931. The sequence goes on from CAVREN010000068.1 coordinate 55,335, forward strand.
GACGCGCCGGCGTGCATACAATCAAGCGCCGCTTGTGCGCAAAGCTTATTGCGTTTACCGCGTCGGCGGCGGAGCCGGCCAGTTTGTTTGCGCGGGAGGTGCTGCTTGCGAGGACTGGCCGCCGGAAGGCGGAGCCGGCCAATTGGTTTGAGCGGCGGATTGCGGCGGCGGCCAGGCGGACTGCGCCGGCCGCTGACCAGCAGCTCCGGGAGGCGCCGCGCCGCTCTGATCCCAAGCCGGATCATGCGCTTGCTGCGCCGGCACCTTGGCAACCTTTGGCTTGGGTTTCAGCTTTGGCCTCGGTTTCTCTGCCGCGGCTGCCGCCTTGGCCGTGGCTTCCGGGCCATTGTCGGCGAGTGCCGGAGCTTCCGGCGGCGGCTGATAGCCCTTCACCAAATCGGGCGGGACGCCCTGCTCCGCGCCCGGCACGCCTTGCGGAAAGAGCGGCTCGCGCTCGCCGGAAATCTTCTTCTTGGTATTGAAAATGTCGGACGAGACCACTTCGGTCGGATCGAACTGGCCGCCCGCCGTGCAGGCAGCAAGCACCAGCACCAAGGCCAGCGCCGCACCGGTTCGCATCAGCGAAGGAAGTCGCCCCGTCGGCATCCGCTCAACCCTTGCCGCCTGCCGCGATCAATTGGCTCAACACCTCGGCGCGACTGCGCGCGCCCGCAGGCGTCTGTGGATCGCCGATGATCGCTTCCGTCCATTGCTTGGCCGCGCTGGCGTCGCCCTGCTTCCAAGCAGACAACGCCAACAATTCGCGCGCGCTGTAGCGGAACGCGCGCCCCGGTCCCGTCAGAGGCTCCAATCGGCTGCGCAAGTCCGCATAGGATGTTTGGTCGACAAGCAGGAGGCCGGCTCGCAACGCAGCTAAATCCTGGATGACCTGGCCTGCCCCGCGATCGGCGGCAATCTCGTTGTAGGACGTGATCGCGGCCTTTGGATCGGATCGCGCCAGTTCAGCCGCTTCGCGCAAACGCGAAAGCACGCGGTAGCCTGCGGTGCCGTCGTTCGCGAGCTTGGCGAAGGCGGCTTCAGCTTCTTGCGCCTTGCCGGACTCGGCAAGCGTCACCGCCTGCTCGAAAGCGGTGCCGGACTCGGCGGCGCGTTTGGCTTCCAACCATTCGTATCCGCGCCAGCCCGCGAGACCGACGATGACGAGGAGGCAGCCGGCAATGATGTAATTGCCGTAGCGCTGCCACAGCTTTTTGAGCTGTTCGCGACGAACTTCTTCGTCGACTTCATGAAAGATATCGGTCACACCCTGCCCCGACCCACCCTCGGCTCAGTATTGACTTGTCCCGGTCGCCCCCGAGCGCGAGCTTTTCCGAACCGAGGAGCCGACAAAACTTAAGAATTCCCGGCAGTTAGCCTTGGACATTCCCCATCCGAGCTAGAATAGTCGTGTGGCACGAGCAAGGCAAAGGCCGAGACGGTACCTGCGGCAATTGGTGGATATTGGGGTTACCGCCGGGCGTTAACCGCCTGGCGGGCCTCCAAGACCTGCCGACGGGGAACCCTGTTAATCCTTGCTTTTCCGCATCGAATAGACGTGGTCCTGCCCGGGGAAATGGCGAGCGCGTACATCCTCAGCGTAGCTTTTTACCGCCAACTCGATCGACGGTCCCAGGTCGCCAAAGCGTTTGACGAATTTCGGCACCCGCGGCGACAAGCCGAGCATGTCCTCGAGCACCAGGATCTGACCGTCGCAGGCCACACTTGCGCCGATGCCGATGGTCGGGATCGCAACCTCGGCGGTGATCCGGCGCGCGAGCGGTTCGGCCATCGCCTCCAGCACAACGGAAAATGCACCGGCGTCCGCCACGGCGCGTGCATCGGCTTCGATCGGCGCCCAGTCAACTTCGTCGCGACCTTGCGCGCGGAACGACCCGAGCGTGTTGATCGCCTGCGGGGTCAGCCCGACATGGCCCATGACCGGCACGCCGCGCTCGACCAAGAACGCGATCGTCTCCGCCATGCGCCGGCCGCCTTCGAGCTTGATAGCGCCGCAACCGGTTTCCTTCAGCACGCGCGCGGCGGAGGTAAAGGCTTGCTCTTTGGAGGCTTCGTAGGAGCCGAACGGCAGATCGATCACCACCAGCGCACGCCTGGAGCCACGCATCACCGCGTTGCCCTGGAGGATCATCATGTCGAGCGTGACGGGCACCGTGCTTTCGAGCCCGTGCATCACCATGCCGAGCGAGTCCCCGACCAGGATGACATCGCAATAGCTGTCGAGGATGCGCGCGGTATGCGCGTGATACGAGGTCAGGCAGACGAACGCCTCGCCGCCCTTGCGGCCGCGAATGTCGGGTGCGGTCAGCCGACGGCTTTGCTCATGCACCGACATACACTACGCACCAACGATCAATGTCCGAAGGCCGGCGTACCGAAAGCCGGCAGTCCGATGACAAGCGGATGGAATACCAGGCCCAGTACCGCGTACAGGACCGTGCCGATGATGATCGCGATGATGTCGTTACGCGTTCCGCCCATCGGGATCGGCAGCGACCCGGGATCGGTGCGATGCTTGAGGCTGATGCGGTCATAGACGGCCCACGCCAGTACCCCACCAAACAGAATAATTCCGCCGAGGTCGCCATTGGCGCACAAATGCGCGACCGCCCAGAGCTTAACGCCGACCAGCATCGGGTGCTTGAGCACCCGCTTGATGTTGCCGGGAATGTAAGCGGCGACCACCGCGATGCTGGCGGGCCACATCGCCGCCACCACGATGTGGCGGGTCCATGCCGGCGGATACCAGAGCGGAATGATGCCCTCGGCCCGATAACGCGCAAAACCGAAACCGAGCAATATGAGACCGACAATGGAAACGACCGAGAACAGCCCGAGATAGGGGCCGCGGCCGATACTCGATATCAGGGCGGCACGGCGATCGCGCAGCGAAACAAACACATGCGCGCCGAGAAATATGACCAAGCCGAGGATTTCGAGCGTAAGCCCCATGGCGCCGGGATCATGACCAGGCGCGAGCCATTGTCAATGTGGCGCGGTTGCCCGACTGGTGGCGTTGCCGCTCGCCTGCAGCCGAAGTCTGTCGGCGGTCGCCAAGCAATCGGCGCTATGGCGGCCCACCAAAGCGGAAGTTGATGCCCGCCTTGATTTCCTGAGCCTTCAAGCTTGCGCTCGACGCGTATGTCGTCGGCGTCGCGGTCGTGAAATTCAGCGGCTGCGAACCGAACGGGAGATAGTCGTACTCGATCTTGGCCGACCAGTTCGCGGTGATGCCGTATTCGAGCCCCACGCCGGCCGTCCAGCCCGTCCGTGTGAAGACGCTGCTCGCGCTGTGGCCGGCTAGATCGGTGAACGTGCTGCGGTCGCGCGCGAAAGCCGCGCCGCCCTTGCCGTAAATCAGCAGGCGATTGAAAGCTGCACCGACGCGGCCGGTGACGGTCGAGGTCCATTGCGTCTCGGTGCCGATGGTGTCACCGAGGAAATCGCCGCCATTCCCCTTCATTCCGGTCCAGTTGAAATCGCCCTCGACGCCGAGGACGAGCACGTTCCATTGATAGTTGGCGCCGATCTGGCCGCCGCCGAGAAAGCCCGCACCGCTCGTGAAGGAGTTGCTTCCTCCGGTGAACGGATCGCTCCAGGAGGAACGACCGGCACCCCGCGCCAATCTGACCGCCGATATAGAGGCCGGTCCAGGTATAGATCGCCGCGGTCGCGGAGGCGACGGGTGCCACCGGCATCCGGGCAAGCGGCAAATCGGCGGCGGTTGCGGTCGCAGAACAGCAAGCGACGGCGGCGGCAAGACCAAGACCGCCCGCTAATGCCCGTATCACGAAGCAACGCCGCGCCGTTCGGGCCGGACGCGTCGCGATGTGTCGAATGCTGCCCCCACTCATGCGAATCGGAAAAAGCCGAAGTTCTTCGGGCAAAGCGTGATCTCAAGGTGGCGGGAAAATGATTTTGAATTTCTTGCTTAAGACCGCGCGAATTCCGCCTCCACGATCGCGCGCAACGCGGCCTCTGCCAGACTTGATTACCGTGTTGGCGTGAGCGGGAGAGAGGGACTCGCTCGAAGGCGGCCGATTGCGAGCCTTCGCCGAGCCTGTATCATCCGACCATCAGCAGATGGCTCGGTCGGAAGCCATCGTCACACAGGGGGGAGCGGAATGGCGTCTACATTGGCCGAAAATGTCTTTCAGATCGGATTTGTCGTACCCGACATTCACAAGGGCATGGCCTTTTTCAAGGACAAGCTCGGCGTGCCGGAGTTTCTGTTCATCGAAAAACCGGAACTTCAGGACGAGACGTATCTGGGCAAGCCGGCGCCGCTGCGGCTTCATCTGGCGTTCGGCTGGTGCGGCGACACGCAGGTCGAACTCATTCAGCCCATCGCCGGGACGAGCACCTATTCGAAATTTCTTGACCATAATCCGCAAGGCGGCATGCACCATTACGGCATCGAAGTTCCCGACTACGGCAAGGGCGTGCGGGAAATGGAGGCGAGCGGTTTTGCGCTCGTGAAAGGCGGCCGCCACAACGAAACAAGGTTCGCCTATTTCGACACGACCGGCACGATCGGCGCCCTGACCGAGATCGTCTACCTGCAGCCGGAAGAGAAGGCGTTCATGCACAGTCTCAAGCCCAAGAAATAGCGCGAGGTCGGCGTCCCTTCGCAAACGCCGTTGGCGGGACGCAGCGGCCGCCTTCTTCGCTTCAAAAGCGCTCGATGATCGCATCGAGAAAGCGCGCGACCGTCGCAATCTCGCGCTCGCTGAACTCGGCGGTGAGGCAAGCGTTCAGGCGCGCCAGGATCGGCCGCGCCGCCGCCGCTTTGGCCAGACCGCTGGTTGTCGCGTAGAGATGAATAGCCCGCTGATCGTCGCTGGAAGGCTGCCGCCGCACCAGTTCGGCATCTTCCATTCGCCCGATCAGCGCGGTGATTGCCGACGCGTTGACGCCGAGCGCATCGCTCACGTCCTTGAGCAGCGCGCCGGGGTTCTTCCGCAGAAAGAACAAAACGCCGAGCTGGGTCGTGCTGATGCCGCTTGCTTCTTTGAACGCCGTATCGGCACTCTTCAGCAGCCGGTGCTGCGCCAGCGAAAGCTTGTAGATGAGGCGATGCGGCTTTGCAGACATGCCGGCACCATACTTCAAATAACTTCACCTGTGAATAAAATCAGTCGAGCTCGGCGAAAATCTCTTGACCCGGCGCTCGAAGCCATAGTTCATATGTGAACTAGATAGACATGGAATAATCCCGATGACGTTTCAGCCGAAGGATCCGAATTTCGCCGATCGCGTGCGCGCGAGCTTTGCCCGGCAACGCATGATGCAGACGCTCGGCGTCGAGATCGTCCGGCTCGCTCCGGGCGAAATCGAGCTGGCGATGCCCTACGAAGCCGCCTTCACCCAGCAGCACGGCTTCATTCATGCCGGCATCATGGCGACGGTGCTGGACAGCGCCTGCGGCTACGCGGCGTTCTCGCTGATGCCGGCCGATGCAGCGGTGCTGACTGTCGAGTTCAAGACCAATCTGCTGGCGCCGGCCAAGGGCGAGCGCTTTTTGTTCCGGGCGCATGTGGTGAAGCCCGGCCGCACGCTGACGGTCTGCGACGGGCAGGCTTTCGCCATTGAAGACGGCGCCGATGAGCGGCTGGTCGCGACCATGAACGGCACGCTGATGGCGCTGTACGACCGGCCGAATATCAGTCAGTAGATCGCGTCATCACTTCGCGGCCGACCGTCGCGCTGTAGTTCTCCGGCGCAAATCCGACCAGAAGCTTGCCGCCGCCGAGATCGAGCACCGGACGTTTGATCATCGACGGCTGCTCAAGCATCAGCTCGATCGCCTTGCGCGCATCGACGTTCGCCTTTTCGCTCTCGGGCAACTTGCGGAATGTGGTGCCGGCGCGATTGAGCAGGGTCTCCCAACCGACCTTCTTGCGCCATTGCTCGAGACGCTCGCGCTCGATGCCCTCGGTCTTGTAGTCATGAAAGACATAGTCGACGCCGTGCCTCTCCAGCCAGGCGCGCGCCTTCTTCATCGTGTCGCAATTCTTGATGCCGTAGATCGTGATGGATTTGGCCATGTGCGTCCCGTCCGCCGAGTGATGTATCACAAACCACGGACGCGCGGATTGCCTCTGCTTAGTGCCTCGCACCGGCGTGGTACTTTGTTCAATCGGCAAGGAAACCGGCGCTCCCATCATGACGGCCCATCGCGGCGCTGACCCAGGTCTTGCCGAGCTCCAGAAGGAGAAGACGTTCGGCGGCGTCGGCGCCACCAAGGCTCGCGACGTGCCGCGCATTGACTTGAGCGACTTCGGGAGCACGCAAGGCCGAGATCGCTGACCAGCTCTGGCACGCTTCGACCGATATCGGCTTCTTCCAGATCGTCAATCACGGCATTCCGCAGGAGCAGATCGACGAGGCCTTCGCGATGACGGACGTTTCTTCGCGCTTCCACACGCGGTCAAGGCGCAATACCCGCTCGGCAAGGGCACCAATGCCGGCTGGGAATATAAGGGCCAGGTGCGGCCCTCCACCGGCACGCCCGATCAGAAGGAATCCTATCAGATCACGCTGCCGCGCATGGCGAAGCTCTGGCCGACCGGAGACGAGCTGGCGGGTTTCAAGGCGACGATGCTCGCCTTCGAGCGCGCCAACTGGGCGCTCGGCGTGAAGGTGCTCTCCTGCTTTGCGCTGAAGCTCGGTTTCACGCCGGACTTCTTCACCGGTGCCACGATCCGCTCTCGAGTGAATACCAGAGCACGCTGCGGCTTCTGCATTATTTGCCGATGATCGACGCCAAGCCCGAAGATTTCACCGGCTGGCGCGCCGGCGCGCACACCGATTTCGATTGTCTGAGCTGCTCGTCAGCGCCGCGACCAGGGCGGTCTTCGCTTTGCCCGGGAAAAGTGGGCCGGCTCGCCTCGACGGATGTCGAGCCCCTGCCCGGAGTTCGTCACCTGCAATGTCGGCGACATGCTCATACGCTGGAGCGACGATAGCTACAGGTCGACACTCACCGCGTGCGCATGCCGCGCGCGGACGAATATCCTCGGCCCGCGCTTTCGCTGCCGTTCTTTCTGCCGGCCAACACCGACGCGGTGATTCAGGGCCCGGACGAGGAAATACGCGCCGATCACCGCGCACGCTCTCTGGGGCGGGGATTGCAGCGACTACGGCGGGTGATCCATCGAGGCGGTGAAGGCTGTTGCGGCCCTCTCGCCTCGGCTCAGCCTTTGGCCGCCTTGCCGGCGCGCATCGATCGAGCACCGGCAACAGCTCCGCCGGATCGGACGCTGGTATGGTCGGGATTGATTTCGGCGTCGCGATGATGCCGTGTCCCGATCACGTCGCGGCCGGCATCGGCAGAACCCGTGACGGTCGTCGTTGATCGGCGGCAGTCGTTCTTGAAGCCCTTGTCGACCTCGACGAGATAATCCGGCAGGGCAAAACGAATACCGAAAGCATTGGCGACTTGGGCTTTCACGTCACTCAGGATCGGAAAGCCGAGCTTGTTGTCGCGCTGCGACCGGCAGCTGCTGGGGGCAGTCTGCGGCGAGATCGCGATCACGTTCGCGCCACGCTCTTCGATGGCCGGCAAGGCGGCCTGCAAGGCCTGCAGTTCGAGATTGCAATAAGGACACCAAACGCCGCGATAGAACGAGACGACGAGCGGGCCCTTGGCGAGCAGATCGCGCGACGACACCGGCTTGCCATCCGGATCGTTGAGCACAAAATCCGGGGCCTTGTCGGCGGCCTTGAGCGCGCGCCCGGCCTGGCCGCTGGTGATGAGTTCGGCGGTGGCGCGGTGCATGGCTTCGAGCTGTTGCGCGGTGGGCTTGAACGGCAGCTTGCCGTTTTCAAAATCCGCTTTGAAAGCATCGAGACGATCTTGCAGGGACATGACGTTCTCCATTTCGGCTGTGTCGCGCTCAAGCTGGCTTATTCTCACCGCGCCGGGTATACGAGGAAAATGGACAACATTTACTCGCCATTCGAATGAGCGACCGGCTGCAGCAACTCACCGTTTTCATCCGCACCGCCGAAGGCGGCGGCTTTTTCCCGTGCTTGCCCGGGAACCTCGGTTTGTCGCAACCGTCGGTGTCGCGCATCATCGGCGAACTGGAAGAGCGGCTTGGCGTGACGCTGCTCCTTCGCACCACGCGTCGCATCACGCTCACGCACGCGGGCCTGTTGTTTCTGGAACGCGCGCGGGAAATTCTCGCCGGCATCGAGGATGCCGAAGACGCCGCGCGCGGCCGCAATTCGTTGCGCGGGCTGATCCGGCTTGCGCTTCCGGTGATTTACGGCACCCGCGAGGTCATTCCGCGGCTCGCCGAATTTCTTACCGCGCATCCGCTGCTGCGGGTGGAAATGACCATCGCGGACGAACGACAAGATCTGATCGCCGAGGGAGCCAACGTCGCAATCCGTTTGGGCGCGTTGCAGGATTTCGGCCTTCGGCGCGCGCAAGCTGGCGACGCTCGAACGGCTCCTCGTCGCCTCTTCCGTCGTACCTGAAGGCCCGCGGCGCGCCGAAGACACCAGCCGACCTCGCCGCACATGATTGCATCATCGGCCCGCGCGCCTTCGGCCAAACCGGCTGGAGCTTCCGCAAGGGCGACAGCGTTATTTCAGTCGATGTCACCGGCCGGATCAGCACCGATTCCGGTCCTGGAGATGCTTCACCAGCGTCATGACGGAACTCGGCATCGCCATGGTGTCATCGGCGATGTGCGGCCCGGAATTGAAAGCCAAGCAACTGCTGCCGCTGCTGCGCGATTACACGATGGATCCGGGTCAACATTCACGCCGTCTTTCCCGGCGGCCCGCGTCCTTCCAGCAAAGTCCGCGCGTTTGTCGACTTCCTGGCCGAACGGCTGAGAGGAACCCAATGGCCGGCAGAGAAAAGGGCGAGCGGTCGCGGCGCCTTCCGCGCGTTGACACGATCCCACACAATCGAATTGGATCAAGGTTCGGATGCTCAATCCGGCGCAAGCCTCGCGCTTGCGATCATCTCGGCGATTTTCACGACGCTGTTCCAGATTGCGGCCGGTTGCCGGCGAACCGCAGGCCTTGTCGATGAGAAGCGGCGTCAGCTTCGAGTTGCCGACACCGTTGACCCCGTAGTCGATCCACAGCGCGCCACCGGCCAAGACCACGCGTTCGCCCGCCTGCGCCTTTTGCGCAAGCTCCGCGACGGCGCCGGATTTCGGCGGATCGCGCGACAGATAGAGATGGAGCATCTTCGGCACGGTCGCGGCATCGTTAGCGAAGGGATTGGCGGCCACGCAGCAGTTCCACTGCGAGGTCCGGCGGCGAACGATGACGTCAACGCGCAGGCCAAAGCGCTTAGCAATCGCCTTTTCGAGCAGCCGCGCACTTCGTCAGCCGCGATATCAGCATCGACGATCAGATCGCCGCTTTGGATATACGTTTCCGGACGCTGCAAACCGATCTTGATGGACAGCGCGCGCAGTTCGGCCATCGGCAATTTGCGCGTTGAGCCCACATTGATGCCCCGCATCAGCGCTACGAAGGTTTCCACAGTGTCTCGACTTCGTCGCCCAAGCCGCCTTCGATCCGGCAGCGGCACATGCTTTGCTCCGTCCTGACGCGCAAATACCCCACCGTGATTTATTTCGCCCCAGGTGCCAGCCCAAGCGCGATGCGCGTCTTCTTCGACAGGCCCTGTGAAACAATCGCATGCGACTGGCGGATATAGTCCCGCAAGCCTTTATCGGACAGTCCGGGATTTTCGCGAAATGCTGGATCCACTTCATCCCGCGCGAGGGGCAGACGGAGCCGGACGCAAGCCGGACTGCTCCTTCAGCATTTCGTAGGCGATATCGCTTACCTTGAACGTGAAGCTTGGTGCGTCCTCATGCCAGCCGCCGATCGCAAAGACTTTGCCGCCGACCTTCCAGACTACGCTACCTGCCCCACTGAACGACGTAGCTGGTCGCCGGAAGCGATCGGCAGAATTTGTTGAATTCCTTGTAATTCATTTTGGCATGTTAGCTGCGATCTACTTCGGGCGATTAAGCGATAACAAGAGCGTCAGGCGCTTAGCGCTTACCGGCGTCGGCGCATCAGTTGTCGCGGAGCTCGCTCGCGACGTGCGTCTCTACGATGCGGTTGCCTCGCCGGCGAAGGCTCGAGCCGCCTTGGGGAGAGAACGCAGCAGCAAATAGAATGCGATGACGTGCGTTATCATCAATATTGGCACGTAGATGATCGGGATCGCGTAAGTCGCGCCCAGTTCCCCCGCCAGCGCCGGAAGGCCGACCTGGTTGCCGTGATAATAATCGACGATGATGTCGACCGCCCCGACGAACATCCAGGCGACGACGAAGAGCGCACGTCGACCATGGCCACACTCCGGTCGCGAAGTCACCGTAGGCAGCGAACACGGTGAAGCCCGCGGGCAGATTGGGGCCAACGACGCCTGGAAGGATGAAGACGAGCCCGAAGAAGCGGAAGCTGTGCAGCGTAGCGATGGCGCGTTGCCTTCCCACGGGGTCCATCGATTCGAGCCTGGGCAGGACGTACACGGCGACGCAAAGCAGCCAAGGGACGTAACCTAGAACGAGATGTATCTGAAAGATGGTTGCCGGGGCAGATTTCCGGCCTCCTTATTAGTCGTTAGTTCACGCGGCCTAGAACACCGCGGTGAGGATGCCGAGAGCAGCCCTTCCAAGAGGTTTCGTCCCAAGTTGGCGGAAAGCTGCGCGAAGTCCGGCCCCATCACCACGCCGAGATTTGGCGACGGCGGTGGCCCCGATGCGCGTAGCTGGGCGATCCAGGCTTTGGCGGCCTCGGTGCCGTCTTGCCATGCCAGCGTGCGAAAACCTGCCGGTTCGATGGCCTCGCGCGTCGCGGTGGCCGTCAAGAGAAAGCTCGTTGCCGGCGTTCGCGCCCAGGGAACGGGATAGTGCGGCTCGCCGCTGTTCAGCACGACGTCGAAGGTCGCAAACTTGCCGCCTGACTTCAGCACGCGCCGGATCTCGCGATAGAGCCGCGCCCGGTCGGCGATGTTCATCGCCACATGCTGCAGCAACACGACGTTGAAACTTCCGTCGTCGAATGGAAGCGCTAGCGCGCTGGCTGTTTGGAACGACACCTTCGCGCTCAATCCCGTGCGCTCGGTCAGATGGCGCGCGCCTTCGACGAATGGCTCGCTGAGGTCGATGCCGGTCACCCGGCAGCCATAGGTCGCAGCCAAAAAGCGCGCCGGCCCGCCGACACCCGAGCCGACATCCAGAACCGACATGTCGGCGGTGATCGCAGCCAACTTGGCTAGCTCAGCAGTCGCCGCGATCCCGCGGGTGTGAAACTGGTCGAGGCCGGCCAATTGCTGAGGCGTGAGCCGCTGATCCTTTGCGCCCAGTGCAGTGAGGGCCGTTTTCAGCCGCTCGGTCAGACCGGTCGCGCGATAGTGGTCGCGCACGCCATCGAGTTCGATCAGTCATCGCAGGTTCCTCTAAGGCTTCAGGCCGTTGTCGCGGGAATTTTGGGTCTCCTGGTCGACGTGCCTGCTCATTTGCACGTGACATGTACAGCCGCTTCCGGCGAGCGACTATTCGCGATAATGTCGACGGGCTATGAAGCAGAACTTCACAGTGCGGAAGGGGCGCGCTCGACGGTGTGGAGGCGTTCCTCAGCGTTGCCCAACATCGCAATTTTCGCCGAGCGGCCGCGGATCTCGGGGTGACTCCGTCGGCGATCAGCCAGGCGATACGCGCGCTTGAGGCGCGCGTCGGCGCGGCGCTCTTCATACGCACAACGCGCAGCGTCGGCCTGACCGAAGCGGCGGCGGAACGATTCTCCTGTCGCGCGCGAAACCCGCCTTCGAGGAACTCATCGCCGCAAGCGAGGTCGCGCGCGAACTCGGAAGCGGCCGGCCGGACTGTTACGCCTCTCGGTGCCGCGCGCGGTGGTGCCGCTCCTGCTGGAGCCGCTGATCGTCTCTCTTTCTGCCAAGCCTATCCTGAAATCGAACTGGAGATCGCCGCAAGCGACGAGATGGTCGACCTTGCGGCCGGCGGCTTCGATGCCGGCATTCGTCTCGGCCAATTCATCGAACCCGATATGACAGCGGTGCGGCTGACGCGGCCTATTCCGCGTCATGGCGGTCGTCGCCAGCCCGGACTATTTCAAAGGGCGGAAGCAAGCCGGAACGCATCGACGATTTGCGCGGCCACGCTTGCCTGCGCATGCGCCGCTCGAATGGGTCAATCGCGCCGTGGCCTTTTGTCGACGGCAACAAGGCGGTCGAAGCAATCGTCTCCGGGCCGCTCATCGCGCACGACTTCCCCACGCTCATCGGAGCGGCGATCCAGGGTGTGGGACTTGCGCAGGTGCCCGGCCCGCTCACCAACTGCACCGATTGCAGACGGCCGATTGCAGGCGCTACTGACGCGCTTCGCCGTCACAACGCCAGGAGTTTTTCTGTACCACCCGGGCAAGCGTCAAGTGTTGCCGAAGCTGCGCGCGTTCATCGAGCACGTCAAATACCGGAGCGCGGACGCCGCCAACAAAACCCGAAGTCACGTTGACAGCGGGCGAACCAGAGCACGCAAGGGTGCAACCGTGACTTGACCTTTGTTTCCGGAAGGCGATAAATAGAACAAAAAGTGAACATTTCAGTCACCTATCCACACACGCAAAGCGTCCGATTTAGGACGAGTGCCAATGAGTTATGGCCTGGAGCTCTATTTTGAGCCTGCGGTCCGCCGAGATCGCGTGCTTGCGCACTTCCTCGCTGCGCGTCAGCATTTTTCAGTCAAGCAACACAACGTTCTCTACAAAAATCCAGACACGGGCGTCTATTTCTTCATGAAGCCGCGCGGTGCGCCAGAAATGTCCTGCTTCAGAGCAACGTCGTCTCAGCAGAATTCGACATCAATTATTTTCGGCCCGCCTTTTTCGGCATCGAAGCAGAAAGGGAGATGTCGGCATTCATGGCGGCATTCCAGCCACGGATCGAAGATCCTCAGATGCGCGGCATGGGCGAAGGACCTTATTCCCGCGAGGGATTTTTGAGCGGCTGGAATTTCGGAAACGTGTTTTCCGTCGACAACGCGCTGTCCAGCAAGCCCGATCGCAACATCCCGTCGATGCCAGCAAACGAGCTGAGCGCGGCCTGGGAGTGGAACTACCATCTCGCCGAATGCGACTGGCGCAACCCGAACTTATTCGTGCCGATGATCATGTTCTTCCGTATCGAAGGCCGTCCGATGTGTTGTCATCTGGCCAGAGGGGATGGCGGCTCTGCTGCCGCGAGCCGATTATGTCTTGGCCGGCCGACTTGTTTCAGGCGAAAAGCGCTTCGGCCTGGCGCGCTGGTCTGAGGTTTTGGAAGTTGCTCAGCGAGCCGGCTTGGACACGGCGCAGGATCCACTCAAGCTCGCCTATCTCGACGCCGCCGCCGATCGCGGACTGGGTCGCCAACATTCCCTTGATCGATCTTGACGCGCTCGAACGCCTCTCCGCGGATAAAATCCTCGATGATGAACTGATCGCGGCTGCTCGGGAGTTCGGGACAAATGTGATCTCTGGTCATCCTGGCGTACAAGACGTTGGGCGCTCTGACGATCAGTGATCGTGGCTATTACGACGAACTAGGGCGCCAACATCAT
>CAVREN010000069.1:0-79758 GCA_963720115.1 uncultured Alphaproteobacteria bacterium
GGGATTTGGCTTCAGTTATGCCTTCGGTGCGTATTCCGATGTCGATCAGTCGGTAGCCTTTAGTTCGACGTCACTCAATCAGCGCTTCGCGCTGAGTTATACTGGCAATGAAAGGAACCTGACGGCGAACGTCATCTATGGCATCCAACTTGACCAGGTCACCAACCGGCCGCAAATCTCGCCATGTCCGGCTCCATTCGGCTTCAACGGGTGCAATCCGGATTTCATCAATATCGACCTGACGGCTATCAAAAAGTTCGGCAAATGGCAGCTCGGACCGGTGGCCTACGGCTCTGCCGACCTCGCGCATCCGATTGCCAGTTATCAGCAGCAAACCCAGTTCGCCGTCGGCGGCCTTTTCGGCTACGACTTTGGTCCGCTTACTTTGCAGGCATACGCAACCACGGATCTGGTCCAGCACAACTACGGCGGCCGGGATACGCGCGGCTGGTTCCGTATGATCATCCCGCTCTGGACGCCGCCGGCTTTGCCGCAGGTTACGAAGGGGGAATCATGATCTCCGTCTGCAAACATCGCGCGGTGAGTTTTAGAACGCATTACGCTCCGAGCGGAGCGCTCGGCTCCGGTTTCAGCGCCTCAAGCCTGCTTGACGGGCCAACGGTCGTTCCTTCAGCTGGAAAGACCGGCATAGCCACATGGGGCTTGGCGGGTGGCGCACTACTCGCAAGCTGCCTGCTAACTTGGGACTCCGTCGCAGCGCAGTCGCTATCCGAAGCCGAGAAGATTGAGCGTCTGGAACGGCAGACCGAGCTGTTGCAGAAGCAGCTGGGCCGCCAAAATGACCTGATAATGGAGCTGCGGCAGGAGATCGCGCGAAGCGAGAAATAAACCCGAGAAGAAGAAGGCCGAGCTGGCGAAGAGGACTGGGCCATCGGTCAATAGGAGGAGAAGGCGAAGAGGTCGGAGCCATCGGTCAATAGGCAGGAGACCGAGCTGAGCCATCGGTCAATAGGCAGGAGACCGAGCTGGCGAAGAGGTCGGAGCCATCGGCCTGTCCCAATGAGAAGGAGCCATATACTCCAACGGAGGCGGAAATCATCCGCGGCACGCAGCCAGCGCTGCCGCTGACTGCGACGCTGCCGCAATTCTGCGGGGATCAGGTTCACGGCGTGGGGCTGGCTTGAAGCGGCAACGGTGTATCGCTACCACAATACGGTCAACGATATGTTGACCGTCTTCAACGCCATCCCCTATCCCTTCTCGCCGCTCTATCATGAACCTGAATTGCACGGCAGCGCGCGGCAGAGCCAATTTTCCTTATTGGCCGAGGGCAACATCGATGCGGCGCAGAAGCTGTCCGGCTATTTGGAGATTCGACTTTCTGGCCGTCGGGACTGAATCCAACTACTTAGTTACCAACGACTGGCCGCTGCGCCTGCGGCACGTCTATAGCACCTATGACAATGACTACTTGGGCTTCCACCTCCTCGCCGGGCAGAATTGGAGCATGATGATGCCGATGGAGGTCGGGATCCTGCCCCGGAAGGAGCTTATTCCGCTAACGATCAACGCGAATTATCTCGTCGGCTATCAATTTACGGACAACTGGCAGGTGCGGTTCGTGAAGGATTTCGACAAAACGGTTTGGTTGGGCCTTTCACTCGAAAATCCCGCGACAAACCTCGCTCCCGGGATTCCCGCCACCTTCGACGGCTTGGCCGTCAACGTCACCAACACCGGCACAGGAGGTTTCCTCAGCGGCGTGCCCGTCACTCCAAGTGTAGCACCCGACATCATTGAGAAGATTGCATGGGATCCCGGCTGGGGGCATTTCGAGGCGCTCGGGATCCAACGGTTTTTTGTAGACAACGTTCTGTGCGTGACCGCGACGCCGACCGGCTGCATAGCCGGAACGACCAGCGGCAAGACCTCCTTCGGCTACGGTGTCGGCGGAAACTTCTTTTTGCCGATCATTAAAAACTATCTCGAAGTGATGGGGGGCGCCACGTACGGCCGCGGAATTGGTCGCTACGGGGCAGGGAATTTGCCTGACGTGACGATTGGCCCCGACGGCTCGCTCGTCCCGCTCACCGCGTTGCATGCCTGGTCGGGGATACAGTTTTATCCGTGGGAGCGCTTGACACTCTATGCCTATGCGGGCATCGAGCAGAATGAAGCAAGCTATTTCAGCACATTCGGCTTTGGCAATCCCGCTTTCGACAACAGCGGCTGCATGACCCCGACAGTTGCGACCTTCGCCACTGGCACGTCGGCGACATGCGTCGCCGACAACAGGCGCCTCGTGGACGCCAAGGTCGGCTTCTGGTGGAATCTCTACAAGGGGCCTTATGGCCGACTCGTGTTCGGCAGCGAGTTGGAATACCTAAAACGTACGTCTTTCAGCGGCATCGGCGGCGCGCCATCGACCGACGACATTGTCGAATTTAACTCGCTCAGGTACTACTGGTAACACCCGCGGTGCGAAGGGGTGGCTCATCGCCATTGGCGCAAGTCAACCGGCAACGTGTCAATGCAAATCCGCCTGCGAGCGTCGGGGCACTTAGCCAACTCCATCATTTCAACGCGCGTTCTGCAACGTTAACACGTGGTTAGCCAGACCAGCGAGATCAGCCGAATCGGCTTCGCGCCTCGCCACTTTTGGGAGAACATCGGCACCCCGAACTTGGCTTACGCCGCTCAATACCTGGCCCGCACCATTCCCCGGTCAACGCTTCGCGTCGGTCCTCGCGGAATGCCGCGCACGACTTGGGGTCGGTGCAGCTCGCTACGCCTTTCACCGTGACGGACTTTCACCGTCTACCTCCTGCGGGTCTCCCGGCGCACCCGGGCCATCCCATTAACGGACATACCCGCTTCTCTTCCTGCTGCTGCCCCATCTCGGTCCACAAAATTGAGGCAACCTTTCCTCCCTTCGACGCGTTGGTTACAGCCCTCTTGCAAGGCTGCGGTATAAACCCACGTCTACTCCCGGGGCGGGCCTCGACATCGAGGGCGCGGGGTCGCCATGTTGTCCCATTTCTATCAACTCCTCGGGCAGATCGAGCGTTTGAGCCGGCGCGCGCAAATCGTCGGGCAGCGTCCGGTGGCAACATTGGTGTTTATTTGTAGCACAGTGCTACTCGCAACGATCGGCTACGCCGTGTCGGCTCAACAGCCAACCACACCACAATCTGGAAAACCAGCGAGTCCACCAGTCTACAACCCGTATCCTCCTGGCATTCTTCCGCCCGATCTTGACGCGGAGATCTCACGAGTTCGGTCCGAAGTCCGAACCATTTTCAGTCGTTATCTCGCGCAGGCGCAAGCCTTGCCACCTCTGACTTATAGCAACACTCAAGGCGTGGGTAACCCTCCCACCATTCAAGGTTCTGGATATGAGGCGGTACGGATTCTCGGCGGACTCTTGAACTACGATCAGAACATGTCCCCCTTGAGAAATGTGGCCTGCGCTTCCTGCCACATGCCGTATGCCGGATTTAGCGGACCGATCCCGTCCGTCAATCTGACGATCATCGCTTATCCCGGAACACTCCACTTTCGAGCTGGCAAGCGGACTGCGCAGCGATACACGTATGCACCGCAATTCCCCGTATTGCATTTCAACGCAACACTCCAGGCGTTCGTCGGCGGCGCGTTCTGGGATGCGCGCGCGACGGGGTACAGACTGCAGAGTCCCGACGCCGAACAGGCGCAGCATCCGCCGGTCGACACCCAGGAAATGGGCTTCCCCGACATAGCGTGCATCGCGTGGCGGATATCCCAAGCGCAATACAAATCACTCTTCGAGCAGGTCTGGGGCTCGGACTTCGAGATCAATTGGCCGGCCGATACTGAAGAAACCTGCTCCACTCCGGGCGGGAATTTTCCAACTGCCACGCCAATCGCGCTCAGTCCGAACGATCGCACCAAAGCAAATGATATTTATAATCACTGGGGGCAGTCGATCTCCGCCCTCGAACACACAGACGATGTCAGCCCCTTTTCATCGAAATTCGATGCATTCCTGGCGGGCAAAGCGACCCTGACACCGGACGAGATGGCTGGTTATAAGCTGTTCGACGGCAAGGCTGCCTGCAATACATGCCACCTCGACGGAAGAGGGAGTACTCAGACGCCAGAGACCGGGTCGGATTCAAAGCCCTCTACGACGACGGGGATCGATACCAGCGCGGCCACCAACCAGGCGCCGTTGTTCACTTGCTTGGGCTATGCCAATGAGGGCCTCCCCCTGAACCCCAGACTGGCTCTCTTCTATCAGAACAAGCCCGATGCGCTCGGCTTTACCCCCAATCCCTTGGGCTTCGGCTACAGAGATCTAGGATTGGGCAATTTCCTCAGAAGCGGCCCCGGCTCCGCGCCCAACCCGAACGCGACATGGATAGCGCGTGCACCGACGTCCGACGGCCAGATGCAGACGTCGACAGCTCGCGATGTGGCGATGACGCCGAAACAATGTCCCACCACCGAGGCGCCCGGACCCTATTTCCAGAAGGAGTTCTTTCACAACGGCTATATCAAGAGCCTGAAGCAACTCGTCCATTTCTACAACACGCGCGACGTCTATGCGTACAACGTCACATCAGGGCACTGCCCGCCGGGAACGACCGAGAAAGTGGACTGCTGGCCGATGCCCGAAGTCCCAAACAACATCGACATGACGACCGGCAACCTCGGCTTGACGGATCAGGAGGAGGACCAGATCGTGGCGTTCTTGCAGACGCTGACGGACGGTTTCACCACTCCTTATCCCAACAGCGACACCTACTATACGGGCGTATGCACGACGGGTGGCTCGGCATCGACCCAAGGCAACGAGCTCCTCATACCGACACCGGACCCGCTTCCATCCTGCGCCTCAGCGATCTGCGGTGTCGCGCCGCTGCCGTCACCGCATAAAATTCCATAGCGAAACATGCTGTTGGGTTGGGTGGTTCTTCAGTGCGGCAGTTGGAGGTCGAGCCGATGGATAAATTGCTGCTCCAACTGGCGATCGCCACAACCCTTGGCGGTCTCCTTTCCCCAGATCCGACCGTGGCTCAGAACTACACGCCGCCCGGTCGCATTCTTCCTCCTGCAAAGCGAGCGGGGCACGTTGAGATCGTCCAAGGGCCGGCGCTCGAATTCGCGCACGACGACATCGCCATTATCCGATGGACCACCAACAACCCCGGAGGGTCGGATGATCATTTCGCCGTTATTCATTACGGCACGGATCCAATGCATCTGAGGCAGATGACGAAATCTCCCATCCGCCTCAACCGGGACCATCCGCAGACGATTTTCCGCGTGCGCGTGGACGGCCTGAAGCCGCAGACGACTTATTACTACACGGTGACTTCGATGGGGAGCGACGGCGTCAGCGACGGGGAGCAAAGCCCTGTCAAACAGTTCACCACACCAGGTCCCGGCGGACGGATGTAGTTTTCGGAAGGGCCTCGACAAACACCCACTTATTCTACGCGATGTCTATCGATCTGGACAACACATTTGGCATAGCGGCGCTTCAGCGCTTGACGAAACGTATCAATGGAATGGGTCAAAAGCGCCGTTTCGAGTGCGCATCCGCCGTGTCCGCTATTGCTCCCATCGCAACCGAATCACTGCATTGCGGCAGCACACTGCGAGACCGGCGAAGCCGAGGAAGTTGACGAGCCGACAAGGATCGGGCGACGACAACGGCAAATCGAGCCGCGGCTCCCGGTCATCACGCAGCAATAAGACCATGGTCACAGCGCGCTCAAATCTTCCGGCACATCGCCAAACTTCTTCAGTACGACCGCGTCCGAAAACTCGCCAACGTTCGGATCGCCTGCACGCTTGAATGCGACCGCCCCCGCATAGGCGGGATCGCGTGACATTCCTTCGGCCCGCCTGATCGCGGCGGCTTCGCTTTGGCACTCCTGTGCTTCACCTGGCGCGGTACCGTCCTCGGTCCGAATGAATGGGAGAGCAACGTAATAGGTTACGGCCATGGAGGCCTCCTCAGCAGTCTGGAGATCGTCAGTCGACTACAACGCTCCTGCTGAACTGTTCCTGGCGAAGCCCATGAAGGGCAGCCGCACCAAGTATCGACGGTTCGCAACTGCGGCTGAAGCTATTCGCTACGCCGTTGAGGATTTGCGCACACCGCGAGCCGTCGGTGCTTGGCTGCAGGCTTGGCGACGAGCGGTTCAAAGTGTTGAAATCCAACGCCTGTATGAAGACGGTGAGTATCCGTTGCGCATTCTGAATGACCGAATGGAACGCGCGCGCTGTTCGCTGACGGGATTGAATGAGGCCCCCTTTCCGGCGAAAAAGGCACTGAAAGGTCAAGGGCTCCGCTGACTTCGGCGCGCGTTGTGTGAACGCGTACAACCCCGTGGATCTAATTCGTCTGCAGAGCCGAGGACCTTGCAATCGTTCAGAGGTACGACGAGCGGGTTGAAATCGCAGTAACCTACCGCGCAAATGTTGTGCTGCCGATCACAGTTTTCGGAGGAACAGTGTCTACTCCATAGAGGGCGCTGTTCGGCTGTTCTGATTCAAAAGGTGGTCGCGATGCTGGCAGAGATTTTTATGGTGCGGTCGGAAGCAAAAGCACGGTTGGTGGAAGACATCCTTCCGTCGAGTACCTCCGCCTTCATACCGTTCAGCCCGAGTGGCCAATTCGTCTTCAAGGAAACGGGCCTCAAGGGCGACGAAGCTCCAAAGGAAGAGCAAGGCGCAGGCAGCACAGTTTGCTGCCAACGTCCTGCCGATCATTCGGGATATTCAGGCGGCCGGGTTCAATGCCATCGCGAGGTGAACCTGGGGGCGTCTTGCTACCGAAAATAGCCCGGCTTGATTACGCTGCCCTGACTCCTTTGCGCGGCAGCGTCTGCGGCGGTCAGATCGCATGATGCAGGCAGTTCGGGCGGCGGTAGGTCGAAAGCATGGCTGGCGTTGCACACGAAACAAACGAGCTTGCGCGGGAGCCGTGCAGCAGATGTCGCGCCGATGTGGCGGCAGATAGGACACATGATTGGAATGAGCATGTCCCTAGACAATAGCGTCGCCGGGAGCGTCAGTTCAAGGGCGGCGAGGGCTCCACAAAAACTCAGGCGTTAGTTCGGCGTCGGGGCGACTACCATCCTCGCGCCGGGTGAAAACTCCAAATGGCGACGCACAAATTCAAAATCGGCCAGCTTGTGTACTTCGACGTGCCGGCAATTTTAAGTGCGGCGCCGCCTGTGGCAGCTCCGGCTGTTGGCCTGGTCTCTCGACCTTGCATGACCTGACGCCGTCCTGCTCCGTTCAGACCGGACAAATGTGACCACTCGGGCATGGCTTCGCTTCCTGCGCCTGCGCAGCCACGCAGAGGGCCGAAACGATGATCGCGACAATCGCCACGCGCACATTACAAACAATTAAAGCGTGCGGTGCCGGGGCAAGCCTCCCAGCTTCTTAAGAAATACGTTCACGTCGCGAGCTTGCTCGGAAATACGACGCCAAATGACAAATGAGTGCGAAAAGTGAGTTTGCAGTGCACACTCGTAGGCCACGGTGCGGATCGCCGATCAAAAGTCACGGCAACGATATGACCTTTCGAACGTTGGGGCAGTGAAGCGTGCTCGCTGCCACGTCCGAACGGAGGAGCCCATGAAACCCAATCTGGCTCTCATTTTGGCGATTACCGTTGCGGTTGGCGCACTGCCTTTGACGACCGAAGGCTCATGGGGGAGAGGCGGCGGAGGTGGTCATGGCGGAGGCGGTCATGGCGGAGGCGGTCATGGCGGAGGCGGTCATGGCGGAGGCGGTCATGGCGGGGGCGGTCATGGCGGTGGTGGACACTTCGGCGGTGGCCACTTCGCCGGTGGCCATGGCGGTGGACACTTCGCCGGTGGCCATGGCGGCGGACACTTCGCCGGCGGTCATGGTGGCGGACACTTCGCCGGTGGTCAAGGTGGTGGACACTTCGCCGGCGGTCATGGTGGCGGACAATTCAGTGGACGAAGCGGTACCGG
Organism: uncultured Alphaproteobacteria bacterium; assembly: GCA_963720115.1. GTDB lineage: Bacteria > Pseudomonadota > Alphaproteobacteria > Rhizobiales > Xanthobacteraceae > BOG-931. Next base: position 7,965 of record CAVREN010000069.1, read on the forward strand.
CCGCAACGCCTTCGGCACGCAGGGAGGATGGAATCGCTTTGCCGGGAACGGCGGTGGCGGCTGGGGAGGTTGGGGCGGCGGCTGGGGAGGTTGGGGTGGCTGGGTCGGTCCAGTGTTTTGGCCGTTTCTCTTAGGAGACGTTTTTTCATACGCCCTCTGGCCGTATGACTATTACTACCCATTCTGGTCTTACGGCACGGCGTTCGACTATGACTACGGACCATATGTCCCAGCATACAGCTATTATGGATATAATAACCTCTCCAACATATACGGCTACACCGGGACTACCGGGGATAGCCGCAATGACACGCACGCGAATCAGATTCCGCCGGAAGTGACGCAGAGCTGCGGCGGCTTCGCCCCTGGAGTGACAAGCTTTCCAATCGACCGGATTCGCCAAGCTGTCCATCCGACAGGCGAGCAGATCACTTTTCTTGATGACCTTGCCGCCGCGTCGTCACAAGCAAGCGCTGTCCTCAATGGCTCATGTCCAAACGAACGGCCGCTGACGCCGCTCGCGCGGCTCGACGCTGTTGAAAGACGCCTTGAGGCGACGATGAGAGCAATAGAAATTGTGCGCCCCGCGCTGGCAAGCTTGTATGAATCACTTAGCGACGAACAGAGGCAGCGTCTGGATGCGATTGGAGCGCAGGAGCCTCGGTACGGACGCGGGACCGCAGCCACCGGTTCTACGGGCACCGCCTCGCTCGCCTCGCTGTGCGGCGACCAGGCCACCAACTTCACGAGACTGCCCGTGCAACGCATTGAGGAAATCGTTAAGCCGACAGGGCAGCAGCAGAACGCTTTGGAGGAACTCAAGCAGACGTCAGCGAAAGCCGCCGACGAGTTGCGCACGTCCTGCCCGGCGCAGATTGCTGAGACGCCAGTGGCACGGCTTGACGCGACGAATAGCCGACTAAGTGCAATGGTGAATGCGGTTAAGAGCCTGCGTCCGACACTCGGTACCTTTTACGCGTCGCTGAGCGACGAGCAGAAGGCGCGGTTCAACGACATGGGACTGCAGACCGGCGACCGGCAATAATGATCATTGTACCCATTGAGGCTGAGGTCGAGCACCACCATACCCTGCCCGCCATCGTTAATAACCCCGGTATTCGCCAAGGCCACGACCGCCGAGACCCAGACCGTATCCTCCGTATCCGAAATAACCGGGGAATCCGCGATAGCCTCCGAAGCCACCGCGCATTCCCATACTACTGAAGTGACCACCTTCGTCGTAACCCTCCGCCGAAGGCCGCGGGTCAGCGTGGCCTAGCCCTCTTTTTTGTAGGCTTCCTGGACCAGGATTTGGCGAGAGCGGTAACTTCCGCGGTGAGGGACTCGGCATCGTCAGCTTCGGGATTGAAGCCCTGGCCGATCCACTCGGTAAGTTCGGCGTGGCGTTCGTGTTTCGGATCTTTGATAGCGTCAAGCAGCTCGGCGTAACCCCACGGCCCTCCGCAATCTTCCGGAGGACAGCGGCCGCTAATCTCGATGAGGCGCGGATAGAGCACACCCGGTTCGGGATCGGCGAGACGCTCGACCTTGATCGTGTGTTCCCACTCTACCTTTCGTTCGGTACTCTGACGCCCTGCGGCATTCTTCGCGAGGCAATACGACAGCGGGACAGTTTCGCCGCCATTCTTCCCGACGGCCTAATCAACTTTGCATTGGAATCGCAATATGGTCCCCTGTCGGACGACCGGTGTTTTAGTGTGCTGCTAGACCAAATAACTCGGGTCGAACCGCCATCATTGCGCTTGGAAATCGGCAGTGCCCCGGGTAATCGAGAGAAATTTACCGCTCCGAAATCGCGCGGCGGGAGTTGAACACTCCGCGGCGAATACGCCGGGTGATCGCTTGCAGCGGCGGTCCAATTCTCGCTGACGAATGACTTTGTAGCTGTCTTCATCGTCCAGTTGCTTACCTGTGATCGCACCCGCGGCACTATCGAAATCGACTATTCAATCCTCCTCATCCCACTCGTCCCTCCCGGCTCCGACCCTGAGGCCAGCGCTATTGGGTAAAGGTTGTTGCGTGTGGCGCTGCTCGCGAGCCGCCCGTCCTTCGCTTGAAGAACGCGAGAGCCGCGCGGCGGGATCGCGGCCGATCTTGTCCCTCAACTCATTGATGTCGATGAACTCGTCTGCTTGACGGCGTAGCTCCTGAGCCGCCGTCGGCATAGAGGAGACGACAACGACCCGTACACCGCGCCGCTGCACAGCCTGGACTAGGGAGCGGAAATCGCCGTCCCCCGAGAAAAGGACCATTTGATCGATATGCGGCGCGATCTCCATCGCGTCGATTGTAAGTTCGATGTCGATGTTGCCCTTGATCTTGCGCCGGCCAGCCTGATCGACGAATTCTTTGGCTGTTTTGGTAACTACGGTGAAGCCGTTGTAGTCCAGCCAATCGAGGAGCGGCTGGAGCGACGCGTGTTCATTATCCTCGAAGACGGCGGTGTAGTAGGATGCTCGCAACAGAGAGCCGCGTGATCGAAACTCGTTTAACAAACGCTTGTAGTCAATCTCAAAGCCGAGCGACTTTACAGTGGTGTAAAGGTTCGCTCCGTCGATAAATATCGCGGTCCTACCGATCTCTTTCAACTTGGTGCCTTTCGGTGCGCTTGCAGACTGTCCGCTGCGCTGGAGCGGCGCGCCCAGCCATGGGTGCGATCACCATACGTGCGAAACGTCACTTGATTTCTTACATTGTCGTGCACAACGGGGGCCGCAAACAAGATCAGCGCCCTTTCGCGACGGTTGGCGCCTCGGTCACTGGTGATGCAATCCTGCAAGGGCGACGTGAACACGTCGCGCATGAGGCGCGTGCGCTCGAAGCTTGCTGCGGCTCACCGCAATCGGGTGGTGAGCGTGATTTTTGGCAGGACGGATCACGGATATGGGGGCCTCTGCTACGCTGTATCTATCGGCCAGATGATTGATGCGGCCGGTCCATAGACTGACGAAATCTCTACTTGATATCTTGTCCACATTCCCGAAAGCGTCCTTCCATTGCGGGAGAAGGTTTCCCCAAATGCACCTTTTGCACCATTGCTCCCCCTTCAGCACACCCTCGTCGGTCGCGCACATGGACTGCCATGCAGCGCGCTCGGGGTGTGTGTAGTGCTCGATTGCGCCTTGGATACCTTGCTGATGCACCATGTATCTCTCGGCGTAGTCTGGATAGTGACCCAGAGCCCACCTGAACTTTTCGGCCTGAACCAGAAACATGTGCGCGGCTGCCCGGGCGTTATCCCTCGCATCCCAAATGCTGCCGTCACCGTATTTTTGGAATTCGTAGTCGCTAAGTTGAAAGAGCCCTTTGTATGAGCCGGTTTTTACGCGCGGGTCGAAGTCACTCTCGACTTTGGCAATCGACATCATCATTGCCAAATCCAAACCGTACAAGGAAGCGGCTTCCAGAATTTCGTCGCGCGGGTCGTCGGCCGTAGCGTGCGGTTCATAGAAGCGAGCTTCAAACAAACCACCCAGATATCCCAGAGCGTCGAGCGGCAATTCCTGATCTGAGGCGATCGAGCTCTCGTCCGCATGGTCCATAGAGATGGCTTGGCAAATGGCCCAATCGCAGCCCCGATCGCGGTCGCCAAAGTCAGTCGCAAACAAGCGGTAACGACCGCTGAAGCCGGCTGAAGAAAAGCAGGATATTGCATAACCCGTCCCCCGATATGCGAATTTGAACCGCCGAATTCGGGGGACCGCAATGCCTTTGCGCTGGTTTAGCCTGCCCTGGAACGGTTTGTGGCCGGGTGTGGCTGTCTGGCTACACTATTTGAGACTGAAAGTGTGAATTCAGCTCATCGTAGCACCTAGACAAAACTCGTTCGCAGAGTCCGGGTAACAGGGTCTTTTTTGGTGGGAAGGCTGCGCAGTAAGGTTGACGGACCTTTCTAAGGGTAAATTCTTCGTCCAGCGCCGCTTGTTGTAATAAGGACTCCAAACGGGACGTGACGCTCTTAGGCTTGTTGATGTGTTGACCAAAACAAACAAAGAAACCGCGCGGCTTGCGCACTTTCTGCTTCGAAGGGCGTCGACGCCGCACTTCGACAGTCATGGATTTGAGAGCTACCAGCTCGATTGCAAGTTTTGTGGTGCTTCGCTGGTCGGCATCGCCGATCCCCTCGATGGGGCACTGCTGCTGTCAGTGGGTGGCGCAGGATAGCAAATCAGATTGAAGAAAAAGAAGCGTAATTGCACGACCTCGAGACGTCGGATTAGTGCGGCTGTGGCTGAATAACTAATCCGATAGAGGGCGATCTGATTAGGCTCTTCACCACGGAACTTCCGTTTACTAATAAGGCAAATTTGCCCATAAACTGTCGCATTTTGGCACTTGCTAATTTGGTTCTTTATTTGATGGCCATCTAAAATGGCTGTCAAAATGAGGGGCGGCGTCATGAGTATCTCAAAGTCCTTGGAAACAGCGCGCAACGAAAACTCACTTGAAACTACCATGCGGGAGGTGTTGCGGGGAAGGAAATCCACAGCAGCAAGCAAAACCGAAGACACGAGTGTTGAGTTTTCTTCCCTGATCTCTGAGATATCAGGTCAATCGATTGATGAAATCGATCATCTCATTGAGGGCCTTCAAGGGCTGCGCGAGAAGCTGAATAGGGATGGTGACCGGCTTCAACACGAGATCGTGCAATATGACGCGTTAAGCCAGTCGATAATTCAACTAACGAAGATCATCTCGGATGGGATGGTGGTCGTGAACAAATCGGCCACAGCGCCTAAGGACGTTCCTTAGCGTCAGCGCCGAGCGCCCTTCGGGGCTCTCCTAGTTAGCTCAAGAAAAAGTCCCGACAAAAGCAGAGCCATCGGCCGCAGAAATCCCTTTCAATTGTGACAGCCGTCACGGCACGATCGCCCTTGGAAGTCACAATCTGCAGTATGGATGGTGGGGATAGCCTGAGTCCAATTCATTTATGCCCGAGCTGTGGCAGGCCAATGGGTTTGACGCGTACGATCGCCGCTGGCCCCCGGCTGCCGTGAACTGCGCACCTATGGCTGCAGAGAATGCGGGGTTTGGGTCATGGAAGGAAGGACCACGAGAGATCAGCTCGAAGACGCTTTCATTTTGTGGAAGTGAAGCGCTCGCCAATTAGGGCCTGGTCTCATCGGTGAGTAGCAACTTTCCCTGGTTGTTTGTTTTGGCATAAAACATATCTCTGCCCCGTCTTTGCCTTGTTTGACCCCAATTAATTACCGGGTCGGGGATTAGTGCGGGTGTGCCAGCTTTGCGCGGCACACCCAGGGGCGTTCGGGGCACTTATGCATGGGTGGGGACAGAGCTTTGACTGGGCGGCACTAGCGTTCGCTTGGTTGGTGGCGTGTGCGATCGGCTTGGCAATTTATTTTCTGCCAGTAGCGCGGCTCCTGGATAGCTTGACAGAGTAGTCGAGCCGATAGGCGCCTATGCCGTGGCTAGTAGTTGCTGCTCGCAAAGGAGTCTCCTCCTTCGATGCAACGTGCTCCCTCGTCCAACGCAGATGGGGGGACAATATGGTCGAGATTCTAAAATTCTCTCGGGAAACGGCTTTCACTCCCGAGACTATAGAGATCTTAGCAGCCGCGCTGGATGAAGTTTGGGAACGGATGAGACAATCGGGCAGTCGACTAACCAGGCCCGCTTATTCGCGTGTCATGCGCGAGGTAGTTGCTAAACACATCATGGAAATGGCCCAGCGTGGCGTGGAAGACCGCGAAGCCTTGGTGGCCGACGCTCTTCGATTTATAGCAGCCAACTATGCTACGAGGAACGAAGCAAATTGGCAAAATAACACGGCTGCGGGCGCATGCGCTCAGCGCGCGGCGACCGCGATGGTGCCGGTTGGTTCCCATGGGCACCTAGCGGGCGCACTCCGGCACCGCTAAAGTACTGAGTAGTTGGGGGATATCGTCTTGGTCCGCGCCGCTCTGGTCCGCGCAATTTTCTTGTTGATCGCTTTCTCTTTGGTGCCTTTCCAGGGGCTTGCCGAAGACGGCAGTCAATTGCCAACTAAAGCAAACGAGGAGTTGCCGCCACAGCTACTTTCGCTGCTCCTACAAAGAAACATGCCAAAGCGTTCTCCGATCCTCATCCGCATCTTCAAGGAAGAATCCGAGCTCGAAGTCTGGAAGCAGGATACCACCGGCCGCTTCGAACTGCTCAAGGTCTATCCGATCTGCCGCTGGTCCGGCGATCTCGGTCCGAAGATCACTGAAGGCGACCGTCAGGCTCCCGAGGGCTTCTATACGATCACGCCCGGCCTGATGAATCCGAACTCCAATTACTACCTCGCGATCAATACCGGCTTCCCGAACGCCTATGACCGCGCCAACGACCGCCACGGCGGGTTCCTGATGATTCACGGCGACTGCTCCTCGCGCGGCTGTTACGCCATGACCGACGAGCAGATCGGCGAGATCTATTCGCTGGCGCGCGAGTCGTTCCTCGGCGGTCAGCCTTCATTCCAGATCCAGGCATATCCGTTCCGCATGACGCCGACGAATCTGGCGCGCCATCGCACCAGTCCGCACGTGGCGTTCTGGAAGATGCTCAAGGTCGGCAACGACCATTTCGAGGCGACGCATCTCGAGCCGAAGGTCGACGTCTGCGACAAGCACTATGTTTTCGACGCCCAGCAACCACCGAAAGGATCGAAGTCCCTCGCGTTCGATCCGACCGGCAAATGTCCCGCTTTCGTGGTCAACCCGCAAATCGCTCGGGCCGCGCTAGGGAAGCAACACGCCGACGAGGTCCAGTACGCCCAATTGGTCACAGCCAACACTCCAGTGGCGCCAATTCATAGCGGATTGGACGGCGGAATGAACCGAGTTTTCCTCGCCCAGGTTGGTGGCAGCATTCCACCGGCAAGACTGCCGCCGTCGAAATCTCAACCGTCGCCTCCGACCGACAACAACGATTCGTTCGCGAGTAGATTGTTTGGCTTGTTTGGATGGAAGTCGGCTCCACGGACGCAAGTTGCCTCGGCCGATTCGACTACGCTGGAACGCGGAGCGCATTCGGCGGCCACGGGATCGATTTTGGCGCCTAAAATAAAAGCTGCACCGCAAGGCTACACCGTGGCCAGTGCGACTCCCAACGAGCCGTATACGAACGAGTCGCCCAACGACGTATCTGAAATGCAACAAACTGTTGCGGCGCTGCAGGAAGCCGCTTCGGCCACAGTGAGCATGGTACCGACAGAGCCCGCCGACTCTTTCGAAAGCCGCTGGAGCGCATTGCAAAAGGCCGATGCGGGCCTTGCCTTCAATGCTCGTTGGGTGCTGGACTCGCAGTAAGAGAGTTAAACAGCCTTCTGCCCTTCTCCTTCGAGACTTCCCGTACCAAGTCGCGCTGTCTTTCGACGAGATCGCGATGGAAGTGCTCGCGTGGCTCGATGAGCGCTCGTTCGAATGGGACATGTACGTCGATATGCCGGCGGGCGCGGTTCGCTACTGCTTCCGCACGCTGGCAGACACAACGGCATTTAAGCTGCGGTTCGTGCATGCGGCGCAAAGGCGAACTGTCGGCGGCGGGAATTGCAGCGGATGGCCGCAACAGATCGTGCTTCCGGCGCGGCTCTGCGAGCGGGGCGGCTACAACGAGATACACGAGTTCTGGCGATCAGCCGCCACGACAGAAACAAAGGCCCCTCAGTTTCGGGGCCGAGGGGCCTTTGGTGCGCGGACGTTTTGATCAGCTTGTTCAGTGACATCCCAACCATAGCGCCGGCATGGTTAACGAAAAGTTAGGATCCGAAGGCCTGATTTCGGATTTGATACTGTATGCGCGTTACAATCAACAACGAGCGCGGTAGCACAGATCCACAACATTGGCGCGAGCGAGCGGCGCGGTTGCGTGACTTGGCAATCAAAATGATGGGCACCGAAGCGGCCATCCTCATGATCGATCTTGCCGACGACTACGAAAGAACGGCCTTATCCCTCAGCGTGAGTGTTATTCCTGCCGCCTAATAGCTCCGGCAGCTTGGCGATGTTCGCGGCGATGCGTCGGGCCTCGTCCGCAATCCCGCAGCGGTTCGTCGGCCGGCTTCGCTCTCGAAATACACGTGAGCCAACGCCTGACCATTGTTGTCGCGGACAATGACGAGGGGGCTTCTCACACACGCCCTGAGACTTCGTCCGTGGTTTTGCGGCAGGAGGCAAAAATGGCACATTCCGACGAGCTTGCCTACGCCGATGTCACCGAAATCGCGCGCGGCATCCGCCAACGACAATTCTCTCCAGTCGAGGTCATGAACGCATTTATTGCCCGCATCGAGGTCCGCAATCCGAGCCTTAACGCACTCGTTTATCAGGGCTTCGATCAGGCGCGAGAGAGTGCCAAAGACGCAGAAAAAGCACTTACGGACGGTCGCCCACTGGGGCCCTTGCACGGAGTTCCGGTCGCAATCAAGGACCTGTTCGACTTCAAGCCCGGATGGATCACCACCTTCGGCGGCATCCGCGCCATGCGCAATTTCAAGGCAAATTTCTATTGCGGGTTTGCCGAGCGTATCGAACAGGCTGGCGCAATAATTCTGGGCAAGACGAATAGTCCGATCATGGGCTTTCGCGGCACATGCGACAACTATCTCTTCGGACCGACCCGTAACCCTTTCAATATGACGAAAAATACTGGCGGCTCGTCTGGTGGCAGCGCGGCGGCGGTCGCGGACGGCCTGCTGCCTCTCGCCGAAGGTACCGATGGCGGCGGCTCGATTCGGATCCCTGCGGCGTGGTGCAATGTCTATGGTTACAAAGCCTCATTCGGCCGCGTCCCCGCTCTCATACGTCCGAACGCGTTTGCCGCCGACACGCCGTTCATCTTCGAAGGGCCGATCACGCGCACCGTCGACGATGCGGCGGTGGCACTCGATTCGCTCTCTGGATACCACCCCGGCGACCCTTACAGCCTCGATGAGACGACCGACTTCGCTGGGGCGACGCGGCGATCAATACAGGGTTGGAAGATTGCTTACAGCCCAAACCTCGACGTTTTTCCGGTTGATCCCCGGGTCGCCGAACTTGTGGGGAAGGCGGTCCGCGCATTCGAACAGGCTGGGGCGCATGTTGAAGAGGTAAAGGTCGGGATCAAACGACCTCAGAAGGAGCTTAGCGATCTCTGGTGCCGGCTCATCATGCCGTTGAACTTGCAGACTTTGGAGAGTTTCCGGGACGCGGGAATTGACGTTCTGAAAGAACATCGCGACGACCTGCCGCCCGAATATCTCTACTGGGTCGACCAAGGCTATAAGATGTCGGCGCTCGATTTCTTTCACGATCAGGCGGCACGCTCAGAGATCTATGATGCGTTCCAAGGGGTACTCCAACGCTATCGCCTGCTGGTGACACCGACGCTCGCCTGTCTTCCCGTTGACAATGCTTCCGACGGCAACACCAAGGGACCCGAGCGCATCAATGGCGAGCCGGTTAATTCGCTGATCGGCTGGTGCCTGACGTATCCTGTCAATTTTACCGGACACCCAGCCGCATCAATTCCTGCTGGACTGGCCGTTGGCAATCTACCGGTCGGTATGCAGATCATCGGTCGGCGCTATGCCGACGCTGACGTTCTGGCGGCTAGCGCTGCATTCGAGCGGATACAACCGTGGCGGGAGGCCTATCGTATCTGCGCAGGCCGATCTCTCTAGCAGTTTTTTGGATTGTTCCTGCTGATTTGGTGAGCTTGCCGATGATGCGCTCGGCAACATTGCACACTGCGTCAATCGCACCGACCATCTCCTGCTTTCCAACAACGACATCGTCGAGCAGGCATTCAAGTTGCGCCGTCACCCCCGGATCGACCAGGGCCGGGTCGGCCTGTTTGAGAAACCCGAACAGCGACAAGGCGGCTTCGGTCGGCACGATGTGCTTTCCCTGGGCAATCAGGAAACCCTGTTTCTTCAGCCCGCCGATAATCTCCGCTCGGGTCGCCGGTGTGCCAATTCCCTTAGCCTCCTTCAGGCGCTCCCGCAGAACCTCATCGTCAACAAAGCGCCAGGCATTTTGCATCGCCTCGATCAGAGTGCCTTCGTTGTAACGCGGCGGTGGCCGGGTCTCTTTGTCCTCGATTTTCGGATCGTGCAGTTGCGCAGTCTCGCCGTTGCGCAGCGGCGGCAGCAATTGCGTCTCGTCGCCCTTTTCGCCGGCGGGCTGCCCAATCTGGAGTTAGCCGCGCTTGAGCTAGTCAAGCAGCTTGATCCACTCCACAGCGAGGTTTGCCAAAGTGGCTTGAGGTAATAATCGCATACACGGGCGCATGTGGAATGTCCTCTGTGAAGGGCGAGCACCTTTGTCATTGACGATACAACATGCTGGTATAGCGGCGCGGCCAGCGGGGGCGGGGCGGGTGGAAACGGGACGCCCCCCACCAAAACCACGCCCCAAAAAAATTCCGCAGCAATCCCGCGCTAAGGCGGAACAGGCTAGGGTCAGGGTTATGATTAGTCCTAAAAATCAGGAGGCATTTAAATCGCTCGGCATAGAGACGGTGCGCCGCCGCGAGGCAGCGAGCGTCTGGGACGAGGGTAAGGCACGCGAAGCCCGTGAATGGATTAGCAATGAAGAAACCCGCATTGCCCGAAGCGGAAAGAATGCCGCTTGGACCGCAGCAACGGCGGCGATAATCTCAGCAATAATGGCGACAATCTCAGCCGTTTTAGCAGTCCTGCTTTTCCATCGTTAGAGGCCCCACGGCCCCTAAAATCGGAGTGTGGCATTGCGGATACAGTTGATTTCTTTTGGTGGCCTAGAGCATCGACGGCGGAACGAAATCGCTGTGCGAGCGTCTCGTCCATGCGCGCCTTCCGGCCCCCCTGCCAACGCACCGGGGCCCCCGTAAGGGATAGCCAATGGCCGGGACGCAGGAACCTGCCGAGGGGGGGACCCCTCGGCGGGCTCCTGTGCGATGTGCCGGTGCTTGGCGCCTTCACTGACCCATGGCTGCTGTTCTCAACCTTCGCTGCCTCAAAATGACTGCTCTCTCGCCTCGCGCCTGGTTCTTTTCGGCTACGGCCTTGGGATTTCACGGGGACAGGAACAGAAGAATGCGCTGCCCTCTACTTGTTTGTTCGGCCCTAGCAGGTGGCGTACTTGGCTTGCCGACCATCCGCTTCGCGGCTGCGGCCTAGTTGAGCTGAAACAAATCGTTACCGGGACGGGTGCTTAGCACGAGCGTGTCCTGATTCCCGTTCCGGAAGACGGATTGCCCCAGGCCCCATGCCCCTCGACCCCGGCTGGGGCGACCAAGCAGTATTGATCAGATAATGATCCGGAACCTCTACCGGCTTCCGTGTAGCCGCTCGGAAAACATGTCAGGCCACTCGAGATAACGGAACGCTCGTTCAAGTCGTGACCTGGCCGGACTAAAGCGCTCCTCATTACATCGGGCGTTGAGGGCGACGCCGGGAGGTCCACCCAAAACCCCGCCCCTTAAAGGATTAAGTGTCATGACGGCAACCACTACCACTGCAACCAATAAAGCCAAGACCACGAGCCACGCCGCCTCCTCGGTCACGCTGCCGGACTATGGCATGCCGAAATTCGAGATGCCAAAGTTCGACCTGCCGAACACGGAAATGCCGGCGGCATTTCGTGAGATGGCTGAGAAGGGAGTCGCGCATGTCAGGGACACCAACGCAAAGGCGAAGATGGCGTGCGAGCAAGCAGGAGATTTGTTTAAAAACACCTATGCGACCGTTACTAAGGGTACCCAAGACTACAATCTAAAACTTTTTGAGATCGCCCGTACCAACGCACGCGCCGCCTTTGACTACGCCCATGAACTCTTGGCTGTGAAGTCCCCGTCGGAGTTTATCGAGCGATCGACCGCACAAATGCACAAACAATTCGAGATCGCTTCTGCACAGAACAAGGAACTCTGCGCTCTCGCTCAGAAGGTCGCCAGTGATGTGGCCGAACCATCGAAAACGGGCGTGTCCGTGGCGCTCCAGGGGAGTGTCTGATTAGAGCGCGAGATACGGCGAGGGAAGTGCAGTGCGGAGATCTGCAAGAAGCACCACCGTGCAATAGGGGGTAATGCCGTGGGCATCCCCATGATTAAATGTCCGGCGCGCCACGGGCCGCAACATCCCATTGAGATAGATCAATGTGATGATGCGTAATCTGTGTAAATTTTGTTGAATGAAGAAGCCTGCTTCCAATTCACTTTGGAACCCGATTGTCACGGCTCCAGCTGAAGTCGAGTTGGAGTTATGCGTTCATGATGGCGACGAGGCACCGGCACCCGTCGCCGCCCAGGTATCGATCAGGCTCATCTGGATGACATCGAAAGAACGTGGTGTGCGTGCAAACCAACTGCGCGCCTCATCGACCTCGAACTTCACCCCATCCAATACCGCGATCGCTGTATAGTCAGAAAAGTGATGCTCCAGGACGTCGATGATGATCGGATTGATCTCGATGCCTGTTACGTCACTGACGCCGAAGAGGCGCTGCGATAGTACGTCCCGGCCGCCGCCGACGCCGATCACGGCACCCGTCTTCAGGTTCGGAATGGCATAGGCGAGGTTAGTCACGTCATAGCGCAGGAAGCCCAGGCTCTCGAGGTTTCCATCGAAGCGGTACAGGGCAGTGCCGGCGCCGCCGTCAATATTCAGGGCTCGCTGCTCGATGATCGAATCCGGCATGCGCGGCGAGGCGCCGAACATCGACGGCGCGACCGTTTGATTCTGACTGACGGTGATGCGAGAAAATGAATTCCAGCGATCGTAGGCAAGATCGGCCGCAGCTTCCAAGTGATCCTTGATGATGGTCGGTCGAACGCCATGGCTCGTGAGCGTGTTGGCAATCGCCAAGAGTAGGCACCCTGTGACGATGCTTCGGCGGTAGCGAAATAGCTGGGAACCAAGCGACGTGAATTTGGGCAGGGCGCCGACTCCGGAACCGGCGAAGCCGAGCGCGGCGAGTGCGATGAGCCCGCCCACCCACAAGACCGCTGACGGCCCGCTCATCACATTTAGAAGCGCGTGGCAGCGCCGATCAGATCGGCTCCGTAGACCTGTCCGATCGGATAGGAGCTGCGCGTCAGCGCAAGGCTCACGACAACGCCCGAAAAGAAAAACGGAACGGCGAGACAGAGCGCGAATTCGGCCCAGGCGACGAAAGAAGTGAGCGATGGCGAGGCGCCTGTCACCAGCGTCAATTGCACCAGGATCGCGAGATTGGCCGTTAGGGCGAAAGCCAGCGTCGCCACGGTCAGGTCGTGGGACAACCGTTCTGGTCGGAACCTCTCCCTGCGCAAATAGACAAAGACCGCACCGGCGGTCAGGCCGAACATGGCAATACTGATGACGAAGAAGGCCAGGTGATACCAGGAGACCACGGAAATGATTCTGGTCTCAATGATCTGTAGCATCAGCGTCGCTGCCGCCACCAAGCCAAGAGCCATATAAAATCGGACTCTTCGGCCGGTTTCGCCCAGCGCTTTCGGTTGATGCATGCGTCGCCCCCGCAATAATTCCCCGACCGCCGAAAAAGTAGTCTAGGCGGCAACGCTAGGATAGCCTCCTCTGGTCACGTCAATCGTCGAGCTCGGGACGGCCTGCGCTGCCCGCGTCGTTAAAGGTGAAATAAAGTGAAGCGCGCTAGTCCCGCGCCATTATTTCACGTGTTTGATTGCCGAACTCGTCAAGCTGCCAGGAGCCGATAACCATATCGATCTTGGTAATGATTTGTTGGTCGGCACTGGGCGGTCTGCCAGACCTGCGTTGCTGTCGAAGATGCGCATCGAACTTTAGTTCGAGGAGTGAATCGAAATCATAACTCATGACATCCCCCTACAATGCACGGGCAGCATATTCTGTCTCAATAGTGGCCGTGGATAGGCGCAATCTGGAAATCCTGATGGCCGCGGCCTATTTGTTTGAAGCAATGCCGGTCTTTTAGAGGGCCCAATTACCCTCGCGAATCGCTGGCCCCGCAGCGATTGTGTCGCGTTTCCCGGGCCCGGCGACGTAAGAGCACGTAAACGGACTCCCTCTCGTGGCTGCCGAGACCCCAGTCGATAAAATCTGCGTGGCAATCAGCCGGTCGATGAGGGCGCGACGCTCATTTACTGCGCGACTTTGATCGGCGGATCGCGCGGCATCGTTGAATACTGTCCAGGACATTGTTGGGACAGAATATTGCCGGTAGGGAAAATTTGACGTGCGCGAGCTTTATCGGGCCAGCATTTTTTCAGGGAGATCTTATGTGGGCGGGTCATTTCTGTCGCGAGTGTGTCGGCAATCCAATCTACGCAAGCCACGCGGCTTCCCGCCAACTTGGATCGTCGAAGAGCACGCTTGGTGACGGAGCGACGGCCTGTGCTTATCGCCGTGTGCAACGTCTCAGGCCGACGGCGTTGGTCGAAGCTGCAGGAATGGCTGAGCGCGGATGCTCACGCACACAGCAAAATGTTATTCGATAAGCCGCGTCACCACCCACATTCCTGGCACGGTGGAGGTCGCGATGCGGCGTGACCTCAGAATTCGGAGGCTGATAGAGCCGGAGCACACCTTGCGAGGCGATGTCGTTCCCTATATGTTCCAGCGCGCTGCCGAATCGATCCTACGAAGCGAGCCGTAATGGCAGATCAGATCGTCATCACGGAAAAATCCAGCCAGGCCAAAGACGTCCGCGCCGCCGTTGGTTCTCGTTACGGAGACATCCTTCCGGCCGAGGGTCATTTATTCGACCTGCTCGAACCCGAGGATGTCGTGCCGGCCTGGAAGCGCTGGTCGCCAATCCTGCTGCGACCCGAAGGCCTTTATGGCACTCGCCCGGCAGAAGGCGGCAACAAAGCCGCCAAGCTCAAAGCCATTCGTGAGGCATTACGCACCGCCAAACGGGTTTGGCTCGCCACCGACTGCGACCGCGAGGGTCAGCTCATCGGCCAGGAAATTCTCGAACATTATGAGTATCGCGGCCAAGTGATGCGGGTGCTGTTCACCGCGCAGGACTCCCAGACCATCCGCGATGCATTCGGACGGGCAAAGCCAAATAGCGAATATGCCCGGCTTTACGCCGCCGCCGTCGCACGCCGGCAGGCTGACCAGATCTACAACCTGTCACTCACGCGCACCGCGACCGTCATTCTTGGGCGAGGCGCGCGGAGAGTCATCGGCGTTGGCCGAGTGAAGACGCCGACCTCGGCCATCGTGTGCAAGCGCGAGTTGGAAATCCGCAACTTCGTGCCACTCGCCTATTTTGAAGTTGTCGCCACCGCAAAGGTTGCGGGAGGCCAGTTCCAGATGCGGCACGCGCCTCAGGAGCGAATTGTCCGGCGCGAAATTGCTCAGGAAGTAGTCAATGCGGCTCGGAGCTTCGAGGGGGCGCTTGCCGTGCGCGTCGAGGATAAGCGGCAAGGGCCACCCAAGCTGCATGATTTGCCGTCGCTTCAGAAACTCTGCGGCTCGCGCTTCGGCTGGCCGGCCAGCAAGACACTTGAGGTGGCGCAGGAACTCTATGACGGCCAGGGCAAGAAGATCATCACCTATCCGCGCGCCGAGGTGCGCTACCTGCCACTGAGCTTGATATCGGACGTGCCGAGGATCGTTGCCCGACTGCTGGTGGGGCAATCATTCAGCGCAATCCCGGTACCCGAGGCGCCAGTCATCCGCAAAGGTGCGAGCGGCACTTTCTACGACAAGGGGCTTGAGGGCGCGAGCCATCACGCCGTTATTCCCAACGTCAACACGATCGACAAATTGCGGGAGGTATGGCTTCGCCTGTCGTCCGATGAGAAAAAACTGTTCGACGTCATCGCGCGGGCCTATCTGGCCGCCCTGATGCCCGACTTCCGCTACCGGCAGACAACCGCAACGCTCGACGTGCGTGGTTTCGAATTCCGCGCTTCCGGTCGTCAGCCCATCGATCTCGGCTGGCGCGCAGCTTTCCCGGACTGGCAGCCAGCCGACGAAAAGGGCGACGAGGCGCAATTGCTGCCGCCGCTGCGCAACGGCGAGACTGCGCAACTGCACGATCCGAAAATCGAGGACAAGGAGACCCGGCCACCGCCGCGTTACAACGAAGGCACTCTGATCGAGGCGATGCAAAATGCCTGGCGCTTCGTTGACGATGAGGTTCTGCGGGAGCGTCTGAAGGAGGCCAAGGGCATAGGCACGCCGGCGACCCGAGCGGAGATCATCGGCGGGCTGAAGAAACAGGGTTTCCTGATTGCCCAGGGAAAGCACATTGTGCCGACCGAGGCCGGCCTGTCGGTGTTCGGCGTTCTCAAACAGGCCGACCCGGCCCTGGTCGATCCGGGGGTGACGGCGCAACTTGAATGCCTGCTCGATGATGTCGTTGTCGGCAAGCAGGAGATGGTCGGTGCGATTGACGCCGTGTGCAATGTCGCCGAGCGCATCATCGGCAAGCTCAAGGAGGGCGGCGCCGCCGGCGGGCCTTCCTTGCTTGGCGCGGCGGTCGGCGACGGCCTCGGCACGTTTCCGCCGACGCCTGCGATGAAGCGCTTTGCCGACGGTCTCGCCCGGCAGAAGGGCGTCAAGCCTCCGCCCGGCTACAAGACGTCGATATCGATCTGCCGAAAATTTCTCAGCGAACACGCGCCCAAGAAAGCCGAGAGTGCACCCCTATATGGTCAATAAATAAGAATGGCCGCAAAGATGGCAGTTGTGCAAGTTTCCACGTGCTCAGTGCGCCGTTTCCGACGGCGCCCCATGGCAGCGCTTGAACTTCTTGCCGGAGCCGCATGGGCATAGGTCATTGCGGTGTCCTCCGATCAGCGGAGCCGCGTTTCCTCCGATCAGCGGAGCCGCGTTCGAGCATGCGGTCAGCGCTGTAACAAGGGGGGTTCAGCGAGAGGTTGTGTAGGGCGAGAGGCAGGTCTCGTTGTTTTTGTCGCCCGCCGGAGAACAAGCACTGAATATGGATAACCTCAGCATCAGCAGGTCTTTCTCGCCTTCGGCTGCCTTCGCAATCTCAGTCGAGACATGCCGCCAAGTCGGCTTGCGGCGGTATTGTTCGGGCAGGTTTGTCGACCAAGTCCCGCACATCGGCGAGGGTCGAAAGCTTCACGCCGGCGTGTCTCTCTCGATGGCCAAGCGGTGCGCGCGCCTCAAACGGACCAATTGCACCAATCGGGAAGCCGGCAAAAATCAGCGGTGTATTCGCCATCGCTTCGCCGTGAATTGTTCGCTTGTCGATGCTGTTCTGGTTTGGCTTATGCGAGCCAGCAGAAAGACCCGCTAGTTCGCAACGTCAGCCAGTCACAGAAAATCAGGATGCGGCTCGGCGGAAGGCCGGATGACCTACTTGGTCCGATCCCGCAGAGACCGCGCCGCATGTGGCGCCGCACCTATGAGCGTCATTGCGCGGCGTTGGCCCGTATCGAAGGCAATCTGTTCGCCTGACCCCATTTGGGCGGCGGCGACGTATCTTTTGATCTGCAGGCTCGGCAGTCGCGTCGGAGGATCAAGTTGTGAAGGAATGGCGGGACCCATCTCCACCATAGTTCATTGTTTTCTATGATTTTTAGTTTCCGGTCTATTGTACCCCTTTTTCTACCCACAATGCGGTGCTTGCTTAGGGCCGTACTATATCGCGAGCATCCGGGGTTCTTTGGGAGACAAGCCTCTGTCGGAAGACCGGGTTGACGAAGAACGCCCCTGCCTTCATTGCATGATGGTCGAACTGATCGCCGATTTCTTCGCCGAATACCCCGCGACAGCAGGCTCGGACAAAGTCGATACCCATGAAGCAGATGACGTCATTGATGCGATCGCGAAGACAGTCGCAGAAATGACAAGCCAGCAGGATGGCGTCATCCGCCAGCAAGTCATTGAGCAGTTGATGCGGCAAATCATGCACTACGACGCCGAATTTCGTCGCGAAGAGGCGACCTCCGCAGTCAGCTCTAACGCGAAGCACTGACGGCGATCCGCGCAGGGGGCGGGTCCAATTCGACCCCGGGGGCACGCTGGATGGCCGGCGGGGTCATTGGGGCGTGCACTTGGATCAACCGATCAAGTCAGCCCAATCCAAGGCGCGGGTAACCGTTGGCCCCTCTTTTGGTTTTTCAGGCGCCGCTGGTAATTGAAGAACTGTCGCCTGCTGTCCCTCTACCAGGGTTGTCAGAAGAACGATTTCGCCGTTTGGGAATTCCAGCGCATCGTGATGGGTGGCCCGCTTGTCCTTGTTGATCTGTCTGAAGATCGCGGTCCTGTAGCTGATCACCGTTTCGTTCCAGGGGGACGGCCACCTGGACCACCGCCGAACGTCGTCCGCGAAGGACAACTCAGTGCCCGGAAGCAGACAAACTGCCATCCCTTTATCTTCGGGTGCGCAGAAGCCCCCTGTGCCCAAATTGAAGATGCGGGTGGTGAGCTTATCGCCGACCTTCGCAGGCCGGGACCTAACAGCATGAAGGCTGAAGTCGCACATCGAGTGCACTCCTCTCTGGTGCCCCAGCCAAATGTAAGCTTAGCCCTTTTCTTGGCCGGGCACCATCAGGCGAGCTGACTGCGTAAGCTCAACTGCCTTTGCTTCGATCAGTTTCGGCTAACGCCCGCTACCGTATTCCGCATTCAAACCTTGGACGATGAAGGGGCAACCACATTGTACGCCGCCAAAGGCCGCCTGATCCCCTTCAACTCGAACTCGCCCACGGGCTCGACCTTCACTGCATCCTCGACCTTCGTCAGCACCCGAGGACTAATCAAGATTTGCCCCGGCTTCGCTTCATCGCATAGCCGAGAGGCAACATTGGAAACCGTCCCGATGGCGGCATAGTCGAAGCGGCCCTCGAAGCCGATGGTGCCAAGCGTCGCAAATCCGTGCGCTATGCCGATACCGAAGCCACCTTCTGTCTTGGCCTCTTTGTCGGTGCCGAGAACAGCCCGAAGGGACAATTTAAGGTGCCCTTCTTATCAAGCCACCACAGGCATCTGCTGCATCACACGGCGAGTTGGTAGGTGTTCGCCAGATCCCGTTCCGTCGCTTCCCAACATCCGCGCCGTGCTCTGCCAGCTCTGCGGAAATATTTGTGGACTTTTTAGCTGGCCGGGACGTTGGGATCGAGGGCGTCCCTGATGATCGCGTGCGGGTCTTCGTCACCGAAGTAGCCAAAGCCCTTGCTTTTGAACCCGACATTGAGGCCGAGCGGCAGCAATGCGCCGAGTAGTCCTCCTCCTGGCATGGGCCGGTTGATTTCGGCCTCTCTTGTTTGGCCTATTATTAGCCTGAGCGGTCATTTTTCGTCTAAGTCCTTGATATCTCTCCCCGGCGCCAGAATATGTCCTTGAGGTTTTGGGGTCAGAGAGAAGCGCCGGGCTGGGGCGGCGCGCCCCTGCGCACCAGAGCGCGACGCATCCGGCACAAGGAGACGATGATGACCAAGCAAGTCGTAGCGGTACTCGGTGGTACAGGTCTGCAGGGTGGTGGCGTCGTGGACGCGCTCATGAACGCGGGCAAGTTCGCGGTGCGCGTTGCCAGTCGCAATCCCGCCAGCGACGCTGCGCGGGCGTTGGCAGCGCGTGGAGTCGAGGTGGTCAAGGCCGACCTGCTCGACCCGAGCACCCTCCGTTCCGCGCTCGAGGGGGCGCACGGAGCCTTCGTCGTGACCAACTTCTGGGATCCCGCGCAGATGCCGCGTGAGACCGAGATCGGCACGGCGGCCGTGCAAGCCGCCCGCGACGCCGGGGTCAAGCACCTGATCTGGTCGACCCTGCCCGACAGCGAGAAGCTGACGGGCGGGCGCATCAAGGTCGCGCACTTCACCGGAAAAGCCCGAGTCGACGCGGCAGTCAAGGCGGCCGAATTCGCGCGCCACACGTTCGTGATCGCGCCAATGTACTTCCAGAACTTCCTCACGATGATGGCGCCCCAGCCTCTACCGAACGGCGGCCGCGGCTGGGCGGTGCCGATCGATCCCGCCGCGCGCGTGATGCACGCCGGTGACGTCACCGAGGTCGGTCGCGCCGTCGCGGCCGCGCTCGCGGCTGGCGACCAGCTACCCGACGGCAGCTACCTGGGCGTATGCGGCGGCGTCTACTCCTTCAACGATTTTGTCGGCACACTGAACGCGCAGGGGCACAAGTTGCAGGTGCTGCAAGTGCCCCCGGCCGTCTACGACGGCTTCTACCCGGGCGCCCATGAGATGCGCGAGATGTTCCAGTACTTCGCGGAGCAGACGTACTTTGGCCCCGAGCACGAGCGGTACATCGCCGCGGCCAACGCCCTCGTCCCGGGCGGAATTCACGAACTTCGCCGACTGGGCGCGTGCGCACATGAAGGCGGTCTGACGCGCGGCACCCAACGGAAGGAGACTTGGCGAAGGCGCGGCGCGGTTTCGCGATGACGGTGGCGAACCGCCAGTCAATTCCACCTGGTCCCGACCGCCGGCGCCGGTTGCAGTCGCATTGCCAAAGCCGCTTTCCCAATGTGGTAGGCGTCGCCGGCCGTCGCGTTGAATAACTTGTAGAGAATGAGAGCCACCGTCAGCGTAATAACGCTGAGAGAGACCTCCGTCACACGTCCCCAAAACATAAAATAGCCGAGCAGGTCACGAACTTGGAACCTTGTTTGGGGCTACTTGGCCGGCGCGCTCAGCCCTGTGAGCACAAAATCGATCATCTGATCAAGCGTCGCGGTGGGCTTATCGGCAAATTCAGCGATGAATTGCGGATGGATGAACCGCAGCATGGCGGTCAGAACGCAAAGTGCAGTACCACCAATGTCCGGCGTATAGAATTCCCCGGACGCGACGCCGTCGCCGATCACGTCCGCCGTTACGCCAATCAGCCAGTCGATATGCTTCTGACAGACGTCCCAATTCTCTTCCATGGCGACGGCGACCATCTCGTGCATCTTCGAATCGCCAGCATAGCGTTCACAGTTCATTCGATGCATTGTTTCGAATAGCTCGCGTAGCCGCGCGGCCGCGCGGACCGGCTTGCGGACAATAACCTGCGACGCCTGCTCCACCTCACCCATGAGCCGGCGTGCGACGCCTGCGTTGATCGACTTTTTGGAGTCAAAGAAGCGGTACACGTTCGCTGGACTCATGCGCAGCGCTTTGGCGATGTCCGCGACCGTGGTCTTCTGGTAGCCGATTTCGCGAAACAGACGTTCGGCGGTGACGAGAATCCGCTCCCGCACATCGGTTTCGGGGTGGTCAATCACGTCCGTCATGGCAAGCTCTTCCTCTTGATCTTTCATTCGGCGGCGATCGCAACCGGGACCGGCCGCTGGGCGCGCTCGGTCGCCGGCGCAACTTTGCCCACCTCGTCGCCGCGCTCGACGAGCCGCTTGCGATACCACAAGGCATAAAGGCTAGGCAGGAACAGCAGTGTTAAAAAGGTCGCGACGAAAAGGCCGCCCATGATGGTGATCGCCATCGGCGCCCAGAAGGGCGAGCGCGACAGGGGGATCATGGCCAGTATCGCCGCCAGCGCCGTGAGGATGACGGGCCGCGCCCGGCGAACGGTCGCCTCCACGATCGCATCCCGGCGGGTCGATCCGTGACTGACGTCCGTTTCGATCTGATCGACCAGAATCACTGCGTTGCGCATGATCATTCCCATCAGCGCGATCAGCCCGAGTAGCGCGACAAAGCCGAACGGCTGGTTGGCGACGTTCAATCCTAGCGAGGCACCGATGATGCCAAGCGGCGCCGTCAGAAAGACCAGGATGAGCCGCGAGATGCTCTGCAGCTGAATCATCAAGAGCGTCAGCATGGCAAAGATCATTACCGGGAACAGGACGAAGATCGAGGCATTGCCCTTCTGCGATTCCTCGATGGCGCCGCCGATCTCGATCCGGTAAGCCGGCTCGAGGTTGTCGCGGATCGACTGGAGCTTCGGCCAGATCGCGTTGGTCACATCGGGCGGCTGAACGCCGTCGACGACATCCGAGCGTACTGTGATCGCCATGTCGCGATTGAGGCGCCACATGATCGGCTCCTCATGGGTGTATTCGATATGGGCGATCTGCGAGAGCGGCACCGCCACGCCGTTGCGCGAATAAAGCGACAGGTCGCCGATATGCGCCAGGTCAAGACGCTCCGACGGTACGGCGCGCGCCACGACGGCCACCTTTTCGATGCCGTCGCGCACCGTCGTGATCGGCACCCCGGAGATCAGCATGCTCAGCGATTGTGAGATGTCCTGCGGCGTCAGTCCCATCGCCCGCACGCGATCCTGATCGACCACGAGCTTCAAGTACGGCGCCTGTTCGTTCCAATCGAGATGCGGATCGACCACCTGATCGTTGGCGCGCATCACGTCGCGCACCTGGTAGGCGATCTCCCTGACCTTGTTCGTATCGGGACCGATGACGCGGAACTGCACTGGGAAGCCGACCGGCGGCCCGAAATTGAAGCGATCGACGCGCACGCGCGCTTCGGACAGTGCGCCGTCAGCGACGGCCTTTTCGATCCGCGCCTTGATCCGCTCCCGCGCCTCGACGTCTTTGGAGACGACCACAATCTCGGCGAACGACTCGTCAGGCAGTTGCGGATTGAGGCCGAGCCAGAACCGCGGCGAGCCGCGGCCGACATAAGCGGTGTAGGTCGAAATGTCGTTATCGCCCTTGAGCAATACTTCAGCCTTCTTGACCGCTTGGAGCGTCGTACCGAACGCCGTGCCGGCCGGCATGCGGAGCTGAAAGAACAATTCGGGCCGCTCCGACAGCGGGAAGAATTGCTGCTGCACGCGGCCGAAGGACACGATCGACAACACAAAGATGCCGACGGTCACCAGCACGACAGTGACGCGCCAGCTCACGCACCAATCGATGACGCGGCGCAGCGCCCGATACATCCGGGTCTCGTAGATCTCGTGAGGATCATGGCCGGGTTCGAGCGGCTTGATGGTCGGCAGGAGTTTCACGCCGATATACGGCGTGAACACAACGGCCACTACCCACGAGGCCAATAGCGCAATGGCGACCACCCAGAAAATGCCGCCGGCATATTCACCCACTGAGGAATTGGCAAAGCCGATGGGAAGAAAACCGGCCGCCGTCACCAGGGTCCCCGTCAACATCGGAAAGGCTGTGGATTCCCAGGCAAACGACGCGGCGCGGATGCGGTCGAAGCCTTGCTCGATCTTCACTACCATCATCTCGACGGCGATGATGGCGTCGTCGACGAGGAGGCCGAGCGCGATAATCAGCGCTCCGAGCGTGATCCGGTGCAAGTCGAGACCCATGGCGTCCATGACAATGAACACGACGGCAAGCACGAGCGGCACGGACAGCGCCACGACAATGCCGGTGCGCCAGCCGAGCGCCAGGAAACTCACGAACAACACGATCGCCAGCGCTTCGATGAAGGAATGGACGAACTCGTTGACAGCGTGGTCGACGACGACCGGCTGATCGGCGATTTGCTCGAAATCGAAGCCTTGTGGAACCGCGGCCTTGAAATCGGCGGTCGCGCTCGCTACCGCCGGACCGAGCTCAAGGATATTGGCGCCCTTCGCCATGACGACGCCGACGCCGATCGCTGCTTTGCCTTTTTGCCGGACCAGAAAATCCGGCGGGTCGGGATAACCGTGCGTCACCGTGGCGATGTCGCCGACGCGGAACACGCGGCCATTTGCTTCCACCGGCGTCTCGGCAACTGCTTTGGCGCCGTCCAGCGCCCCGGTTACGCGCAGCGGCACGCGCTGCGCCGTCGTCTCCAGCACGCCGGCCGGCACGACCGCATTCTGTCGGGCCAATGATTGGAACAACTGATCGGTCGTGATGCCGAGCGTGGCGAGCTTGGCGTTCGAGAATTCGACGTAGATCTTCTCGTCCTGGGTGCCGTAGAGGTTTACTTTGGTGACGTTCTTGACTTTGAGAAGCCGCTGGCGAAACGCCTCGGCGACCTTCTTCATCTGCGCGTAGTCGGCGCCCTCGGACGTGATCATGTAAAGAATCGAGTTGACGTCGCCATACTCGTCATTGATCGACGGCCCGATCAATCCGGCCGGAAGATCGTCCTTGATGTCGCTGATCTTTTTGCGCAGCTGATAGAACAACTGCGGCACGTCGCGAGCCGGCGTGTTGTCCTTGAAAGCGACCTGCATCGCCGTGAATGCCGGTTTGTTATAGGTCGTCACCTTGTCGAAGTAGGGAAGCTCCTGAAGCTTCTTCTCGATCGGATCGGCGACTTGCGTCTGCATCTCGGCGGCCGTCGCCCCTGGCCATACCGCGGTGACGACCACGAGCTTGATGGTAAACGAGGGATCTTCCGCGCGTCCCAGGTTTCGATAGGAAAACAGGCCTGCCACGCCGAGCATGACGATCAGGAAGAATATCAGCGACGGATGCGCAACGGCCCAAGCTGAGAGGTTGAAACGGCTCATCTTACTCTCCGCACAATTCAGAAGCCTCGGTTCTGCACTCAGAACGACAGCGACGAGACGACCTTGACCTTCTCGGCGGGGTCGAGCTTTTGAACGCCAAGCGCGACAACACTGGCGCCTTCGTCGACGCCGCTGCTGATCAGGACGTCGTTGCTCTCGTAGGCCTTCACGGTCACCGGCTGGAGCGTGACCGTTCCGGTCTTGGCGTCCGCGACATACAGCTCGGGTCCCGCGCCCTGGTTGAACAGCGCCGAGAGTGGAAGACGCGCGACGCGTTCGCTTTCCTGCTCGGACAAGGTCAGCGTGGCCGTCATGCCGAGTTGCACATCGTCGCCAACTCCGGGCACGGAAAATTTCGCCTGATAGGTCCGCGTCATCTGGTCGGCTGACGGGGCGAGCTCGCGGAGCTTGGCGACATAGACCTTATCCGGCTCCGACCAAATCGTGACTCGCGCGTCACCCGACTTGGCGCGCGCCAGCAACGTCTCCGGGATCGCGACCACGACCTCTTTCTCGGCCAACCGCGCGACGCGGATCGCAGTCTGACCGGCGGCGACCACCTGACCGGGCTCGATCAATGTCGATGTGACAACGCCGGGCGCGTCGGCGACCAGCGTCGCGTAGGACAGGCTGTTCTTCGTTAGGTCGACAGATCGTTCGGCGCGTTTGAGTCGAGCGCGGGCCTCATCGGCGGCCGCTTTCGCCTGGTCCAATTGGGCGTCTGTCGACCAGCCCTTCTGCCGGAGCTCTTTGGCGCGCGCTTCGGCGGCGCTCGCTTGCGCCAGTACGCCGGTCGCCGCGCTGAATTCCGCGTCGGCCTGCTCGGCTTGCAGCTTGAGATCGACCTCGTCGAGCGTGGCGAGCGGCTGCCCGGCGTCAACCATGGCGCCGACCTCAACAAGGCGTTTCGATACCTTCCCGCCGACCCGGAAACCCATATCGGCTTCGATCCTCGGGCGAACGGTGCCGACAAAGCTCCGCTGGAGCGCTTGAGCTTCGTAGTGAACGCCAGTGACCAGTACTGGCCTGACCGGGGCTGCATGTTGCGCTGCAATATCATTGCAGCCGCCGAGTGCCAACGCTATCGCCACCACAGCGGAAAATGCGGTTAAGGCTTTGTTTATCCGAAATTCAGCCTTGCCAGACATCTCACTACCTCCACCATCACTAGTGATGAATAATGGACGTCATCTGATGAATGTCAATATTCGTCAGCAATCACTTATTAGTGTTTACTGGGGTGTGTGCAACGCTCTGGTGAAGCTGCTGCCAACCGAGCCGAGCTACGGGCATTTGCCCACCGGCGCTACGAGCGAACGAGCGCACCGAACGGGCCGCGGGCGATGACCCAGAGACAGCGCTCAGTTGCTTGCAGGTGTTTGCCTTGGGCGGGTCGAAAGGCGAGTATCATTGCTAAACGATGGTAGCGCTCTTGTTTGTTGCGACAGTCAGTAAAGGAGCGAGAAAATCAGGATATGTGGCGCATAGCGCGTCGAAGATGCGTTTAGCGATTTCGCGCCGATCCGGCACAGCCGGCTGCCGCCGGTCACTCTCCGCGGATTGCGTCATGGGTGCCCTCAATCCCAAGACTGTCCACAACAATTCCCAGGACGGCCGTTACTTGAAAAGCGCGAAATAGTCCATCTTCCGATGCCATTTTCCCCGGTTTCCCACAGCGATGTCGATTTATGAAAGTAGACGACGGCGAGCCCATTGTGATCGCGCACAATGAAGCAGGCAAATACCGGCGACGCGACCCGCTGTTTCGCCATCTTCGCGCGGACGATACCTGTTGTTCAAAAAGGCACACACTTGGTTTTTCTCTGGCGCAGACGTTGGCGCGGCGCATGCTCTACACCGTAGCGCCGCCACACCGCTGCGGGGCGGTCGAAGTTTTTGCCAAACGGATGATCGCCAGGTACCGCCGGACGCCACCAGGCTGACCCGTAAGAGGGGGCCCACTCAATTTTTTGGAAAACAACCCCATACAAAGTAGTTTTGGGTACGCTAAATGCCCCTAAGATAAGATTTTATCCGGGGTCCAGTTGCCCCCAGCAGCCGCCCTGAGGCGAAGCCACACCCGCGGCCGAAGGCCACCGCCATTTCCGCGCGATTCACGCGTTAGTTGGTATACGGTCAAACCTTTGCAGTGCCGCATCTAGCGCAATCATCCGAACATCCGAACACTTTCACGTCTTTTCGCCGCCACCACGCTTGAGTGTTCGGATGTTCGGCTCGTGGGGCAAGAAGCGCGCGAACGCGTCCTCGAATTGCGCTGCCCTGTAACCGTGCCGCGAGAAATGGCTCGCTTAGTCGGATGAACGACGACGGAACGAATATCATAGTCTCGCAGCAACGCCGCGACCTGGTTTTTGGTGATTGGGCCTCGGCCGCGATATTCGTGCCACGGCGAGTTTGGATCGGCGAGGAGCTCCTGCACCACCTGCTCCGATGTTATTTCCGTGCGGTTCTTAGTGAATATCGGCCGGAGGGCTGCCAGCAACTGTACTCCGACGCTCGGCCACGCGCGGATCGGCACGATCGCAAAAATGAAGGATACGCTCGGGAAAAGCCTGCGTTTCCATGCATCTGCCTGTTGACAAACATACATATGCATGGATTATATAGAAAGTGCATGAAGATAAAGCAAGGAAATGGACGTTCGGGCCGCCACTTTTTCGCAAAGGGAATTGTGCCAAATCACCGGACTCGACACGGTCACGGTCGACACATGGCTGATAAGGGGGATCCTCGAAACCACGAAGGTTGATGGCCGTGTTCTACGAGGGCGACGCCTGTTCTCCGTGTTGGCCATTTTCGAAGCGAAGGTGATGGCCGACCTCGTGAGTGGATTAGGGATGGGGCCCTCAGAAGCCAGCAAGGTCGCGCGGTGCGCCGCCGCTGATTGGAATGCGCCTGATGATTGGAAGCGCAAGGTTGTTGAAGCAATCGAAAGATCGGCCAACGTCTCCCGCGTGTTCTTATTGGTGGCACGGGTCGACGAGGGGTGGGTCACGATTCCGTCTTACGGAAACAAAAACGGATCGCCTCGGTTCGAGCCCATGTCGAACTATGAAAAGTGGTTGGCAAGACCTCTTGCTGTTTTGCCCGCCTCAGATCTGCTTTCGTTCGTCTATGAAAAGTGCGAGCAAATTAGGCGTGGCTCGGACAACCCCAGATCGCGCAAAAAGCCGTAACGCGAGCGCATTCTCTCCTCACGTCGAACATAATGATGGCACCGTCAATGACCCCGGGCCGAAGCCAGTGATCTGGCCGTTGACCGTGGTGTTTCTGAAGCTGCCTCTGTGATCGACCCAACTCCATTGTCGAGATGTCCAGGGTTCACCGGACTTCACTGGCATGGCACGCGTTAGCGTTCCTGTCGTCACAATCTCACCGGAAGCTCAGATTGCCAAACTAACTGGTCTGCCGTTCGTCAGCGCCCCAAACAAGTTCGCGGTGCAGGGCGCGCACGACGCGTTGGTCCAACTCACCCGAGTCCCCTGTGAACGATGCCGTCCACGCCTTGATCCAGAGCCAAAGGGTGCACCCGGCTCGATCCGCAGCGCTTCAGTGCCGCCAGTGAGCGATGTTGCAACTGTCGAAGGTGTCCCCGATCTTGCTACCGAAAAAACCGAAGCGTCACTTAAAATAGGATAATTCGACTCTTTGCATGGGGTTGTTTTTCAAAAATCCCATGATCCCCCAGCCACCTCTGGGATCTGCTCTGCCCGCGTTGCCGCGGCGCCCATACAAAGTAGTTTTTGGGTACGCTAAATGCCCTAAGATAAGATTTTATCCGGGGTCCAGTTGCCCCCAGCAGCCGCCCTGAGGCGAAGCCACACCCGCGGCCGAAGGCCACCCGGTTTTGAGCTGAAGCGCGTAATGCGCACCGGAACGGTTGCAAGCGTGGACAATCGAAACTGGGAGATCGGAGACCCAGCCATCATCCGGCGCTTGTCGCAGTCGCGCGCTATTGCCCTGGATATGGAGTTGGCGGCTATCGCGGCGAACGGTTTTCGCTTCCGCGTGCCCTATGGGACCCTCCTCTGCGTCTCGGATAAGCATTGCAGTCCGTAGACGAATGCGGTGATGCCGGCGGTGTAGATCGCCAGCAGCCAGATCGCGATCATGAACCCTGCGGCGGCGCCTTCCGGCCTCATGACCTTGAGCGGGACGCGCAGCCGTCTGCCGGCATAGGCAAATCCGCTGGCCACCACGAGTAGGACAATCGCCAGATAGATCGCCGCTTGGCAATGTTTGCCGGCGAAGATCGAACCGCGGGATGCCGTGCAGCGCTTGCAGCAGCGCATAAGGCATTTGGGCAGATTGAGGAACTCAAGCAGCGGCGCAACGCGAGCGGGTTGCCGGCAACCGACCTCTATCTCGGCCTCCACCTGGGGGAAGTCGTGTACGGGAATTTCGGCAGCCGCGAACGCCTGGATTTCACCGTGGTCGGTCCGGCTGTGAACGAGGTCAGCCGCATCGCCGGGATGTGCCGGCTGGTCGATCAGCCGATCCTCGCCTCGTCCGCCTTCTTCGCGGCGCTTGGCCCGGAGCAGAACCGGCTGGTCTCCGTCCACCCAGACGGCGGCATGCAATGCGCGGCATCAGCTGCCCCAGCGATTGGCGCGATGGCTGCTGATGGCAAACGACTGCACGCTGGCGAACGAGGTGAATTTGACCCATGAGTTCTTGTCGATGATGCTGTCCGTGCGTCGCCCCGGCGTAACCGGCGCTCTGAACGAGCTCAGGGATGCTGGCATAATCGCTACTGGTCATGGGCGCATCAGCATCCTGAACCGCTAGCGCTTGGAAGCTACAGCTTGCGAGTGCTACCGCACGGTGAAGGCGGAATACGGGCGTCTCCTGGGACGCCGCCTCATTGCCTCCCCCCAGGCTCAGGACAAGGCATCGTAGATCAGGACACTTGATCGGATTTCCGAGAGACTGCCGCGAGACGGTCTTTTCTTTTTTCCTTTCGAAGTCATTTGGAGGCCGGCGACCGATGACACAAACAGCGGTTGCTTCATGGTTCGCGACGCGAACGGCCAGGCGCTCGGCTGGCCTTAGCGTCGTTCGGCCGCCAATCCGCTGAGCAGGGATGAGGCGCCCGGCGCATAGCCGCGGACGGCGTCAAGCTGCCGGATTTGGATATCCCGTATTGTACGGTCCCGGACAAATCCCTTGACATAAATGTGTAAAAGGCCTCAGGGTTAAATTGATAGGGCGCTATCGCAAAGCGCCCCGGACCCTCAAGTACCTACCCGGACCCTTTTGAGTGTCCTCAGTTCGCCTAGCGCGAAAGGGGCTCACTATGTCCTTTAGATTATTTATCGATACCCCTTGCCCGAAATGCCACAAGCCAGTGAAGGTTCGTGCTATCGAGCTGCATCTGGCCCGACACGAGCTTGCAATCCAGTACTTCCAATGCGCCGACTGCGGCGATGTAGAAGCTAAGTTCATTTCACTGAAGCCACTCATGCTGCCTGAACTGGCAGCGTAGAGCCCCTTCCATTCCACCCCGCGCACCGTCAGCGGTTTTTTGAAGCCCGCCCTCGCTGCATGGAAGGGCAACGCCGAAATTCCGAAGCGACTTCTTGGGACGGTGCCGGGGTCCTAAAAAAGGATCCAAACTCATGGCACAAGATATCGTAACTCGCTCCATCGCATTTTTCTCGTTCCACCCAATTTCTCTCTTTCATCGCATTTTGCCTGTGGCTGCCTTAGCTTTTGCAGTGATTGTCAACGTGGCTTGTATTGGCTTTCTTGGATTTCGGACTTTTCAAATTGATCCTCTAGGACCACAGGGCTGCCGCCTTCATGCAACACGTATTGCTGATTTACCTACAAACTGCGGTCCTTACGCTTGTGGCATCCTCGCCTACGAGGCATCGCCGAGAACATGGAACCAATCAACATAGTAATCTTCGCTGTCCTCTTGTGCGCTACAATCTTTGAAGGCCGCTCTGGAACTGAGACCGCGAGCCTTTTCGCCTAAGCAGGTAGAGGTGCCATGGACCAACGCGCTGTTATCGCCCAACTCAACATCGAACACTATCGGCGGAAGCTGACTACGGAGCAGGATGCGTCAAGGCGGCTAACACTTCTTCGCCTGCTGGCTGAAGAAGAGGCTAAATTGGCCTCCTTAAGAGGCACGTCTGGGACGCAGAAAGCGTAAGGATTGCTTATGATGTTGCCTGCCATTCTCGCCAATGTGTCGGGCGGACGCCGATCCGCTTCTTGGTTTCGGCGTCGATCCATCCATCTAGAATGCGTCGGCATGGAAATACCAAAGCATGCGGACGACCGCTCCTATCGAAAACGGCCAACTTAAGCTCGCGGTCGAACGGGGCGGTGGATATTGGCTGCCACTCCATAGAGAGAAATTACTAGGCGCGCGTATGTCTGTTGCTTTGATCTAGATCATCCTTGTCCGTCGCCACGTGAAGCGTGGCACATCGCTGCCAATATCGCCAAGCTGCCGGAGTTGCTGCGCCGGGAGGTGTGAATAAATGCCCGATGCACTGGGCAGTGCCGCGCCTGATGCGACCCCGCGCTGATCGTTTCCTCCCCGAAATGCACGCAGCTATTTGATAAGCGTGCCCTTCACCCACCGATAGTCACCAAGCTGCCCGAACTGCTTCGCCGAGCCACTGGACAATGAGCATATTAAAGGCGAACGGATCTAGGTCAAAGGTATGGACGTCTTGTCGCGCTCGCTGACTAAACGAAAAAACGCTCAATGTCGCCCTCGGTCATTTGCTACCGATGCGCTTGGTGGACGCTGCGTCGGACGATTTCATGTTTTACGGCTGCGCTCGCTTGGATGGCAGCCAGGCGATCAATATGCGGATCGCGCGAGAGATCGATGGAAGTGGAGCGCGGCGGGAGCGCCAAACTTGACGAGGGTATGCTGAGCTGGGGACCGGCTATCCAACGACAACTCAGCCGGTCAGCCCTTCACCGGCAGCGTAAATGCGGACACTTTGCGGACACGACGTTTTTAGTCTCAGCGCCAACAGCGCTGCGCTTGCACCCGATTGTAATCTCTGAGTTCCCACCCTACATGACGGGTGCATCAAGAGAAGGGCTGGCGCCCTCACCAACCTGCCAAGCTGCGGCAAGGTGGTTTCTACGAAAGTGGGATGTGGCCGTTTCGACGGCAAACGTAGCAGGGTGGCGCCAGCCCCCGCTCTGACAGGAGGGCTCGATGACGGCGCTAATTTTTAACCACAACGGCCTACTAACGCGCAGAAGCATCTTCATTGGTGCCGCTGCTTCACTGATATGCGCGCCCGCCATCGTGCGGGCCACCAGTCTGATGCCGGTGCGCCGCTTGAGAGGACCGATTGGGCCTCAGTATGCAGGGTTCTGCGAACGTTTGATGTATCAAAGTCTCGACAGCAACTTGAGAGCAGGGGGGATGAGCACGGTTGTCAACGGTAAAATAATTTCTGAAGCCGAAGCCCGCTGGATAGTCGCGTATGCGCGGGCACAAGAATGGCTTGCGCCAGAGGCGACGTGGTGATTTACGGCCGGGCGGATTTCCGACCAAGAGTCCGGTTATTGGAGCGCCGCGATGAGCGGCCTCGGCAAGTCCGGCCCCGACGATCTGCGTTCCGGATCTTCGCGCGCTGTCTTGACGTTTCAAAAAACGCACCAGCCAGCTGCCAAGCCCGCGCGTATCGATGATGCAAATCGGACAGGGCTGGCAGCAGCACTCGTGCGCCGCTGCACGCAAATCTGTAAAGGCGCTCGTAGCTTGAGAATCGATTTGTCGGCTATCCGAGCCGGGAAAATGCATTGCCTGCTTCGTCGAACAGGTGACAGCGAGCGATATCAACGTCGAGACTGAGGGTGTCCCCGGGCTTGGCGTCGCTGCTGCCGACCACACGCCAGGTGATCAACTCGCCCGACGATAGCTTTGCATGGACCAAGCTCTCACCGCCCAAGCGTTCGACAGCCACTACGATCACTCGTAGCGCATTGCCGCCTACGCTTTCGCGTAGATGCTCAGAGCGCAGGCCGAGGGTCACCTTGCTGCCCGGAGAGCCGCCGCGCGCATCCGCCGCAACGACTAGCCGCAATCCGCCAGCCACTGCGATGTGCGCGCCGAGGGCGTCCGTCGCTTCGAGTCTGCCCTCGATCATGTTCATGCTCGGACTTCCGATAAACCCCGCGACAAATCGATTGCGCGGTCGGTCATAAACTTCGAGCGGGGACCCGATCTGCTCAGCGCGGCCGTCGCGCAGCACGACGATCACGGTCGCCAGCGTCATTGCTTCCGCCTGATCGTGCGTGACATAGACAATCGTTGTCCCAAGCTCGCTATGAAGGTTCATTAACTCTAGGCGCATATGGGTGCGCAGACTGGCATCGAGATTCGACAGGGGCTCGTCAAAAAGAAAGACCCGCGGGTCCCGTACGATCGCGCGGCCGATCGCGACCCGCTGGCGTTGACCGCCCGAGAGTTCCTTTGGCTTGCGCGCGAGAAGATGCCCGAGCTGCAGGCGCTCCGCCGCCTTTCTCACCCGTTGGTCGATTTCAGGCCGCCGTCTTGTCAACTGACTCAGACCGAATGCGATGTTGTCATAAACCGACATATGCGGATAGAGCGCATAGGACTGGAATACCATGGCAATTCCGCGCTCGCGCGGAGTCCAGTCGTTGACACACTCTCCGCCGATCCAGATTTCTCCAGTCATGGGCGCCTCCAAACCGGCGATGAGCCGCAACAATGTCGACTTACCGCATCCGGATGGTCCGACCACGACCGCGAATTCGCAGTCGCCAATGTCGAGAGACACGTCGTCGATGACGATCTGGCGCCCGAACGACTTGCTGACGTGCCGAAGAGAAAGATTAGCCAAGGTTATCCTTTGATGGCGCCCGCCATTAGCCCCGACACAATACTGCGCTGAAAAATCAGAACGAGAATGACCAGCGGCGTGGTCACGATCACGCTCGCAGCCATGATCTTTCCCCAAGGCAATTCGTATTGGCTTGCACCGGTGATGAGCGCAATGGCCACCGGTACAGTCCGCACTTCATCGGTCAACGTAAAAGTGAGCGCGAAGAGAAACTCGTTCCACGCCACTATGAAGGCCAGCAACCCTGTCGCCACCATTGCCGGCACCATGAGCGGCAGGAATACGCGCGTGAGCGTAATCCACGGGGTGGCGCCATCGACGATAGCTGCCTCTTCGAGGTCGCGAGGCAGGTCGCGCATGAATGTCGTCAGAATCCAGGTTGTGAATGGCAATGTAAAAATTAGGTACGAGAACGTCAGCGCCAGCAGGTTGTTGTAGAGGCCGAGCGCGCGGATTACCTCAAATAACCCGGATAGCGCGGCGACCTGCGGGAACATAGAAACCGTTAGCACGACCACAAGCAATAACGACCGACCGCGAAATGTCACGCGCCCGAGCGCATAGGCAGCGGTCAAAGCGAGGGCCAACGCGATGATTACCGTCGACAACGCAACCATAAACGAGTTGAGGATGTTGCGCGCGAAAGGCTGCTCCTGGAAGACCGAAGTGTAGTTGTCCAAGCTGGGGTGACGCGGCAGCAATGCGATGTCGAGCAGGGCCGGGCCGGTCTTGAGCGAGGATACGATCGCCCAGTAGAACGGAAATAGCGTATAGAGGACTACGAGCGCGACCAGCATCAGGCGGGCCGAGGCTATAATTCGGCGTCTGAGCGTGCGTACAATCATCGTATCTCAGAAGTAGCGAGGCGGACACGCCCGATAGTCGCCATGACGGCCACGACTAACGCGATGACGCCAAACAGTAGGCTGGCGGCGGCGGAGCCGATGCCGACATCCTGGAACTCGATCATGTACTGGCGGGCATAAATGGACATCGACATCGTCTCACGACTGTTCGCGGTCAGAATATAGATCAGGTCGAATACGCGCAGCGCGTCGAGG
This sequence comes from uncultured Alphaproteobacteria bacterium, assembly GCA_963720115.1. Taxonomy (GTDB): domain Bacteria; phylum Pseudomonadota; class Alphaproteobacteria; order Rhizobiales; family Xanthobacteraceae; genus BOG-931. The sequence continues at coordinate 42,224 of CAVREN010000069.1, forward strand.
ATACGGAAGATCACCACAACCATCAGAGCTGGCCAAATTAGCGGAAGCGTTATCCGCCAGAACACGTGCAGCGGATGGACGCCATCGACGCGGGCAGCCTCGTAAAGGTCCCTCGGCAGCATCTGCAAGGCGGCAAGGATGAGTAGCGTCATGAACGGCGTCGTCTTCCACACATCGACGGCAATCACGGCAGCAAGCGCCAGATCGGGATCGGCGGTCCAGGCCCAGGGCTCGCCGATGACGCCGACGGCGAGTAAGGCTGCATTAATGACGCCGTAAAGATCGTTGTACATCCAACGCCAGAGCTGGGCGGAAACAATCGTCGGAATCGCCCACGGCACAAGGATCGCCGCACGCAGCAGACCGCGCGCCCGCAACTCGGAATTCAGCAGCAGAGCGATCAGTAGGCCGAGCATGGTCTCGAGACTGACCGAGACGAGGGTGAAGGTGAGGGTGTTTTGCAGCGCCCGCCACCAGACAGTGTCGCGCAGCAGATAGACGAAGTTATCCAGGCCGACGAACCGGGGCGTCTCGATCGTGGCCAGCGTGGCGTCGGTGAAGGCAAAATAAAACGTTCGCGCGAGCGGCCAGCCGGCTACGGCGCCGAGTGCGCCGATAAGGGGTAAGATAAAAAGCAAGGCCGCACGCTTGCGCTGTGCCGCTACCGGCGACTCCATGGGCGTCTTGGCATTGCGCGCCACATCATCAAACGATTGGGCACCGAATTGACCTACCATCGTTCGCCGCGGCTGAGGAAACGAAGCCGCTCGGCCAGCGCGGCAAGGCTCGCCTCTGCCCCTTCGCGGCCGCTCAGGACGTTGTGCACGACATTCCAGTACTCGTTGGACACCTGATTGTAGCGGCGCCCGGTAACGGCTGACGGCCGTGCGACGGCGCTCGCGACGACCTTCCGCAATTCCCCAAGTAAAGGCAATGCGGCAAGAAGCTCTGGATCGCGGTACAGCCGTTCAATGGTTGGATTGAAACCGCCCGCGATCGCGCGCTGCTTCTGCTCTTCGGCGCTCGTCAGCGCGCGCACGAGATCGATCGCCGCGTCCGGTGCGCGTGAATACCGGGAAACAGCGAGCTGGGAGCCGCCGAGGACAGCGCTCGATACGCCCGCTGCGTCACGCGGTAATGGGGCGATACCGATTTTGCCGGCCACGGGGCTTTCGGGCCGATTGGCCAGCGCCAGAGCGTAGAGCCAGTTGCGCATGAACACGGCATCACCCGCCTGAAAGACGCTGCGCGCCTCCTCCTCAGTATAATTGAGGACGCCGGGCGGTGTAATCGTGCCGACCCAGGATGCCGCCAGCGTCAATGCCTGCACGGCATTTTTGTTGTCGATCGTGATTTTCCCGGTCGTGTTAACGATGGTACCGCCGTCGGAGCTATAGATCCATTCGAGCGAGTTGCAGGTGAGTCCCTCATAGGCGCGGCCCTGCCAGACGAACCCCCACATGCGCCTTAGTCCAGCGGCGCGTTCACCCTGCTGCATCTTACGCGCGATCTCCGTCAACTGCAGCCATGTTTGCGGCACTGGCAGCCGATATTTTTCCAAAAGGTCGCGCCGGAAATAAAGCAGCCCGGCATCGGCGAACCAGGGCATAGCCACCAGCCGTCCGTTCACTCGATTGTTCGCGAGCAGTACCGCGAAATGCTCCGCGGCCCCGTCAGAAGCCATGGACGGCGTTAAATCCAGCAGATAGGGGGCGAGAATGCCAGGCCACACCACGTCGATCTGCAACACGTCGATGTCCGGCGAGCGTGCAGCGAGAAGCTGCTGAAACAGCGCCAATCGTTCGTTGGCGTCATTGGGCGTGGAGATCATACGGACGACGTGGCCAGTGCGCGCAGCCCACCTTTGCGCACCCTGTCGACAGAGTTCGAATTCGACACCAACGGCGCCGCAAGCGACGGCGACATTGGCCGCAGTTGCCTGGTTGAGCGGCATGCTGCAGAATAGCGCGATCACCAAAAGTGCTGGACGCAACTGTTGCCAGACTAGCGCCGATCGATTAGCGGTATTCGATGCTGATGTCGTTACTTGCACGGCAGGAGATTTCCTCACGCTTAAATTGGACTCGTCATTGATTCGCGATCAATACGCTTCGAATGACAGACTGGTCTGCTGGCCGGATCCACCTTGAGTTCGCCTCAGTAACGAGCGCCGCTGCTAGTACCTCTGCACAGAGGTTTTGACCGGTTGAATCTTCATTCAAAGTAGCTCGGGCAGCTGTTTGGGATCAACGAGCAGTTCGATGCTGCGGGCTGTTCTTGGCAGCCTTCGGATCAAGCCCGCCCGTTCGAGCGTCAGCAGCATCTGGTGAACCGAGGGTGGGCTGACGCGGAAATATTGCTGCAGGTCGGTTTCGGCCGGAGGCCGGCGGTGCAGGCGCGTGTACAGGTAGATGTAGGCCAGATACTGACCCTGCTTGGGTGTGAAGATTTTAGCAGGGCGACTCACGCCGGCCATTCGATTCAGCTGTTCGTCCGTGCCCCTATCGAGGAGGAGCACGGATGAATGTACGCTTCTCTAATCGGCCGTTAATGGGATGGACCCGCCGTGCTCCTGCCCCGCCCAGCCGCAAAGGTGGCACGGGGCTGCCAACACCAGGAGCATCCCATGCCGCCCAAGACCACCAGCCTTGAAGCGTGTCGGACAATCGGCATCGACATCGGCAAGAACACGTTCCACCTCATCGGCCTCGACAAAATGGGCGCTATCGTTCTGCGCCAGAAGTTGTCGCGCAACCAGGTCGACATTCGGCTCGCCAACATGCCGCGTTGCCTCATCGGCATGGAGGCATGCGTCGGGGCGCATCACCTGAGTCGGCAACTCAAGGCACTCGGCCACGATGCGCGGCTGATGCCTGCCCGGTATGTCCGGCCGTATTCGAAGGGACAGAAGAATGACTTCCGCGACGCGGAAGCGATTGCCGAGGCGGCGGCTTGGGCCCGGTTGGGCTCGGCACGACCTCGGGTCCGACCGGCCGGGTCGGCGTGCGTGGGATGTGGACCATCGACGGCTCTAACGGTCAGGTGTGGCAACCGTATGTGCGCGCCAATCTCTGGCGCGACTGGGGTGCCGAGGCAACGACGCTGTTTGGGATCGATCCGGTGCCGCTGATCGAAGAGGCGACGCGGCTGGAGTTCGCCGGGGGTTTAAGCGCCAAGCTCGGCCCGGGCATTAGCCTCTATGCCCAAGCTGGCTATCAGTTTGTTCTCGACAACGCCTTCATCCGCAACGGCGTTCAAGGCGACATCGGTCTGCGCTACGTCTGGTGAAGAAAATCAATCGACGAGGCGATGAAAGATAACTGTGTTTATCGATGTACGGCGCTTCGAGCGCCGCTGCCGTGTGGCTGACTGGAGGCTTCACGCGGACGGCTTTTTTGGCGCCTGTGCCACTTTCGTGCACTGGCCCCTGTTTGACCGTCTGGGCACCACCGCGAGAAGCTTGACAAACTCAACGCTCTGCTGGCGCACAACTTTACCTACCCGAAAATGCGGCGATTAGTTGCGCCTTGATACTAATGCGCGGGCAGAATTAGATTCCATTACTGCGGCGGTTTCGATACTCAGATCGGAGTCGTCCATGCGCAGCAGGATATCCTTGATTGGATTGTCGGCCCATGCACGGGTGACAAAGTCACGGTGCGATGTCTCCGGCGGGCAGGAACGTAGATAGACGTTGCGGTGTGCCGTGTGTGGTGTGTACGAGCTTACGAAAAAGGTAGATCTGTTCTCGGCGATCCAATCCGCGAACTTGCCAGTCCCGCCATAGAGCGCAAGAGGGTCGGTCCAAAGCCTCCGCTGTAGGCAACGATCACGATAGGCATTCTGGCGAACGCGAATGCGCTATGCGGATCGCCGTAATTCGCGCAAGCTTGATGACCGCTTTATCAAGGAAGCGCTTGAAGCCGTTCGCTCCCAGAATTTCCCGGCGCTCGAATCGGCGGCATTGACGGCAAAATTGCGGCGCTGCCAGCACCGCGTTCACACCGGCACTTGCTGGCGGTCGTACACGTCTTGGGCGAGATTGGCGCCGTGGCCGTGAAAAAATACAACCATGACCGCAGGGCGTTTGGGGTCAAAGCTTGACGGAATGTGCAGCAGCTCGGAAACAGTTTTTCCCCGACAGCGATCAAAACGCTGGCAACACGAAACATGTCGGTGAATCGACGCTGCGGCTTGCGACACCAAAATAAGTGATCTGAGCTCGGTGAGGACCGTAATAGGATGGTGGACATGCGGAGGAGTTTGCGCCCGTCTCTAATATCGATCAGGCGCCGGCCAGGTTTTTTACGTGATTCGGCCGGCCTCGACCTGGCCGCGTGATGCAGCCACGCACCGGTTGGCATTTCCAATCCGAAATGTTGGGTCCGCTGTAAAACGGCGCGCGCGAGCAGGCAGCACCACATTTGTGGCCGGCCTTCGAACAGCGTGAAGCGTTGGTCCCCCCGAGGCAGGGATAATCATGGGCAGCATGCGCCCAAATCTGACAAGTGACACGCTTCTGCCGGCTAATCCATAACCAAAAGCGGAATAATCGAGTGCACGAAGATGCCCACGAGGCCGGCCAACGCGAGCAGGGCAAATGCTTCTAGCATCAACCCGCGGGTGATCGGACTCGGTGCTCTCAGATTTATCATGGTTCCCCGACATCTGCCAAATTATCAACGAACGGGGGGCCCCTGGTGGTGAAGCACCAGGGGCTCCCGACCTTCTGAGTTGGTTCGGGGTGGTCGGGGGGATGGACCAAGCACAAAAGGTCAAACTCATACTTTCGCGCGGATGAGGATGGTACTTTGATCTGGATCAAGCAGAGGACTGCGGCGGCCTCAAAAAAACTGTCTTTTTTGCCCGGATCCCTTTGCTTCTGCTTTTCTTCCTCGAGTAGTCTGAGAATGCGCTGCCTTTCGTCTTCGTCAGCTACTGCTTCGAGCAATTGACAATAGCGCAATAAATTCTGGCGTCGAATAAATCGTTCCATGACGGTACGAGATAGCGCCCGCGAAGGCTGGAGTCGATTAAATATAAGTTTAGCCCTCCACAAAGCAGCCGACCTATTGCTGCCTTAATATCTGATGGCAACCGGGAAAACCCGAGCCAACTTCATTTTGAAGCCAATCTGCAACCCAAAGCTCGAGCGTTACCTGATCTTCAGGGGCGATGTGACGTGCAGAGCATGAAGATGCGACACCGACGCGCTATTCGTCCGTGCGGTGTTCCTTGATTTAGATCAATTGATCAGCGGCCGTCATCTGCGATTTTTGAATTAGAGTGGCAGGCTTTGGCAATGCCGGGACACCATGGCCAAGATTGAACGGATGAATTAAATCAGCAGTTCGAAATATTTCAGCTAGTATTGCCCATTCGGATCGAGCTTGTCACACGCCGTCAACTTGGGGACGGCTCCAACAAAAGAGCGAGTAGTGTTCGTTTGCCCGGAGGTCTCGATGCGTCAAGCCGGATATTTCAATGCAGAATGGAGTTATCTTGCTCGCGCTCCGAACTTCCTGCGTACAGCGCGTGTTTTCGTGGTCGCCGCCGCCATCGGCGCGACGGCAAGCGCCGCGGTCGTTTTCTCGTTGATGGATCGGCCGTCGGCGGAGACGTCAGTCGCGGCACGCACTTTGGTGCAGCCGATCGAGCCGGCGCCGCCGGCGCGCAGCGCGGCAGTTGTGGCACAACTGCAAAAACAGTCCGAACTGCCGTCCGAACATGCCCCGGTCTCGGAGGCGCGGCACACGAATGCGCCAAGTGCGATGCGGCTGCAAGACGCGGACATCGTCGCGCGCGTGAGCGCGGGGCCTGCCGCAGCCAGCAAGTCCGGCGCCGCGTCGACGACGCAGCACGCGCCCATCGCTGCCGCACTGTCCGAAATCTCCGGGAATAATGGCGGCGGAAGCGCTGCCTGCGCGTGCTGCGGCGAGCGAGAGCAATGCCGTGCCAGCGCAGGAAGCTGCGCCCGCACCCCCTCCCGCACCAAAGGTGCCGATCAAGAAGTCGCGCGCGGTCGCGCGCGCAGTACCGCGCTACGGCCTGCCGCGATATGCCGCGCCACGCTACGATCAGCGGCACGATTCGATGGAGCGGGGACCTTACGCCTTCTTGTGCCAGTACGGCTCTTATGGCGGTCAGGAATATTGACGGCCGACCGCGACAGAACGATGCTCCGGTCGTCTTCCGTCCTGGCCCCGCGCACCAGAGCTGACTGAGCTGCGCTGGTGCCAGGTCCGTTTCTCGTAGCGTTCTATCGCGCAGCTCATGCCGCTGGTCCAGAGACTCGCCGCCCGAAACCTGCTTTACGACAAGCTTCGCTTGGTCGCGACGGTGGTCGGCATTTTGTTCTCAATCGCGCGGCGATCGGACTATGGGAGTAGTAGTCGACGTCCGGTGCGAGCGGCTGGCGCTGGCACTGTCAGCTGCCGGGTAGCGTGCGCGATCGGCGGCACGATCGGGCCGCGATAGGTCACGCCCACCTCACTCTCGGCGTTTTCTGTGCGATCTGTCCAGCTGTGCCAGTAACGATATCTATACTGATCTAAATCAAAACTTTCCAAATACCGGCGCAGGAATTTTCGGCAGCCACACGGGCACGGCGAACGCTAGTTTATGTTTACGCCTTGGACTTTCACCCACCAGCGGCAGCCGCTACCGGCGTCCCATACACCTCATTTTCGGCTCCGCTTGGCAACAACGCAACAACGGCGTCAGCTTTCAATTGACCTCGAACGCCGCAGGCCAGGACTTTGCCCAAATCGGCAATCCCGGCGGCGGTCCCTACACTGGTCCTAATCCGCTCACGGTGAACATTGGCCTGAACAACGTGACGACCGTATTTGCGCTTATGTCCACCTATAACGGCCAGTCTTTGGGTATCACTTTCAACGGCACCGGCGGCCAACAGAAGTTCAGCAATGTATCCGTCCCCGAGGCAAAGCAATTTCAGGACTTGAAGGAGAGATTGTAGTCTTGGCGCAACAGCGCCATGCAAGTAATCAAGCTGGAAAACGACGGTCATTGATTTAGATCGATGGCAGCCGACATCTGAGTATAGTTTGCTCTATCTCATCGCATCATTGCACTTATACTTTCGCCCAATGGGCGCTTCCGAAAATCTATTCGGCAAACGTAACTATCAACTATCCACGCAAGCATGCAAATCACCACGATGGCCACGACGAAAAATAAAGTCTCGTTTCGAATAGTTGGACACAGCTGCAATTGTTCCACAACTACGACTGATAAAGGACTATTGGCTAGCGAAGGGGCTTGTCATGCCAGTGACCCAAGCACCTCAGTTCTCCTGTCCGACTTGTGGCGCCGAATACAAACTGGTGCGGGTTGAGACTAAGGAAGCTGTACCCGATCAACAAATAGCCTGCCGGAAATGTGGTGGCCCGTTACCTGGCAGCGAAGGACATCTTATTCTGAAGTACTTTTTGGTTGATCGTGGTCGACGGCGCGCTTCAGGCGGCGGTAGCTGCGGGATACGCTGAAACGCCAGTCACATGGGCGTGCCCATCTTCCGGCTACAGGGGGACAGCAATAGCAAAAAGAAAGCCCCGCGCGGGCGGGGCTAAGGGGATAACTATGAAGAGTGAATACACTGACGCGGCGATACGGCCAGATTAAGGCCGCCTTACCTCTTCGTTTTTTCGACCTGCATATTTGTGAAGTTTGATTTTTACGTCTGATCACGTTGACCCAACCAACGATTTGCGCAGTCACCAACTCCCTTGTACGATCACTAAAGTCCTCTGGACCACGCCAGGTGGCTCTGAGCGGCGGCAGTAGGGCGTAACACACAGGGGCTATGGGCTATGAAGAAAATCCTCTTTGCAATTGGCGCGCTGGCACTCGGCCTCACGGCTACCGTTCCAGCACACGCTGATTTCGCCATCGTGAAGTTCAACAGCGGATATTGCCGCATTTGGACTGACACGGTCGTGGCGCCTCCAGACGGAACGTTCGTCTGGTTTGTATGGGGGTACCACCGCTACTACCACCTGCCGACCTTACCAATCGCTCAACACAAGCTGAACCTCGTCGTCGCTCGACACCTGTGCTGGCACGAGTGAGCCGCGAGTTCACCCGTCGGGATCGATAGTCAGTTCTCAGGTGCGGCCGGCCGCTGCTGGCCAAGGGAGGCTGCGGTAGCATTTCTTCTGCAACCCCAACTGTGCTTTTGTTCGTTGACTATTTGCTGGTCGTTGAAGCTGAATGAGCCGGGTGAGGTTTGCGCCTCACTCTGTGAGATGAGAAACTTTAGCCCCGGCCAGAAGCAGATACTGGGCTGGGGCTTTTGTTTGGCTGTTCACGACGCGTTTCCGCGTGCTCCGTTCAAATACAGAAGACTATTTGTCAAACTTCGACCCGCATCTGCGCGGACTGCGGCGACCGGGTGCTGACTTGCGGGCTGAGGGAATTCCCACGGCCATCCGGCGCCACGATACCGCGACGTTGTTCGATTGGTTGATTTCGGCTCTGAGCTACCAAGGCATCTCAGACCAGGTCGCCACCGAGTACATGGAACGGCACGGGCGGCCCCGATGGGCCGACATCGACGTCAAGGTCGCCACCGGTCCCACTTGCCCAAAACTCAAAAGCTACTGGCACTTTTACGATTGTCGGTACGACAAGATCAGCGGGACATGTTCAGAGCCCGATCACATCGACGGCTGTCCCCTGCCCTCCCATCAGTTGCGCAACGGTCGGCTCAACCAGATGGCCTACTCGTTATTCTTGTTCATTCGCGACATTGCCGACGCCGACCTGGTCCGCTGGATCGATCGGCAATTCCAGGCGGCCGATGACCCGACCAGCCCTGATCGGCTCGCCCGACTGCGGGAAGCTCTGATCGGACCGCTCCGGGAGGTCTATGGCGTCTCGGACAAGGTCTTGACCATGACCTTGTCGTGCATCCTGCTGGCGGCCCCGAAACGCCTGCACCTCTGGCACGAGGTCGGCGGCAGCATGATTGCCATCGACACCCTGGTGCACAACTTTCTGGTCCGCACCGGCATCCTGGCAAGATTCGAGGCCGATCATTCATATGGTGCGGCCTGCTAACAGGCTGGCGGCTGCGCCGACATTATAAATGCCGTGGCGCAGCGGATTGATGCCCGGCAGTTCAATCCCGGGTTTCCGCAGCCGTTTCCGCGGTTCGTCCAGCAGCATTTCGCCTCAAGTCGATAGTTCGCAGCAAGGAAACCAACCGCACCCTCAACAAGCTCTTTTTGATCCTTGGTGCCCCGTTGCGCTATATCGATTATGCGCCGCGCAACGACCTCGCGCATAGCACGGGCATAGGCGGGCCTGGTGCACTCGCTTCCCGACTGAAGGAGCCGGTCCCAAGCTTTATCGAGGGCCGCAGAGAGTACGGCAATAGTTTCCGGATCGAACGCCGTTTCGGGCCTTCCCAGATTAAAGAATGTTGGCCATCCGCGTACTCCTACGCAAAAACGGCAGGCCGGCCCCGCTAGAATTGCGGCGGAGACTTCATTCGTTGGTCACAACAATTCAATTCAGCGAGCATCGATGGGTTCCTTTGTTTGGCTTTCTGCGGCGCTATCGCAACGACGCGCCATGGAAGGCGCACGCAACAATCTTGCGGGGTTAGAGGGGGAGTTTGAGGCAGCGCTCCAGAGACTATCGCGGAAGAAATTCGGGACCGCGCGGCCGGCGATGGAGCCGATTACTTTACCCGATCGGCTGTGCGTGACTTGCGAGCGTGCGATGATCGCGCGCTATCCTGCTATTCTCTCTTGCTTTGGTGCGAGGATCAGATTGGCAAGCCAAGTGCAAGGCACGCCTTGTGGAAATCGTTTGTATCCGCTTTTTCTGGTGGCGAGGACGATCCCCATTCGTCGGCTGTCCAGCCGGTCACAAGAGCCACGTAGTTGCGCGTGTCGCCAGGCTAGGGTCGAAGGACCCTGACTAAACCAGCCTATGGTGCCCCAGGATCGCGCGGCGACGACGACGCGCCCGATTTTTGGCCCGGCGGCTGAATTGTCGCTTTTAACAGCCCGGGCCTTTCCCATTTTCGAGGCTTTTCATGACAGCGCTATTCGATGACCGCGAAGCGGCATGGGGTCGGAACTGCTGCATCAGTCACAGGTTGTCCGGAAGGAGAATGCCACTCAACGCGAACATCATTAGGCCGACTGTCCCAACGCCATTTGGCGAACCAACGACGCCCGGGGCTACTGATGCTGCCAGTCATCAAATATATCTGGCCGCTTTGGATCGGACTCATTCTGCAACTTGCGACCAATCTCGCCGGTGACTTCGTGTTTGGAGAAAACAGCGCCTTTGCTGATTGGGTATTCGGTCGCAACTGCGACGACATAGCCTGCGGCGGCAAGGTATGGTTGTCGATGTGGACCATCGTGACGGTTTTGACGGTCGTCAATGCGGTAATATGTGGGCTCATTGACATTGTGACGTACTATCGTCGTCGCAAGCACCTGGGCCGAATTCCTTGGCCAATAAACTTCAGGAGCGAACGATGAGCAGGATAGTGGATCGCCCCAAGTCCCTCTTTGAGCTCAGTAACGATCTTCCGGGTACGCATGGGCGCAAAGGCAATACGGTATCGCAGGATGCGCCACGGGTCATACCCTATGAGGACGTATCGAGCGAAAGAACCTGAAACGGCAGTTGTCGATGTGGATGCGGCGAAGAACGACAGTCACGCCGTGAGGTCTTCAAAACCCAACTAACTCCTCGGTTTCCTCTAAAAGGGTCCCCATCGCTCTGTTGAGGTGCGGCCGCACGTTAGGCGCAACACAGAAGGCGAAAAAGCTAAGGAAAGCGAACAGTAGCAGCAACGACACAAAGATACCGCCATCAATCAGTGCACTAAGCATTACTGCTGCAAACCAGCTGCCAAATATCGCAGCGAACAGCGGTGCAGCGAACAAGACAGCGACCAAAAAGTATGTGCTGATTTTTCCAACCACCACTCCTATTGCCAGTAGCCGATAATGCATTATGAGAACAAAATCTGAGAAACGCGCAAGGTCACGCTCATTCGATGTTTGATGCTCTCCTATTTGCTTTTGCGCATCAACAGCGGCAATCCTGCCATTGATGAGCCGCAAGTCATCCTGGACCAGCTCGTCAAATTGTTTGAACCGATCCTGCATCTTAGTTAGAAGCTCGGCTAAATGCTTTTCGCCCGCCAATTGAGGCGGCAAATCTCTCGCATCTGTTCCGAGAACCTCGAGCGGTTCGCGGCCGACACCCCGTTGATACTGGGCGAGGGAAATCGCACCAAATCGCAGCACGTCATCAACGTGCTTCGGATGCCCTTGTTCGATCTCAAACATCAGAGCCTTTAGGATCGCCGCCTTTGGATGCGGGAGAACGGATGTGTCCTCAATCCTGGTTGGCAGAGGTGGATTGCGCTCTATGAATGCAACGTAATCTTGAATGATCTTTTGGTGGTCGGCCATAGGCACCTGTCCCATCATCCCAACCCGGCCAAGCTGGCTAAAGGTGATAAATGTTCGGCCGATTCGCAGTCAAGAAGACATCGGCGGAAGTCGTCGCGCTGTACCGGCTCACGCTTGACCGCCCGTGAAGTCGCAGTCAGTGAACGAGGACGGTACAGATGCCAGAAGTCCCTCGCGCCCTCAATTCCCCAAGCACGCGCTTTGCAAAACCCACTCACTACAAGCTGATCGCAATCGACCGACAAGCAGCCTGCGTCACCTGCCGGTTCCATCAATTGGCACTCCGATTTCGCTGGTTCCCGGGCGACGGTCCGAGACTGCTGGCAACGAGTGTCAAGCGATCACAACAGTTATCGCTGATCCGTTAACGGCACATTGATATTGGCGGCGGCGGCTGCGCGCAGATTTCGATTATGTCGGCAGGGGCGGCTATGGTGGCTATATGGATGGATACGTTGGACCAGCGCCGTCGGTTTGCTGCTCTCTACCTGCGGCCAGCGCGGTTCTCTACCCGCGGCTGAGCCAGTGCCGCAAGGTCAGTGGTGCCGGCCTCAGTAACAAGAGGAGGGGCATCAGTTGCCGTGTTGATGCTAGGAATGGAGCCCACCGATTCTGCACCGTTGGAGGTGGGAAGTGTCTCACCAGTACCACAGTGCCGGCGAACAATTCGTTGTCCCACGGGGACACAAAGGAACACCCCGGCCAGCGTTGGCCCTGGCTGAAGTCATGTGTGCAAGTGCCGGAAGCGGTGTTCGACCGGCCCCCACGACATGGCCACTTATTGTCGGGCAAAAGTTAACGGCGGCGGGAAGCGGCTAACGTCAGAGAGTATCGAGGCGAGTCTTACCGCTTATTCATTTGTGCCAGAAGGACGACCAATTCACGCGGCATTGCTTCTGGCAATTCAAACGCTGCCCTCAGCTCCTGCCCGATCATTGATTGCATGGCGCGAAGCAAAGTCGCGCGTGCCCGCATAATCGGTGAGTGGTTGCACACCGAGGCGCGCTTCTTGGCGTGACTGAGTCCCGTCGCCGCTTCCCGCCACCATGGACAGTCGAGGAATATCGCGGGGATCTCCTACATCGTCCGCGACGCCAATAACTTTGCAGTCGGCTACGTTTATTTCGCAAGTGAACCTGGAAGGCGCGCTGCGGCAAATCTTATGACCAAGGATGAGGCGAGAAAGATCGCGGCCGGAATCGCCAAGCTGCCGGAATTGCTGCGGAAGGTGTGAAGCTGGTGATTGCCGGAAGGCGAAGTTATCCCACTTTTCCACCGCCCCTCAGGGTGAGCTATTCGATAAAGATTCCGAAAACGATCCGGCTCAAATCTGAAAGATGCCGGGCGCTTTCAAGCCCCCAGTTCCCCCGCGTCCGTGCAGTGTACGTGCGTACACGAGACCCCAGCGAGGCCCACACCCAGACTGGGGTCTTTTTCATGCGGCTCTGTCTGGCCTGCGCCCAGTCCGTTGGGGTGGCGGACGTAGAACTTGAGTTGAAAACAATAACAAGAAGGACCACTAACCGTGATTGCTAAAGCGAACTGTCGTAACGCCTATCCCGCCCTTAACGTCAGACCTGCTTCTCATTTCCAACCAATTTCGCTCTTTCATCGCGTGTGGCCCGTGGCATGCCTAGCAGTCGGATTGATGACTACCGTGGCTTGGAGGGCCCTTTGGGATACGGGCTCTTTCGGTTGGTATTTTAGAACATCAACGCCGCGCCGAACCGCTGCCGCCGTACACCGCTGACTCGGCACTTACCAGGCGAACCGGAAAGTAGGCAGAGCTACGACCGTTTGCCAGCGGGCAAGGTCGTCGAGTCGTTGGAATCAATCCCAAACGCGCTGCTCGTCCTCTCGGGGTCCGATGCGGTGCAGCCACGGTCCAAAGTAGGCATTTGGAATTTCGCAGTGGTCGACATGAGTTTCGGTCAGTGCCACCGTGGCAAATCCCGCCTGCTCCGCCAAAATCTGACAACCGGAATATGTGCCGTTGCCGATGCAGCTCAAGGTGAGACTTGGGTTGCGTTCGGCGATCGTTTGCCATAATGCCGCGTCACTACCGGACCGAAACCGACCTGCGACATGGTGGATATTGTAGGCCGCGTCGAGCAGTTCAATCGCGTCAAATTTCATAATTATCGATGGGTTGAGGTTAAGTGATTTGGCGATCACATCGCCGGCCCCGCTGTGGCCAGCCAGAACTCCACTGGGCCTGGCCGACGATAGTCTCGATCCAGTTCATGAATTCGGCGAATGGTCCACCGGTCGCGGCGAAGTCAGTGTAGTAGGTCGTATCATGACCACGGCTCATTGGAAAAACTAGCACGGAATCGGGCAATGAATTGGCCTGCATCTGTTCGGCCAAATCGAAAACATTCATCACGTCGGCGGGTGAAGCTCCTGTGTCGCCGCAGACGCCACGAAAGCCTTGCAAATAAAGTACGATATGACGTGCGACCGCGCCGGTCGTTGATGGGACATAAACAGCAATCGCTTCATCGAGCGTGAAAGCCGAGGTGGACATTGCTTCATGCGTGCACATGGTTCCGCCAAACGACACTCCGGAACCGTCTGTAGCTGCAAGGCAAGAGAAACCAGCCTCGCTTAAAGCATCGGTCACTGACGCACTGGCCGAATTCGTGGTTATCAGAAAAAGACAAACAGCGAGGTAATACCGTAGCTGATCCATAGCACCACTCTCCTCCGCTTTTATCCAATTTGAGCCGGCGCTTTATCAGTTTGAGCCCGCCGCACGCCATCCTCGATCGTTGGCTAGTTTTGCCACGGCTCCAGACGACCAAATGTGACCGAAGTCACGCAATCTCAGATTGCTTCACGCCGTGGCGGCCGATCGAGGCAAAGGCTGTTGACGCACCGGAGGCCGAATAGCGTCGTATGTGGCTGTCGCTAACCGTCATGGTCAGAATTTTGTAGTCGGTGATGATGCGTTGCTTGATCGCCTCTTTGAACGACAATTCAAAAAATCGCGCTCCATAGTCCTTCTCGCTCTCCATGTTGAGGACATCTTCACGGTCGCCGCGATAGACCCGCTCAGTCGCTGTCATAAACAGGCGGCGGCGAATTTTGATCTTCTTATCGCTGACCAGCGTAGCAAATGGTTTGGTATGCACCTGCACCGTCTTGTGCGCCTGATCTAGAATGGCGAGGTCAAAGGCTAAGCGTGCTTTTCGCGCTGCGGCAGCGAGACTTTAGCTGCTTTGATAGGTTGTGATACAATCTTGGGGCCATTGGAGCGAGCGCGAAGTAAAACCGCAATCTCAGTCGGGTCAGTGTGTGTAGGCAGTCCTAGGTCATAGACTTCGCCAACAAATTTATCGCCCTCAAGATCACCAACCGTCTCGTCGCTGCAAACGCAAAGCCAATCTGGCTTAATACCGTGGGCGAGAAATTCGCGGGTCCAGTCGGTAAGGCTCTGGCGAACCAATGCAAGGCTCGGCACAGCAACTAGAATGGTCTTCGCTTTTAGCGCCTCAGCGATCCAATATGCGGTAAGGCTCTTGCCGGTTCCGCACGGCATAATTAGGCGACCACGCGCCGCGCCATCGCGGACGAAGTGGGCCTTTGCAGCGGAAATGGCTGCTCGCTGATGGGGTCTGGGACTTCTAGCGTCCGGCCTCGCGCTGCGGCCTCTCAGCTTTCCAACGATTAAACGCCAAGCCTCGTGATCCAAAGATTGCCAGCGGTCGAGGCCAATCTCGGTCGTGTTGCGCATCAAGTGGCGCTTGCTGACAGGCTTCGAGGCGGTGTGTGCAACAACGGCTAACGCGATGTTGCTACATGTATTGAAAGCTAGGCTCGTAAAGGTGCTAAGTTCTCGCCGATTAAGGGGCTTATCGCGTTGGCTGCGAAATTTCGACTGGATAGCCCAATATTGTCCGTGCCGGGTACACGCTATAAGGTCGATCCCCTCGTCTGGGGATGGAAGGTCTAGTCGTCTTCGGACGGCGGGCGGTACCTCACGGAGTGTCCAAACATGCCGAAGTTCGGTTTGATATCCGGCGTTGTTTGAAGATAGAGTTGCGTGAGGCGCTCAAACACAGCGCCTTTTTCACCATTCGTTGGAAGCTTTTTGGCGCGCTGCCAAAAGTCGTTCCAAGAGGCACATGAAGCGATAAATCTATCCTGCTTAAGCACTTGGAACGTCTGGCGCTGATTGTCCCAACCATTTAACATAGCATTGAAACAGGCACCGCGGTTTAGCGCGCCGAGGCGGCGACGCTTTCTAATTTCGAGCGCGTACTCGGGCGGGTGTGGCACCGAACGATGCGCGAGATGGTGTAACCGTTTTACCGTTCCGTCCCGTTGCCGTATTCCGCTTTCAAACTTGACGATGAAGCGGCGAGCACATTGTACGCCGCCAGCGGTCGCCTGATCCCCTTCAACTCGAACTCGCCGACAGGCTCGACCTTCACGGCGTTATCGACCTTCATCAACACTCGCGGACTGATGAGGATTTGACCCGGCTCGGCTTCGTCGCATAGCCGAGAGGCGACGTTGGAAACCGTGCCGATGGCGGCATAGTCGAAGCGTCCCTCGCGTTACCCGACGGTCAAAGGGGTACGACGGCCGGCTCGGTCAGCGTTCTGTCGAAAGCCGCGAGAATTGCCGAGAAGCGCGCCTGAAGATCTGAACGACGCTCCGGGTGGGTAAACACGTATAACTCATCGTTTTGGATCGCGGCTACTGCGCGGCTCGCTATGTCCGCTGGGTCGGTGCCCGCATTTACGAGACCGATCAGCTTAGCAATCGTGGCGTTCTCGGAGGTTTCGGCGTTGGGGATCGACCTCGAACTGTAGGATGTGGGCCGATTGCGTTGGCTCTCCATGATCCGCGTGCGAACAAAGCCGGGGCAGAGCACGCTCACACCAATGCCGAATGGCTTGAGTTGAGCCGCAAGCCCTTCTGACATGGACACGACAGCGAATTTGGTGGCCGAGTACGGACTTAATCCGAGCCCGTTCCTCATGCCTGCCATCGAAGCCGTGTTCAAGATGTGACCGCCTTCGCCATGCGAGCGAATGTGGGGCAAGAAAGTGCGGATGCCATGAAGAATCCCCATGACGTTGACGTCGATTACCCAGCGCCATTCTTCGAGTGAAATGCCGTCGATACCGCTTCCCGAAATGACGCCAGCATTGTTACAGAGAATATGAACCTTCCCGAAAGCCTCGAAAGCGGTCTTGGCCGCGTGATCAACGCTGCCGGGGTCGGCAACATCACAAGGCACACCGCGAACGTCAGGCCCAATGTTTTTCAGACTTTGGACAGCGGACGCCAGCGAAGGCGCATCCACGTCAGCGAGCATGACCTTCATTCCCGCTGCGGCGAATGCGTGGCCAAGTGCCAGTCCAATCCCGCTCGCACCGCCAGTGACGAATACTGCCTTGCCAGCCAACTCCCGCATGTTTCCCCCTATAGCGCGTAAACGCAGCGAATTTGCCCCCTCACGCCAATTCCTCCAGCAACGCCTTCGCTTCCTTCAAGTCGCGCGTGTCGAAGCCTTCAGTGAACCATCCGTAAACGGGAGCTAATAGTTCGCGCGCTTCCACCGCCTTGCCCTGGTCGCGCCAGAGGCGTGCGAGGCTCATGCGGCGCGGAGTCCGCGCTCAACTTGGTTCCGATCGGCATTGTCCTGTTGGATGCCGTGTTGCGCGTCAATTCATCAATCGCGCTTTCAGGATGTAGCGACGCCCCGATGAACAGGCGGAAGCCGTTCGCTCCGACGATATTGACCGCTACGCTGGCACGACGGCTCGCAAAGCTTGCCAACCAAGCAGCGCTATCCCCGTAGTCAGGATCGCCTAGCAGCTGGCGCCCAGTTACGGTCGGTCGCGGCCGAGCGTCGAGAACAGCGGGTGCGTCGCTCTCGCTACCGGCGGACGCGGCGTCGGGGGCGACGTCTCCAGTACGGGACGCGGCGTGTACGTACCGTTCTGCGCTGGGTTACCGAACTTGCAGATCTCCACCACGTTCCGCAGCGTCTCATTCGCCTTGCCCAGCTGAAGCTTGAAGAAGCCAAGCTGCGTCTCGTAAAGACAGCCGTTGAGGAAGACTAGGCTGGTCGCATTATCCAAGGGGTCGCCGAACTGATCGCGGGAGGCAATCAGCTGGCGGTGGGACCCGTCGGGTGAGAAGGCCCAGACGTCGCTGTTGTAGGTATCGCCGAAGTAGACCGTCCCGTCGGGACCCACTGACCTTCGTCGCGCGCTTGAAGGCGGCAAGGATAGCATGCCCTTCGTAAAGGTGGATCCCGGCAGGGCTGCGACCGAGCATACGAGCCAGCGACTCCCGATTTTTGTGTGGTACCTTGGCGGCGCCGTGGAGTTCGAGCACGTCGCGTGCAGCGTCGTAGCGGCCAATCGCGCCCCGCGTCTCCAACGGCACGCCCGAATGGCGGCCGATGGAGAGGTCGAGCTCGACGACGGCCGTGGCATCCCTGAACGCGGCAGCGAGGTCACCATAGCCCTGCCGGCAAACTGTAGGCTCGGTAGTTAGTGCGCCTGCAAACTTACTTGGTGGGGCAGATGCATCGATCACCGCGTCAAGCTCGTCGACAATAATTATATTTGGCTGCATGAGAAGCCATACAGATTTCGAGGCCGTTAATAGGAGGCGCAGGCGGCGTGCTTCTTCGTCGTCGCGTAATCCCCGGGACAGGCAGCGGTTCAAGGCAACGAATGGCCTACAGTCTATTGCTCAAGGCCCGCGGCGGCATACCACCTGATGCCATTTGCGTACTTGGTAGCGATGTTCTGGAAATCGTCTTTGCTGTCGTTCCAGAAGGCCATGACCGTATCCATGTCTTTGGCCTGCGTGATCACGAGCCGGTTTTTCGGAGGCTCACCCATCAACGCTGTAGGCGCACCGCCTCGAACCAGGTATTTGATGCCGTGCTTCTCCAGCTTCGGCCCGACCACTTTCAGGAAGTTGTTCTTGTAACCTTCGGGATCAGTGACGTTGGCTTCATAGACCGCATAAACCGCCAAACGGTCGGCAGCACGGAGAGGCTGCGGTGAGTGGGCAGCCATGCCGACCACCACACCAGCGACGAACCACATAAAGCTCATGGCAGGAATTGACCACTTCATTAGCTTCTCCCATTGTGGAAACTAATCGACATAATCGCCCTAGGATTTGGGCCACTGGCGCAGAAGGTTGTCAAATGAATTAGGGTGGACCGCGTTCATCAGAATGTCATGGATCCTGTCGCGCATCTCGGCCTTGTTGCGCAAAGGGGCGCGCGTCAGCCTAATCGATTCGCGTCATCGGCCTGTCACTGACCGGCGCGATAATATTATCGCCCCATGACACTGATAGCAGCGTTCGCCGCGGTGCTTGTACTCGGCTTGTTGAGCTTAGCACTTACGTTGCCGTCTGAATTTTGGCGGACGAATCCGAGTGATGAAAATCACGATCGCCGTTGACGCAGATCCGGGAGGAAACTGAAATGTCGAAAAAAGCTGCCGAACACCACAAGAAGGCGCACGAACATCTTACTCACGCCGCCCGCCATCACAATGAAGCAGCAAAGCAGCACGAGGGAGGACAACACGAGAAAGCGGCGCACCATGCCCATGTAGCGAGGGCGCATGCGATCCATGCGCGCGGCCACGCTGAAGAGGCGGTGAAGGCCCACCACGAAGAGCACGGCAACAAATAACGATTGCTTTGTTGGGGGCGGCGCCGCTTACTCTCCCTCGAGAGTCACCAAGATTGCCGCGCTCCTCGGTTGCGCGACGACGTTGAGTAGAGCCAAATTCTTGACGTCATCCGATCTCCCTTGGCTTCAGTTTGCCGAGATCGGTTTTGGACAGTCCCCGCAATATCGCAGGCGATCAGTGCCGCGAGACGCCTGGTCCTCCAGCTGCTTCGCTCGCACGCCAGCGGTTTCTTCCGGTTTTCTGCACGGGCGGCTCAGAATATCGTTGGCCCGCTCTCGACACGACGGGTGACATGCGCGCTGTTGTGGATTTCGATCCTTACAGCGCTCCCCACATGGATCGCATCGTCGAAACCTGGCTTCCTTTGAGCCTCGCGCTTAACAGTCTTAATCGAACAATGGGTCAGGCCGACGTCTACCCATTCGTTCTTTCAGCAGGGGTGATCCGCAAACTCGGCTTCATCCATAATCTCATTAAGGCAAATCAGTCTTCTTTGCGAGAAATTCAACTTGCACCTAAGCAGGCATAACTTGCACGCACCAGTCAATTTGCAATGCGCATTTCCGGCAATTCTCCAGCTTGTACTGGCATTGGTGCGAGACAATCCATGAGCACACATTTAGCTTTAGTAATACGCCGGTGTGCAACGACTGCGAACGCCCTTAAAAGCGCGTCTTCCTGTGCTGCGTACCTGCCATGCGTGTCAGCGACCCTCCGGCCGCCGGCCGCCAGACTTCCGCATCAGCATCCAGAGCGTGTCACCTAGCCGTCATGGAAAGTTAGGTAAATGAAATGACTAGAACCTATCTCAAAATTCCCGACTGCTGTCGATCCGCTATAAATGAGAAATGATTCGGCTGACGGACGAACAGTGGGAGCGCATTCGGAAGCATTTTCCGGAGGAGCATATTCCCGACGGGCGTGCTGGACGCAAGCCGATCCCGACCCGTCATGTGCTGGAGGCGGTGCTGTGGATTCTCAACACAGGTGCGCAATGGCACATGCTGCCGCAAAGCTATCCGAACTACAAAACTGTGCATCGACGCTTTCAAACTTGGTGCTGCAACGAGATTTTGCGTCTGATTTTGACGGACGTTGCCAACGAGCTTCGTGAAAACGGCGCGCTGGATGAAGAAGAATGCTTCATCGATGCGACGTTCGTTATGGCCAAAGGTGGCGGGTCGGAAATCGGACCAACGAAGCGCGGAAAAGGCATGAAAATTATGGCGATTGTGGATCGCCATGGGTTGCCGCTCTCGGTCAGCACGCACGCGGCGAACCATCACGAAGTCCGCTTGGTGCAGCTATGCTTCGACTTCTACATGATCGAAGCCAAGCCGGAGAATTTGATCGGCGATCGCGCCTATGACAGCGATCCGCTGGATGAGGAGCTGCGAAACAACGGCATTGAGATGATCGCGCCGCATCGTTCCAATCGCAGCAAGCCGCCCACACAAGATCGGCGACGGCTAAGCCGTTACATGCGGCGCTGGCTCGTCGAGCGCTTCTTCGCCTGGATAAAATGGCAACGTCGCATCCTCGTCCGCTGGGAGTACCACGCTCTAGAACTTCCTCGGCTTTGTCCAGCTCGCCTGCCTCGTTGTCCTCTTCAGACGATTTTGAGATAGGTTCTAGGCATGGAATATCACCACACACGCGCGTGCCGGCAGCGGCCCTATTAGAGGCGTCAACTCCTCATAGACCGGCGGTGCTCCCCACAAGAACGCTAATAGCGGAGCATTCTCGAATGCCCATTCGTAAGCATTTGGTCGATAAGAGAGCCTTCAGTCCCGAGACGATCGCCGCTATGTCCAAAGCCTTCGAGGGAGCCTGTATCGCCCTCCGGGTGTATGCAGGCGACGAGAATGGCCGCGAGATCATTGCGACCCGCATCATCGATCTCGCGCGCAATGGCCTGATTGATCCGACCGGATTACGTGATCGGGTCATAGCTGAGGCGCGACTTAGCGAATAGTGAGGAGGACGCTGGAGCCTATTCCTCCTCAACCCCAAGCACCTCGCCGGTTGTCACCATCCTCTCGCCCCTGCCGGCGGCCGGCCTCGGGGCGCTGCTTCTGTTGATGGCGGCTCACTACGATCTCAGCGTGATCGCCATCGTCGGTATTCTCCTGCTCATCGGCATCGTCAAAAAGAACGGCATCGCGCTTCGTTCCACTTGTTGAGCGAAATCGACCAGCGTCTTCCTGAAGAAACGGAAGTGGGTCCTGACGCATCGCCTGATAATCATCGATGCTCCGCCATTGTGCATACATCGTGACCTTCGTCCCGTCATTGCTGCGATGGAGGCTGGCAGTAACAAAACCCGGCGCCCGACGCACTGAAACCTCCATGGCTTCGGTTAGAAGTCCAACGAGCCATCGCTGGTTTGCCGGTTCAACCGTGAATCGCAGGAATCGTGGTCACAGTGTCCCTTCCTTCTGAGAGGGTCGAGATAAGGCTTGAGCTACGCTGCTGCCGCGCTCCTTCCAGAAGTCAGCGGGCCTGTTCTTAGGCAAAGCTACGGCGATGCGTTTCGATCACCCGGAGCCGATACCGAAGGTGGTTAAGCGCCATGCGGCATCGGTTACTGACGGCCCGAGAATGACTCAGCCGTGGCCGTGGATTCGCGGGTGCGCGGTTGTAAGGTCCTCGAGCGCGAATGCCGGAACCAAAACTCCGTTTGGGCGTTTGGCAGTGGGGGGATGGAATACCCGGGTATTCTTTCCCAATGAGCAAGCCCCGCGGCCATCCGCGGGTGGGTGCGAACGCGGGGCTTCAAACCCTTACCTGCGGCCAGGACTTCCTTGCTGCTAGTTCTCCGGCACGCATTCCCAATGCTGCTGGGAGTACAGCGTCCGTCCGGCTGATACACAAGCCTGATAATCGTCGAAACTGGCGATGCGCTCAGTACGCGCGTCGCCGATGAGGTCAATGGTAGCGGCGAAGGTCACGATCAATACAAATGTTTTCATGGTCAGCGCCAGTTCCAGCTGGGCCCCGGCCGGCGGCTCGCTGGCGCCGCGTGGCAAACAAGGCTCGAAGCGGGGATGGATTGCTCGGCGCTCAGGCGGCACCGAAGCTCACGCCATGAATAACCCCGGTTGTTCAGTTCAGTTGCGCTCGGTGTGGCGGCGCTCGCCGGCACCGTTCGTTCGATGTCCGGCCGGTCCCCTCGAGCAGTCGACGTTCTCGAATGCGCTTTTGAATGCCTTCTGGAATGCCTTCTCGAAATTCTTCAGGTTGGCCAAAGCCCCTATTTGTTGCGTCATCGCAACAAAGCGGTCGTAGCGGTCAGTGTGCGTGAGGTCAGGCTTGGTTGGAAATTTGTGCGTCATCACGTCAACCCCACGCGAGCGGGATAGAGGCATCGACGGGAAACCCTAGCTAATTTGGATTATAGCAAACACCAGTGAAAGAACTGTCACCGGTTAGTCACACAGTCGTCAAATCGGAATGGTGTTCGAGCCATATTGCGCAGCGATCCTTCGAGTCGGGTTGCTTATGGACCTTCCGTCAGCCCACCGAGCCATCAGGGCAATTAGGTGCCAAAAGAAGCTCACCGTGGGCGTGGTCACCATCATGGTCCACGACCGTATCCAGTGACTCAATCACGTTCTAGCTGACAGCCAGCTACTACCGCTTGGAAACTTTTGCGAGCCCTTTGCGCAGATCGTCAGCGTTCATAACCGGCATCAGCTCTGTTGTGGCGTTTAGATTTAGGAATAACGGCTCGACTACTTCGATTATCTGTGAGGGATCGGCAAGATCGAAAAACACCATGCCAGCACGTTTGCCGTCCATTGGCGCAAAATAAGCGGCTTCAGGTTTGAGTTGGTTCATGATCGACTCCACCGTTTTTGCGATCATGCCATCGCTAATCGCTGCATTTCCCCTCTCAACTGGAAGCGTAAACTTGAGCATCATGCGCATTGTCATTCCTCCCGGAAGGAAATTTGGCGTTGAAAGAAAGAGCAGCCTAGCTGCGCGTTCGTGATGGGACAATGATGTGACGGTTATCACGCTGCCACGATAAGCAAACCACTGGCGCCGCTCGTCAAAAAAGTCGCCGGTAGCTTGCCACCACAGCCAGTACGGGCGGGACTGGGATTCGCTAAGACTCACCAGCGGACTCCGCTCAATCACGGTGGGGCATTCCACCGGCCGACGATTGGGTGTGATCCGCGGCACTTCCCGTGCCAGCGAGGGACCTAAAGTAGATCCAAACCGGACGGGCGGGAGGTCGTATGGAGCAGTCAAATGACAGAAGCCGTCACCGTCACCAACGAAGAATTGGCGATCCTTTGCGATATCGTCGCTGGGTGGAGCGTGAAACGGGCCGAAAATCTCGATGCAGATAAACGGCTGGCTCTCGATCGCCTGATAGCCAATGGATTCGTCGAGCAGGCTAATGGCCACTTTGTTACAAAATACCAACACACCGCAAAAACCGAGCTACTTTTCACCCAGCTCTGCGTTGGAATAGGCGGTGGCTGAGTCGAGCATGGGGCATCCTGGCCCGCCGCTACGGCACAAACCACGAGCGCACAATCTGAGCCCACCGCGGCAGCTCAGGCGTGCCCCTATCCTCCCTATATCTTTCGGCATGGCGTTCCTGGCGCAAGCGCTCAAGCCGGGAGGTGAGGACCACCATTGCCCAGCCGATGAGCGCGCAGCCCAGGCCCACGATAAAGAAAAAGGCAATGTGGTCCATATCCGATCATAGCCCAATCTCCTTTGGTTCAGCCGACCCGATTTGTCAGGAAACCCGCCGCCCGTTGATGAGTTGAACCGGCATGCAGGACCGGGCTTCCGTCATTCACCCCGATCCCTTGCACGGCCCTAACTCTGACGGCCTCGGATCCCTCGGGGCCGTCTTTTTGTGCCGTCCGCTTGTCAGGTTTCTCCGACAGGCCAAAACGAAATCCACGGCCAGGGCTGAGTTCGTTTCTAGCCCTGGTGGCTAGGGTGATAGCGAAGAGGCGCTGAAATGCACCAGCGGAGTCCGTAGGGTCGCGCTTGCTCTCCAAGATGCTTTATCATTCGACCCCAGGGGGTGAGGGAGGGCCGAATATGTACAAGCGGATTCTACTCGCATACGACGGTTCGGTAGAGGGCCGCACTGCTCTTCGCGAAGGAGCTCTGCTGGCAAAGCAATGCGGCGCTGAGGTCTTTCTTTTATCTGTACTTACCGACACGGGTACGCTGCTGCTGTCCGAGGTGACCCTCGCTGGCGCAACCGTTCAGATGGAAGAGGATTTCAGGGAAATACTCGATGAAGGGGTTGCCCGACTAAGAAAGCTGGGCTTTGACCCCGTTGCAGAGCTGGTCCGAGGCCAGCCGGCCGAAGAAATCGGAAAGTTCGCTAGGCAAGTCGAGCCGATCTCATCGTGGTGGGCCATCGCCGGCAGAGCGCATTTGACCGCTGGTGGTCAGGACCGAAGGGTGCCTACCTGATGGACTATACCGATTGCAGTCTTCTCGTTGCCCGCAACGCCGTCAGTGACGAAGCTATCCAGGCGTTGCGTGTTCTTAAGTGAGTCCGGGCCACCCTCAACAGTCGCCCTTGTCTCGTCCAGGCCGGATGAAAAACCCCGGCCGCACTGGAGCACGACCGGGGCTAAGTCTTTATCCCACGCGAGTAGTGTCGAGACTTAACTATTCAGGGCTGAGTCCTCTGCGAGTGTCAAACAAAAAGCCCCGGCCAGAGGGAACCGGGGCTACGTCATGGACATTTCGCTACCGTCCCCACTCGGGGACCGGATATTCAGTCCGAATGATCAGCGGGAGTCAAACGGAAACCCCGGCCAGCATGGGGGCTGCCAACCGGGGCTAGTCAGTGTTTGCGATTCGTGAGGGTCACTGGAAAACCCTCTTATCACCATTCACTCCGAATGCCGGGCGAGAGTCAATGAAAAGCCCCGACCAGCTTTCCGCTTCTGGCCGGGGCTAAGTCTAAGCAGACGTATATAGAGTACCACCACCAACGCCTGTGACCTGGCGCTGGTTCCGTCAGAATGGCCTGCCGCTCAGAACAGCATCCGTGGTGGCCGGTACGCAGGTACAAGACGCCCCGCCGCTACTCGCGGACCAATTCGATGTTGATGTCCAGTTAACCGTGCCGGTCACGCCAATGGCATAACAAGTGCCGCCGCCAGAGCCGCAGGTAGCCTGCGCCTGCGTGGCACCTAGAAGCGCCAGCAGACCAAACAGCATAGAAGCAAGCAGATTTCTCATTTCAAATCTCCTTCGCCGCCGAATCCGATCAGCCCCGCGCTCTGTCAAAGCCGTGCCCATGCTGCGGTGGCGGCATGATCATCATCGAGACTTTCGCGCGCGGTTGTCAGCCCAAGCACACTCCGGCATCGATCAGGATCAACTCCTCATGACCCCGTCACCGTTGATCGACGATCGTACTCACACCAACCGCTCTCGCAGGCCTCGACCGGCAAAGCCCGCGCTCGCGCCAGGCTGCAATTTTTCTCCGCCTTCACACCGAAAACGTCGCGCCGCAACGCATCGCCGGCACGCCAATCGCCGTACTCCCCAGCAGAACGATCCTACCAAGCCCTTCAATGCAAATTCATTAAGCTAGCCGCGACGACCAAATCCCCATAGTGCTCGCGGCACCGCCGTCACATGCTCCACCGCGATTTCGTGCCTTGGCGCTTTTCGGACGCCGCCCGCTTCAGCGTGCAACTCGCTCATCAACGCCGGCGTCCGAAAACCTTGTATGAGGCGATTACTGTCAAGCTTGATCTTCGATCCTTCCCATCTCCTTGTTCGACCCAGGTGGCGACCATCTCCTCGTCCCGACCTACCTTGTGATGGGCTGCCGCGCGCAGTGACGGTCAAGGGTGGCTGCAGGCCATCGCGAAGCGACTTGCCCTTGACGGTCACGAGCACGGCGGCAGGCTAGGTTGGTCGAGCTTTCCCTGCAGTGCGGCCAAACGACGACAATTCGAGGGGAGCTCGCCAGCGGGCGCGGAGATCGCGCCACAACCTTGTATTCGGTTGATCCGTGAGGATCGCACCATGATGCAGTCATGCGCATCGGCGGCGAAGCTCCGGGGCGGCGGGTCCATTCTGCACAACGGCTTGAAAGCCATGGTTTTTACGACGGAATCACCGCCACCTCGGATCGTCATCGGCAGACCCGAGTATGGGCCGCCAATCTCGTTATCCTGTTTGTCTATCCCTTCGCTTTGCAATCGTCGCTTATGATGCCGGACGCAAGACGATGCCATCCGACAGTTCGCCCATCGTGACAAGACGCCAGAGGGCAATGAGCAGCTTTCGTGCCAACGCCACGATCATCGTCTTGCGCGTGCTGCCGCGCTTATCGGCCGTGCGGGCTTGAAACCATTGGGTCAGGGCGCTGTCCTTTTGGAACCTGAGAAAACGCCACGCCAATTGGATCATGCCGCACCGAACGCGAGCGTTACCGGCGCGCGCAAGACCCCTCTCACGCCGGCGCTTGCCGCTCTCATCCGGGGAGCCCGTGAGGCCGGCGTAGCGAGCGACGGCCTTGCGATCGCGCAAGTGACGCGAGAAGACCTCATTGACCAGCATGTCCGCCGTCTCCACACCGACGCCGACGACGCGCGCAATGAGCCGTACCATCGCGTGACGGCCTTTCTCTGAAGTCATTGCGAGCTTACCCAGCCGGCTCTGTTCGATCGCGCGGATCTGTTCGCGCACGACATGTAGCCGCGCAAGGTGGCGGCGCAGCTCCGCGCGTGTGTTTTCCAGCAAAGGTAGCCCTTCCGCTGTACGCAGACCTTCGAGGTGTTCCTCGGCCTTGCGCAGCGTCGGCCGAAAAGTGCGAATGCCGAAGCGGGTGAGGATAGCCTTGATTTGGTTCACGATCCGCGTTTGCTCAGTGACCAGGTTGCCCCGCTCGCGGTTCGGCCGTCTTGCGTCCTCCTCCTCAACCGTTGGGATCGCCACCATGCTGCAATGGCGCTTCTCGCCGCGCAGCCAGCCGAGAAAAGCGCGCAGCAGCAGTTCCGTGTCGAGGCGGTCAGTCTTTGCGCGTCGATGTTCGCGCGACACCGCGATGCTCGCGGGGTGAATGACGTAAGCCTCAACACCGCGTACCCGCAGCCAACGCGCCAGCCAGAAGCCATCACGTCCGGCCTCATAAGCGACAACGATGCGCTTGATCTCGCGCCCGGCCTGACCGGCTTCATTGCGCCAACGATGCAGGAGCTTCAACAGCGCCGCCTCGTCGGCATCGAGCCGCTTGAGAGGCTGGCGCTCGACGCCGGGGACAACCGCTGCAACGAGCCACTTCGCTTGGCTCATCTCGATCACAGCGATGATTGTGCTATCCTGCTCGAGGGAAGTGAGGGACCTGCTCGCGTCAAAAGGCTGCGACATGGGGGCGCTCCGTCAGTCTGCTCAGAGCGCCAAAGGTGCCCTACCTTCGCCGCCGGCCCCATAGCATCTGCACAATGCACAATTTCTGCCGTGAGCATCTGCAGCAAAACGCATGCTTGGCCGGCGCAGATTTTGGTCACGGCTGAATAGACCGGCGGCCGGTCGGACCCTATGCGTCTCCTACGCCCGGCGCCGCCGCGGTATCGGGCGCTCTCTCGGCCCCAACCGTGCTCATCATGGAGAGCCCTGGACCTTAGCGCATACCCGGCGGGACCGTGATCGCGCCGGCTCCGGCGGAAAACGCACGGGCGACACGGAAGCCGATATCGTCGTTCCGGTTCTCGGTGGTGTTCCAGTTGCGGTTTGCCGAGCGGAGGTGCCGGGGTGTTGTTCCGGGACGACCCGCCGCGGACACGCGGCGGAGAGGCCGTCCAGAATTCGAGGGTTTTGGCCGGATCGAACCGGCCACCCCGGAAGCTCATCGAACCGAGTGGCGTTCCGTTCTTTCACATTATGCCGGCAAAGAGACAGGCCGCGTGCGGAACACCGTTTGTCATTCCAGGTCGGCCATCATGACATCGGATATTTTTTCCATACGGTCGGCGAGGCGAGCGAAACTCAGCGGCTCCTCAGCCAAAATGTTGTCGATCGCCTCCAACCGTATCGCGGTCCTTTCCGATTGCTCGGCACGCGTCTTGAAATCGCCCTGCACACGGATCGATACGAGCGCCGCACCCAGCGCCGGCAGCAGCGCGGTGAGGAACGTGAAAGCGGCGAGAATCAAATCGCGGTGTGCTTGAGCATCGAGTAGTTCTGGGAACCAAACCATGGAAAGGAACACAGCACAAACAACCGCTGCGATGCCGAACAAGACCTCTGCGGTGCGACGCATGCGGGAATCGATCTTCGCCATTCTCACGCGGTTGGCGCCGTGATAGTCAGCTTGCCCGGCGATTTCTGCCGATCGCACCATCTGCTTTATCGCCGCAAGATAAGCCGCATCGACCGCGTTGTCGGGGAGGGGCAGTAGGCGCCGCAGCGACCAGGCGTACCAAGTCACCCAGTCCTGCTCGCCAACATCGAGGTTGCGTCCAGGACGGCCGATCGGACCTTCGCGGCCGAGCAGCGCGAGGAAGCGCATGTGGCGCAGGCATTCTGCCAGGCGACGGTATTCGCGCCAGCGCCGATGCCACTCTTCACCATAGCCGCGTAGCCAGGTGACGAGAATGGCGATGATGATTAAGAGCTCCGCGAATACGAGATAACTCTTGACCCTGGTGTCATGCGCGAAAATTCCGGCCAGTGGCAATGCGACGGCCACGGCCGCGAAAAGGGAAGTGAAGACGAAGGCGCCACGATAAACCAACCAGTAGTAGACGGTGAGATTGTCAACGAGACTGAATGCCGGAAGCAGGATAGTCTCGATCGCGGGCCGCTGTGCACGATCGCTCGGCGAACGATCAAAGTACGAGCGCCAGATTGCCTGCGTATCGGTTAACGGCGGCGGGAAACGGAAATCGCTGCGCCTTGGGGCCCGCGTAGCAAACAGCCACAAGAGGACCGGGTACCACGGCCAAAAGTTCCAGCGCCGCTCTTTTTCGGCCAAAAACTGCTGCAACGATCGTCTCGTCTGGATATCGGCTTCAGATTATGATTTGGACCCGGCCTCTTCGAAACCACGGGTTTTGCGCGGCCTTGAGGTCATTGAGACGAACGACATAGCTCAAGCTTCGAACCAAACCATACAGCTGTAGCCGTTGCGTTTGCTGCTGCTTCATTTTCTCACTTGCAGAAGTTGAGCGAACTGCTCTGCTTGCGCTTTACGGGTCACGCGCATGTGGTGCTGTCCTCAGCCTTCAATCCTGGGATCGGGTAAAGGGCACGAAGCCTACGAGGATAATGGAGCGCATCCGTGTCTCACTCGGTGCGATTTTTTCGATAACGGTGAGCTGCTGTGGCGCACGAGCAGGCCCCAGCGGCATGATGAGCCGACCGCCCACTTTGAGCTGCTCAATCAGCGGCGGCGGGGCATGGTCAAGAGCGGCCGTCACAATCATTGCGTCGAAAGGACCACATTCCGGCCATCCAAGATAACCGTCGCCGAACTTGACATTCACATTGTCGTAGCTGAGTTCTCTCAATACCTTCGCAGCGGCTTCGGCCAGCGGTGGGATAATCTCAACGGTACAGACCTTTCGAACCAGACGGGCCAATACTGCGGCCTGGTAGCCTGAACCTGTGCCGACTTCCAGCACCGTATCGTCGAACTTGAGCGCAGCGAGATGGGTCATCAGGGCGACTATAAACGGCTGCGACATTGTCTGGCCGTGGCCGATGAGAACCGGCGCGTCCATGTATGCGACCGAACAAGAACCCCCGAGGATAAACCGATGGCGTTCCGCCTGCCCCATAACCTCCAGGACCCGCTCCGATACGCCTTGCGGTCCCAATACATCGACTTCGGATCGCGCGTAGGCTCGAATAGTTTCGACCATTGCGGCGCGTTCACGGACACATTGCCCATCCTGTGCCATTGCTTCACATGCGACGGCTATGAACGCGAGCAGCAACAACTTCTTCATCACAGTGTAGCTGATGTTGCGGTTGCCAAGGCACGCTTGCGCGCTTATCAAAGCGCACGCTCTACGCACCGGTTCCAGGCAGGAAACATCTAATGTAGATGTTACCGTTGCTGTCCATGTAGGGCCAGACAACTGCTGGACCGTAACGATTCGGCTCGGTCACGACTGATGAGCTCGGCACGTTGATCCATTCGCCGTGTAACAGCACTCGGTAGTGACCGTCCTTAGAGTCCCAATCAACGTCGCTGATTGAAAGGCCATCGGCGAACGAGCAGCAATTGCCGTTGCTACTGGTTAGATTGTCAAACCAGTACTTAAGCGGGTCATTGGCATAACGCCCGTCGTCACGAGCGAAGACCGAATCACTAAGGCCAACCAACAGAGCAACCACGAGCACGTACCTGCCCATCTTTCCTCCCGTAGAAAGCGCAGTCGCGTTCGCAGGCGCCCCCCTCTCGACGTCGCGCTGCGGGATCAACTCGCGGAGCAGCACCTTCGATGAGCCGGTCCTTGCATTTCGTTTGTATTAGTCCGTGTCATTTTGTATCGGGCTTACCCGGTCGGTGACCGCGCACTGCTCCAACTCCTTTTCCAGCTGTTCCGCTTTCTCCTCCAATCCCACCCAGCGCAATTTGCGGATGCGCATGACTAAATCGCTGCAAGAGGTGGGTGCTTGTTCGGCGGGCGTTTCCATGATCGTTCTCTCGCGTGTTCTTGCTTTTGTTGCACTATCGTTTGCTGGCCTCGCAGCCTCTTTTTCTGTAGCCGCGCTCACGTGAGATAATCGCTCAGACGTACATTTTCTACTGAAGACTTTTGCTGCGATGCGGTCGCAGTGCGATGCAACATTTGTGTCGTTGTCTTTGTTTGTTGCGGCGCGTCAATCGATAAGCGTAGTGCGGCGTGTAACGTTAACGTCGGAGCTCACTAGCGTCTTCTGATAGCGCGTGCTCTTCCGGTCATCTACCCGCGCATAAAAATGCAGAGAGTAAGGGATGGAAAGAAGCAAGAGCCTGGAGATGCATCTGACAGAAGCGGAATTAGAGGCGCTCATCAACGCCGTTCGCAGCACATCCGGTGGTTTTGCTGAGCTTGAATTTAAGCTGCGCGCAGCTTGGAGAAGGGCACTTTCTCAGTCGGACTACCGCTCGGTCGTTGCTGACGTTGGTTGATAGAGTAAGTGCCGCGAGCTACGAGCGCGTGACGCATGAGGCCCGCGACCTTCTCGCGCACGCGCGAGAGCGCTTAGAAAGAAAAATTCGCGGTGATATTGCGCCTCATTAGGGGTTGTGCGTTCAATCCGCCATCGTCTTCGACTGCCGTCGCACCTGCACATGCCGTCACCGTCCACCGTTGGCGGTGGCGACCTTGCGGGCGATTGAGCTGCCCGGCAATCGCATTGTAGCTCGTGGGCCCGGCAGTCTGGACCTCCCGAAAGGCAGCACATTGGCCGCAAATTGTGCCGCTTGGGCCTTGCGCCACGCGCATGCGCTTCACGGCGGCACCGGGGTTCGGGCGTGCCCGGCCGCGTTCCCCGCGCCTTGGCGGCTGCTAGAGCCGCCTTAGTACGTTCTGAAATCGCTGCGTGGGTCAGCCGTGCGCCTATCTAAGTGAGCGCGTCCGCTATTCCTTCATACCTGCCAAAGCCGCACTGCGCTCCCACAACGCCAAAGCAGCACGGTCGTCCAGCGCCGGCGCCGACGGCGTGGTCGGACGACACTTGTAAAAGTATTTTCCGGTCACATTGGCCACCTCTGGCGAGGACGCGAGATAGATGATCGTTTGAGCGCCTTCGGCGGGGGATATTGCGAAAAACTTTGCCAGCCAAGCCAAGCGCGAGATCAAACCGCCGCTTTCATCGGCGAAGCGTGTCGCGACGAAACCGGGATGCAGACAATTCGCAGTCACGCCGGAGCCATGCAGGCGCCGAGCAAGCTTGCGCGTAAACAGGATGTTGCATAGCTTCGAGCAGCCATAGACCCTCGTGGCTCTGAAGCTCTTCGCGGATTGAAGATCGTCGAAATCAAGAATGGCGCCCTGATGCGCTGCGGAGGCCGTGTTGATAATGCGTGCGGCTCCCGAGGCTAATAACCGTTCGCGCAATCCCTCCGTCACAACAAAATAAGACATGTGATTCAGCGCGAAGGTGTATTCAAGCCCATCTTCCGTCAGGCGTCGCGTGCCGAACAGTCCTCCCGCATTGTTGATCAGAACGTCGATAGGCGGCTCTCGCTCAGCGATTTCGGCAGCCACACGTTTCATCTCGGCCAAGCGCGTGAGATCGGCAAAATATGCGGAGTGGGCGACACCGGCTCCGCTTCTACGGAGCCGCGCCAAGGTCGCTTCCGCGCGCGACTTGTTCCGCGCGACCAAGACGATACGGGCGCCCATCTGAGCGAGTGCTTCCGCAGCGACTTCGCCAATTCCTGATGTGCCACCTGTTAGGACAACGGTCTTGCCTTTCATAAGCAATCTCGCTGTAAGGCAGTCAAAAAAGTCCCGGCGGCGCCAGGACTAAAGTTTATTGGTCGAACGGCGTCTCTGTAGCGTGGCAGTTCAGCGAAGCAAACTAACCCACGCATTAATCTTTAGTAATGCGCCAATAGGCAATGGCACCCAATGCACCTAAAAGCGGCCACGCCTTGCTTGGGTGCGCACCTGCCATGCGCGCCGATGAAGCTACGATCTAATTTCTGACTCAAACGGCCGTTTGAACTCCTGCACAGACGCGGTGAGTTTCGCCCCCAGTGTATCACCGTGGTCTTGCGAGAAGTACCCCCACAGCGCCTTGTTCCTCGTACTCGGAGCTGTGGGGACTTCACAACAACGGTGCTTTGCTTGCGGTGAGAACCGGCAGCTCCTACCCGCGATCAAGCGCGGCGCATCGCCATCAAGATGGCCAAGCTGCCGAAGCTGTTAAGGCACCCCAGCGAAAGAGAGTGCGCCAATAGGCACGAAGCACTTGCGGGCTCGAAAAGCTGAGCCGCGTCTTTGAATTGATCGCCGGCAAGCCAACCCGCGAGCGAACCGAGGGCATGGCTCGCAGTAGCCGACTAGCGTAAACTCAACGACGCGCGAGCAAACAGCAGCGCGTGCCGTAAGATAATCAAGTGGGAGGCTCCAATGGCGAAGAAGCAATCGGAGACCGTTTATCGCGTTATCGATGTGGTCGGCGTCAGCGAGACATCGTGGGAGGATGCCGGTATCAAGGCGGTGGAGACAGCCGCCGGCTCGCTGCGTGATCTGCGCGTGGCCGAGGTCACCAAGATGGATATGAAAGTGGACAATGGGAAGGTCACCGCGTTCCGCACCCGGGTCGCGCTCTCGTTTAAGTACGAGACGGACTGATGGCCACACGCAGTCGTAATTGGCGCTTAGCGATTAATCGAAGTTTTGGCGCTGCTTAGGACGAGCCGGGTCGCCGAGTCGCCGCCAATCTGCTCACGCGCGATGAGGCGAGGCGCATCGCCATCAACATGGCCAAGATGCCGGAGCTGCTGAAGAGGCCGCAGTCGTAGTGCGGGCGAACGAGATCGAGATGCGACCACAACCCGGCACCGATGTTCACCGCGCGTTCATCGGGTACTCGATTAACTGACGGCTAGGGGGCCGGATCGTAGTGAGTTTCGCCATGAAGACCCCATTGGTTATTGCACTTGCTATGGCGGTCGTTCTTGGCACTGGCAGCGCTTTGGCGGCAATGAACTACGCCTGCAAATCCAGCCATCACTCTTGGTGTGCGCCGTCTTCCGGCATCCGCCACCACGTAAAGGTTGGCTCGTAATCCAGCTACTGAGTGTCGACGGGGCCCGCAAGCGCGACGGCTAACGCGACCGCCGTTGATTCTGCGGTCGTTGCGGCGCGCCATTCATGGCGCGGCGGCTGTCGCTCTGCTGAAGAAATCGATCTTCAATCTCCGTGTAGACGCGATGGAGCCACTGCTCGGCCCGCTCGGCTCTTTCCTGATAAGCAGTGACCTCCGCTTCCAGCTCCGCAATCCGATCTTCGGCCGCCCGCAGCTGATGCGAGAGCTTCTGCGCCGTCTCCAGCGCGTGTCTGCTGTTTTCTTCCGCAACACCGGCCGCTCTGTGGAGCATTTGCAGGATCGTCTGGCCTGCTTTGTCGACGGAGCGTTTGTGTTGGAGGGCCGCTCGCGTGGGGGCACCCCCAAAATCTGCTCGCCTTCGCGCTCGCAGAGCTGCTTCGCAAATTATGTGGAAAATCGATGGGCCCATAACGATCGGTATGGCCGCCCCAGAACCCTCAAGGCAATAGTTGCTTTGCGATTACGCTCCGCCTGCTGCGAGGATGGCGCATTTGAGGACGATGGCAAGGCGACGATTTGGTTCGAGCCACTCGACCGCCCTGAACAAGAACGCACCGACGAGGATGATCGTTGAGACATAAAGAGAAGTTAGGATGGCTGTCATGGGCGGCCCAATGTCCTTGAGCTGTCACGTCAACGTCACAAACTCTTGCGAACCTTGACCCGTCGGGGCCGAAGAGGGTTACGTGATGTCGGCTCGGCTTTTGAACGATGCGAGGCACTGGCGCGACCGGGCTGCTCAGATAAGAGCACTCTCCGATTGGATGAGCGATGCTCAGGCGCGGGCGCGGATCCTCAAACTCGCTAATGATTATGACAAACTTGCCGAGCAGGCCAGGGAAGGTGGCGTCAGCCCAGCACAGGGCCCGCGCCAGTTCTGGACTTTCCCCAAGCTCATGCAGGAGTACTTAAAGCACGACGGATGCCTATTGATTAGCGATGATCCTAGCTTAGTGGAGATCGCTCATCACTTCGAGCTGATAGGTAAGCCAGTTTGGCGCTACCTTGCTGAGGTCCCAAGGGCTGCTGGCTGAGATGCCCGACAACTGGTCCCCTCGAAGAAACCGACGACCCGCTGTACGCCGCCCGCTCACCGGGCGGAGTGCTGCTCGGCAGTCCATCGTTGAAGTGTGTCGGGGTCAACTTCTGCTGCACCGCTGCAGACATCACAGCGACATTGGCCGCTTCCATGACACTGCCCGCAGATGCCGACGATGACACCTGAGAAGGACCTGCCGCCTAAGCCACTACAGACAGGACAGGCAATTGTCCTCTGGCCATGGCATTTAGGACATAAGGTTCTTGTTGGCATCGCTCGACCTCTGAGTTCGAACAACACAGAGGGAAAACGTGGGAGAGATTACATCTATGGCCGGGCTAGCGTAAACCGTGTCATCTCGAAGCTGCTGTCCAATCGCCATTTGCATCTCGCGATGCAAAGCCATCGCCCATTTGCGAGGATGCTGGGTGTTAGGTGTTGCTCGCAGCATTGTGTCCTCCCGCGTGGGTCAACGACCCGTATTTGATACCCATCGAGAGGAGGGGGCTGTGACCTGGAGCACACACGATTGTCGACTTGGATACCCGGTTCAGGGCTTCTCCGCCGAAGATACCTCCGAGGACCGGCACACCTGTGAACCGGTGACCTGTCCGGCGTGCCGTCAGATCCATCATGTGAATCCAGCTACTGGCGCCGTCTTAGGAGAAAAAGTCGTATCCGCTTCGGTGACCTCTGTCGGCCGCCGCGGCGCAATCTCAACCAGTGCTCCCGCCACACCGGAAAGAGCGGATTACCAGACGGAGCCCTTATCCGCTGCGCCGAGAAGTCCATTCTGATGATTCTGGTATCGAAGCCGACGGGGTTGAGGCGTCTGCCCATTTCTTTGCTCGGCCTGAAGACAGGAACGCTCTTGTCGCGCACCCCGACCTTAACACCACTTCTTGGATTTCGGCCAATGCGACCTGCTGACAGGCAGTTCGCGGCTTTGCACCAACTACGTGACGATTGCCACTCTTCCATGGGATTTCCCCACATTTTTCATGTCGTGGTGGAATGTGCTGATTTAGATCGTTCCCCTGCTCGTTGATCCAAATCAAATTCACGGCGAAACCAACTGCAATAATGTTAGTGTTTCTTCACTCTATGTCGAAGGCAAATTAGGAGGTTACCATGACGACGATACAATCCCCTCGTCGTTTCAGCTTTGGCATAAGATGCATTCAATGTGGCACTGAGCAGATTGCGCCCTTAAAGGGCTGAGTACTGGACCGATAGACACGCTTTTCATATTTGGCACTGCCCGAATTGCACAGTCTCTCTTGCAATAAAAGATACCAAGACAGGAAAGGACATTTTCCCGTCGCGATTAGTCGCTTGAGGCGCGGCAGCGACTAACAGGCGCCTCGATGATTTGCAAACCATGATATCGTCGCTGAGTTTGGTTGATACCGGCGATTAGCCGCCAAGCGTGCTCATTGCGCTGACCAAGACTTGAAGGCTCCCGGGCTCGCTCTCTACCGGGTCAACACTGGAGAGCACGTTGAAAGGAAACTGCAATGCGTAAGTATCTAGCGACATCCGCTCTCACGGCGGTCAGCTTGTTGATTGGGGCTGGAGGGGCGTCTATCTATGCTCAAGTTACCGCTCCGATCTATGCCGTAGCTGAGATCAATGTGAAGGACAAGGACAGCTATGACAAGATTCTGCCCAAGGCTCTGGAGATAATCAAGAACGGCGGCGGTAAATACGTGGCCGGCGGCTACAACAAAACCAAGACAATTATCGGCGCACCCCCGCCTAATCGCTATGTTCTCATCAGATACGATGGTGGCGCAGAAGCCTTCGATAAAGTGTGGAACGGCGGTCTCAAAGATTGGGTAGAAAAGGAAGGCAGCAAATATGCCGATTTTCGCCTGTTCAATGTCGAAGCCGCTGAAATGAAGTAACCTGATCCCCTTATTGTGAGCTACGCTCCAAAGCGGTGGGCGGCAGCTGCTCAACATGGTTATCGGCGCTTTTGTGGCGCTGTTTTTCCTGGGTCTGCCGCTGGCGATCATTGGACTGTTCATCGCGAGCACCCTTGACCGAAGAAGCCCGGGACCTCGTGAAGGCTTTGAAGGCATCGCCGGAGCCCGCGCCTCCGGCGTCTGTGGCGAACCATGGTAGTGACCGGCGTCGCATTGTCTACGGCAGGTATTCGGTAGTCACGACAGGGTCAGCCGAACGCCACGAGCAAGCGCCCGTCCATAATCGCAAGGCTTGACGCAGCCGCACGTCCACGAGGTGCCGCTATTGCGCTTCAATCCGCAACGTTACGCCGCTTTGCGAAGGTACGAATGATCTGTCTCAGGTAAGTCGCACTGCGGCGGTGCCGACCGTAAAGCTGGTTCGGGATTCGCACCGCCAAACGAGTTGTGACTGAGTCCAGCGTGCCCGCTTAGCATATTGCGATCCGCGCGCGAGCCGCGCTCGTAGACAGGCGGCGGCTCATTTGCGTGCCACGATCTTCAACCGAGAAGTCGGTTCCCTCCCAACGCTGATGCTGGGTCCAGAACAGCGTGAACTGGATGGTGGTGCAGGAGCAAGCGTTGCGGC
>CAVREN010000070.1:0-38603 GCA_963720115.1 uncultured Alphaproteobacteria bacterium
CAGAGGGCTGTTAGAGGGCAATCATACAACTAAAGATTGTGCAACCTTCGCCGCTCTGGCCTGGTGGCGGCCGGGTTTGTTGTAGAAATTGCAACGATCGTCAACGGCGAGCCGCTCGTCAGGCTCTAACGCCCCCTCCACGAGCCGCTTCTGTCGGAAATGATCTCCGATGGGCGCGCACTTCGATTGCGCGAGCGGCTGGGCCGCCTCCTGCGCCGGGATGATGCGACGGATTTTGTAGTAGTCCCACGGCGCAATGGACTCGCTCGGCGCCTTCACCTCCGCCAGGAAGAAATCGTGGAGCAGGCGGCCGTCCTCGCGCACGCGGCCCTTGGCAAAGAAGTCGTCCACCGGCAGGGCGTGCATCTGCGCCCGGGGACGACGGCGATGGCGATCTCGAAGTTCGTCCCCGCGGATCTTCGAAAACCGCGTTCTTCACATTGAGACGTCACCCCACTGAACGCCATCATGCGGCGCCATCGAGCCAATCGAGATGGACAACCGCGAAACCATGACCCTCGAAGCTGATCTCTAGCGTCACCGACCTTATGTCGGACCTGTTGGCTGTTTCCCTTGCTTAAAGCTTCCCGCTGCGGATTTCTGCGTCGGCAGTGGCACGCTAACTCGATCTGGGTTGCTTCCCTGAGGTGGCAGACTATTGTCCGATGGTTTGGCTGGCTCGTACAGGCACGCTAATCATTGTTAGCGCTCTTCAGCATCTTGGCTATTGCTGGCTGGTCCGCTGCGGGCGATATCCAACAGCAACGGGATGATGCGCCGCAACGGCAACTTCGCCATGACGATGTCGCGTTTCACTTCCTCGACCGAACGGTATTCCACGGTCTTGTGCGCATCGACCTTGACTTGGAACGGCAGCAACCGCCCCAAGAACGACATCATGGCGGTGGGGTGCTCTCTGGCTACCCAGCGGAAATAACCCACCAAGCCGCCGCGTTCGGCGGCTTCCTGAGTTAGTTTCTTGTACCGCTCGCGCAGCAATTTGCGCTGGCGCTTGTCCTTGAGGTCGATGCCCAACAGGTCGATATCGCCCTCAAGCTGGCACGCCAGAAGCGCGGCATCCTTGAGCAGCAGCGAATTGGTTACTGGGCTGCCTTTGACCCGCCCGCCTGTCTTGGCCCTGCCCTTCTCAAACCGTGCCATTTGGCTTCCCGATTTCCTCTAACCGGCCTCAGGTTCATTACCCACTTGTCAAAATGGTCTTTAGCGTTCGCGGGTAACCCTTTCAATTTCTCTTCGGGCCGCGGGTTCTGCAGCGTTCACCTGCATAGATGCGAGGCGTGGGAACGTCCCGGACGGCGGAATTTAATTGCGTAATTTTCGATTTGCGCGTTTGTTTGGGGCGCGGCCGATCCGCCGCGTGAACGAGTGGTTGGATTTATGCGCTCGCAAGAGCGGGAAGTGAGCCGTCAGGAAGAATTGACTGGCCTCACGAACACGGATCACCGTCAGATGCACGACGTTAGCATGACCGAAATGCCCTGGAGCTCAGGGAGGTGGCAACCCAGCGTTGGATTCATCGGGCGGTCGATGCCCGGCGCGATGACCCAGTCAATGGCTTGCCGGTGTATTGCGGCGTCGCGATGAGCGACTTTTGATCGACCCGACGCGGCGATGGCATCGGAGCGGTCGATGCCCGGCGCGATGACCCAGTCAATGGCTCCGGCGTTGTGTCGGCCGCAACCCTTCGCAGCCCGCGGATCGTTGCGTCGACCAACACCTCGGGGTCATCAAACTTGCGTGTGACGGCCGCAATCGCCAACACCATGATGCCGATGGCCTCACCACCAGTAAGACCGCGTCCCTTGAACCAGTCCCGCAGCGAAGCGACCAGTTCGTCGCGCTCAAAATTCGTCATGGCGCGCCCCGATCAAGGCGACGATGATTAGCGCCCTCGCGACCCCTTCGCGACAACGGTCGGGATGATTGGCGCGCTCCGAGCCGTGATCACCGGATCCGGCGCGGCATGCCGTCGAAGGCGAGCTCGCGGATCCGTCCCACCACGTCGCTGCATTGGGACGATTTGTCTTCGCTAGGCCGACGCAGAGCCGCGCGTTACATTTGCACGCTACGTTGCTGCTCCGTAACAAGGTGCTGTTTGGGCGCCAATCGATTTCGAGCGCGCATCGCGATCTTCGCTGCGGCGCTGTAGTCTTTCTCCCTTTTGATAGCTCAAACTCCCGATCATCAGCTCAAGTCTGCATTCTCGCAGGTTTCGCTCGACGTCGAGCATGACGTCGACGCGCTTTTGTACGTCGGCGGCCTCAGGGGAAAGCGGAGCAGCGACATTCGATGCCGGCGTTGATGCATGCCAAGAAGTCCACCGACCATGCCGCTGGCAAACAGCGACGGCCGGCGCGTCAACATGTCGATCAGCGCGGTGGTCTAGTCGATCGCGAATGGAACACAATTGCGCATAAGTCCGGCGTTCGCGCGCAGCGAGCTTGTCAAATTTGGCGCGCAGCTTGTAGCCGACGCGATACGCTCGCCCTCCAGATCAAGCTGTCCGAGCTGATCCTGGCACTGGATGGGGGCGCGCAACGAGCTAGCGGCGGCGGAGAAGAAGTCGGACAGCGTACTGGAGAATATTGCGGAAGACATCCCGCTGCGTGTCGACCCCGGCTCGGCCGACGAATACCGCGCTGTGGACCCGCGAGTCCCTGGCACAGCATGAGGTCGAAAAGCTCATCGAGGTGACCAAGCGCAATCGCCCCGGCCGCCGACGATATGCTCACGACCTTCCTATCCTAGTCTACCGGCATGAGGCGCCGCCGACTGCGTTGGGAGCACGTCGACTTCAAAACGGCGACGCTGCACTGCACTGCATCACGGTCGTTCGCCCGAGAATTTCGGCCGTTGCGGTGTGGCTAAAGCCCTGGATCGCAAGCCGCCTCTGGAACTCTTTGCGGCAGCGGGCGCGGGCGATGTAGAAGCCCTTGCTGCCCCGCTGATGGTCGCCGCCTACGCGGCCCTTGTTGCTTCCGCACCGACGGATATCTACTGGACGGCGGCCTATCGCTCGCTGGTCGACAAGTGGAGGTGCCCTTTCGTCCACTGCAGCAGGGCGCCTTCGGGGTACCGAATAGAGCGGCCGATTTTCACGTAAGGCGGGCCGTCGCCGCGCATGCGCGCTTTGGCGAGCCAGGATTCGCTGACGCGCAGAAATGCAGACGCTTCGCGCGGTGTGAGTAGGCGTTCGCGGTTGCTCGGCTGCAAGGTTGCACCGCTCGCTGCAGGGGTTCGCCGCGGCGTGCGACCTCCTCGATCGTCGGGATTCGGTCGCCAAAAATCGCTTCGGGTTCTGCAGCGTTCACCTGCATAGATGCGAGGCGTGGGAACGTCCTGGACGGCGGAATTTATTTGCGTAATTTTCGTTTTGCAGCTTTCCGGCGCAGCGTGCCTGGTGGTGCACGCCGATTCACGATCTCCAGCACCCTTTCGAGATTGAGCGCTTCAATGCTAACCGGCATCACGGTCGTTCGCCTGAGAATTTCGGCCGTTGCGGCGTGGCTAAAGCCCTGGATCGCTAGCCGCCTCTCAGCGGCTCGAGCGTGGCGTCGCTGGACGGCATCGCGACGCAATTCCATTACGTGAGCAACGGCCAGTCGACAAAACTTGCGCTTGATCTTCGGCGGCACTGTAAACCGGCGTTCGTTCTCTATCATGCTCCAGCATTCGTCGATTAGGGCCTGATATTCGG
Organism: uncultured Alphaproteobacteria bacterium; assembly: GCA_963720115.1. Taxonomy (GTDB): domain Bacteria; phylum Pseudomonadota; class Alphaproteobacteria; order Rhizobiales; family Xanthobacteraceae; genus BOG-931. The sequence goes on from CAVREN010000070.1 coordinate 3,719, forward strand.
GGCGGCCTGCGAGCGACGACAACATGACTCGAATTTCGACCACCGGAGCCCCCGCAAGCCAGAGTTCCATCAACGCCTGAGCGTGATGGGCGGCAATGTTGTTTGGATTGCGCCACCAGCTTGTGACACCAGATGGACGCCCGCGTTTGGCCATTATCAATTCCTCAACGCACAACGGGCTTCCGCCCCAAATAGCGGGCTTGTGGTGCCGAACAACACTAAAATTGCGAGGCGATATCTTGCTGTGCTTGCAAAAAACGTGCGTGATGTGGAACTCGGAAAATTCTAGTAGCTCACACACTGCTTGGTACTGCGCTCGGCGATCCGGAAAATTCTCATGCTTGCGTGGCGCCGACAACAGCTCAGGCATTTTATATTCTTTGAACGGCCGCTTCTCAGCGCGCTCGTCGCAGCAGCTCATTCAATTACAATTCTCGAAAGCACAACGGGTAGTTTGGCCGCTGCTCGAATACGCTCACTCGGCCTGCCAAATGGCCAAGAGACGCTGGACTCCAAATCGCCTCTTCTCAACTTTAGATGATGGTTGCCCCTGCCTGCCTCAGTGCTTCGTGTTGTGCCTCCAACGTCTGCCCAACATTGCTGACGAATTCCGCTGTAACGCCGGGTCCCCACCTACACCGTACCTAAGAAGGTGGCGGGACCGTCGAGCGATCGGCTAAACGAGATCTTACGGCTAGAATAGTGGTTGGTCTTGGCTCGCATTCGAGCAGAGGTCATGCTACCTATAGTATTCCCGCGCCGGATAAGGCAAATTCTTTCCCAAATAAGGTACTGAAAAATCGCAATCAAAATGCTCGCGATCGGGTGAGCCCTGGTGCCGGGCGGCTTTGGGCCACCGCTCGACCGGCACTAGGACCGGTCTCCGCGGAGCGCGGTAGACTCGTGACAGATCGAAGCGGGTAACGCCCGCAAGCTTTTGCTGGCGTGTGGTCTTTCGGAAAACCGGTGTCCACTTTTCCGGATCATACGCTCGGTCGGGTCTCAGGAAACGCGGGAACTGGAGCTGAGCCAACAGCGGATGCGTTCGCCCTGGCGAGAGCCGCAGCAGAGCGCCGGAAGGCGAGCGCGCCCCGCAAGCGGATGAGTTGCGCAGACTGCGTACACTTGTCTGCGGCGCGCGCCGCGCCCGAGGCATCGATGAGCGGTAACGCAGATCGGTGCTGCGCGGCATGGTTGGATGCGCCTCTCGGCGCTCCGCTCCCTCTTTGATAGCAGGGGGCGAATCTATTTTCGTGCGTGGTGGTGGGCAAAACTCGGACATGACGTGTCGCGAGGACGGCACCGCTCGTGTCGTTGCGAGCGAAAGCGAAACAATCCACTGCGGCTTGCGCAAGAATCTGGATTGCTTCGTCGCTACCGCTCCTCGCAATGACGAGGACGGTTCACTGCGAACGCTGGCAAGCCATCACGGCCTCAGCCTCTCCCACACCAGGATGCTGCGGCCCTCGCGGCCGTCGGTGAAGTTTTTGGAGAGCGCAGACGTGATGGTGAGCGTGTCGCCGTCGAGCTTGTAGAAGCGCACCTGATCGGTGCCGGTCCAATTTTGATTCCAGGAAATATCGACGTGATGAATGACCTTCTCTGCGTCGAACGTGTACGTGCCGGCATAGGAAATCATCGTGCTGAAAAGCTTGATTCGCTCTTCGTCGGTCGGCACGACCTCGCGCGGCTTTATGCGACTTTCCCAGGTGATGATTGCATACATGCGGCCGTCGGCCGCGTAGCCAAGATAGCCGTTCGGATGCTCGCCGCGCTCGTTATAGCGCTCGCCGGTCGCGGCCACTTCGCGCACATAGGATTTCAGCTTCCAGGTGCCAATGAGCGGATTGTCGGCAGAGTGCGCCGCCGTCGCCGGCAGGATCAGAAAAAGAGCAAAAACGGCGCCGGCTATTCTGATCATCGCACGCTCCCTAGGTAAAGCATGATCCCGAAAAGTGGGATCCGGTTTTCGGAAAAGATCATGCGCAAACAAATAGTCGCCGGATGATTTTATGCTTCGCCGATCTCGCGCAAAATCTCTTCGGTATGCTCGCCGAGCCGGGGGGAGGGGTGGTCCGCCGCCATCGGCGCGCCATCGAGCGTGATCGGCGTGCGCACGCCCGGAATTTTGCCGTCGGCGGCCGCCGCGCTCGGCCGCTCGATCTTCATGCCGCGATGCACGACCTGCGGATCGGAAAACACTTGCGCGAGATCGTTGATCGGACCCGCCGGCACGCCGACCGCTTCGAGCTTGTCCAGAAGCTCGTCGCGCGGCAGGCGCGCGGTCAGCGTGCAGAGGTGTCCGATGAGCTCGGCGCGGTGCGCCAGCCGCGCCTTGTTGTCGATAAATTTTTCTTCCTTGGCGAGCGCGGGCTCGCCAAGCACGGCGCACAGCTTGGCGAACTGCCCGTCGTTGCCGGAGGCGATGATGATGTGGCCGTCGGCCACCGGAAACACCTGATAGGGCGTGATGTTGGGATGCGCATTGCCCATGCGGCGCGGCACTTTGCCGGAGACCAGATAATTGAGCGCCTGGTTGGAGAGCACGCCCACGGTGGTATCGACCAGCGCAGTATCGACATAGCCGCCGCGGCCGGTCTTCTCGCGCCGCGCCAGCGCCGCAAGAATGCCGACCGCCGAATAGACGCCGGTGAAAATATCCGACACCGGCACGCCGGCGCGCATCGGCTCGCCGTCGGGATTGCCGGTCACGCCCATCATGCCGGCCATGCCTTGCGCCATCAGATCGTAGCCGGGCCGCTGCGCATAAGGGCCGGTCTGACCGAAGCCGGTGACCGAGCAATAGATCAGCCGCGGGTTGTCCGGCGCCAGGCTCTTATAGTCGAGGCCGAATTTGGCGAGCCCGCCGACCTTGAAATTCTCGATCAGCACGTCCGAGCGCGCCGCCAGTTTGCGCACGATGCGGCGGCCTTCTTCGCTCTCGAAGTCAAGCTCGATCGACCGCTTGCCGCGATTGGTGGCGTGGAAATAGGCAGCGCCGAGGTGGCCGCCGCCGGCGGCGGCGACAAAAGGCGGTCCCCAGCCGCGGGTGTCGTCGCCGGCGCCCTTGCGCTCGACCTTGATCACGTCGGCGCCAAGGTCGGCGAGGATCTGCCCAGCCCAAGGCCCGGCCAAGATGCGAGCGAGTTCCAACACGCGCAGACCGGCCAAAGGACCCGGCATGAACAACTCCTTAAAGCATGATCCCGAAAAGTGGAAACCGGTTCTCGGACAAGATCATGCTCAAAACAAAGAATCTAGCGCACGCGGACATCAACCAGGCGTGGCGTACGGCACGCCTTTCTCCAACTTCCGGTCGCGCCGGCGCTCGCACACGGCCGCAGCCCGGGCGGGCTGGGGAGGCGGTATAGCATTTGCTGCACCGCCGTCGAGATGTTTGGCCAGGCGTTATCGCGCGATCCACGATCACGCGGCGGTGAGCGCATGACCTCCCGAAGCCAGCCTCTGCAAAATTGTTGAATGTCGGGCACCTGCCATTCGCAAGCGCACATGCTCAAACAATCACCCGGAGCATGATCCGGAAAAGTGGGTACCGGTTTTCCGAAAAGATCATGCTCCATAAAAGATCTAGGGTGGAACGACGATTGCCGCTATGGCTTTAGCCAACTTGTCATCTTTCGCGGCGATTATTAGCTATTTTAATTGAGAAGGCAGGCTGTTCGATGGTGGCGGTGAATACCTCGTTCTTCAGTGAGATGCTGCAGAGCATCGCCGACCGCAGCCGCGCCTTGATCTCGCGCCGCACGCCGGCGCGGGGCCGCTCCGACGGTATCGTGGAGCTCTGCGAGGCGCTTTTGTCGGGCCGTGGTGAGGCCTCCGGCGTCGCGCTCGCCAACGAAATTCTCGACGATTATGCCGATCTGACAACCGGGCCGCGCATCGCCTTCTTCGAGACGCTGGCGCGCACCTTCGGGCATGATCAGGCCCGCATCGACGCAGCGATCGCCGCCTGGCGCGCTGCTCCGTCGGCCGAAACCGCCGCCGAGCTACACCGCGCCAGCGAGCCGCGCCGGCTCGAATTGTTTCGCCGGCTCAATTTGGCCCCCGGCGGCACCGCCGCGCTGGTGCACATACGCGAACAGCTTCTTGACGCCATGGATCACCGCGACGACCTCGCCATCGTCGACAAGGATTTCGTCCACCTGTTCTCGTCGTGGTTCAATCGGGGATTCCTCGTGCTGCGCCGCATCGACTGGTCGACGCCCGCCGTGATCCTGGAAAAGATCATCCGCTACGAGGCGGTGCATGAAATTCGCGACTGGGAGGATCTGCGCCGTCGCGTCGATCCGCCGGACCGCCGCTGCTATGCCTTCTTTCATCCGGCACTGGTCGACGAGCCGCTGATCTTCGTCGAGGTGGCGCTCACCCGCGAGATACCGGGCGCGATCGCGCCGATCCTGTCCGACAAGCGCGAGCCGGTCGAGCCGCAGCGCGCGACCACAGCGGTGTTCTATTCGATCACCAATTGCCAGCGCGGGCTTGCCGGCGTCACGTTCGGCCACTTCCTCATCAAGCAGGTGGTCGAGGAAGTGAGCCGCGAACTGCCGCGCATCTCGCATTTCGTCACGCTTTCGCCGGCGCCGAATTTCGCCGCCTGGCTCAATCGCGAGCGCGTCAACGAAGCTTCGCTCGCGCTCGATGAGGACGACCGCGAGGCGCTGTCCGCGCTGGCGCAACCGGAGTGGTGGCGCGATCCCGCGATTGCCGCCGCGGTGCGCGAGCCGTTCCTGCGCGCCGCCGCCTGGTATTACCTGCGCGCCCGCAATAGCCGCGGCCTGCCGGCCGATTCAGTCGCGCGCTTCCATCTCGGCAACGGCGCTCGCCTCGAGCGTCTCAACTGGCTCGGCGACACATCGAGCCGCGCGCTGCAGCAGTCCTTCGGCCTGATGGTCAATTACCTCTACGATCTCGATTACATCGAGCAGAACCACGAGGCCTATGCGCAGCAGCATGCGATCGTTGCCGCAAGCTCGGTGAGCCGGCTGGTGCGTACGCCGATGCGTGAAGTGGTGCCGATTTCGGGATAATTTTTTGATTGTCATTCCGGGGCCGAGCCAACGGGTCCGGCCCGGAGGCGGAGCCGGCTGCCGCCATTCCGGGGCGGCCCGAAGGGCCGAGCCTGGAATCCATAGCCCCAGGTCAAGCGGTATTGGAACAGACGTCGACGGCTAGAATCGTGAATATGGATTCCGGACCCGCCGCTTTTCGCGGCGCTCCGGAATGACGAGTTGAGGTCTCGCCATGCCCGACCTTCTCGGCGTTCTGGAAACCTCGCTTTATGTCGATGCTTTCGAGCGCGCCTGTCCGTTCTACGAACAGGTGCTTGGGCTCAACAGCATCTATCGCGATGCGCGGCTGTGCGCCTATGACGTCGGCGGCCGCGGGGTGTTGCTGTTGTTTCTGCGCGGCGGCTCGCTTGCGCCCTCCCATCTGCCCGGCGGCACAGTTCCGCCGCACGACGGTCATGGCCCGATTCATATGGCTTTCTCCATCGCCGCCGGCGCGCTTGCGGAATGGGAAGCGCGGCTTGCCGAAGCCGGCGTCGCGATCGAGAGCCGAGTCAAATGGCCGCGCGGCGGCGAAAGCGTTTATTTCCGCGATCCCGACGGCCACGTGCTCGAGTTGGCAACGCCGGGATTGTGGCCGGGGTATTAGAAGGATCAAAGCTTACGACCGCCCGTAGACCGGAACGATCCCGCCGCGGGTGACGCGGTTTTCCGGCGAGGCGAGAAACATGATGGTAGCCGCTACTTCGGCGACCTTGGGCCAGAGATCGTAATTGGCCTTCGGCATGGCGGCGCGGTTGGCGGGCGTGTCCATGATCGATGGCGCCACCGCGTTGACCAGAATGCCGTCCTTGGCGACTTCCTCGGCCAAGGCGGCGGTCAGCGCCGCGACGGCGGCCTTGCTGGCCGCATAGGCGACCATGCCGGCGCCGCTCCGCCATTCGAGCGCCGGCCGCGCGGCGACATTGACGATGCGGCCGCCATTGCTCGTCATCGCGCCGAGCGCCGCGCGGCAACACAGGAGGCACGTCATCAAGTTCATGTCGATCTGCTGGCGCAAGGTTGCGACAGTCGCGTCGCGCAGCGGCCCCGCCGCAAAGCCGCCGGCCAGATGGATCGACGCCCAGAGCGGACCGACCGACTGATAGAGCCGCGTAATCGCCGCCTCGTCGGCGAGGTTGCCGGCAATGGTGAGCCTCACCTGCTTGTGGTCCCGGAGCGCGAAGCGCTGCGCTTCCGCCTCGTTGAAGCAGGGAATGTGGCAGATGGCGCCGGACCCGATCAGGGCCTCGACCACAGCGGTGCCGAGCGCCCCGGCGCCGCCGGTAATGACAACATGACGATCGCGAAAGTCCATAAGCGATAGCTCCCTAAAGCAGAGCGACTGCTCCCCTTAAGCAGAGCGAATGCTCCTTAAAGCACTATTGTACGACGTCGGCTTGAACTGTCACCTGCCGTTGGGAAGAGTGTGTTCCGGCTGCCAGGATTCGGATCATGGCCGACTTCGATCTCGCTATTATCGGCGGTGGCATCAATGGTGCCGGCATCGCGCGCGATGCGGCGGGGCGCGGGCTGAAGGTCGTGCTGCTCGAGCAGAGCGATCTCGCTTCCGGCACGTCGTCGGCTTCGTCGAAATTGATCCACGGCGGCTTGCGCTATCTGGAACACGGTGCGCTGCGGCTCGTTCGCGCTGCGCTCAGCGAGCGCGAAGTGCTGCTGCGCATGGCGCCGCATCTGATCAGGCCGCTTCGCTTCGTGTTGCCGCTCGATTCGCGTTATCGCTCGCCGGCCGTGCTCAGGCTCGGACTTTTCATCTACGACATGATCGGACATCGCGAAATCTTGCCTGGCACACGCAGCGTCGACCTCGCCGTCGATGCGACCGGCGTGCCGTTGCGGCGGCATTTTCATCGCGGCTATGAATATTCCGACTGCTTTGCCGACGATGCGCGGCTGGTTGTGCTCAACGCGGTCGATGCCGGCGAGCGCGGTGCTGTGATCCGCACGCGGACGCGCTGTGTGCGCGCCGAGCGCGGCGACACCTGGCGGCTCATCCTCAATGCGCGTGGCGTGCGCGAAGTCGTGACCGCGCGCGTTCTTGTCAATGCAGCGGGCGCGTGGGTGGCCACGGTCGCCGAGATGGTTTTGCGGCAGAAGCCGTCCGGCCGCTTGCGGCTCGACAAAGGGAGCCACATCGTCGTGCCGCGGCTCTACGATCACGACCGCGCCTATATTTTGCAGGCACCCGATGGCCGGGTGGTGTTTGCTATTCCCTTTCAGCGCGATTTCACCCTGATCGGCACGACTGATCAAAGCTTTTCCGGCGATCCCGCGATCGTCGTTCCGACCGAAGCCGAGATCGACTATCTCTGCAGCGTCGTCAGTTCGTATTTCCGGGCCACCATCGTCACTGCCGATGCAGTTTGGGCTTATGCCGGCGTGCGCGCACTCTACGACGACGGCGCCCGCAAGCCGCAGGATATTGGCCGCGACTACACGCTCGTGCTCGATAAAGCCTTTGGCGTGGCCCCGCTGCTCACCGTCTATGGCGGCAAGCTCACGACCTTTCGGCGGCTTGCCGAAGACGCGCTGTCGCGCCTGGCGCCTTACTTTCCGCCGGCGCCGCCCTGGACCGCAAACAGCACCCTGCCGGGTGGCGATTTTGCCTACGACGGCATGGCGACGCTCGTCGAGCGCACGCAGCAGCAATGGTCTTTTCTCCGCAAGGAACACGCGGAGCGGCTCGTCGGCGCCTATGGCACGCGCGTCGATCAGGTCTTGCAGACCGCGAAACGGCCGGAGGATCTCGGCGTCTCGTTCGGCGCCGATCTGACCGCGGCCGAGGTGCACTATCTGATGGCCAAGGAAGGGGCGCAAACCGCCGATGACGTGCTATGGCGCCGGTCGAAGCTCGGCTTGCGCCTGGCGCAAAACGAGCGCACCGCATTGGAGCAATTCATGGTCGGTGTGGCGCGATAGCTCAAAGTTTTCGGCCGTCCCGGCGCCATTAACCGAGCGCTCACCACGTTGCAATAGCCGGCGCAAACCGCGCCTTTACTAACCTGCAAGGCAGCCATTGCCTGTTATGCCCGCAGCGCCGCAAGGTAACGGAAGACCTCTGTGGGACCGGCAATGTCGCCCAAGCTGTCGAAGAAAGAGCTGGCGGATCGCATCCAGGCGCTGTGCGTGCTGGTGGTCGACGACAATCAATACATGCGCAAGATGATCCGCAATCTCCTGGTCAATTGCGGCGTCAAGGATATCTACGAAGCGGGCGACGGCATTACCGCGCTCGACACCATTCGCACCGTCGGGCCCGATGTGGTGATCCTCGATTGGGAGATGCCGCTCCTCAACGGCGCCGAGCTTGTGCGCATCGTGCGTTCGCCCGGCGTGTTTCCGATGCCCGATATCCCGATCATCATGCTCAGCGGCTTTGGCGAACGCTGGCGCGTGCTGGAGGCAGCCCGACTCGGCGTCAACGAATATCTGATCAAGCCGGTGTCGGCGAAGGCGATTTACGACCGGCTGGTCTCCATCACGCTGCAGCCGCGCCCAACGGTCCGGCTCGGCGACTATTACGGCCCAGAGCCGCGCAAGCTCGCAACCGATGCGATCGAGACCGTGGATGAGGGTCCGTCGCTGGTGCCGAACGCGCTGGGCTGATTTTGGCGGATCGATTGGCGGCTTGTTGATTCGGCTTGCGGTTTTGCTTTCAGACAACAAATTGCGGACAATGCGACGGCGGCATTTGCGGCCGACCTAATTTGCGTTAAATAATCCGGCGAGAATCCCGACCTCGCATCGGAGTGTGGACAGATCGCCGGCTCGAAACGAGATTTTGCGCCGTGGACCGATCCCAGTCTGCGTCCGCTGCTGCGCATCCAGACATTGACCAAGCGCTTCGGCCGTCAGGCGGTGGTCGATCAGCTTTCGCTCGACATTTATGAAGGCGAGTTCTTCGCTCTGCTCGGCCCTTCCGGCTGCGGCAAGACCACGCTGTTGCGGCTGATCGCCGGCTTTGAGCGGCCGGATGTCGGCCATATCCTGCTCGACGGGGTCGATCTTGCGCCGGTGCCGCCTTATCGGCGGCCGGTTAACATGATGTTTCAGAGCTATGCGCTTTTCCCGCATCTTTCCGTCGAGGCCAACATTGCCTTCGGTCTGAAACAGGATGGCTTGAGCCGGCGCGAAATCGCCACCCGCGTTGCCGATATGCTGGCGATGGTCAGGCTCGAGGGCTTGGGTCGCCGCAAGCCGCACGAATTGTCCGGCGGACAGCGCCAGCGCGTCGCGCTGGCGCGCTCCCTGGTCAAGCGTCCGCGCGTTCTCCTGCTCGACGAGCCGATGGCGGCGCTCGACAAGAAATTGCGCGGCGACACGCAGTTCGAGCTGATGGCGCTGCAGCGAACGCTCAACCTGACTTTCGTCATCGTCACCCACGACCAGAGCGAAGCCATGACCGTTGCCGACCGCATCGCGGTGATGGATCGCGGACGCCTCGTCCAAGTCGCGCCGACGGCCCAAATCTACGAGCATCCGCGCTCGCGGTGGGTCGCGGATTTTGTCGGCGACATCAACCTGTTTCAGGGCCGTCTCGGCGACGACCGCTTGAGCGTGGAGGGGACACCGGCCGGAAATCTGCGTGCCGGTACAAAGCCTGAAGCCGAGCCTGGTGCGATCGTCTGGCTCGCTGTCAGGCCGGAAAAAGTCCGTATCAGCCGCGAGGCCCCGGTGCCGGAGGTCGCCAATTGCACCTCGGGCACCGTGGTCGATATCGGCTATCTGGGCGGCATGTCGGTCTACAAGCTGCGCATCCGCGATGGATCGCTGGTGCGCGCGGCCGTCGCCAATGCCGGCGGCCTCGAGCGCCCGATCGGTTTCGACGAGCAGGTGTGGCTGAGCTTTCCGCCCGAAGCCGCGACCGTTTTGACGTATTAGAGCATGATCCCGAAAAGTGGAAACCGGTATTCGGACAAGATCATGCTCAAACGAAAAATCTCGAGCATGAAGTCCTTACTCCGTCCGCGATGACGAAGATGGGAAGACGATGAAGGGCAGGCAAAAAAGCTCCGCGTGGCAGCGATTTGCGCTCGGGCTGCCCTACGCTTGGCTGCTCGCGTTCTTTCTTGTGCCGTTTCTGATCGTCTTGAAGATCAGCCTGTCGCAAACGGCGATCGCGCAGCCCCCCTACACGCCGGTGCTCGATCTTCTAGCAGGCTGGCCGGGGCTGAAGGCTTTCTTTGCCGCGCTGTCGCTGGACAACTTTCGGCTGCTGGCCTCCGATCCGCTTTATCTCCTCTCTTATGTGAAGAGCATCGAGATCGCCGCGTTCTCGACACTGATCTTGCTCGTGATCGGCTATCCGATCGCTTATGCGATCGCGCGCGCGCCGCGCCGCTGGCAGGGGGTGCTGGTCCTGCTGGTCGTTCTGCCTTTTTGGACCTCACTGCTCATCCGCATCTATTCGTGGATGAACATTCTGCAGCGCGAAGGCCCGCTCAACAATCTGCTCGCGGCGCTGCATCTCGTCAGCGAGCCGCCTGCCTGGCTTGCGACCGACACCGCGATCTTTATCGGCGTGGTCTATTCCTATCTGCCGTTCATGGTGCTGCCGCTTTACGCGACGCTGGAGAAGTTCGACGAATTGCTGATCGAAGCCGCCGCCGATCTCGGCTGCCCGCGCTGGAAAATTTTCTGGCTGGTGACGCTGCCGTTGTCGTCGTCCGGCATGCTTGCCGGCGTGCTCCTGTGCTTCATCCCGATCGTCGGCGAGTTCGTCATCCCCGATCTGCTCGGCGGTTCGGAATTGCCGATGATCGGCCAGACCATCTGGATGGAATTTTTTAGCAATCGGGACTGGCCGGTCGCGTCCGCCGTTGCGGTCGTGCTGGTCTGCCTTCTGGTCACGCCGATCGTCATTTATCAGCATCAGGCGATGCGAGTGGTCGAGCGAGATTGACCATGCGCAGATTGTCCGGCGTCAATATCACTGCTCTCGTTCTCGGCATGGCCTTTCTTTATGTGCCGATCGCCGTGCTCGTGATCTACTCATTCAACGCCTCGCGTCTGGTGGCGGTTTGGGGCGGCTGGTCGACGCATTGGTATCTCGAGCTTCTCAATGACGCGCCGTTGATCGAGGCCGCGGTTGCCAGCCTGCGCCTCGCGGTCGCTTCCGCGACGGCCGCGACGATCTTGGGAACGCTGGCGGCGCTGGCGCTGGCGCGGTTCGGCCGGTTTCGCGGCCGGCTTCCTTTCGCCGCGATGATCTACGCACCTTTGGTGATGCCGGAAGTGATCACCGGCCTGTCGCTGTTGCTCTTGTTCGTGACCATTGCGGTCGACCGCGGCTTCTGGACGGTTGCGATCGCTCACACCACCATGGCGATGTGCTTTGTCACCGTGATCGTTCAATCGCGGCTGTCCGATTTCGACACCAGCCTGGAAGAGGCGGCGGCCGATCTCGGCGCCTCGCCGTCGCGCACCTTCCTGTCGATAACCTTGCCGCTGGTCGCGCCGGCGATCGCCGCCGCGTGGATGCTCGCCTTCGCGCTGTCGCTCGACGATCTCGTGATCGCGAGCTTCACGACCGGTCCGGGCACGACCACGCTGCCGATCCGCATCTATTCCGAGGTGCGGCTCGGCGTGAAGCCGGAAATGAATGCGGTGTGCACCATCATGGTGGCGGTGGTCGGCGTTGCCGTCATCGTCGCCTCGCTGCTTGCGAAACTGACTGGCGCGCGCGGCGAGGCTCGGCGGATGAGTGCTTAGAGCATGATCCCGAAAAGTGGAAACCGGATTTCGGACAAGATCATGCTCAAAACGAAGAATTTAGTCTGCTGATTTCGGCGCCGGCTCAGCGGGAGTCGTCGCGCCGGTGGGATTGGCCAGAAGCTTGTCGATCACCGCGCGTACCGCCGAGCCCGCGCTGCGGGTCTTGACGGATTCGAGAAGCGGCGCCGCGGCGCCCGACCTGCGGATCAAGCTTTGCGCATCCGGCAGCATGATCGGGTCGTCCCACGGGCCTTGCACGACAAACGGCAGGTCGAATTCGTTGGCGGCCTCGCTCGACGCCAGCGTCGCCACGCCTTTGAGGTCGAGGTCGCGGGTCGGCACGGACACTTGACCGCCGACGGAAAGCCGCACGGCCGGTCCGGTCAGGTGCATATCGTCCACTGAAACCTGTCCCTGATCGATCTTGAGTGTGAGCACGAGCTGGTCGAATGGCGTCCGTCCGGTGCGGAAATCGCCGTTGCCGGAGAGCGGCCGCCGCTCAAGGCGGCGCAGCAATTGCTCGACATTGATCCCGGCAATCGCGCCGTTATGGGCGTTCAAGCTCGCGGTGCCGCTGAGCGTGTTGGTCACCGCCAGCACCGACGGCCCCGATCCTTCGATGTTGAGCGTCACATTACCGCGGCCTTCCAGCCGGCGAATTCCGAAAACTTGAGCGAGGCAGGCTTCGAGATCGACGTCGAGGAAGGCGACGCGCGTGGTGACGGCGACGCCGCCATTGGCGCTCGCGAGCCCGATGGAGCCCTTGGCCGTACCGCCGAAAGCTTCCGATTCGCCGATCGTGACGTCGAGCTTGCCGCCGCGCAGGTTCGCGGCCACGGCGGTGTGGCCCAGCTGCGCACTTGCGATTTTGACGCTGCGCGCGGAAATGCGCAGATCGAGATCGGAATCGCTGAGGCCGTTCAGCGCAATCGGGAGCTGATCCCAATTGCGCTCGTTGGCGGCCAAGAAGTGAATGCCGGAAACGTACGGCGTGACATCGAGCGTGTCGGCGGCGAGCGTGCCTTGCACCGTGCGGCGGTCGGTCGAGAGCGTGATCACGCCCTCCGCCGTGTTGCCGTCGAGCTCGACATTGACATTCGACAGCGACACCGCGCCGCCGGAAATGCTGCTGTGTCCTTTCAACGCGAAGTGTCCGAAGCCGCCGAAGGGCAGCCGCCGCGCGTCGGTCCAATGCAGGGCATCGCGCAGCGACGGCGTTTCGACACTGAGCGTGCCGTCGATCTTGAGCGTCGGTTGCGCACTCATGGCGCCATCGAAGGCTGCTTTCACCGGCGCGCCGTTAAGCCGGACCTTGATGCCCGAGCGTTCTCCGCTCAATGCGGCGAGGAAGTCGCCGAGCGTAAAGCTCGCTTCGATCGGCTCATCATGCCAAACGAAACGGCCGCTGGCGCCGAAACTGCGCGAAATGGACGGCCAGGCGAGCTGAAATTCCACGCCATCAAGCCGGTCGGCAGTATCTTTTCCAGCGCCGGCTTGGTGAATGACGACCGTGCCGTCCTGAATGCCGATTTCCGAGAACGAGGCCGTCCGCTCCGGATCGGGCTGAAGCGCCAGCGCCAGCGCCTCGATCAGTCCCGACCAGTTCGATCGTCCTCCGGGCAGGAAGCTCACCGTGATGGTCGGCCGCACGAGCGTCACGCCCGCGATTTCAATGCGTCCGGCCAATAGCGGGAAATAGCGCAAGCGGGCGGTCAGTTCGTCGGCGACGAGACCGGGATCGCCATGATGATCCTCGCCGAGCACCACATTGTGGAAAGTCACCGTGCCCGACGGAAACAACGAGACCGACATGTCGCCGCGCAGCACCGGGTCGAGCCCGGTCACGGCGTGGATTTCCTTGGCGACGGCGTCGCGCACCTTCGAGGCGGGAATGAAGAACGACAGCGCAACCAGGCTGATGACAACCGCCGCAACCACGGCGCCGACGGCAATCGCAAGACGTTTCAAGCCGGTAGCCGCGGTCACGGGATGCGTTCCAACGTTCGCTTGCGCCGATCGAATAGACGAATGGGCAGGTGAACCACCAATATGACCGGCTTCTGTGTCCCTTTCGTGGCCGCTTTCGCCGCGCTACCGCCCAAAGGGTTGCCGCATAACGACAAACTCGACCGGCCCTGTCTGGACGATTGGCCCGAGCGGATGCCGGGACTGTGTAACGGGCTGCGTCCGAGCGGGCCGCTCAACGGGCGAGCGTCCGGCGCGGCGACTCGGCTTGAGCCACCTCGGCGATCATTTTCTTGACGATGGCTTGGCCGAACGAATTGAAGCCTTGCGCCGCCATGACGAAGGCGCCCGGACCGCCGATCACATTGTTGCGGTAGTAGTTCTCGAGCCCACCCGCCGGATTGGTGTGATCGGGATTCCATGCCAGCGGCGTCTCGCTCAGGATGACGAGCCCGTTGATCGTGACGCCCTGGGCGAGCGCCTCGTCGCGTGCTTGCGTGACCTCGCGGCCGGAATTGTTGGTGCCGTCGCCGGAGACGTCGATGGTGCGGCGCGCCGATTCGAACGGCGCCCGCGCCAGATGGCTCACGGCGAATTCGATCGCGCCGCTGATCGAGGTGCGATCGGCGAATGAACGAGGCGCCTCCAGCAGGCGATCGGCGAAATTCTTGGCCGATTCGGCGTCACTGATCGTCGTCCAATCGATGACGATCCGCTGCGAGGTCAAGCCGGACCATTCCACAAAGCTCACGCCGATGCGCCCGGTGCGGCCCGACTTGATCGCCTCGAGCACGCGCGGATCGGAGACCGCCGTGGCGTAGCCCTCGCGCTGCAACTGAAACTTTTCGCTATCGATGCTGCGTGAGACGTCGGCCGCAAGCACCAACAACAGATCGACCTGCTCGGCGGCCGAACTAACCGCCGGGAATGCAACGGCGCCAGTCAGGATCAGGAGCAAAAGCGCTCCGATCATACGCATGATCACACCTCATGGTCACGCTCCGGCTACCGCATGGATCGCCGCGCGCACACGCTGATAGGTCCCGCAGCGGCATATATTGGTGATCGCCGCGTCGATATCCGCATCAGTCGGGTTCGGCTTCTGCTTGAGCAGAGCCACCACCGCCATCATCATGCCGCTCTGACAATAGCCGCATTGTGGCACGTCGAATTCGATCCAGGCTTTTTGCACCGGGTGGAGGCTGCCGTTCTGCGCCAGCGCCTCGATCGTCGTCACTTGGCGCCCGTTCAAACTGCCGACCGGCACTTGGCAGGAGCGTGTCGCCTTGCCGTCGATATGCACGGTGCAGGCGCCGCACTGGGCAATCCCGCAACCATATTTGGTGCCGGTCAGCCCGATCGTGTCGCGCAATACCCACAATAACGGGGTATCCGGCTCGACATCGACTTCATACGACTTTCCGTTGATGGAAAGCGCCACCATTCCTCACCCATTCGTCGGCGCGGCCGTTGAAGGCGCGCCAGCCCCAAATCGTCGGCACAGTCTAACCCGCTGCAATGTGAAAGCGAAATCCCAATTGCGGGAACCGCGCTGCGCCCAAGCTAGGCAAAGTGCTCAGCGCTGAGCCAGACGCGAGGCGTTACATCTGCCGGTAGGCGTAAGGCACATCTTCTTGCACCGCGGCGAGGCTTTGCACCGCCTCATGGCCAGGCGCCAGATGACAGACCGGGTCGGTCGCGCGGGCGTCGCCGGTCAGGGCGAATGCCTGGCAGCGGCAGCCGCCAAAATCGATATCGCGCCGCGCACAGCTCAGGCAGGGCTCTCTCATCCAGTCCGTGCCGCGAAAGGCATTGAATGCCGGCGAATGCGCCCAGATGTCGGCCAGCGCATGCTCGCGCACCGACCAGAATTCAAGGCCAGGGATCGACTCGGCGGCATGACACGGCAGCACCTTGCCGCTCGGCGTCACGTTGAGCGAGCGCCGGCCCCAGCCGCCGACGCAGGGTTTCGGCAGCCGGGCATGGTAGTCGGGCACCACGGCGTCGATGACGATCTCGCCGTGATGTTTGCGCCGGAGTTCCTCGACGGTTGCCGCCGCTCGCCTGACCTGCTGCTCGGTCGGCATCAGGGCCGGGCGATTCTTCAGCGCCCAGCCGTAATATTGCGCGTGCGCGATTTCGACCCGGCTGGCGCCAAGCGCGAGCGCAAGCGCAACCATCGCTTCGAGATGGTCGATATTGGCCCGATGCATGACCGCATTGACCGTCAGCGGAATTTTGAGATCGACGACCTCGACCGCAAGCGCGCGCTTGCGTGCAAAGGCGCCTTGATAGCCGGCGATATGATCGGCGCTCGCTTCTTCGCTGTCCTGGATCGAGATCTGCACGTGGTCGAGGCCGATGTCGGCAAGCTTGCGCAAAGTCGCCGCCGTGATGCCGACCGCGGACGTGATCAGATTGGTGTAAAGGCCGGACGCGTGCGCGGCGGCCGTGATCTCGACAAGATCGCGGCGCGCCCCGGGTTCGCCACCTGAGAGATGAACTTGCAGGACGCCGAGGCCGGCGGCTTCCTTGAAGACGCGCGCCCAGGTTTGGGTGTCGAGTTCGTCGGTGCGCGGTTCGAGCGCCAGCGGGTTCGAGCAGTAAGGACAGCCGAGCGGGCAACGATGCGTCAACTCGGCCAACAGGCCGAGTGGGCTGTGCAATTTTGCGTCTCCTCCCGTCATATCTCGATTTCTTTGCTTCTTCTTGCTCAGCATCACGGCTGGACTTGTTCCGGCGAGCCGCGTCTTCTTATTCAGCGACGTAATCGGTGTGGACGCCCGGCACAAGGCCGGAAAAATGACGGCTATAGTTCCAATAGCCGCCTGTCGGCCAAGCCGCGCAGCATCGTCGTCACATCGGCCAGGATACGTTCACGCGGCGCCTTAAAAGCCGCCGCCAGATCGTCGATGATCGCCTCGAACGTCGCCTCGCCGGTGCATCTTTTCAGGACCTCGGCCGAAACCGCGTCGGCCTTGAACACGCGCTCGGGCGCCAGCAGCACCCATCCGCCTTGCGCTTCGTTGTGCACGAGACGAACGCCGCGCGGCAGCCGCGGCCGCGCATCCGCTGCGATCGCCGAGAGCGGTTCGTTCATGGCGCGCTCCCAAGAGCATGATCCGGAAAAGTGGAATCCGGTTTTCCGAAAAGATCATGCTCCACTAAAAACCTCGTATCCGGTTCCGAAGTCGCAACTCAACCGCACTAGGCGGTCGGGACGAAAGCGCCGGGCGGTACCTGCTTCGGTGCAACATAGGCATGATAGAGCGCGTCCAGCATCGCCCACAACACGTCACATTTGAATTCGAGCGCGGCCAGCACGTTCGCTTGCGCCTCCGCCGTTTGCGCATGCCGTTTGACATAGCCGAGCGCAAAACGCGCGTCGCGTTCGGCTTGCGGCGGGCGCTGCGAGAAATAGGCAAGCGTTTCCGCGGTGACAAAATCGTAGTTCTTCAGCATGCCTTCCATGCGCTCGCCGATGATGACGGGCGAGAACAGCTCCGTGAGCGACGAGGCGATCGCTTCCAGCAACGTCTTCTCGCGCACGAAATGAACATAAGCATCGACGGCAAAGCGCGTCGCCGGCAACAGACCGCGCAGCGATGTCACATAGTCGCGATCGAGACCGAGCCCGTCGGTGAGCTTGAGCCAGCGCGCGATGCCGCCTTCGCCTTCCTTGCTGCCGTCATGATCGACCAGGCGGCTGCGCCATTCGCGGCGCGTTGCCGAATCCTCGCAGCGCGCGATCAGGCTCGCATCCTTGATCGGGATCATCGTCTGATAATAGTAGCGATTGAGCGCCCAGGCCTGAACCTGGCCCTTGGTGCAGGCGCCGCCGTGCAGCAGCTTGTGGAATGGATGCAGGCGATGGTAACGGCGCGCGCCGATATCGCGCAGGCGGGCTTCGAGTTCCTCCGCAGTCAAGATGTTCACAGCACGATCTCCATGCCGTCGTGAGCGACCTCGAATCCGGCCGCTTCGACTTTCCGACGCTGTGCTGAACCTTCGATCAGGATCGGATTGGTATTGTTGATATGAGTCAAGATTTCGGCGGCCGCCCAAGCCGGCGAGTGCCGCGAGCGTCCCGTCTGGGCCGTCGAGCGGCATGTGGCCCATGCGGCGGCCGGTCTTTTCGCCGGTGCCGGCCGCGATCATCTCGTCATCGGTGAAGAGCGTGGCATCGAACAAAATAACGTCGGCGTCGGCCAGTCGTTCGCGCAGCGCCGGCGGAACCGCGGCAGCGCCCGGCACGTAGGCCAGGCGGCGCGAGCCGCAGAGGATCTCGACACCGACATTGGCGCCGGTTTCGGCGGCCAATGCCGGCGCCTCGCCTTCGAGATAAAGCGCGACCTTTCCGGGTACCGTGAATAGTTCCGCTTCAAGGCGGCCGGGGAGGGGAAAACGAACCCCGAGCGCCACCGTTTGCCGGCGGACCACATCTGCAGCCAGAACGCCGAAGATCGGGTTGGCTTCAAGGGCCGTCAGCGTGTCGCCGGTGGCGAGCACGGTGAAAGCTTGCCGCTCGCGCAAGGTCAGCAGCCCTGCGACCTGGTCGACTTCGGCGCCGGTCAGGATGACGGCGGCAATCGGACTGCTGCGCAGGTCGGCACGCGGCTGCAAGCAAGGCGTCGCCAAAAGCTGGGCGCGAAGATCAGGCGTGGCGTTAAGAAGAATCCACTGCTCGCCGTCGCCGGAAACGGCGAGGCTTGCTTGTGCGCGCGCCTTAACCCGCGTGTCGCCCGCCCAGGCGAGCTGACACACGGGACACCGGCAATTCCATTGCGGAAAACCACCCCCGCCCGCGGAACCGAGCACGATCGCGGTCAAACGCCCCATTCAGCGGGATAACGGAGAACGAGAGATGCCGATCAGAACTCGGCCGGGAGGTAACCGTTGATCTCGAGGCCGATGCAGATTTCGACAAGGGTCGGTGTTGTCCAGGCCATGATCGTTTCCTCTGTCCGTTGTTCGGTTACTTGTTTGCGTGGACCGAGGGCGCATTCGCACTGAGCACGCACTGCCTCGGCACGATTTAAAATAGTGCGAAAGGCGATCCGCCGGCAAGAGGCATTCTGCAAGCTTTTCCACCGTAGGTAGGGCCGCGGCGGTGGGCTTAGGCCCATGCTTTTCCGATAACCATCAACAGAGTGCCGGGTTCTAGCGTTTGATGGTGTTGCTGTTTTTTAGATGCGCTTCACCCGTTGCGGCTGGCTGGTCCGTCAGGAATGCGACTTTTGGCGCCGACTGACCCCGGTGCGTGGGCAAGTCGGCGAGGCAGGTCAGATCGTCACGCTCCCTTTTCAGCGGAGCGCAAGCCGGTCAATCTCTTCCGCGTCATGCCCTCAATGGTTTTGACGGCGGGGCGAAAAACAAGAAGTTCGTCTTAGGGAGGAAAGCCATGTCTTATTGCGTGGTGCGCACTGGTGGTGGTCTCGCCGCGGCCGTGTTGGCCATTGGCCTTGTCGCGGCGCCGGCTTTGGCAGAGAGCGACGCCCCGATCACGATCGGTTTTGCCATGTCGGTGACCGGTCCGCTTGCCCCGAACGGCAAGCAGGCTTTGGCCGGCGCCAAGATCTGGGAAGAGGAAACCAACGCCAAGGGCGGTCTGCTGGGCCGCAAGGTCAAGCTCGTCACCTATGACGATCAATCAAACCCGGCCAATGTTCCCGGAATCTACACCAAGCTGCTCGACGTCGATAAGGTCGATCTCGTGGTTGGTGGTTACGCGACCAACATGAACGCGCCGGCCATGCCGGTCGTCATGCAGAAAGGCAAGACCTTCATCAGCCTGTTCGCGCTCGACGTGAACAGCGAGTTCCACTACCCGAAATACTTCTCCATGCTGCCGACCGGGCCCGATACCAGGGCGTCGTTCACGGAAGGTTTCTTTCAGGTGGCCGTGCAGCAGAAACCGAAACCCACGACACTTGCGCTCGCGTCGGAGGACGCCGAGTTTGCGCGCAACGCCTGCGCCGGCGCGCGCGAGAATGCCAAGCGGTTCGGTATCGATATCGTCTACGACAAGTCTTTTCCGCCCGGCACCACCGATTTTTCGCCGATCATCCGCGCGTTGCAGGCGGCCAATGCCGATCTGGTCATCGTGTGCTCTTATCCGCTGAGCTCGGTCGGCATCGTGCAATCCGCCAACGAGCTGAATTTCACGCCGAAAATGCTCGGCGGCGCGATGGTCGGTTTGCAGGCGACGGTGTTCAAGGATCGCCTCAAGTCAAAGATGAACGGCATTGTGAACTACGAGACCTGGGTGCCGTCCGAAAAACTGATGGCGCCCGCAGCCGCGTTTTTCAAAACCTATCAGGAGCGCGCCAAAGCCGAAGGCGTCGACCCGCTCGGCTATTATCTCGGCGGCTGGGGCTATGCCTACTTTCAGGTTCTCGGTCAGGCCGTCCAGGGCGCCAACAGCATCAATGACGACAAGCTCGCCGACTATCTGCGCACCCATGAGTTCAAGACCATCATGGGCGACGTGAAGTTCGGCAAGAACGGCGAGTGGACGAAGTCGGGAATGCTGCAAGTGCAGTATCACGGCATCACCGATGCGGCGAACCTCGATACCTGGCGGGGCATGAGCTATCAGACGGTGCTGACGCCGGCGGATCAAAAAACCGGCGACGTGATCTATCCCTACGCCAAAGCGAAGTAACGCATTCTCGAAAGCGGCGAGGTTGCGGAAAGCGTAGCGTTCGGCGCGGCCAAGTGCCGCGCTGAGACTGTGCGCGTTCTGACTACGCGCGCTCCAGCGCCTTGCGATCCCACTTGGCCAGATCGGCCGCGGCCGCGTAGGTCTCCTGCAGGAACGAAAGCAGCAACGCATCAGGATCGCGCGCCGCGCGCACGGTGTCGTAAGGCAAGATGAACTGCCCGACATTCTTGTCGTAGTAGCCTTCGCTCATGGATAAGCGCGTGTCGCCGTAGCCTTCCGGCTCCGGATAGGCATACACGTAAAAGGCGGCGCGGCCGTAGCCGCCGTTGCCCGGCCAAAAGCCGCAGCTCGACACCTCGTGCGAATAGGCTTCCGCCATCACCCAGCTGGCGACATTGGGCGTGACGCTGGTCGGAGGCGGCGCCGTGCGCCCGGAGAAACGCGTCACGGCAAGATCGAAACTGCCCCAGAAGAAATGCACGGGACTCACTTTGCCGATGAATCGGGCGCGGAATTCGTTCATCACGCGGGCGGCCTGAACCGTCGCGTGGTGAAAGCGTGTCACGTAGTCGGGATCGTAGTGTGCATGGGTCCGGTCCTGCTCGAACGGCACCGCGTTTTCGATTTCGCTCGGCATGGTCCAGATATGCACGTCGATGCCGAGGTGCCGCAGCCGCTCCATGAAGGCGCCGTAGAAGTCGGCAACCGACATCGGCGCGAGCGTCATGCTTGTGATGCGGCCGTCGCTGGTGGCGATGTGAAGCTGATGGCCGAGCAAATCGAAGATGATGTCGAACGTGCCGCCGGGATAAGGATTTGCCGGCGCGATCAGGCCGCGCGAATCGACCTGAAATGTGACATTCCACCAATGATTGATCAGCGGCGTCAGCTTGAGCCGCACCTTGCCGGCGATCTGCGTCCAGCGGTGCAGCGTTTCACAGGTGTCGCTCCAGGCGGCGAGCGGTAGATCCGGCCAAAGTCGTTGTCCAGACACGGGGCGGCCCTCGGTCAACTTCGCGCGATGCTTTGGTCTTAGAGCATGTCCCGGAAAAGTGGAAACCGGTTTTCCGAAAAGGACATGCGACCGCGCAAAAATCTAGGGTACAGCTCGATCCGGCCGAATCGGGCTGTGCCGTAGCGCGTCTCGGCGGCAAGGAAAATGCCGGCGCAACGTTCAAACGCGATCGGCGGTCAGGAATCAAAACGCCTGGCCGAGCGCCATACTCCGATCGCATGGCGTTTGCGGCGCTCGCCTGCAAGCCGATAGAGCGCCGCGCGCAGGAACGGCAGCGGGTCGTCGAAGGACAAAGTCGATTTTGCCTGGCAGCCGATCGTCCAGCGCGCCCATGCGAAGAGCGGCTCGCCAGCCTCGCGGGCGGCCGCAAAATTCTTCCACGGGCGGCACCAGCGCAAGCCTGCTTTCAGGCGTGTCGGCGCCGGCCGCGGCGAGCCGGTCAGATCGGCATAGACCAGCGCCGGAATATTCACGCCGGCAAGCGCGCCGGGATGATGCCAAAGCGTGAAGCGCGGATTGATTTCCAAAAGCCTGAGATTGCCCTGCATGTCGCGCTTGAAATCGAGCTTGGCGACCCCGCTCAATGCGCAAGATCCGCACTCATCCCTTGCGCTTCGGCCACACCAGCGCAAAGCGCTTTGCGCCGAAAATCTCGAGATGCTGCGTGGGCTCTGGCCGCAACTGGGCGCGCTCGGCTTCGAGCTTCTGGCGCAAGAATTCGTCCACGGTTCCGAAGCCAGGATCGAGAGCTATCACTGCTATGTCGATCAGCAAGGACGCATCGCCGGCGAGTTCACCGGCCGAGCCGCTCGACGATATCGCGGCCTTGGCTGCGGACATCGGCGGCGTCGGTGATCTCGAGCGCGGTGTCGTTCCAGCGATCGAGCCTGGTGAGCGGCTTGAGAATGAGCGGAAAGCGAAGCCCAATATGGGCCGGCTCGAGCTTCGCCGGATCGAAGCGGCGGGCGGTCGGAACTGGAAGTTCGTGCCGCGCAGCCAGTGTCTGGAAGCGCGCCTTGTCGAGCAGGTCTTCCACGAGGTCGGCGTCTGCGACGACAAAGCGGAACGCCTTGGCCAATCGCCCGCGATGGCGCGAGATGAGGAGCGTCTGTCCGTCTTCTTGGTAGAACAGCACCGGCGGTTCGGGCTGCGCCGTGCCGAACGCGACGAGAGCATCGAGCAGCTTTTCGGTCTCGCCGCTATAGTCGTCCCAGGCGAGGCGCGAGTACGCATATCGCGAATAGAGCGAAGGCACGCCCGGGCGGCTGACCACCGCGCACGGAATTTCGGCGAGCGCCAGCGGCCGCAACAGGTCCATGTCGCCCATCACGCAGGCGGGCGCGGTCGGTGCTCGAGGCGCGCTCGCCGCCGCGGCCACATCGGCCTCGTGCCGAGACATGCGGGAGAACGCCGCGACGGCGCTGCGCGCATGCGAGACGATATTCCACAATAGCGGCGTCTGTTTGATCAGCCGCTTGCTCCGCCGTTGCACGCTCGACAAGGCGCGCGCTGGCAGGCCGCGCCACGTTGTCATCGCCGTATAGTCGTAAAGCTTCAGGACGGTGTCGCACCAATCGAACTTGTATTGCTCGTCGCCGATGGTGAAATCGAAACACTTGAGGCCGCGTTTGATGGCATAAGCCAGAAGCTCGCGCAGGTGCAGCGCGCCCGGTCCATAATGGGCGACCTCGCCGTCCACGTAACTCGCGAGCACGTGATAATAGCAATCGCCGAACACGATGCCGAAATTGGTCGCGGCGCAAATGTCACCGATCTCTATTCGGCTGACATGCACCAGATGGCGTGTCTTCGGATTGGCGGCGAGGTCAAGGAAAAACTCTCGATGTCCCGGCGGTGCAAAGATATCGGCGACGCCTTTGCGGGCGAGCGCGCGGCCTTTTTGCTCCATCAGAATTTCGAGTGTGCGGCGCGCGTCTGCCGCATCGGCCGCGGTGATGAAGCGAACGTCGCCGAATTGCGACATGTGCCGGAGCTTGGAGCGGTCGCGCCGGCGCGTCGCCGACGAGCGCTTGGCGCAATAGAATTTTTCCCAGTCGTCGCCCAGCTGAGCGAGGTGCGCGTTGCTGCGGTTGGGCGTGACGTGAAGATGCATGAAAGGATTGGCCTGGGCGCCAACCGTTTCCGGCATCTTCTCGAATTCGATCCAGTCGTGGCGTAACAGCGGCTCGCACTGCATCTGCACTTGCAGCTCGTGCCAAGCCGCCAGGAACTCTTCGGGCGTGGTGCGCTCCGAAAAGTCCGCCGCCAGCAGCGGCGCGTTATAGTCGCACAGTTCCTGACCTAGCCAGCACAGCCGCCGCGCCAGGTGCCCGCGCATCAGGCAAAGCGGCACGATGAAAGCGATATCGCCGTCGGCAAAGCGGCCGATGGCGATCACCGGACGGGCGCCGCGGCCTTCCCCGACATGTCTTTGCCAGGTCGCGAGCCAGTCGAAAGTCTGGAAGGCGGTGCAGTCGGCGGTGCGCTCGAATTGCCGCCATTCGGCTTCGACCGCGCCGAACTCGCTGAAAATCTGAATGGAGAAGTGCGGCGGAACGGCGCGCGTTCGTTCGCGGGGAGCCGCGACTGCGGCGCAACGAACGTCGACCGGTGCGGCCGAGTCTTGAGCGGCCGAGTCTTGAGCGGCCAAGTCTTGAGCGGCCAAGTCTTGAGCGGCCAAGTCTTGAGCGGCCAAGTCTTGAGCGGCCAAGTCTTGAGCGGCCAAGTCTTGAGCGGCCAAGTCTTGAGCGGCCAAGTCTTGAGCGGCCAAGTCTTGAGCGGCCAAATCTTCAGCGGCCACGTCTTCAGCGACGACGTCGTGCAATGCCGTCAGTGTCGTGGCGCGCGTCACAGCACTCACTAGAAACTATCGCCCATCCGTTTGATGATGATTGGGTAGGCGACAATAGCTAAGGTTGCCTCGCCAATCGGCGGCGACGTGTCATTAAGGTAAAGCGCGCCTAAGTTCCGGCAGCTAATGCTTGGGCTCAGCCGGATGTTTGGTTAATCGTGCAGGGGCCCGAGCTGCGGCCACTGATAGGCCGCGGCGGCGCGGCGGATCAGCGCCGTCGCCAAAGCCGTGCCATTGTCGGAACCGGTCAACACCACAATGCCTTGTCCGGTTTCCGGAAAGAGCAGCATGTAGGATTGGTAACCGATATTCTGGCCGCGCTTCATCAGGACGCGGCTTTCGCCGTTGCCCGCGACTGCGGCGCCAAGTCCGTACGGGCCTCCGTTCTGTTGCGTCATCATTACCCGGGCCGTCGCTCGGGTGAGTAAAGCCCCTGGCTCGCCCCGGTAGGCGCGGTCGAGCTCAAGCAACAGACGCGCAAGGTCCATCGCCGAAGACCACAATCCGCCGGCCGCGAGTTCGGGCACGACGCGCCAGCCGCCCGGCAGTTCCTCGCCGTTCGCTGCGTGGCCGGTCGCCGCGCGCCGGACAAGTTCGCCAGGCAGCGGTTGCAGAAAATAGCTGTTCTCCATTCCGGCCGGCCGCAGCAGCAGATCCTGCAGCGCTTCTTGGAATTTCATCTTGGTCGTTGCTTCGATCAGCGCTTGAACGATCTCATAGCCGACCCCCGAATAGGCGTAGCGGCTGCCGGGAGTGGCCTCAACGCGCACAGGTGGCGAATTCGCCGGCGGCGCGGCTTCGAGGATTTGTTGTAGCGTCGGCAGCTTTTGTCCGGGCTCGTAGCCGAGATAGCCGGGCACGCCGATGCCGGCCGTCATGCTCAGCAATGCGCGCAGCGTCACCGGGTGGTCGCGGGTGAAATCGTTTTCCGGCACACGCCAGCCGGTCAGATCGTCGTTCACGTCGCGGTCGAGGCCGATCACGCCGCGGTCGACCAGCCGCAAGGCGGCGACGGCGGTCACGAGCTTCGACAGCGAAGCGGCCTGATAGATCGCATTGTCCGGGGCGGCGCCGAAGGTGTGCGACCACGCGAGGCGGCCGCTCTCAATCAGCGCGACGGCCACCGAGGGAATGTGCAGCTTGCGCATCGCCTTGGCGAGGTCGGCGTTTTGCACGACCAAACCGTCCGGCGCGTGAATATCAAGCCCATGTTCCAGAGCTTCAAACGGCTGCGCGCGCAGGCATCCGCTTGAGAGCAAAACGCCGATCGCAACAACGATGAAAAGCGGGAAGCGCATTGCGGTCACGGGCCGATCGGCCAATAGAGCAAATTATCGTTCGCAGCTAAACTGGATATTGGGAGCGGCCACAGATGAGAAGCGATGGGAGGACGTGATGAGAAATTACCACGCAATTGCCTTGTCGTTGCTATGCGGCGTCGGAATTGGCGCTGCGGGAGTCGAAGGTCTTCGCGCACAGGCGAAGCCGCCTATCTACATGATCGGTAATAACGACGTGAGCGATCCGGACGGCTACATGAAAGAGTATCTGCCTTTGGCGCAAGCGTCGCTAAAAGCGCACGGCGCCGTCTATATCGCGGCAGGAAAGGGAACCGCAATCGACGGAGAGCCGCCGAAAGGCCGGGTCGTTATCATTCGCTGGGACAGCATGGAGCAGTTGTTAGCGTGGCGTCACTCGCCTGAGTACGAGGCGGCGCGCAAGATCGGCGAGAAGTATGCGAAGTACAATGTTATCGCCGTTGAGGGCGCAAAGCCGTGATTCGATTGCTCGGACTGGCTCAACGGAGCCCGTAGAGCATCTCTTCCTTTGATCTTGGTGACCCGCTTGCCGGCACTTCTTCGTCAGCGACTTTGGAGCCTGCGGGAGTCAATCTGGTACAGCTGGGTGGACTCGAACCACCGACCTCCTGATCCACAGTCTTATGGTATTCGATATCTTCAATTTCCCCAAGTTTCCCTCACATGTAATTATTGTTTTGGAATGGGCATTTATTCGCGTATCGTGTTGCCGCGAGATTCCTAGAACTTCCTTTTCGGTGCTTCCCCGGTGCTTCCCCCCGAAACGCTAAAAGTTAGAGGATCGCCATGACTGGCCAGCGGATCACCAAGCGGGTTGTCGATAGCCTAAAAATAAAACCGAGTGAATATGCATTGTGGGACGCCAAGATGCCTGGCTTCGGGGTTCGCGTGAGGCCGACTGGAGCCATGTCATATGTGGTTGTCTACCGGGCAGGATCAGGACGCGGCGCGCCCTATCGCCGGTACACAATAGGGGCGGTAGGAAAAATCACCCCAGAGAAGGCGAGACTACGAGCGAAAGGCATCCTAGGAGCGGTCGCGCACGGCAAAGACCCGGCGGGCGAAAAGATCGGCGAGCGGGGTACTCCAACCGTCGCCGAGTTGGCCGAGCGTTTTATGACCGAGCATATCGAGCCGAAGCGCAAGACGGGCACCGCCAGTTTCTATCGGGATATTCTCGATCGGATCGTGAAACCTGAACTCGGCACCACCAAGGCTGACAAGGTAACGCGCTCGGCGGTTGCTAAGGTTCATGGCAAGCTCAGGGCTACGCCGTTCCAGGCCAATCGGATGCTTGCGGTGGTCGGCAGCATGTACGCCTTCGCGGCTCGCATCGGTGCTGTACCGGAGGGCACTAATCCGACTCGTAAGATCGACAAGTTTGTCGAACATCGCCGTGAGCGGTTCTTGACCGGCGAAGAATTAGAACGGTTGGGCGCCGCGATCCGGGAGGCCGAGACCAAAGGAATCCCATGGGAGGTGGATGAAGCTGGCCCGAAAGCCAAGCATCTGCCCAAAGCCAAGAATCGCTACACTAAGATCGGCCCGTTCGCCGCGGCGGCACTGCGCCTCTTGCTGTTCACCGGTTGTCGCCTGCGCGAAATCCTTCATCTCAAGTGGGAGAACGTTGATTCGGAGCGCGGGTTACTCTTTCTCGCTGACTCCAAAACTGGAAAAAAGACCGTGGTTTTGAACGCTCCGGCACTTGCGGTGCTGACGGGCCTGGAAAGGATGGGCTCCTACGTCGTTCCGGGCGATCATCCGGAGAAACCGCGCGCAGATCTGAAAGGTCCGTGGGAGGCCGTCTCAAAACGTGCCGGTCTCGACGGAGTTCGGCTCCACGATCTTCGGCACACCTATGCGAGCCTCGGAGCTGGTAGCGGCCTTGGGTTGCCGATTATCGGTAAGCTACTGGGGCACACTCAAGCCAGCACGACACAACGATACGCCCATCTCGACAATGATCCCCTCCGACGAGCAACTGAGAGTATTGGCAGCCAAATTGCGGCGGCTCTTGAGGGACGTAATAAGGCTAGTGATGGACAAGGATACAAAACGCGCTAGGCGGCGTGCGAAGGTCGGAACTGCAACTGAGATCATTGCCGAAATCGTAGGGCAGCGATCCCAAAACGAGCCGCCACTGCAGGGGCCGAGCTGGCCAAAGTCGGAATTTGATAAGCTCTGTGAACAAGATGGTGGTCCGGCTAATCTCGGCGTCACGGTCGACGAGCACACTTTTCGTAGATGCTGCAGACAGTTCCCTCTTCCTCTGGTGCTTCCAATTCTTCTTCGATTCACACCCGATGAGATTTTAGCTCGACGGCACTGGCCATGGGCAGCATTTGCAATTAATCAATACAACTTCGAGATTAATGAACGAGCGCGGTACACGGACGAACTGAGTCCAAAGAAAATCTGCGAATTGATTGCACAGATTGAACGCGCCGCACACGATCTTGGATCTGCGCTAGGTACACTGCAGAGTCTCGCGCTTCGCCTGCACGAGCACAGCGCCCCGCGGCTTCGCGGTTACCTGTCATGGCTTGACTACTTCATTTCACAAGCCCTCGCTGACAACATCTCGGATGAAGTTACAGGCGATTTGGTTACGGTGGACTTCAGGAAACTGGAGTTCATCAAACGGCTTGCCCAAATTGAGGGAGCTGCGAAGGTGGCCGCGAAACGCGTCGATAAAGATTTGCTTGAGCGCAAGCGCGGACAAACAAATCCAGCGCTTCCAAAATTCGTCTGGCGTTGCGGCGAGATTTGGCAGAGCATGACAGGGCGTAAACCAAGCATTAGGCGTATTGAGACCCGCGATGGTGATGATCCAAAATTCGTACGTTTTATGAAGGGGTTGGCGCAAGTGGGAAATGCTGAGGAGCCTTCTCGAAGAGAGATAGAGATTGCTCTCAAAAATCTTCGCGCCACCGATTAGGGCGCAATTTTCTTTGTAATCGGGTGCGTGTGTTGCGCATCCTCTAACGCCAAATTGCCGACACCTGCCGGGGTTTTCCGGTGGAATTATTAGGTGTCGAAATGAATCCTTACCATTCCAAACAGCGAAGAATGCTCAGTGCGCCGGAAGCGGCGTCATATTGTGGATCAAGCTCATCGACCTTTGCAAAGTTGAGACTCTACGGTGGCGGCCCGGTTTACGTGAAACTCGGTAGACGTGTCGTCTACAATCCCGACGACCTCGATGCTTGGCTTGCGTCGCGACGGCGCACCTCGACTTCGGATGAGGTGCCGCTATGAATGCGGAAGTTATTGCTAAGGCGCTCGGTGGTTGCCGTGCGGGTGCTGGTTGGGTGGCGCATTGTCCCGCTCACGACGACCGCACGCCGAGCCTTTCACTCCGCGGCTCCAGCAGCGGTCTAGTTCTGGTACGTTGTCACGCCGGTTGCGAGCAGCAAGATGTGATCGCAGCGCTTCGGTCGCGCGGCTTGTGGAGCGATAGACGTCCGCGGTCGGTTGTGCGCCAGGTGGCTGCTCTTAGCGTCGAACGGCGGCTGGATCAGGACGATGCAAGGCGTAAGGAAGCCGCTCTGGCTATATGGCGGTCGGCGACTCCGGCGCCTGGAACGCTGGTCGAGACCTATCTCCTCTCGCGAGGTCTATATCTTCCCGCCTCGACAATGCTGCGCTTCTACGGCGGGTTAAAGCATCCGTCGGGCAGCAGGTGGCCTGCGATGGTCGCGCTGGTGACGCGCGGCTCAGACGGCACTCCGGTCGCGATCCATCGTACCTTCCTCGCCATTGAGGGTGCGGGAAAAGCGCCGGTCGACAAGCCAAAGATGATGCTTGGACCTTGCGGAGGCGGTGCTGTTCGTCTCGGCGATCCGACCGACCTGCTGATGGTCGGCGAAGGCATCGAGACCTGCCTCGCAGCGATGCAAGCGACCGGCAATCCGGCCTGGGCAGCGCTTTCAACCTCCGGGATGCGCTCATTGGATCTGCCGAAAGGCGTAGGCAACGTGATCGTGTTGGCCGACGGCGACGATGGGGGCGAGGCGGCAGCGCGCGATTGCGCCCGCCGGTGGAAGCGTGAAGGTCGGCAAGTCCGTATTGCTCGCGCGCCACGAGGGATGGACTTTAACGACATACTAATGGGCCGCTCGCCCGAAATTAAGGAGGGCGCGGCGTGAAAACCGAGAATGAGAACTTGATCGTCAAGGCGATCGATGGCGCCGCGGAGGTTCCTGATCCAGTCGCCGGAGACATGTCACAGGAGAAGCCGCGTCTATTCGTCGAGAAGTGTAATCCCGACAGGACCGTTGCCGCCCTAAGAGACGTCCTTGCCGATCGTGGCTTTCTTTATGACCGCGGCATGCCCGTCGCTCTGGTGTTCGATCAAACACAGAAGGGCATGGTTGCACAACCTATGAGGCCGGACTCGTTGGTGTTGAGGGCACACCAAGTTTGTCGACCGTACGCCGTAAAAGAGAAGTTTGGGGCCTTGGTCGAGGAAAATATACAGCTTCCGCGTCAGTTCGCGGTCATGTATCTGGACTGGCGCGGCGAGTGGAAGTTGCGTCCGCTGAATGGGATTGCGTCAGCGCCACTCTTGCACAACGACGGCGCGATAAGCTGCAACCAGGGCTACGATCAGAGTTCCGGCATGTGGTGTGAGAATGTGCCAGATCTCAAACCGCTTGTTCCCGCGCAACCAACAAAGGATGATGCGAGTGCGGCGCTTCGCCTGATCCGCGAGACCTTTAAGACTTTTTGTTTCGCTGACGCCATCACGAAGGACAATAGCGAAGGCGTGGCGGTGGTGGACATTTGCCACCCGCCGGGCAAGGACGAGTCCGCATTCCTTGTGGCGTTACTGACAGCAGTCTGCCGACCCAGTCTTCATCTCGCGCCGGGCGTATTGGTCCGGGCCGCTGCGATGTCCGGCGCGGGTGCAGGTAAGGGGCTTCTGGCTCGTTGTATTTGCATCATTGCCTTCGGGCGCGAACCGCACGCTGTCACCGCCGGTGCGACGTCCGAAGAATTGGAGAAGCGGATTGCCGCCGAACTGATGGAGGGTTCTCCGGTACTGTTCCTGGACAATCTTAACAACACGTCATTCAAATCTGACCTGCTTGCCAGCGCGATCACGGAGCGGCCGGCAAAGGTTCGGGTACTTGGCAGGTCGCAGATGGTGCCGCTCAACGCATCTGCCTTGGTGATCTTAACCGGCAACGGGCTGACGGTCTCTGAGGACTTGGCCCGGCGGTTCATTGCCGTCGACTTCGACGCCCGTACCGAGGATCCAGAAGCCCGGCCATTCACGACCAACATCCGTGCCGAGGTCACCAGTCGACGAAAGGAATTGTTGGCTGCACTGCTCACGATTAGGCGCTGGGGACGAATTGCGACCGATATCAAACCCGGCCTTCCACTCGGCAGCTTCGAGCAATGGGGCCACTGGGTCCGCGACCCACTCGTTACATTGGGATGTCAGGATCCGGTTGCCCGGGTGAGCGAGGCGAAAGAGCGTGACGGCCGCCGGCAAACGTTCGCCGACCTGTTTGCGATCTGGTGGGACAAGCACAGAGATCGGCCTGTCGCTGTTCGCGACATCCATGAGGATGTGAGGGAGGTACTGGACCCGCAGGGGCGTGGGCGACAGTACGTCACCGCTCGTGTTGAAGGGCTCGCCGGCACGCGCATGGCCGGCTTCATTTTCACGCGGCAAGCGTCTCCGGGCAAATGGGGTGTAGCCACCTACGCGCTCAAGAAAACAGACTCTGACCAGGAGCATAGGGGTCATCGGGGCCATAGGATCGAGAAGGAAAAATCGGCAATGTCCGATGCCCCCTATGGTCCCGATGCCAACGGCCGCGACACAAGGCACGGGACCGAGGCGCCAAAGCCAATGCCGGAGGAGCCTGCAATTGAATTGCAGCCGGATACGAATGAGCCGCGTCGCTTCAGAGCTCGGATATGAGTGCAATAGACACGTTAAGAGCGGCGCGCGCCCTCGGGATCGAACTTGCTGTCGATGGCAATGACTTATTGCTAGAGGCAGCGGTGGAACCGTCGGGCGCCACAATAGAAGCGCTCGCGAAGCACAAAGTTGAAATTATAAAACTGCTGCGGCCTAGCAAGGATGGCTGGTCGCCCGATGACTGGCATTTGTTCTTCGAGGAAAGAGCAGGGGTTGCAGAGTTCGACGGCGGGCTGCCGCGCGTCCGCGCCGAGGCTCAGGCCTTCGAATGCTGCATTGTCGAATGGCTGAATAGGAATCCGACGCCATCTGCAGCGGGTCGCTGCTTGTGGTGCGGCCAACCCGAAAGCCATGGCGCTGTCGTCGTGCCTTACGGGACGCAGCCCGGTACCCACGCTTGGGTACATACGGAATGCTGGTCAGCGTGGCAGGAATTCCGTCGATCTCAGGCGCGAGAGGCTCTCACGCTAATCGGTATCGGCGGTTTAGCGCCCGACGTCTAGCGCGCAGTTGATCCAGTCGGGCGACGCGGCACCGCGCCGATCGGAGTGAAGGTGTAGACGGGCTCGCCATGCTGATTAAATGCGGTCCATTTGACTCGCACAACTCCCTGCGGCTTCGTCTTCGACGGTGTGAGCTCGACCACCTCGCCTTCGAAGTGGATCATGTCGTCGGGGCGAACGGGGGCAAGCCACCGCAGCTCGTCCACGCCGAGCCCCAAAAGAGGATGCGGCCCGAACGGGCGGACCTCGACAACCAATCGAATCGCGATCGCCGCCGTATGCCAGCCAGAGGCAGCGAGGCCTTTCAATGGCGTTCGCTCGGCGGCCGTCTCGTCGAGATGGAAGGGCTGGGGATCGAACTCCGACGCAAAGCGCTTGATGTCTTCGCGCGTAACCAGCTTATCGGCACTTTTAAAGCGCATGCCGAGAACGAGTTCATCAAACCACTCGATCATGACCTCGCTCCTTCGTCATACGCGATGGAAGTTATGAAGCTTAATTCTGCCGAGGTCGACAAAAAATCTGCAGCGCATGAGTCTGGAATCGGCCCTCAGTGAAGGGCCGCTAGGTCCGCTCTGACGGGCGCTGTTGGAGGAAGAGCGGACATGACGCGGACTTCGCCCAAAGGACCGTCTGACCCAATGTATGGTCCGGCCGTGCGTTGCAAGAGAACTTTGCCGATTTGGCGGTGAGCGGTCTTGCATCAATGTATCCGGCCTTGCTGGAGCGTGGGCTCCTGGCCATCATGGATATCAGCGCGCGTGCGATCTCATTAGCGGAAAGGCCTCAACGGGCCATTCGGGTCACCAGTGTTCGCACGCGCCGGGAAGACCGAACCTCCATCTCGTCTCATCCTCTCGCAGACCTCGGCAGGTAAGAGTTCGAAGACTAAGCGGCTGATGCCATGGCCGGCCTCGCCTCGAAGCTTCGGCCACGAGCCAGAACGCTCCAAGCGATCCGCGCCAGCTTGTTGGCGAGCGCAATCGCAAGAACATTGCGATGCAGTCGCTTTTTGGCCGCCTCGATCCATTGTCTGAGCCCATGTCGCTCCCAACTCTGCGGCTTGATCAGCACGACCCACGCTGCTTGCACGAACAGAACGCGCAGGTAGCGGTTGCCCCGCTTGGATATCTTGCCGAGGATTGTGCGATCGCCAGTCGACATCTGCTTTGGCACGAGGCCCAGCCAGGCGGCGAAGTCGCGACCTTTGGAGAACGCCTCGCCGGTGCCGATCGCGGCCACCATAGCGCTGGAGATGATCGGCCCGATGCCGGGAACGCTCACCAGCCGCTCGCAGCCGGCGTCCTGGCGCGCAAGGGCTGTGATCTCGCCGGACAAGTGTTCGACGCGCTCATCGAGCCGGCGCCAATCCTCGGCTAGGCCCTCGATGACGCCTACCATGCGCGGCGACAGCACATCAGGCGGCGTGGCCAGTAGGCGTGGCAACTCAGCGCGTAAGAACCGTAGCCCCTGCCGCACCGCAATGCCCCGCTCCAGGAGGAAGGCGCGGATTTGATTGATGATGCCGGTGCGCTGGCTGACCAAGCGTTCGCGCACCCGATGGAGCGCCTGCAGGTCGAGCTGCTCGGAGGTCTTGGTCGCCACAAACTTCATCGTGGGGCGCTGGACCGCCTCAGCGATTGCCTCCGCGTCGCGGAAGTCGTTCTTCTGTCCCTTCGAATAGGGGCGCACGTACTTCGCCGGCATCAGCCGTGCGTCATGACCAAGCGTCCTCAGCTTGCGACTGAGGTGATGTGCACCGACGCAGGCCTCCATGCCGATTAGGCACGGCGGCATATTGGCGAGTCGTGCTTCAACTTGGCCACGCGACCACTTCTGACGCAGCGCGATTGCACCGCGTTCATCAAGACCAACGACATGGAACGAGTTCTTGCCGATATCGATGCCGATTACGGCCATCGCTCTGCTGAGATTCTGAGACATGGCGTGCTCCTCGTCTTCGGCGCCCCTTGCCAGCTTCGATCGCTGGCGGGGCAGGAGCACGGCCGGACCAGTGCAGCGAGGCTAGCTGCCATTCCTGCGGGTGAAAGTCCCGCCAACAGAGGAGTCCAGTTACTGTTGTAGTCATATCCAGCGGCGAGAAGGACGACCAACTCGCTGAAAGCCTGGAAGTAAAAGCCCCCGTTGGCCGGGAAACCGGTAAGGTCCGTACGGGGGGGCCAGCAACCTGACAGGCCGTAGCAGTTGTGAACCAGAGTAGCCCCGAAAACCGTGCCCCGCGCGAAACGGATTGCGGGAACATCGGGAGTGCCGAGCCCTTTGGTCCATGGCGAAGGCCAATGTCGACGTCGGTGCACTGGACTGAAACGACGATCGAACTCCCCGGGGTCAGAGAGGGCGGCATGTCAGGACGGAATGAGCAGCGAAAGCCCGGAACCACTCGGGGGTCGCCGAGGCGCTCCCGCACAGCGAAGGCATCGCGTATAAGCCGCCCTGCGGTGAAATCGTGATGTGCCTGCGAGTGGGACGGATGGGGTCGATTAAGTGATGACGGACCGGGACACTATAACCCGGACCCGAGCGAGGACCCCTGGGGCGGAGGATTAATAACCCTCCAAGGCGGTGCGCGTTCGGCCTGACACAGTGCAGGATAACCGCTGCGACGACGAAGTGCACGAAGGGCGATGCAAACTGGACGCCAGACGGCGCATGCTGGGAGCAAGCTTAAGCCGCTGACGATCCGGGAAGGCACCGCTTGGAAAGCCAGCCTTCCAGCCGTACTGGGGAAAACCCGCCGTACGGAATGATAGGGAGGATTGAGGAAACGTCGGCATCATTCGAAGCCCGGTCCGCGCCTCGATCCTACCC
>CAVREN010000071.1:0-49558 GCA_963720115.1 uncultured Alphaproteobacteria bacterium
ACCAGCCCGCTGATTAACAGCGGGCCAATTGCGTTTTGCGCCACCCCGCACAATCAGCTTAGATCAACTCGCCGGCGCACCAGGCTGCTTCAGCGGGTGCGCGCGGGCGAAGGCGTCGATCGTGGAGAGCGAATTGGCGATCCGGGTGAAATTCGAAAACGGCGCGGTGTCGACCGAGAAGAATTTTGCTCCCGCGGCTTGGCTCGCGAGGCAGATGTCGGCGAGCGTGATCGCGTCGCCGTGGCAATAGCGACCGGTGGCGGCGTCTATCAGGTGCGCTTCGAGCGCGGTCAGCGCGGCCGTGTGCCAATGCTGGCACCATTTGATGCGCGTCGGCTCATCGAGCTTGAATTCGTGTTCCAGATATTCACGCACGCGCGGCACGATCAGCGGGTGTGAATCGCAGGCGACGATTTGTGCGAGCCCCCGCACACGCGCGCGGCCCCGAGCGTCGCCGCCGACGAGGCGGCGCGGCGGGCGTAGCACGGACGCGGCGCGCCAACCCGCGCCGCGGGGCGACAGAAACCTGCATCTCGCAGCTACGCTGCTGTTTCGGACGAGAAAGTACCACCTCATTCATGACGGCTTTCAGACGAGCGATCTCTTCAGGGGCAAGAATATTGAGTGTAACTTCCCTCATGACAGGCTACCTTTTGGACAACTGATCAATTGCAGCAGGCCTGAGTTTATTCGCTGTCCGACTGTGGTAAAAAAAATCTTAGGTTGAACCAACGTTTGATCTAAATCAAAGCGATGCCATCGACCACGTAGATCATATTTTGTTGAAAAAGGCTTCCAAGAAGAGCGTAATTGACCTCCTCCCGGGCCGGCGAAGCTGGCCTCGAAGAAAAAGTAGTTAGCTGCGCCGCGTCCGCAGGTCCCGGAGCGACATTCTGAACAATCTGGCCTTGGGGAGGCAACATGGATATTGCACGCGACTGCGTCATCTATTCCAAGGGCGGCCAACTCGGCGACAATGTTACTAGCGTGGCCGATGCGCAACGCATCGCCGAGCAAGCCTTCACCACGAACAAGCGGAACGGCGTCGTTCTGCATTTCCACGGTGGTCTGGTCAGCAAATCCAGTGGCGACGCCATCGCACTAAGGCTGGGCGAGCGCTACAGCAGCGCGTCCACCTACCCCGTGTTCTCGGTGTGGGAGAGTGGCATCCTCGAGACCCTGCGCAACAACCTCAAAGACATCCTTCAAGACCAGGTGTTCCGAGAATTGGTGAAGAAGGCCGGCGAATGGGTGCTTCGGGAAGGCACCGGTGCCATCGCCACGCGGGGCGCGGGGCAGGCGGTGAACGCGGTGCAGCTACGCGCCGACTTCGATGCCTACTTCACCGGCAAGTCATCCGAGCTCAAGGAGCAATCGCCGCCCAAGGGCCAGGTGAGCAAGGGTGCGGTGCCTGACGAGGACGACCTGGCAGCCAAGATCGAAGCCGAGATCGAGCTCGATCCGACGTTCCAGGAGACAATGGCCGGGCTCTTCGTCGCAGCCAACCGCGTCTCGCCGGCGGTGACGCGCGGGGCGAGCATCGAGCCGCGACCGGTTAAGCTGATCATCGACAAGAAGGCCATCGACGAGATGTTTCCGCCCGGCCCTACAGGCGCGACGCGCGGGGGCATTCCCTGGCTCACCGTGGCCAAGTTCGTCGCCAAAGTGGTGGTGGCCTCGATAAATCGCTTCGTAGGGAAGCGCGACCACGGCGCCTACACCACGGTAGTGGAGGAAGTACTGCGCGCGGCCTACCTCGCCAAGGTCGGCGAAGTGGTCTGGCGGCAGATGAAGAAGGACACGGCCGATGCCTTCGGCGACGCCCAGGGCGCGGGCGAGGTGGTGCTGCAGACTTGGGCGAAGCTGCTGCAGCAAGGCAAGCTGGCCCCGCGCATCACGCTCATCGGCCACAGCACCGGCGCGCTCTATATCGACCAATGGATCAGCCGCTCGGCCGAGATCGCGCCGACGCTGAGCTATGACGTGATCATGCTCGCGCCCGCCTGCCGGTGCGAGGACTTCACCAACGTGCTGGCCCAGCATGGTGCGCTGATCGCGAACTTCCGCGTCTTCGCGATGCAAGACGCGGTGGAGCAGCAGGATCGGCTGGTGTCCATCATCTACCCGCGCTCGCTGCTGTACTTCGTGTCGGGCGTCGTCGAAGGCGACGTCGACGTACCGCTCCTTGGCATGCAGCGCTACGTGGCCGACACCGAGGTGTTCCATGCCGCCGGCTTCCCGGCCGTGCAGCAGGCGCGCGAGTTTTTTGCTGCGGGCAAGCAGCGCAGCGTGTGGTCCGTCTCGGATGGCGGGCCCGGCTTGGGTAGCGCCTCGGTCTCGCACGGCGACTTCGACGATGACGAGCAGACGTTGACCAGCCTAAGCTCGATCCTGACGGCGGGCTTCTAGGGGGAGGACACCCAAGCATGGCCAAGGACGATTTCGCCATCCTCACCTGTATCTCGCGCTACCCCAACCCTGGGTTCAAGCAGCTCGAAGGGCCGCCCAACGATATGGAGCTGGTCGAGAAATGGTTGCTCGACCCCGCCCGCGGCGGCTTCGACCCTAGTGGCATCAACATCAAGAAGGTTTACACGCACAAGCCCTATCCGCAGGATGAGAACCCGGCGCAGTTCGATCCTGACCAGGCGCCTCCCACGCCCGAGGAGTTCGACCTCGAGTTCAAGAAGCTGTTGCGCAAGCGCACAGACATGGGACCGGCACGCGTCTCCGGGCGGCTGTACCTTTACTTCTCCGGCCACGGCTTCTGCAATCGCAGCCAGGAGAAGCCGGCCGAGGCCGCGCTCTATAGCGCCAACGCCACGCGCGAGATGTACGAGCATATCTTCGGCACGCATTACGCGCGCGTGGCTGTGGGCTGGGCGCTGTTGAAGGAAGTAGTACTGATCATGGACTGCTGCCGGGATTCCGAGATCGCGCGCGTGCCTAGGCCCAAGCCTTACCGCGACACGCCCGATGATTCACTGGCCGCCGACGTGCAACTGCTCTCGATCTATGCGGTGCCCAAAGGCGGCAAGGCGCAGGAGCGCGCCATCCCAGAGCGCAACGGCAAGGTGCACGGCCTTCTCACGCACGCGCTGTTTAAGATGCTCGACGAGCTGCCGCCCACCTCCGACCGCCAGTTTTCCTCTACCGACTTGCGGCAGCACTTGCTGCAAAGCTGGGTGTCGATCTGCGGCGGCGACGCCGCACCGCGCCCTGAGGTCTACACGCCCCCTTCTGGCGACATCTACTTCCCGGCCCGCAGCAAGGGCAGCCCGTTCGAATTCTGCTGGGAGAACCAACCGCCGACCGATGCCTCGCTCACGCTGGTCGACGCCAGCTTCCGGGACGTGCCAGTGTTCCCCCTCGGGCCCGCAGGCAACCAGGTGCTCGCGGCATGCAGCCCGGTGATCTCGCACCAGCGCTGCCCTAAAGGGCTCAAGCTGCGCATGAAGCCTGGCTTGTACCAATTCCGCGTGAGCGGCCCTGCCGCGCGCACGGGCACCTTCAAGGTGGATGGTAGCGATGCCCACGTCGACCTCTGAGCGGCCGTTCAAGCTCACTACTAACAATCCACAGGCCGAAATCCTGCTGCTCGATGGCGGCTTTCGCGTGCTCAAGCGTGGCCCTACGCCACTGACACACACCGCGGCGCCTGGGCTTTATTTGATGAAGGTCAAGGTGGGCGACCAGGAGAGAGAAGAGATCCTGGTGGTGGAGCCCGATGCGATGCCGTTCGAGGCCTCGCTGCCCGCACCGAGCTTCGAGAGCCCTATCCCCCTGACCTTCACCTCCACTACGCACGAATACCATGAGGATATGGCGCGCCGCTTGTTGGGCCCGGGCGCGGCAGCGACCATGTCGCTTGGAACGGGTAGTGCCGTGATGGTGTGCGTGCGTGACCCCTCCGAGACAAATTTCACCGCGGCCGAGCCCACCACCTCGGAGGCTGACCGCGCCGTCTATGCTGCCAGCTTCAGCGGCTTTCGCATCCTGGACCGTGACGGGACCTGCATCGCCAACCTGGACGAGAATGCCGAACGGAACATAGCTTACGGCTACACAGCGATTACCCTCGATCTCACGCCGGGATGGTATGCGCTGGCCCACCAGAGCGGCACGAGCTGGGTGTACGCGCCGCTGCCCACTGCCGCGGGCTGGGTGCTGCAGGTCTACATCAACGTCGTGCCCTCGCGCCAAGGCCCCTTCTTGCTGATGGCCGACCTACCTGGGATGGCTGTCGTTTTTGACCGCACGGGCAACGGCTTCGAGCCTTTGCGCCACGACTGGCTGGCCGGCGAGACGGTGCGACAGGGTATGTTGGAAGGTCGCAACTACATCGACACGCCCAGCATGCGGCAGATGCTCACGGGTAAGTGCGACGACCCCATGCTGGGCTTGTACGCCGCGCACCTGCTACTGGCGGAGCCAACACCAGATTGGCCGCTGATGCAGAAAGTGCTGTGGAATCTCGAAGGTCTGCTGGGGTCGCACTATCCCGACGTGGTGGCGCTGTGGGCCGCCTATGAACAAGCGGCGCCCGTGCCGGTCGCTGGCCATTCCGAGAGCCTGGCCACACGCATTGCCCGTTTGGAGGGGTCGCCGCTGCTCGCGCGAAGCTGGGACATGCTGGTGCGGGCCGCCAACCGCAACCCCGCGCTGCTGACAAGCGCAGAGCGATTGTTCAAGGTAACGCGCGACCTGGCGCCCAATGGCGCGTTCCTCGCTTGGCGCCAGCGCACGCTGGAATCCGAGTCGATACTGAAGTCAGCGCCGTCTCTCTTTGCAGTAATTGAGTCCATGCTGCCCTCTTTGCCGCCGCAAGCGGGCACAAGTGTGCCGCCTGACAAGAGGCTGCCGACCCCGACAGGCGCCAAGATCAAGCCCGAGGGGCGTCCAGCGCGCGAGGTGATTGGGACGGTCCTTCGTGAATGGGCAAGAGACGACATCTTGGAATCGATCTCTGATATCGATAGCAACGAGAAAGCCGCCACCTTTCTGCGGGCGCTTGCGGACTATTGCGATTGGTCCAAGCTGCTGCCCGAGCTGCGCAAGAACAGCGAATGGATAGGGCACCTCAGCGGCCTGCAGCGTGACCTGCTGTTCGTGTTGCGCGACGCCTCATCGGACCCGTCGGCCCTCGACGGGCTCAACGCCGATTTCATCGAGCGGTTGTTGCAGACGTTCACCGCAAAAGAAGACGACTAAGCGAAAGCGCGTAGATCAAGCCGCACTCAAGCGACATAATGCTGGCGGCGCTTGCCGCGACTAGATCGCAAGCGATGACCACGCGAACGACCAGCAAAATAGTAACTTTCACTCGTCCGTTCACGCTGAAGGGGGTCGATCGAATATTGCCGCCCGGAGAATATCGGGTCGTGACGGACGAAGAACTAATCGAAGAATTGTCATTTCCCGTTTATCGCCGGATGGCCACCATGATAAAATCTGGGCTCAGATACATTTCGCCTGTTTGCGTTAATCGACACGCGCCGCCAACGACAGCGTGGCCCCCGAATATATGTCTCAATTGGCAGCCGGAGGATAACCGTCACGGGCTGAGCGCTCCCCTTACCAAGGACGCCACCTCGCCGCCTCGGCCAGACAGCACGCCTTTGGCTGAATAGAGGGCCATACCGAAACTTGACTGAGTTCGATCTTGGGCGGCATCACCAGCTCATAGCGGTCGGTGACAACGTCCAGCAGGCCGGGCCCCGGCGCCGCCGCTGAATACAGGCGACATCGCGGAAGGTAGAGCACATCTCGATCAGGCGCTCGCGCTCTACGATCCTGCGGAGCATCGGCCGCTGGCGGCGCGTTTTGGCAGGACGTCGCGGTGGCAATCTTGTCCTTTCGGTCGACGGCTTTGTGGTTGCTTGGCTATCCCCAGGCCGCGCTCGCTGATACAGACCGCGCGCTCAAGCACGCCCGGGAGATCGGCCAAGCTGCGACGCTGATGTATGCGCTCACCGCCACACTGATAACCCAAATCCACTGCGGAAACTACGCGATAGCAACGATGCAATTCGAAGAACTTGTTGCTTTGACAGACGAAAAAGGCAGCTCGTTTTGGAAGGCGCTCGGAACGATGATGAAAGGTTGCGTATTGGCCATGACCGGCAAAGCCTCAGACGCAATTCACGTGATCACCTCCGGAGCAACCGCATTGCGGTCAACGGGCTCAACGATGTGGTTGCCGTTGTGCTTGTCGTATTTGGCGAGAGCCCATGCGGAACTTGGCCAATTCAACGACGCTTGGCGCTGCATGGGCGAAGCGACGACCGCGATGGAAACAACCAAGGAAAAGTGGTTTGAGGCCGAGGTCAATCTCATCGCCGGTGAAATCGCACTTATGTCGCCGGAGCCGGATGCCGCGAAAGCAGCAGCGCATTTCGAGTGTGCGCTCGCAGTCGCGCGTCAGCAACAAGCGAAGTCCTGGGAACTCCGCGCCGCCATGAGCCTCGCGCGTCTCTGGCGCGGCCAGGGTAAGCCGCAGCAAGCGCGCGAACTGCTGGCTCCGGTTTACGGATGGTTTAGCGACGGCTTCGACACGCGCGATCTGAAGGAGGCGAAGGCGTTGCTGGGCGAATTGGCGGCCTGACACCCTGGTCAGCCGCGTTATTCGGGCTGGAATTCGAGGAACTGATCATTAGCTCTCGGGTTCTGATGAGAAATGAAGCACGTGTCTCGAAAGGCCGTTACTCTCCTTGCGACTGCGGTGATATCCCTATGGGGAAGTGCTGCCATGGCGATGACCCTAAGTTCACCCGCGTTTCAACAGAATGGTCACATTCCCTCGAAGCACACCTGCGAGGGCGAAGATGTCTCGCCGCCACTTGCGTGGGAGGGTGTCCCCGACGGTGCTAAAAGTCTCGTTCTGATTATCGATGACCCTGACGCGCCCGATCCGAAAGCGCCCAAGATGGTTTGGGTACATTGGGTCGTCTACAACATACCGCGCGATACCGAGAGGTTGTCCGAGAACGCAGGTAAGACACGGTTGCCGCAAGGCGCCTTACTAGGGCTCAATGATTTCAAAAAGACAGGGTACGGCGGCCCCTGCCCACCGATCGGCCGGCACCGTTACTTCCATAAGC
The DNA here is from genome assembly GCA_963720115.1 of uncultured Alphaproteobacteria bacterium. Taxonomy (GTDB): domain Bacteria; phylum Pseudomonadota; class Alphaproteobacteria; order Rhizobiales; family Xanthobacteraceae; genus BOG-931. Next base: position 7,101 of record CAVREN010000071.1, read on the forward strand.
TGTACGCGCTGGATATCACGCTCAATCTAAGAGGCGCGACGAAATCGCAGATCGAGCGAGCAATGCAGGGCCACGTGCTGGCCAATGCAGAACTCATCGGCACCTATCAAAAGGGTGATCGGTAGCCACGGAACACAAGCATATTGTCTCACCTTTGTTGCGGCGTGCCATCGGCAACAGATGTTTTGTGTCGTTCAAGGCGCATCCGCATATGCTGCGGAAACGTTTGCGGGTACGCGCTCACCAATCGAGGGCACGACAAAAGAGCGGTGGAGGCCTATCTCGGGCATCGCAATATCCAGCATACGGTTCGCTACGCTGAGCTGTCGCCGACGCGGTTCAAGAACTTCCGGCGGGAGTGAGCGATGTAGCACCGCTTGATGACGAAATCGCGCGCGTGTTTGGGGGCCTACGCTTTGATGAAGCTATTACTGCCGCTCGTGTTTGTTGCTGTCGCATGTGAAGCAATGGCACAGGATGCGCAATGCGTCCCCGAACGCGCCGCGATGGTCCAAACTATTCGAGCCTACGCGCGATCCGAGGCCGATGTTTTGGGACCGCAAGGCATTTCGGATCGCGTCCTGGAGGCTATGGGGCAAACGGAACGCCATCGGTTCGTACCCAAGCATTCTTGTTCGGTCGCATACATGGACGCGCCGGTTCTCATTGGCCACGGCCAGACAATGTCGCAGCCGTTCATAGTCGCACTGATGACCCATCTCGCTGCGGTTAAGTTCGACAATACGGTGCTGGAAGTCGGCACGGGTTCAGGTTACCAGGCCGCAGTACTGGCGCGTCTGGTGCGAAAGGTCTGTACCGTTGAGATTATCCCACCACTGGCCGAAGCCGCTGAGAAGGTTTTGAGAGAACTCGGCTACGACAATGTCAGTGTCAAGGTCGGCGACGGTTATCTAGGATGGCCGGAATGTGGTCCCTTCGACGCAACGATCGTGACAGCCGCACTTGACCATGTCCCGCCGCCGCTGATTGAACAGCTTAAAGTGGGCGGTCGGCTCGTCATGCCGCTGGGGCCTGCCCATGCGCCACAGCAGCTCACCGTTATCGAAAAGTTCGCACCGAGTGAGACGCGGATGCGCTCCATTACCCTCGTCGGCTTCGTGCCCTTTACCCGGTCTCAGGATTGAAGGCCATAAACAGAGACGAATGCGTGGCATAGTGCAAGCGAGATCGCTCGTGAAGGGCAAGACCGTTGTCATCACGGGTGGCACATCAGGAATTGGCGAAGTCGCTGCGATAGCACTCGCTCAGATGGGCGCTCGAATCGTCTTGGTCGCGCGGAATAAGTCGCGAGCGGAAGCGACATTGGCGCGGCTCCGTAGAAGCGGACCCGTTGTCGCCCACTCCGTATATTTTGCCGATCTCACACGCCTAGACGACATGAAACGGGTGGCTGTCGAAATCGCTAACCGGGAGCCGCCCATCGACATTCTGATCAACAATGCAGGGGCATTGTTCGGCACTCGACGGCTGACGGAAGATGGACTCGAATACACGTTCGCGCTTAATCACATGTCTTATTTTGTTGTGACTGAGGGATTGCGGGAGCGGCTTTTAGCCTCGGGAGGCGCGCACATCATCAACACAGCCTCCGCAGCGCATCAGGGCGCCACTCTGGATTTCGACGATCTTCAATCCGCGAAGAGCTTCAGAGCAACGAGGGCTTATGGTAGCTCAAAGCTCTGCAACATCCTATTTACCCGCCAACTTGCTCGGAGCCTACAGGGCACCGGCGTGACCGCGAATTGTCTGCATCCTGGTTTCGTTGCAACACGCTTCGCCGATGAAAGCGGTGGTTTGATTTCGCGCATGGCTTGGCTCGCCAAGTTTTTCGCAATATCCCCCGCCGAAGGCGCTCAAACGATCATCTATCTCGCGTCCTCGCCAGAGGTGGCCAATGTGACCGGAAAATACTTTTACAAGTGTCGTCCGACCACGCCGTCGGCGCCGGCGCTGGACGACCGTGCTGCTTTGGCGTTGTGGGAGCGCAGTGCGGCTTTGGCAGGTATGAAGGAATAGCGGATTTGCTCGCCAAAATCGGCTCAAGGGCGACCGGAGCAACGATTTAAGAGCGTACCAAGGCGGCCCCTTCGCCACCTGCAGGTTCTGCTTACTGACCGGCGCTCACTGACGACACGCGGTTAATCACCGGCGAGCGGATCAATTGATGTGGACGAGGGCGCCGCCATCGACCGGCAGCGCAACGCCAGTAATGAAATTCGCCTCGTCGGACGCCAGAAACAGCGCGACGTTTGCGACGTCCCAAGGTGTGCCCCATCTTGTGGCGCAGCGGGACGCGGGCAGTCACATTGAGCCAGCAATGAAAGCGGTCGACACGCTCAAAGGCCCTTCAAGCACAAACCGATTTCAGAGCGCACGCAGGCGGTTCTAGCGGCCGCCAAGGCGGACGCAATTTGGTACGCGAAATGGCCTTGGCGATGCCGTCTTCTCTAGGCCAAACACGCGCCTATATCAGCGCGCTCTACGATAAGGCGAAGCGGCCATGAAGCCCACGCAAGGCCAAGACCTCGAACTTCAGTTTCCGCCGACAGAGGTATGGAAGAACATCGTTCGCGATTTAAAGTTGAAGTCCGCGCAAGCGGACACGTTGAAGATCACCCTCGAGGAGGCGCTCGAAGGCATTCGCCGTTATCAGGCGAAGCTGCAGAACCAGCGGAGCCGTCCTCTCTTGATTGATCGCCTGAAAAGGTTCGAAAAGGCGCTCGCTCGTTTATACGACGAATGCCGCCGCAGCGCTGATCTGATGCATGATTTCCTGCCGCACGATACGCTTGAGTATGTCGGCCGGTCGTTGACCTTTTCGGCAATGGGCGAAGCGCTCGGGAAAAAAAATGTCATTACCCGGAACTTTGATCAAAAGATCGAGGTCAAGCGGTCAGTGGGCGAACGCATTACGCTTGAGTTTATGGAAGAATTCTCGCGTCCCAGCCGAGAAGCCCTTGGTCTCAAGCATGGCCATGTGATCCTGACGCACTTTATCGAACGGATACACGCGCCGTTGGCAAGATGGATTGAATTGAAAAGCCTTGATGAGGGCGGCCGACCGGCGGACGCTGTGCGAAACTACTTGATCTATCAGCTCGCGGAGGCGGCGCCCGAAGTCATCGGCAAACGCGCCACCGTCGCGACGACGGGCACGTTCGTCGACCTCTGTACCGCGGTCCTGGTGGCATGTGGCCTGCCAGAAGCCGGCATCGCCAAGGCCATTCCCCCTGTGGTCAGGAAACTGCGCGCCAACCGGGCGAGGCGGCGCAGGGGACCGACATCATGATTGCCGGCGCTTTCGGCCTGAAACCTCATGAGATTCTCGTGAGCTTTCGGGATCGGATTGAGGCCCAGAATGCGGTCTGTGCAATGGCATGGCCGTATCACGTCCATATCCAAAGCGGTCGCCAAGCCTGCCTGCGAACCAAGGCTGGGTGCAATCAAACACTCTGGCGTCGCGACCAGTTCGGACCATCCTTGCTGGCACCGGCCGACCGCGGCCGCGAGGCGAGCAGCCGCCGTTGCTCGTGGAAAGCGATCTTTCCGGTGAGATGGCAGTCGGCGATCACGAGCTCGACGCCGTCATCCGTCTGCTCGGCAGCGCCCTCGACGACATTCTCTCGGGTACTGGACGCGAATAATAATAATAATGGAGGGTCCGCATGCCAGCTCGCCGTAAGCGCTGTACCAGTCGCCGAGCGCACACTTCTTTCAGCTCAATGGAAAAACTCCCATGGTATTCCGCACCGCGCCTCAGCGTGATCCGCTAATGCCTCGAAGGGCTGCGCTCTACTTGCGGGTAAGCACCGGCCGTCAGGCGGCAGGCGATGTGTCCATTCCGTCCCAACGGGACCTGACCCGGCGTTTTTGCGAGGCCCAGGGTTGGGTCGTCACCGCGGAGTTCGTCGAGCCGGGCGCTTCGGCAACCGATGATCGCCGGCCCGCCTTCCAGCGCATGCTCGACGAAGCCGCCAGCCCGGACCGGCGCTTCGACATCATCTGCGTCCATGCCTTCTCGCGCTTCTATCGCAATGGCGCCGAGATGGAGCTCACCATCCGCAAGCTACGCAAGCACGGCGTCGAGGTGGTGTCTGTCACCCAGCCGACCGGCGATGATCCCTCGCAAGAGATGATGCGGCAGATGATCGGCATTTTCGACGAATACACCTCGCGCGAGAATGGCAAGAATGTCATCCGCGCCATGCGCGAATCGGCCAAGCAGGGCTTCTGGAACGGCACGACCCCGCCGCTCGGCTATCGCATCGTTGCGGCGGAGCGCCGAGGCTCTAAGGTCAAGAAGCGGCTCGAAATCGATCCGGTCGAAGCAGAGCTCGTCCGCCTGATCTTTCGGCTCTACGCGGAAGGGGATGGCAGATCGGGTCCGCTCGGCGTGAAGGAAACCACCAAGTGGCTCAATGAGCGCGGCTATCGCACCCGCCGCGGGTCGACCTTCGGCGTTGGTCCGCTCCACCGCATTCTCAAAAGCAGCTATTATGCGACCGGCAAATGGCCTTATGGGCGCCGAAATTCCCGCACCGGCGGCTTGCACGATCCCGCTACCATCGTCGAGATCGAAATCCCGCCGATCCTCCCGCTTGAGCTCATCGAAAAGGTTCAAGCACGACTTGCCCGCAATAATCCCAAAGTGACTCCGCCCCGGATTGTGAACGGCCCGACCCTCCTTACAGGGCTCGCCACCTGTGCTTCCTGCGGCGCCGGCATGACCCGCACGGGCACCCGCCGGCGCGACCGGTCTTACACGTATTACAGCTGTGCCGGCTGTCACGAGAAAGGAAAGTCCGTCTGCCGCGGCCGGCATGTCCCCATGGCCAAACTTGACGCACTCATCATCGAAAACGTTAAGGAGCGTCTGTTCACGCCGGAACGACTCACCAAGATCCTCGAGTCTCTCTTGGAAGGCCAATATGCCAAAAACCGCGCGGTTGAGGACCGGCGTGCCGCGCTAGTGGCCGAACTCGCCGCCACCAACGAAAAACTCAAGCGGCTCTATCGCGCGATCGAGGATGGCATCGTCGATCTTGATGCTCAGCTGAAAGAACGCGTCGACGCACTCAAGACGCAGCGCGATCTCGGACAGGCTTCCCTCGATCGGATCGCGGCTCAAGCCAACACACGTGCCATGATTACTCCGAATCGGCTCACCGCCTTTTCCCAGCTCATGCGAGAAAAGCTCAATACCGGCGATCCCCAGGCCCGAAAGGCTTATCTCCAATCCGTCATCTCGCAAATTGAAGTCGACGACGATAAGATCAGGATCATCGGCGATAAGGCTACCTTGGCCGCCGTCATCGCAGGTCGCCAAACCGGCGAGGGCCGAGTTCGCGGTTTTGTACGCAATTGGCGCGCCCGAAGAGATTCGAACTCCTGACCCCCAGATTCGCAGTCTGGTGCTCCCGCCGCTTGTGTCGCGCCCGCACAAGCGTTTGTGGGCAAGGAGGTGATGCCCGACCGCCGCGACGTGTCGGCCGCTTGCGTCGTGCCGGAGGTTCGGGTGCCATGGAAAATAACATTGGGGCTTTCAAGCGAACCCAAACACCCGCACCGTGGTCCAAGGCATTGATCGAACGGCTCTATTGCATTTTTTGTGCACCCAGGCCGTAGGACTCGAAATGCACAACCAGACGCGAACAAACCACAATGCGAAGCGGCACGACGGGCATGCTGATAGCTCGCCGCGGCGAACGACCCGATTACAATCCCGAGAGGGACCCACCTGTTTGGGGTTTGACGCTTGTTTCTCGTATATTGGCTATCTCGCCCGCCCATGATTGGCCACGCGACGAGCCGGTCAATTTGCCCGCGGTAAGTGCAGTTCAAAGTGTGGCTTTGCGATCATTTTGGACTTGCGGGTGGAATTGAAGCCAAAGCGCCCTTGCCACAGCGAGCGCATCAATACCTCTATGTCGCCACCATGCCGTCTCGTCACCACAGCGGTGGACTTCGGGGTGATCCCCACGACAGAGCGGAACGACAAACTCATTGCTCGCCTTGCCGTCAGCTAAACGCTTATGTTACCTCGAACGCGAGGGGCGGGATTGTAGCCACAGACTTCGTGCGGCAACGTTCGGGTCAATGCCGACTTTTCCCCACCAGTCGCGTTCGTCACCGTGGCGATGAACCTCGCGATGATGCCCTCGACAGAGTGCGACAACCCACTCGTCACTGACCTTTTGTCCAAGTGCGCGGCTTTGCGCAAAGCGCAAATGATGGGCATCGGCAGGTGTGCGGCCGCAGATGAGGCACGGCTGGGTCGAGACAAATCTTAGATGATCCTTGTCCCGAATGCGACGCGGCTCGGGATGGGCAAGTTCACTCTTGTCAATGGCCTCTACTGCATGACCTGTGGCAGCTGACGTCGCAGGCGCCACGTCTCCATTAGTGGGCTGAGCTTGCGGCACATCTTGACCAGCGCCTAGGCTCGCGCTGTTTGATTGGCCATTGATTGTTGTTAGCTTCGCCTGAAAAGCTTCTTCCACTTGCCGTGCATCTGCTTCATGCAAAGTGTTTTTGGCCGGAAGAATGCGGCGCGCCCAAACGGCAGCACCTTCTCCGGAGTTGAGATTTGTCACGTCGCGCAAGAGTTGGTCGCGCAACACCGCTGAAAGTTTTCTTCTGAGCCCTGAATTGGCAGGAGCAGGGCTTGGTTCACCCCCGGGTTTCGCGGACGGCTTTTGGCCCAGCTGCCCATCGCCGCCATTTACTGCGGTGCGATGATGAGAAATTGCGTGGGCCCCTCTAGCGTCGCCAGGCTCGGCCACGTGGAGGTCGGGAGCGTCGAGATCATCTTCCCCAGCTATGCCGACGAGCGCGAACAAAGCGTAGCGGCGCGCATACGTGAGCGCAGCTCCCATGCGTTTCGGGCTCGCCAAGTCATCGAGTGGGCAAACTGGCCAATCCGACGAGATCCATTCGCCGGATGAATGCGCCAGCACCGTCTTAAGCCTGATAAGCCCGGCAGTTTGGTCAACCAAGGTCGACTGCAGGGTCGCGATTTCATGTTGGCCCAATGTTTTACGGATAATGTTGAGCCCATCCGACAAGGGGGCATAGCGGAAGATGTGCTCGGCCGCACCTCTGCCCTCCGGCCGGATGGTGGCCAGCATGGACTTCTCTGGGTTGATGAGCTCCACCTGCGCCCGTGCAAGAGCGGCCGCTAAGCTGCCGATGGAGCCGCTAGACTGCTGCATGGCCATCCTCAGCATTCAGGAGGTCAAAGGTGATGGCCCCGGCTTTGGAGCGCTTGGCGCGCACCCCGTGTCCAATTGCTCGCTGCGCGTCCTCCGGCATAAGGCTTTTCAACTCAGCCTTAGCGCGCTCATGTTCGAGAAAAGCCGGGTGTGTTCGAGTAAACGCTCGGCGAATTCTGCCCAGGCATTGGAAGCGCTCATATCGACAGTTCGGACCGCTACTATCCGGGGCTTCGGCGGCTCGACGCCGAAAAGGGTGGGCGTCTCGCCGCTCTCAACGCAACGCCAAAACTTCCGCTCGGCGGTGACAATCAGATGCTGATAAAGAGGATCGGCAGGCACCTCAATCTGGACCCACTTGCCGCCGCCGGTAATCACGGAAAGCACCGCAGTCCTCCCGGCAACAACCCAAAGATTATGCTGCAGCTGTGGCGCATACTTTTCGACTGCCGCTTCTTCCGAGAACGACCAGGGCAGCATGAACTTTGACTCGAAAACGACCTCGCTTCCTTCTATACGACCGTCGAGCGTCGCTGCCATCCAGCGCAGCACTGGATGGCGAATATGCCGCTGGACATCCGTAATCACCTGGCCCGTCTTGGCCTCATACCAGCGCCGATTAAGGTTTTCCGTGACCATCCCGAGCTGGACGGTGAGATTGCCGGACAAGTCCTCCGGTTCGACCTCGCCGCGCTTTTCCCGCCAGAGCCGCAGTAGCGCCGCCTCATCATCACCCATAATGATCCGGGCATCTGAGCCACCGATAAAGTGCCTGCGATGGCGCCTCGTCTCCACCGTCGGCGAGGACAACCTGACTGTGGCCGTATCACTCGGTTCTTCCTTGTGTTCATGCGCCGCTGGTCGACCGGGGCTCGTTGGTTTGCTGGCGCTCGCGTCTGGGAAGGAATCGTGAATTGGGCTAGGCAAGTGATCAGCCTCAGCCATGGGTACTCCGTGCTTGGTCTATTAAACAGTTCAATTCTGAATGAAAATCATTCAATAGTCAACGTAAAAAATGAGAGCTGCAGTTCATATCCCTTTGAGGGGCCGACGATGATTTCGGGAGCTCAGGTGCGAGCTGCCCGCGCCCTACTGGGCTGGACTGCGAAAGAACTGGCGCGAAAAGCGAATGTCGGAATTTCGACTGTGCAGCGAATCGAGAACTCAGCGGGGCCGCCGAATGTTCAAGTTGCGAATTTGGCATCGATCCAATCCACTCTCGAAGCCGCGGGGATCGAATTCACCAACGGTGACGCCCCAGGCATCCGCATGCGAGGAAAGCGATCAGATGACGAAGTGCGTTCCAGATGACGCTTGGGGCGGAAATTTCATTTGGCCAAGAAGGTCAGCCGCGCGGGCATCCTCATCAAAGGCCCCAGCCTCAAGCTTCTTGACCCAGATTCGGATTAGGTTGCGCGAGATGTCATGGCACGGACGTTCTGTCACCACGCATGGTACGCATCATTGCTGATCTTGCCAGTGACTGGCGGCAACTCGATGAACGAATTGAACCCGTGACCGACGAGATCGAGACTTTGGCAAAGAGTGATAGCAGTTGTCGAAGGGTCATGACCGTGCCGGGCATCGGCCCGATCATCTCGAGTGCGATGGTTGCAGCGATCGGCAGTGGCGCAGCATTCGCAAGAGGCCGGGATTTTTCGGCCTGGATCGGGCTCGTTCCTAAGCAGATGTCGACTGGAGACCGAACCACCCTCGGACGCATCTCCAAGCGGGGCAACGGTTACTTGCGCATGCTCTTCATGCAAGCAGCCCGGGTCATTCTGCTACGGCCGGCAAGCTGGCCGAAACACGGCTTCGGGGGCTGGCTCGCGCGCGCCGCTCAGCGCCTCCATCCCAACGTTTTGGCCGCCGCTCTCGCCAACAAGCAGGCACGGATCGCCTGGACGGTGCTGGCTCAAAAGCGCAGTTATGAAGCGCGCGTCGCCAAGGCGGCGGCCTGAAGCGGATATCCAAAACAATTGTTCAGCTGGCTTTCCCACCGAGGCCTTCGAGTTGGAATGAGGAGATGGAGAAAGGTCTCGCCAGCGCGTTCGTGATCAGGTGGCCCGTATGGCCTTCGGGGCCGAGACGCGAATGAGATCGAACGCGCGCGGATATCCATGATGGCCAGGAGCTCAAAGGCTCCGTGAATAGGCCGGATACAGATGCGCAAGACCAACTTCTCCAAATCATCACTTTCGTTGCAACGCGCGGCCGGTCCGTACAGATGGGCGAGGAGCAGGTCGCCACGCTTTTCCCTCTATGGTAAAATTTATGTGATGCGCACATCTTAACTGCTCAGCCTGAGGGCGCTTGCTGATTGATAGGTGGAGGCACGAGTTGAATTCAGCTTCTCGTTTCAGCGCCGAAGGAGATCACGGCCTTCAGGTCTTATGGGAGGACGGCGACTGCCGCTTCTGCCGGTCATGGCACCGCAGCAGGGAGGATGACCAAGGGCAGGTGCTTGCCCTCATTCCCGTCGCGGAGCACCCGACGCCCGCCGTCCTTGATCGCCTGGCTCACGAATACGATTTGAGGGGCGACTTGGATGGAGCCTGGGCGGTCCGACCACTAGAATTCCTGCGCGAGCACCGGCGCAGCATTCTGGTGTTGGAGGATCCAGGTGGCGAGCCACTAGAACGGCTACTGGGCGGCGTCCATGGAGATCGGAAACTTTCTGCACCTTGCCCTTGGTATCAGTTCGGCCTTGCGCAAGCTGCATCAGCGCGGTCTCATCCACAAGGACATCAAGCCGGCCAATATTTTGGTGAACTGCACGGACGGGCAGGTCAGGCTGACTGGCTTCGGCATTGCATCGCGGCTTCCGCGTGAGCGGCAGTCGCCCGATCCTCCCGAGACCATTGCCGGCACGCTAGCCTACATGGCACCCGAACAGACCGGACGGATGAATCGCTCAATCGATTCCCGCAGCGATCTCTACTCATTCGGCGTCACGCTCTATCAAATGCTCACCGGTACTCTGCCGTTTGCCGCATCTAATCCGATGGAGTGGGTACATTGCCACATCGCGCGTCGGCCGCTGGCACCCAGCAAGTGGCTGCAGCATGTCCCGGCCCCGGTCTCTCAACTTGTCATGAAACTGCTCGCCAAGACGGCCGAGGAGCGCTACCAGACCGCAGTAGGCGTCGAGCGCGACCTGCAGCAGTGCCTCGCCGATTGGGACCGTCAGCACCGAATTGACGAGTTCCCCCTGGGCCGACACGACATGCCCGACCGACTACTGATCCCCGAGAAGTTGTACGGGAGAGCGCGCGAGCTCAAGGCCCTGCTGGCCTCCTTCGACCGCGTTGCTAAGAGCGGCGCGCCGGAGCTGGTGCTGGTCTCCGGCTATTCCGGCATCGGCAAATCTTCGGTCGTCAATGAACTGCACAAGGTGCTGGTGCCGGCAAGGGGGCTGTTCGCCTCCGGCAAGTTCGACCAGTAGAAACGCGACATTCCTTATTCGACCCTGGTGTAGGCTTTTCAAACCCTTGTGCGGCATCTTCTCGGCAAGAGTGACACCGAGCTGGCGACCTGGCGCGAGGCTCTGCGTGGGGCCCTGGGGCCGAACGGCCGTCTGATGGTCGATATTATCCCCGAATTGCGAAATACGTGTTCGACAGCCAGGTGCAACTGCGGTTGATATCACCAGCTCGATCGGTATCATTCACAATGCACTCGAGTGCTTCGCGCACGCTTCCCGACCATGAGATCCACGACGTTGTCCGTGTGCCCCTTGGTATGAATGCCCTCGAGATCCCAAGACCAACACGCCCGATCATGATTGAAGGCGAGCAGTCCTTCTTCGCGGCATCGGCTTGATGGCGAAGCTGCAAACGCGCTGAGTTCTACCACTCTGAAGGAGTTCAAATACGAAGAATGACCGAGGTTGCCCGTTTCCCAGGGAACGATTCAAAAATGCGGCAGTTACTCGATGAAATCGTGAGCAGTCGGGATGAAAGGCTGGGCGTGACTAAACGGACGCGCCATCAGCACGAGTGGATTCGACGCTTGCAGCGAACGATACAAGAAACCATCGGACAGCATCTCAAGAAAGAATGGGAACCGCCAACGGAACTTACCGCCGAACTCGCGATCATTCTGGCCAAGATGGACGAAAGGGAGAATGAACGGTAGGCACTATCAGCAGCGCCCAGATCGCTGAGTTTGTCGGCGTCACACGCGATGCATCTGGCCGGCGTTCCATACAAGGAAATATTTGAGGATCAAGGACCCTTCGCGGCCAGGAAGTGGTGCGCCGCAAGAGCGGCACGCAATCTGACTGTCAACAGTCTCTGGCCCAGCCTCGGTTTTGATGACCTGATAAATCGCGCCGCACTGCGGGCATTTGAATGGGACGGTCCTGACCATGGCTACGTCCTACTTACCTGCGAGGTTTGCCCACAGGGAAGCGCCCCCTATGTTACCGTGGTGTGACAGTTCGTCGGCCATCAATAATCGCCTCGGTCGCACGCCTTACATAACTGTTGCGCAAGGACCACGGCTCAACAACAAAACGATTTTCGCTCGCGACAATCATCATCGAGGTCGCAAAAAGACACGCCGTGCAAGTTATGAAGTTTATCCCTCCTCTCCTAGCTTGGACCTCCTTGGTCGGACGGCGGGGTCGCAAAGAGGGATGTCACACCCTCGTCCGGCCATTTCCTTTTATTTGGCCCCGATTAGCCAAGGCGGAACAGTGCGCTGCGTCGAACTTATTTGAGTTAGGGGCTGCTATGCGGGTGATCGTCTACGATGAAGCGGGTGATATCGCATTCAGCTACGACACACGCGGGAATACCTTATCGCTTTGTCCGGGGCGACACGAGAACGCCCAAGTGGTCGAGGCCTTGCAGGATGCCATGCTCTTCATAATGGATGGACCCGCACCACCGGCCGAGAACCGCACTTTTCGACGCCATGAGATGGACGACGACGACGGAGACGGGGACGATTAGAGGTCGAACCGGGCTCCTTGGTTCCGTTTGTTTGATCCGGCTTCGTTTAGGTGATTGGCCGATCTTTGAGCTCGTGCTGGGCCGCTGCATGCGCCGGGATCGGACGGCCGGTAAGGTCCTTATAGGCGGCAAGGCGCTCGCATTGCTCTGCTATCATGAGCAGCCCTTGCCGCTCCCACTCGTTGCGGCATTCATTGGCTTGCTTACGGGCTTCTCCAGCGCGTTTGCGATACTCTTCAGGACTCGGCATAACAACAAAACGCCCCAAAGGAAGGAAAGTTCGCCATCGTGTTTTGGCGGCCTTGGCCCTTTAGCCGGTGCGCGCCGTCAACGCGTTCCAGGCCGCGAGAGAGTCCATATAGTAGTCTCTCCAGTGCGCGATTTTCCGGTTTTCAATCTTGATGATTGAGCAAAATCAATTGTTGTACCTCACGCCTGTCGCAAGGATGGTCAATGATCCACTGGCGAAATATCTTTTTCCTAACTGCGATGCACCGCATGCGCCGTTTGAATGGTTGGTCGACACGTTAACTTGCTCAGCGAGCGACGGGCACGGAATAGAGACCGTCATTCGTGCGCTACAAGTCTGCTCTCCTTGAGCTGTATTTGCTATGATTGCGGGCCGCGATCGCGGCCGAGAACAGGAGAGAGACTATGAAAATGCGGCTGCTTCCGATCGCCATTTTTGTCGGCGCGTTCCTCACTGGAAAATTATCAGCGACACAGCGGCCTCCGACGACGACATTTATTGACAAGGCTGACTTTCTGCCTGCGCCAGGCCTGCCTTGGTGGCTTCTGGCAATTAAGTAGCTGTCGGCTTCCTACCGGCATAGAGGATAAGTCGCCGCCTTGTTCTGGTATGTAGTCGGGTAGGATCGAGGCGCGGACCGGGCTTCGAATGATGCCGACGTTTCCTCAATCCTCCCTATCATTCCGTACGGCGGGTTTTCCCCAGTACGGCTGGAAGGCTGGCTTTCCAAGCGGTGCCTTCCCGGATCGTCAGCGGCTTAAGCTTGCTCCCAGCATGCGCCGTCTGGCGTCCAGTTTGCATCGCCCTTCGTGCACTTCGTCGTCGCAGCGGTTATCCTGCACTGTGTCAGGCCGCAGACTCGATCGCGCACCGCCTTGGAGGGTTATTAATCCTCCGCCCCAGGGGTCCTCGCTCGGGTCCGGGTTATAGTGTCCCGGTCCGTCATCACTTAATCGACCCCATCCGTCCCACTCGCAGGCACATCACGATTTCACCGCAGGGCGGCTTATACGCGATGCCTTCGCTGTGCGGGAGCGCCTCGGCGACCCCCGAGTGGTTCCGGGCTTTCGCTGCTCATTCCGTCCTGACATGCCGCCCTCTCTGACCCCGGGGAGTTCGATCGTCGTTTCAGTCCAGTGCACCGACGTCGACATTGGCCTTCGCCATGGACCAAAGGGCTCGGCACTCCCGATGTTCCCGCAATCCGTTTCGCGCGGGGCACGGTTTTCGGGGCTACTCTGGTTCACAACTGCTACGGCCTGTCAGGTTGCTGGCCCCCCTGTACGGACCTGACCGGTTTCCCGGCCAACGGGGGCTTTTACTTCCAGGCTTTCAGCGAGTTGGTCGTCCTTCTCGCCGCTGGATATGACTACAACAGTAACTGGACTCCTCTGTTGGCGGGACTTTCACCCGCAGGAATGGCAGCTAGCCTCGCTGCACTGGCCCGGCCGTGTACTGCAAGAGCAAACGATGAGGCTAGGCATTTGCGCGCGCGAGAAAACGAAACAAAGCACGTCAGGATGATGATCCAGATCACGCGGAAGCGACGAACATCGCTTGGCCCCACACGAGCCACATTGGACCGCGCAGATCGAGATGACCGACCGCCGCCATGCCGTAAGCGCCGATCAGATACCAGCCGTTGCGCACAGGCGACACTTCCAAACGCGGCAAGCTTGATCTTAAGTCAAGCTACCGAAGACCTGATAAACGTCGCAGTGACATCTCCGAGGGCGCAAACGCGTCAAACTGTGGCAAAGTTGACGCCACCTAGTGACGAAGCTCTTTGTCGTGAACACTCAGATCGCCGTTGTGGTGATCCAGGCCCAGAGTATAATTTGCAAGGGTATAGTCGCATGAGAGCTCGAATGAAAAGATTGCTGGTCGCGGCCATCTTGGCGATGTCGATGGCGAGTACGTGGGCCTCAGCACAAGAGGCGCGGCCGCCGATTTCGGCGGCGCAACTGCAGAAGATACTCAAGTTCGTCGACACCACGGCGGCAAGGAGGAATTCCCGCCGCCGACGGCGCAAAACCTCGGAATATCTAGCGACCCGAACCAGGCCCTTCCCGTCACTGTCGTTGTGACAGATAATCATAAGGTCTATTTCTGTCGCAGCGAGCTCAATCCGGCGGACTACATCATTTGGGTGCGCGCCGCGGATAACGACTCGTCCTATATGTTTTTGACCCACACGGACCTGAAATTGGTCCGCACGCTGTACTTGAAAAATCAAGCATTCCCTCAGGTGCTGGATGTCCCGTCAACGCAGATCCAGACCATCTATAAAGACGCCTTGGCGGCGCTGGGCAAAGACGTCGATAAGGTGCACTGAAAATCCCGGATGAGTGGGCAACATTCCTTGCCTCGTCCCACCGCCCTTCGTATCATCCAACAATGAAAACACTTGCAGCATCCCATGCCGCTGCGGACGGCGCCGTTACCGAAACCGTCTTCCGCCGCGTCATGGCCTCGTTCGTTACCGGCGTAACGGTCATCACCACGCAGGTGCGCGGCGAAATCCGCGGCATGACGGCCAATGCTTTCATGTCCGGCTCGCTCGAGCCGCCATTGTGCGTCGTGTCGGTCGGCAAGAAAGCGCGCATGCACGCGTTCCTGCTGGAGTCCGGGCATTTCGGCGTCAACATTCTCGCCCGTGGGCAGGAAGCCCTGATCGGTCACTTCGCCGGCCGGCCGGTCGAAGGAATCGATCCGAAATACGAATATGCCGGCGACACGCCCCTGTTCGCGCACGCGATCTCGTCGATCGCCGCCAAAGTGACCGCGCGGCACGAGTGCGGCGATCATTCGCTTTTCATCGGCCATATCTTCGCACTGCGCCACGGCGACGGGCTTTCGCCTGTCGTTCTTCATGTCGGCAAGCTCGCGTCGCTCATGCCGCACGAGAAGACGATTTGGCCGACGCTCGATTTTTGGTGAGCGTCGCGGCGCGGCCGCCGCACATCTGCCTCTCCCATACCTGCCCGGCGCGCCATCGACATGCGACTTTCGCGGCGTTCCTGCTTTGAGCTTGCGCTGGTGTATGAGTTCTGGAAGCGAGTCACGCAATCGGTGAGGCATTTGCGCCGCGGCCGTGTGCAGCGAGCAGTTCCAATATCTGCGCGACTGTCTGGCAGACGTGTCAGATTGCTGGCCCCCATAGAGAAGTTGCTGAAGACCTCCTAGACCGCGCTTGTACCACTGGCCGCCACGGTTTCTGTCAATTAGCAAGCGTTCTCTGTCGCGTCTAATCGCTGACGGCAAGATTGTCACCCGAAAGGACTGCACACGCACGTTTGTGGACGTTGAGTCCCTCACGGCCTAAAGCGATAATCGCGGACGGAAAGCAGGCCCCAAACGGCAAACGAGGCCCCGCGGTTTCCCGCGGAGCCTCCGAAGAGCTGACCAAAGCTAACTTACATCTTAGAAACGAGCGGCGCCACCGGTTGCTCAAATCCCCAGATCTTGAAGCCGAGCCGCGTCCAGACGTCGAAACTGCCGCTGCCTACCGGACTGTTATTCCCCACAAAGCTGTCGGTGAACCAGACCTGCAGATCGACCGGGCCAAAGTCGTAGCCGAGCAAGGCACCGGCGGCAGCCTTCTCTACGCGGAAGCCGCAAACATTAATACCGGTCGCCGGCGACACCACGCCACAGCCAGCGCCGGTATCGTTGGTTGTCTGATACTCGATATAGCCAACCGGGCCGATCGACCACTTGCCAAACTTATAGAGGGCAGTGAAGTCGCCATAAAAATAATTACCGCTCGTTATGGTGCTGTTATTAAGGGTTTGCGAGCAGCAAACACCTTGTGATCTGGTGTTGATGTCATAGAAGAAGTTCGCCGACGCCACCCAGTTGTTGCCCAGGTAAGAGAAGGCGATCGAGGGCTCCAATGTCCAGTAGTCCGGGTTCGGCGTGCCGGCTAGGCGCGTGCCGTCCGGCACCGTAAAGGCGAAGGCAGCCGCAACGAACCAGCCGCCGCCCAGTTTCCACGACAGGTTGATCGGTTGAATGAAGGTGTTGGTATACACAAAGCCGCCGCTTGTGATCGGCGCGGCGCCTACGCAGTTGCCGTTGTCGACGCCGCACGTCGTGAACACGTAGAAAGCCTGCACCACCGAGGCCGAATAGGTGGCGCCCCACCAATTGTTCCAGGCCGGCACCCAAAGCAGCGGTACCGCCTGCGCGACCGCGGGCAGGTTAGCGCAACCATTGCCGCTGCGGATACACCAGTTTCCCGCGCTGCGTCCCTCTTGTCCCCCGCCCTGAAAGACCCCAAGGTAAGCGGTTTCCAGGCCCGTGTATATGCCGGGCGGTGGGGCCGCGCCGAGCGGCAGGCCGATTGTGGCGCCGGCCAATCTGTTTTCGAATGTTCCAAATTCTTCTGCCGAGGCCGAGCTTGCAACGCCGCCTATGGCGATCGCCGCGAGACCAGCCATTGCAATCTGTCTCAGTCGGGTCATATGCCCCTCCAGTGTTTTGTCCCCAACACCAGGCGAGTAATTCGCACGGTGCTTGTCTCGTCGGCATCCAAGCCAACTTCGACAAAGCTCAAGCAAACGTGTCCAAAAAGCAATGGCGAGATGGCTGTGAACCCGTGGGGAACACCATTTCTACAGAAAGAGTTGCAAAAATGCCACGAAACGCGACCGTCAGCCCGCTACGCGGCACCGGCCTAAATTGCGCGGTATCTCAATTGTTTATGCATAACTGGCAGCGCGGGTGCCGTCTTCGGCTCGGCTTTGGTTGTTCAGAACGACGCCGTCAACAGCAAATGTTGGTCACGTCGATTCGCCTCGCGCGCTCGCCTACACTAAGCGCAATTTCCAAGCGCGAATTTTGACCACGCAATCATCATTTCTCTTCTTTTGTTGATGCGTGTGCTGCGCCGATAGGCTTGCTCGACGGAGTCACCCACGGAATGAGCCAGCGCCATCTCGCGTAGCTCCTGCGGATAGTCGTTCTCGGCCGCCCAATCTGCGAAGCTTGAACGAAAGCCGTGAACAGTGTAACCGGGTCGGAGCTTATTGAGCAGGTCCAGCATTTGACGTTCCTGACCTGGAAACAGCTTATCTTTGCGGCCAACAATAAGCGCTACAGCCCCTTCTGAAAGTGGCACATGATGCTCTTTCCCCTCCTTCATGCGTTCGGCTGGCACAGCCCAGATTTCACCCTTAACAAGGTTGGTTGGGAGCTTGGCGATGTGGGCAAACTCACTCGCCGATTTGATTTCGAATCGAGTAGCACCAAGCGTTTCGCCAGCACGCGCTGCCGTTAGAATAGTCCATTGCAAAGCGCTTGCAGCTGGTGAATCGTGCATCTGCAACTCACGCATGAGCGTGGGCACGTCGGCCCACGAAAGCGCAGCATGATGTTTTGCTTTCGGAGTGGCACCTAGCAAATACTCCATGTGGCCGCGACGCCGAGCGACGTTCTCCGGAGAGTAGCGATAGCCCATTGCCTTTGCCCAATCGAGAACGCAGGCGATCCTTGTGCGCGTTTTCTCAGCCGTGACGATAGGCATTGATTTAAGCGCCTCCAAGACGTCGGCGGTCGTCATCGCAGCAATAGGAATTTTCGCCAAGCTGGTCTTAATCAGCGTGCGTCTATAGCTGTCTGCTTCCGCGCCGGATGTGCCGCCCTTCCAGGCTTTCATGCGTGCGCGATGAACTATGAACTCTTCAACTGCGTCGCCGAACAGCAGAGTCGGACTTTCCCCGTCGTTGCGCAGCTCATTGCCCATTTGTCGAGCCGCGCCGCTGGGCGTTTGCGACACCGCACCATATTGCCGGGGCGCACTGTTGGGCACTTGCGACACCGCGCCCTTGCGCGCCCGCGAAGCGAGGCCGTGTCCCCTCGCCGCAGCGTTGGCACTACGCCGCCCCACCACGAACTCTTCCCTTGCGCGTCGTGCTCGTGCGGGCGTCACCTTCGCAGCCGATCCCAACCCTTTGCTGCGGATTTTTTGCCCGTCGCGGTATTGAACAACCCAGAACCCGCGGCCGTTGCGCACCACCAAATAAAGGTTGTTGCCGTCCGCGATCTTTTGGTTGACACCGCTGTGGATTGCCGCGGCTACCTGGTCTGGTTTTAGAGACACCGCAAATACCAGTTACACACACTGAATTACACACAATTTCTAACTCAGCTATCACATGATCGATAAGGCTTAGTCAACATAAAATTTTGATTTGAATAGATAATTCCCATCATGGCCCATGGTGGCCCGACTAGGCTCAGCAGGAGTTTTGGCAGATCGTGCCGACGAGACAAGCACCGTACGAAATTATTCGCCTGGTGTTGGGGACAAAACACTGGAGGGGCAAATGACCCGACTGAGACAGATTGCAATGGCTGGTCTCGCGGCGATCGCCATAGGCGGCGTTGCAAGCTCAGCCTCGGCAATGGAAACTGGAACGTTCCAAAACCGCTTGAATGGCGCCACCATCGGTCTGCCGCTGGGTGCTCTGCCGCCGCCCGGCATCTATACGGGCCTCTCGACTGCATACCTTGGCATGCTCAGCGGCTCAAGCTCTAGCGGCGCCAGCGCTGGAAATCAGTGCGCCACGACCCCTGCTACTGGCAGGAATTGCGCTGTTCTCCCGGCGATCGCCCAGGCGGTGCCGATCCTCTGGGTGCCAGGCTGGAGTTGGTGGGGTGCTACCTACTCGGCCTCGGTGGTGCAAGCCTTCTATGTCTTCACGACGTGCGGCATTAATGCCAATGGCGGTTGCGGCGGCGGCTCTCCGATCTCGGGCGGCGGCTTTGTCTACACCAACACCTTCTGGCAGCCGATCAACCTGTCGTGGAAATTGGGCGGCGGCTGGTTCATCGGTACGGCCTTCTCCTTCACGGCGCCGGATGGCACGAAGACGCCTGGCACGTTTACGCCGAACCCTGACTACTGGACCTTCGAGCCTTCGATCTCGTTCTCTTACCTCGGCCAAAACTGGGTGGCGTCGGCGAACTTCTTCTACGACATTAACACCAAGTCGCAGGGCGTCTGCTGCGCGGCGACGGGGATCACCAGCGGTAACGCGCTCTACGGCGACTTCACCGCTGTCTATAAGGTCGGCAAGTGGTCGATTGGCCCGGTTGCCTACTTCGAAACGCAAACCACTGCTGACACCGGCGGCTGCAGCCCGGCGCCTGGTGTGAACCTCTGCGGCCGCTATCAGACCGCCGCAGCTGGTGGCTTGATCGGCTACGATTTCGGCCCGGTCGATCTGCAGGTTTGGGTGACCGATCAGTTCATCGGCCGCGATACTCCCGCCGCTGTTGGCGCGCTCGATGTCTGGACGCGCATCGGCTTCAAGATCTATGGATTTGAGCAACCGGTGGCCCCGCTGGTTACCAAGAACTAAGTTAGCAACAGCTCTTCGCCCTAGGGCCTCGCAGGAAACTGCGGGGCCTTTTTCTTTTGGACCGATAGAACGTTCCTGCCAATCAAAAGGATCCCTTCGTTTCGGCTGCGCTTGCGTGCCGCACGGCAACGCCTGAGTACCGCGCGGCGGCGCTCGAGTGCTCCACGGTTAGATCGCCTCGCGCGGCGTGACCATGGGCGCGCCGTTCCTGCCGGCCGGCGCCGCCAACGGCTTCGTCTCCGGCAACGAGCTGTTCGGCGACTTCACCGCCCTCTACAAAATCGGCAAGTGGCAGATCGGCCCGGTGGCCTATTTTGAGGCGCAGACCACGACCGACAAGCCGGGCGGCGGCATCGCCTGCACGGCGGCGATCTGCGGCTATCAATCGCAAATCGCCGTCGGCGGTCTCGTCGGCTACGACTTCGGCCCGGTGGCCGTTCAAGTGTGGTTCGACGATACCGTCCAGTGTCAGAACGCGATTTGCGAGCTCGATGTCTAGGGCCGCATGAGCTTCAAGATCTGGGGCCCGGACGCTCCGAAGCCGCTGGTCGCCAAAAACTGACCCGCGGCCAATCCAACAGAGTGTGTTAGACGCAGCGATCGCGTCCCGAGGCGTGGTGTAACAGCAGCGAGGCCATCGTGATCATCGGCGTGGCCGGATCGATCAAGCTGTCGCGACGGCGGGCAGCTTGACGATAGGATCATCGCTCAAAGGCGCGATTGTTTCCAGGCTCATGTAGCGGCCACGCTGAACGGCCCATTCATCGTTCTGTTCGAGCAGCAGCGCGCCAATGAGGCGCGTGATCGCGTCCTCGTTGGGGAAGATGCCGACCACATCGGTGCGCCGC
The DNA here is from genome assembly GCA_963720115.1 of uncultured Alphaproteobacteria bacterium. Lineage (GTDB taxonomy): Bacteria > Pseudomonadota > Alphaproteobacteria > Rhizobiales > Xanthobacteraceae > BOG-931. The sequence goes on from CAVREN010000071.1 coordinate 27,756, forward strand.
TTGATCTCACCATTGAGCCGTTCGAGCGGATTAATGGAGTGGATTTTCGGCCGGTGATCTTTCGGGAAGCTCATGAAGGCGAGAACATCGGCCTCTGCTTCATCCATGAAGGCCGCGAGTTTCGGCACCTTGGGACGCAATTGGTCGGCGACCTGGCGCCATTGCTTGCTGGCGGCCTCGGCATCGTCCTGAACAAAGGCGGTGCCGATGAAGGCGGCGACGACACGACGGCCCTGGCGACCCGCATAGGCGAGCACGTTGCGCATGAAGTGAACGCGACAGCGCTGCCACGTGGCGTGCAACACCTTTGCTATGGCAGCTTTGATGCCTTCGTGGGCATCGGAGATCACCAGCTTGACGCCGCGTAAGCCACGCCGCGCCAGCGTGCGCAGGAAGTCGGTCCAGAAGGTCTCAGCTTCGGAAGGCCCAATAGCCATGCCAAGCACTTCGCGGCGGCCGTCTGCGTTGACCCCGACGGCGACGGTCACTGCGGCCGATACAATGCGCCCACTCTGCCGCACCTTCACGTAGGTGGCATCGATCCACAGATAGGGCCAATCGCCTTCGATCGGACGGTTCAGGAACGCTTGCACCTTCTCGTCGATCTCCGCGCACAATCGGCTGACCTGGCTCTTGGAGATGCCGGTCATGCCCATGGCTTTGACCAGATCGTCGACCGAGCGGGTCGAAACGCCGTGAACATAGGCCTTCTGCACCACCGCACTGAGCGCCTTCTCGGCCAGCCGGCGCGGCTCCAGGAAGCCCGGGAAGTAGCTGCCTTTGCGCAATTTGGGGATCCGCAGTTCAACCGTTCCGGCACGCGTCTCCCATAGCCGGTCGCGATAGCCGTTGCGCTGATTGATCCGCTCGGGACTGCGCTCGCCATGGGCGGCGCCGGTCAGCCCCTCGACCTCCAGCTCCATCAGCCGCTGGGCCGTAAAGCCGATCATCTCGCGCAGCAGATCGGCGTCGGAGCTCTTTTCCAGAAGCGCGCGAAGGTTCATGATCTCATCGGTCATCGGTGGTTCCTCGAATCAGGTTGGTGTGTCGCAACCCGACCTTACCGACGAATCATCGATGGCCGACCGCAAGCCGCTCGCTCGCTACGGCGCTAGAGAAGGCGCGCTCGCTCGCAGCTTGCTCCGCCTGTTACACCACCTCCAGGGACCTGACCAACGCAAGCTGTCACGGCGGCGTTTTCAGAGGCCCCGCGATTGTCGCGGGGCCTTTTTCGTTGGTGGACCGCATGCCGCCGCGGGTCTTGTCCTCTTCGCCGACGCCTTTATGGTAGATCCCGTGGCTCCAACTAACGCCTGGGTGCATCCTTCGACCCCTCGCCGAATCCGTTTCATCGTCTTCCAACGTAATGGCTCGTACCGCAATGGCTTTGCTCGAACCGCAGTCTCCAATCCGCGCCTTTGACGATTCGCTACGCCACGACTGGACGCGCGACGAAGTGCGCGCCCTGTTCGAGCTGCCGCTCTCGGACCTGATATTCCGGGCGCAAACCGTTCATCGCGAATTCTTCGATCCGTCGGCGGTGCAAATGTCGACGCTGCTGTCGATCAAGACCGGCGGCTGCCCCGAGGACTGCGCCTATTGTCCGCAAAGCGCCCATTACGACACCGCCGTGGATGCCGAGAAGCTCATGCCGCTCGACAAGGTGCTGGCCGAGGCGCGCGCCGCGCGCGATGCCGGCGCCAGCCGCTTTTGCATGGGCGCCGCCTGGCGCTCGCCGAAGGATCGCGATCTCGACCGGGTTTGCGCGATGATCGAGGGTGTCAAGGCGCTCGGCCTCGAGACTTGCGTAACCCTCGGCATGCTGACCGAACCGCAAGCGGAGAAGCTGAAAGAGGCTGGTCTCGACTATTACAACCACAACCTCGACACCTCGCCGGATTTCTACGGCAAGATCATCTCCACCCGTACCTATGACGATCGGTTGGAAACGCTGGAGCACGTGCGCGCGGCCGGGATCCACGTCTGTTGCGGCGGCATCGTCGGCATGGGAGAAACGCGCGAGGACCGGATCGGCATGATCCAGGCACTGGCGAATCTGCCGGCGCATCCCGAATCGGTGCCGATCAACATGCTGGTTCGCGTCGCCGGCACGCCGCTCGCCGAAGCCGCGCCGCTCGACACGATCGAGTTCGTGCGCACCATCGCGGTTGCGCGCATCACCATGCCGCGTTCGATGGTGCGGCTCTCTGCCGGGCGCGAAACCATGAGCGAAGAGGCGCAGGCGCTGTGCTTCCTCGCCGGCGCCAATTCAGTTTTCTGCGGGCCCAAGCTTCTGACGACGCCGAACCCGGAACGCGATCGCGACCGCAGCCTGATGGACCGTCTCGGCCTGTCGCCGATGGGTTGACGCTGATTCCTCTCCTGCACGCAGTGCGGGGGAGAGGGCATAGGCGGCCTTCGCCGCCGTCCTTGAGAAAACAACGCCGACGCACAGCGTCGGCTATGCCGAGGGGCGGTGGAGGGGGCTGGCTTGCTCCGAGCGAGCTAAAACTTGCCCCTATCGGCACGCTTCGCGTGCCGCCCTCCCCCGCACGCGGGGGAGGAAAAAGAGTCAATCAGGTTATCTCGCCGCGCCACGCAGCACGTGATAGCTGAGCGCGCCCGGATCGGTGAGGTCGGGGACCTTCCAGCCGTCCAGGTCGTATTCGGCCATGCAGTCTTCGGCAAAGCCCTTGAAGCGGTCGGCGTTGCCGGACGCCTGCGCGCCGAACAGGCAGTAGCGGCGAATCTCCTCGGTCGAGCCGCCATAATTGATTTCGTAGAGCTCATGGCGGCCGCCGAACTCGGTCGCCATGCAGTCCCAGAGGAGCTTCATCAGCTTGACGCGCTCTTCCGCCTTGTAGCCGTTCGAGCCGCGCATGTAGCGGTCGATATAGGGGCGGATTTCCGCGTTCTTGAAATCGCTGGCGTGCGAGTTGAGGTAGATGAGGCCGGACGCCACGGTCTGCTCGATGATGTATTTCACCTTCGAGTACGCCATCGTCGCGATGATCTGGTAAGCGTTGCCCGGATCCATGTTGGGCAGCACGTAATCGTCGATCCACGGCTTCGGATCGCGCACCATCGCGTCCGACAGCGCCCAGAACAGATTGCGCCAGGCGATGACCTCGCCGACATTGGCCTGCACGCCGCGATAATCTTTGGTGCCGGAAGCCTCGACCGCCTTCAGCAGCAAGCCGGCGATGAAGTCGAGCTTGACGGCAAGCCGCGTGCAGCCGTGCACCACGAAGCGCGGCAGAAACCCGGTGCGCGGGAAGAAGTTGTTGGCCTTTTCCAGATCGCCGTAAACGAAGACGTTCTCCCAGGGCACCAGCACCTTGTCGAGAATGAAGACGGCGTCGTTCTCGTCGATGCGGCTCGACAGCGGATAGTCGAACGGACTGCCCATGGCGGTCGAGGTCATCTCATAGGAGGTGCGACAAATGAATTTCACGCCCGGATGATTGGTCGGCACCATGAACACCACGGCGAACTTCTTGTCCTGCACCGGGATGAGGCCGTGGTGAGCGACGAACGTATAGTTGGTCAGCACCGAACCGGTGGCGACGACCTTGGCGCCGGAGACAATAATGCCGGCATCCGTTTCCTTCTCGACGTGGCAACAGACATCGGCGACTTCGTTCGGCGGCCGGTCGCGATCGACCGGAGGATGAATGATGGCGTGATTGACGAACGGCACGCGCTCCTGGCTGAATTTGTACCAGCGGCGTGCGTTCTCGGAAAACGGATCGTAGAACTGGGCGTTGGCGCCGAGCGTGGCCAAGAACGAAGCCTTGTAGTCGGGTGAGCGGCCGAGCCAGCCGTAGGTGATCCTCGCCCATTCGGCGATGGCATTGCGCCCGGCCAACAAATCGTCGAGCGACTTCGGTGCCTTGAAGAACGCGTGCGTCTTGCCGCCGTTGCCGGTGTCGGTCGGTACCATGATCTTGCTGGCGTGTTTCTCGTCATACAGGGCATCGAACAGCCTCGCCACCATCCGCGCCGTGTTGCGGAAAGCCGGATGGGTGGTCACGTCCTTCACGCGCTCGCCGTAGATGTAGACGGTGCGATCGTCGCGCAGCGAGTCGAGATATTCGGCACCGGTCTGCGGGGTCGTTTGGCTTCCCCGTGTCGCGCCGGTTTTCGGTTTCTCGATCGTCGATTGCGTGTTGCCCTTACTGCCTGCGGCCATGGCTCTCACCCTCTCTCCTTGCCAGCGTTTCTCGTCCTCCCCGCATTTCGTTCGGCCGATTTGTTCGGATATCGAACTAACGTGCGGTATTCGTTCGGGGAGCGACCATACGCGGCGCGGCAGGGTTAAACAAGGGTGAGTCGCAGAGTCTCGCGACCCGGCGGCAAGCCGACCTGCGGGCAGGCGATGAAGCCGGCGGGGAGCTAAAGTTCGCCCGCGGCAAGCGCGTCGAGCGCGCTTTCGATGCGCGAGACGACAAATTCGAGATCCGCGCGCGACGTACAATAGGGCGGCAGCAGGTAGATCGACTGCCCGATCGGGCGCAGCAGCACGCCGGACGAAATGAAATAGCGATAAAGCTTCGGCGACACGGCGGAGAGATAGCCCGCCTCGGCCGCGCGCACGTCGAGCGCCAGGATGGTGCCGGTCTGCCGCACACTTCCAACATCCGCCCGGCGTTGCAGACGTGGCGACAACGCAGCCAAATCTTGCTGAATGCGGCCGATCCGCTCGACGACCGGCTCGTCCGCCCACACTTGCAGCGACGCACAGGCGGCGGCGCAAGCGAGCGGATTGCCGGTGAACGACGAAGAATGGAAAAAAGTCTTGGCGCGGTCGGTGCTGTAGAAGGCCTGATAAATCTCTTCGGTCGCAAGCGTCACGCCGATCGGCAGAAAGCCGCCGGTCAGTCCTTTGGAGAGGCAAAGGATGTCGGGCGCGACGGACGCCTGATCGCAGGCGAAGCGCGTGCCTGTCCGCCCCCAGCCCGTCATCACTTCGTCGGCGATGAAAATAATGCCGTGACGGCGGCATAACTCGTGCAGCGCGCGCAGCGTATCGGCGCCGTACATCATCATGCCGGCCGCGCCGAGCACGAGCGGCTCGACGATCAGCGCGGCAATCTCGTGCGCTTGAGCGCGCAGGAGCATCTCGAACGCCTCGATGGTCAGATGCTCATTCGGTTTTTCGGGAAACGGCAAACGATGAACATCGAACAGGAACGGCTCGTAGGGCGCGTTGAACGCGCCGCGCGCGCCGACCGACATCGCGCCGAAGGTGTCGCCATGATAGGCATGCTCGAGCGCTACGACGCCGCGCCGGGTCCGGCCTTTGTGGGCGAAGTAGCCGAACGCCATTTTCAGCGCGACCTCGACGGAGGTCGAGCCGCTGTCGGAGAAAAAGACCCGCGTCAGATTGGCGGGCGTGATCGCGATGAGCTTGGCCGCCAGCTCTTCCGCCGGCTGATGGGTAAATCCGGCGAAGATGACTTGGTCGAGCCGCTCGGCTTGCGCTTGCACGGCCGCCACGATCTTTGGGTGATTGTGGCCGTGGATATTCACCCACCAGGATGAAATCGCATCAATGATCCGCTCGGCGGATTTGGTGAACAGATAGGCGCCGTCGGCGCGATCGATGAAAACCGAGTCTGGAAAGACCGCGTGCTGCGTAAACGGATGCCAGATCGGCGAATGGCTCACTTAGAAATCCTCTCGCCTGAAGCCGCGCGCAAACACGTTCAGCAGCGCGTCGCGGTCGATGCGATCAAGCCGCGGCACAAGGCCCAGAATGCGGACGTCGGCGAAATCGGCGATCGTGCGCATGTTATCGGGATTGTCGTCGCCGACGAAAATGAGCCCATGTAGCCGCATATTCCGCTTGCGCAGTGCTTCGATCGAAAGGAGCGTGTGGTTGATCGTTCCAAGCGCGGTACGCGCGCAGAGAATGATAGGCAGGCTCCAATTCGCGAACACATCGATTTGCAGCTTGTCGCGCGTCACCGGCACCATCAATCCGCCGGCGCCTTCGACGATCAGCGTTTGGTCGAACGCCGGCAGGGCTAACGTTTCCGCCTTGATCTCGATACCATCGAGTTCGGCCGCGCGATGCGGCGAGAGCGGTTGTGACAGGACATAACGCTCGGGCAGGAAGCGATCGTCGGGCCGTTGCGTCAAAGCCTGCACGCGCTGCCTATCAGTTCCGTGGTCAGTGCCGGACTGAATGGGTTTCCAATACAATGCGTCTAGCGCCAGCACGAGCATCGCTGCCACCGTGGTCTTGCCGATGCCCGTATCGGTGCCCGCAACAATGTAGGCGTTGCTCATGCCCAAACGGAGGTCACGCCGACAGCCGGTGCCGCTGCAGACGGGTCAGCGCTTCGGCAAAGGCGGTAAGCTGGTCGGTCGTTACACCAACGCGCAATGATAGCCGCAGCCGCGCCGTGCCCTCCGGCACGGTCGGCGGACGAATGGCGCGAATATCAAAGCCTTCCGCCTGTAGCGCGCTTGCGAGCGCAACAGCTGCATCATCTCCGCCGATAGTGATCGGCACGATCTGGCTCAACACCGAAACGCCCGGCAGGCATCTGGCCGCGTGCGCTTTGAGGGCCGCAAGCTCTTGCCGCCGCTCCGGCTCCTCTTGCACCAATTCGAGCGCGCGCTGCACCAGAACGGCCTGCAGCGGCATCGGCGCCGTACTGTAAACGAATGGCCGCGCGGTGTTGATCAAATAGTCGATGATCGGTTCGCTTCCGCAAACAAGCGCGCCGGCCACACCAAGCGCTTTGCCGCACGTGTGCAGCACGATCAGCCGGTCGTGGCCAAATCCGCTACCGGAAAGCCCTTCAGTCGCGCCACGCCCACTGGCGCCGCAGACGCCGGTGCCGTGCGCCTCGTCGACGATCAGCATGGCGTCGTATTTTTCCGCAAGCGCCAGAAGCTCGCGAACCGGCGCCATGTCGCCGTCCATGCTGTAGACCAACTCGATCAGGATCCAAACGTTCGCGCCGGCTGCCCGCGGCGCCTTGAGCGCGGTCTCGAAGGCGTCGAGATCGTTGTGCGGAATTTTTAACGAAGCGCTGCGCACGGCGTAAATGCCGTCGCGCATGCTGGCGTGGCACAGCGCGTCAAAGATGATGATGTCGTCGCGTTTGACCAGCGCCGTGACCAGCGCGAAATTCGCCTGATAGCCGTTGGCGAAAAACAAGCTGCGCGGCGAATCGAAATGGTCGGCGGCAAAAGCCTCCAGCTCCGCATGCGCTTGGCGGTGTCCGCGCAGCAGGCGCGACGCCGAAGCGCCGATTTCGATCCCGCCCTGCAACGCCTCGATGGCCGCTTGCCGAAGCGCCGGATGCTCGGACAGCCCGAGATAGTCGTTGGAGGAAAGGTCCAGTCCCGCCGGCAGTTTGAGCGACCGGTAGCGTCCCAATGCCTTCAGGCGGCCGAGCTCGGGATCGAAGGTTTTCACCCGGAATACTCACGTCTGTCACTGTAACGATCAGGTGAGTTTCACGTTTTGATGGGTGGCGCAAGCGGTCAAGCGCCCCAGCCAAGGACTCACTGGCACCAGCCCACAGGCCGCGGAGCGTCAGGCGAGCGAAGCGGACACTTGCGCGGCGACGGCGCGCAGCCGCGGCAAGAAGCGGTCGCGCATCTCGTTGCGCGTCGTGCGGGTCGAATGCGTGCTGATATTGAGGCCGGCGATCGCCTCGCCCGCACGATCGACGATCGGCACCGCGATCGAGCGCAAGCCACGCTCCAGTTCCTCGTCGACGATGGAAAATCCCTGCGCGCGGTCTTCGCGCACCCGCTCGTAGAGTGCCTGCACGTCAGTGATGGTCGATGGCGTGTAGGCTTCGATGCGCAAGGATCGCAGCCGGCACCACAGTTCCCCGTCGTCGAGAAAGCCGAGTTGCGCGCGCCCGAGCGAGGTATGGAACGCCGGCAAGCGCGTACCGACCGCAAGCGTCACCGACATGATGCGGCGCGCCGGGTAACGCGCCACATAGACAATTTCAGTTGCCTCGAGAATCGCCGCCGAACACAACTCGTGGAACTCCTCGCTCAGCTGCCGCATCAGCGGCGAAGCCTGTTCGATCCAGTTCTGAGTTGCGAGATAGGCAAAGCCGAGCCTGAGAATGCCGGACGACAGCGAGAACGCGCGCCCGTTCTGCACCACATAGCCGAGCTCGGCGAGTGTGCGCAGAATGCGGCGCGCTGTCGCGCGCGAAAATCCGGTGACCTTGGCCGCCTCCGACAACGTCATCGCCGGGCGCTGCTTGTCGAACGCGCCGAGCAACGCCAAGCCCTTGGCGAGCGTCGCCATGAACTCTTTGTCCTGCGGCTTGTCCTCCGCGTCTCGTTCGATGTCTTGTTCGGTGTACTGCGCCATCGCACCCGCGGATTTTCCGAGCTGACGCCCAAACGACGCGCGGATTGACAGCAATCCGGCGCCTGCTAACAATTATTCAGAGCGCGAACCTTCGTTCGATAATCGAACATAAAGCCTTGTGCGATCCTGCGCAAGGCGGAGGTGTGCGCCGGGTGACGGCAAAGCCCGATTCCGGGCAACAAAGCCGATCGCAAGGGAGGAGGACATGGCCAAGATGTCAGACAGCATTCGCGTGAGCCGCCGCAAATTCATGAAGGCGTCGGCGGCGACGGGCGCCGCGCTCGCGGCCGGTTCGGTATTCGCACCCGCGGCGCATGCCGCGAAAACCTTCAAGATCGGCTATGTCAGCCCGCAGACCGGGCCGCTCGCCGCTTTCGCCGAAGCCGACAATTTCGTCATTTCCAATTTCCTCAACACCGTGAAGGACGGCGTCAAAGTCGGCGGCGCCACTTTGCCGGTCGAAGTCGCGGTCAAGGACAGCCAATCGAATCCGAACCGCGCTGCGGAAGTCGCCAAGGAGCTGATCGTCTCCAACAAGATCGATCTCATGCTGGTGGCCTCGACGCCGGAGACCACCAACCCGGTTGCAACTCAATGCGAGATCGAGGAGGTGGCGTGCATCTCCACGGTGGCGCCGTGGCAACCTTATTTCATCGGCCGTCAGGCCAATCCGGGCGGCGGACCGCCGGCCTGGAAGCCCTTCAACTACACCTATCACTTCTTCTGGGGCCTCGAAGACGTGATCGCGGTCTTCACCAACATGTGGGGACAATTGCAGACCAACAAATCGGTCGGCGGGCTCTTCCCCAATGACGGCGACGGCAACGCCTGGGGCGACAAGCAGGTCGGCTTTCCGCCGGTGCTGGACAAGCTCGGCTACAAGCTCACCGATCCCGGCCGCTATCAGAATCTCACCGACGATTTCAGTGCGCAGATCGCGGCCTTCAAGAAAGCGAACTGCGAGATCATCACCGGCGTGGTGCTGCCGCCCGATTTCACGACCTTCTGGAATCAGGCGATGCAGCAGGGACTGAAACCGAAAGCGGCCTCGATCGGCAAGGCGATCCTTTTCCCGGTCGCGGTTGAGGCGCTGGGCAAGAATGGCAACAACCTGTCGTCGGAAGTCTGGTGGTCGCCGAACCATCCGTTCAAGTCGTCGCTGACCGGGCAGTCGGCCAAGGACATCGCCGCCGCCTACGAAAAATCGTCCGGAAAGCAGTGGACGCAGCCGATTGGCTTCATCCACGCGCTGTTCGAGCTCGCCGTCGATGTCGCCAAGCGCTCGGGCGATGTCGGCGACAACAAGGCCGTCGTGAAAGCGATCGCCGCAACCAAGCTCGACACCGTGGTCGGACCGATCGCCTGGGACGGCAAGAATTTGCCGCCGTTTGCGGCGAAGAATATCGCCAAGACACCGCTGGTCGGCGGTCAATGGCGGCTGCGTGACGGCAGCAAGTACGACATCGTCATCACCGACAACAAGGCCGCCCCGGAAATTCCGACCGGCGGCAAGATGGAGCCGATCGCCTGAGGGTCGGCATTCTTCCAGCGGGCGTTTCCCGGACGCGATGCGGCGCGAAAGCGCCGCGTCGCAGATCCGGGATCTTTTCAAACTCGGCGCTTGTGAAGTTGCGAACACGCTGCCCGCATGACCACAGCGATATGCGGGATTTACACTCAGAAACCCGGATATCGCTGCGCTCGTCCGGTCGCGGTTGACGTGATCCTCAAACTCGACAATCTCGCGCGATCATTCGGCTCGCTCAAAGCGGTCGACGGCGTAGCGCTCGAAGTGGCGAGGGGCGAAGCGCTCGGCATCATCGGGCCGAACGGCGCCGGGAAATCGACGCTGTTCAATCTCATTACCGGATTGCTCAAACCCGATACTGGCACCGTTCACTTCGACGGCAACGATATTACCCATGCGCCGCCACGCGCCCGCTGCATCGCCGGCATTGGGCGGTCGTTCCAGATACCGCATCCGTTCGAGAATCTGACGGTGTTCGAAAATCTCCTGGTCGCCGCCATCCACGGCCGGCGGCAGCGGGAAGCGGACGTGGTGGACTCGTGCGGCGACATTCTGCAGCGCACAAGCCTGCTCAGCTTTGCCAATCGCCGCGCCGGCACGCTCAATCTGCTCGGCCGCAAGCGGCTCGAACTGGCGCGCGCGCTGGCGAGCGGTCCGCAACTCCTTCTGCTCGACGAAATCGCCGGCGGCCTGACCGAAGCGGAATGCCTGGAGCTCGTGGCGCTGATTCAAGAGATCAAACAATCCGGCGTCACCATTGTCTGGATCGAGCACATCGTGCATGCCCTGCTTGCCGTCGTTTCCCGATTGGTGGTTTTGAATTTCGGGCGCAAGATCGTCGAAGGCGAGCCGCGCTCGGTCATGGCCTCCGATCAGGTGCGCGAAATCTACATGGGCATCGCGGCGTAAAGGCTTGAGGCATTTCGACGTGGCAATGCTCGAGACCCACGATCTCACCGCCTTCTACGGCGATTTCCAGGCCCTGTTCGGCATCACGTTCACGCTCGACGAGGGCGAAACGGTCGCCATCATCGGCGCCAACGGCGCGGGCAAATCGACCTTTTTGAAAGCCGTCGCCGGCCTGTTGCCGCGTCCGGCACCCGCCGTGCGCTTCGACAATCGCGATATCGGCGCGCTGCCGGCCTACGACATCGTCAAGCTCGGCATCGCACTCGTGCCCGAAGGCCGGCGCTTGTTTTCGTCGCTGTCCGTCGAAGAGAATTTGCTGGTCGGCGCCTATCGGCGCCACACCGAAGGACCTTGGGGTCTGCCGGCGATCTACCGGCTCTTCCCAGCGCTGCGGGAGCGCCGCAATGCGCCGAGCACGGCGCTCTCCGGCGGCCAGCAACAGATGGTCGCGATCGGCCGCAGCCTGATGTCGAATCCGCGCGTGCTTCTGTGCGACGAGCTCAGCCTCGGGCTCGCCCCGATCATCATTCGCGACATCTACGCGGCGCTCGCCGACATCAAGCAGCGCGGCACCAGTGTGGTGCTGGTCGAACAGGATCTGGCTCACGCCATGTCGGTGGCGGATCGCGCCTATTGCTTCCAGGAGGGCCGGGTGAGCCTCACCGGCCGACCGCAGGAACTGAGCCGCGACGCCATTCACGCAGCCTATTTCGGATTGTAGACCATGCTCGGGTGGATCGACACGTTGCTGCAAGGAATCCTGCTGGGCGGGCTTTACTCGCTCTATGCCACGGGCCTTTCGGTCATCTTCGGGATCATGCGGCTGGTCAATCTCGCGCATGGCGATCTGATCGTGCTGGGCGCGTTTTTAATCCTCGCGGCAACCGGCGCCGGCGTGCCGCTGATCGTCGCCTGCGCAGTGGTCGTGCCGATCATGTTCGCGCTCGGTTATGCGCTGCAATCGCTGCTGCTCAATCGCGCGCTCGGCCGCAACATCCTGCCGCCCTTGCTGATCACGTTCGGACTTTCCATCATTGTGCAGAACGGGCTCCTCGAAACATTTTCGGCCGACACGCGGCGGCTCGATGTCGGTCATTTGCAGAGCGCGTCGCTGCCGATCGGCGGCGGCATTGCGATCGGCATCATGCCGCTGATCGGGCTTGTCGCCGCGATCGCCGTCATCCTCTTGCTCAACGCACTGTTCTATCGCACCGCCGTCGGACGCGCCTTCCGCGCCACCTCCGACGACGTGCAAATCGCGCAACTCATGGGCATCAACAACCGCTCGATCTACGCGCTGACTATGGGGATTTCGCTCGCGGTATGCGCGCTCGCCGCCTTCTTTCTCGGAACCCGCGCCAATTTCGATCCGAGCATCGGGCCGGCGCGGCTCCTTTACGCCTTCGAGGCTGTGATCATCGGCGGGCTCGGCAGCCTGTGGGGTACCCTTGCCGGCGGCGTCGTCGTCGGGCTCGCGCAAACCATCGGCGCCCATATCGACCCGGAATGGCAGATTCTTTCCGGCCACATCGCGTTCCTGATCGTGCTCGTGATCCGGCCGCGCGGGCTCTTCCCGCGCGCGGTCGATTAAGGAGCGGCGATGCGAACCGGCGGTTTGAGCCCAGCTACGAAAAGCGAAGAAGCGCGCAAGCGCTTTGCCGTTGCGCGCGAGACGCGCGCTTCGACCATCACGCTCATTCTCGCGGTGCCGGCGATCCTTGTTCTGTTCGCTCTCCCGGCATTCGCAAGCCGCGTGCTGCTGCAAGAATTGTTCTATGTCTTCACCATGCTGTCGCTGGCGCAGTTGTGGAACCTGCTCGCCGGCAGCGCCGGCCTGATTTCGGTTGGACAGCAGGCTTTTGTCGGCGTCGGCGCCTATGCGCTGTTTGCCTTAGCGGTGATCGCCGGCCTCGATGCGGCGCTCGCGATCGTGCTGTCTGGCGCGCTCGCCGGACTGGTCGCCATCCCGGTTGCGCTGATCGTCTTCCGCCTGCGCGGCGCCTATTTCGCGATCGGCACATGGGTGGTCGCGGAAGTTTGCCGGCTCGTGCTTGCGCAGGTCAAACAGCTGGGCGGCGGAACCGGAACCTCGCTGCCGCCGGACGTCGCCAGCTCGATCGTCGGACTCGATTTTGTCCGCAACTTTTTTGCCGTGCGCGGCCCGGCGGCGCGCGACATGATGGTGTATTGGCTGGCGCTGCTGCTCGCGCTCGGCACGTTCGCGCTGGTCTATAGGCTATTGCGCTCGCGTCACGGATTGGCGCTGTCGGCGCTCGGCGATTCCGAGACCGCCGCTGAAAGCACCGGCGTCGATGTCTTCCGCACCAAGTTCCTGATCTATGTGCTCACCGCCGTCGCGACCGGCATGGTCGGCGCGCTGATTTTCCTGCAGAAGGCGCGCATCTCGCCGGACGCTGCCTTCTCGCTGATCGATTGGACTGCCTATGTCATTTTCATCGTTGTGATCGGCGGCATCGGCTCGATGGAAGGCCCCATCATCGGCGTCGCGATATTTTATCTGCTGCAATATTACCTGGCCGCGCTCGGCTCCTGGTATCTGATGCTGCTCGGTGCGCTCGCCATCGTGCTGATGTTATTTGCACCTTCGGGTATTTGGGGCGTGATCTCGCATTCGCTCGATATCAGTCTCTTTCCAGTGCGGCGAAAATTGATCGCGACAACCGGCTCCATGCCCGACAAAGACGGCAAGCCGTAAAGATCGTCGTTGCCGAGCGGGGCGACGCCTACGCGGCATCCAAGCCGCCCCTCGCTGCCGCGCGTCGGCGGCAAACTTTCATCAAATCATCGTCCGGGAATTCAGCGCGGCTGCTGTCTTATTTGAGACCATCCTGCATCAAATAGTCATTTGAGAATTAGTCAGAACGCAGCGGATCGGATCGTTACATGACGGCGGGCCGCCCGCATCGCGGAACCACAGCCCATGTCGCTTGTTGGTCGGCGGTAGCCGTGGTCAAGAATCTCGAAAAGCATGGAGATTGAAACAATGTCAGCAAAAGTTCTCCCCGCCCTCATTGTGGGGTTGCTTCTTGGAACAACCGCGTTTGCCGCTGCGCAAACAACAACCTTGCCGCGCGACCTTTACACACCCGTAGTGGAACGCGGCATACCGCCCTACTATTGGACCGACCCCTACTACGGCACTCCGTTCGAAAACGTTGCGCCCTATACCGCCTACGGCCAGCCCGATCCCTACAGGGGCACGGTGTACGACAACGTCGCGCCGTACTGACAGCTGGTCGTTGCGTCGGAGGCCGGTGCCGGCTTTCGATTGATCTGTGTTCCTCTCGAAACAACAGCCGCACCGTGGTGCGGCTGTTGCGCCACGCAGTCACATAACCCCATTCACACTGCGCCTTTTGCACAGCTGTGCTTTTTCGCCCCACCCGTCTCTGCTAGCGTCCGCCGCCATGGACGCGGCCAACCCCACGACAAGCGAGAACGCCGGAACTTCGCCCGAAGGCGAGCGAGCGCCCGACGCGAACGCGCAAGAGGGCGGCCGCGGCAAGGCGGCGAATGACGCCACGCGCGTCACGCCGATGATGGAGCAATATATCGAGATCAAGGCCGCCAATCCTGACTGTCTTTTGTTCTACCGGATGGGCGATTTCTACGAGCTGTTTTTCCAGGATGCCGAAGTGGCATCCCGCGCGCTCGGCATCGTCCTCACCAAGCGCGGCAAACATCTCGGCCACGATATTCCGATGTGCGGCGTTCCGATCGAGCGCGCGGACGAATATCTGCATCGGCTGATCGCGCTTGGGCATCGCGTCGCCGTGTGCGAACAGCTCGAGGACCCGGCCGAAGCGCGCAAGCGCGGCGCCAAGAGCGTCGTGCGCCGCGATGTGGTGCGGTTGGTGACGCCCGGAACCCTGACCGAGGACTCGCTGCTCGAGGCCAGCAGCAACAATTACCTGCTGGCGCTGGCGCGCGCGCGCGTTTCTTCGGACGAGGACCGCTTTGCGCTCGCCTGGATCGATATCTCGACCGGCGAATTCCGCGTTGGCGAATGCGAGCGGGCGAGCGTCGCCGCCGAAATCGCCCGCATCGAGCCGGGCGAGATCATCGTGTCGGACGCGCTCTATTCCGATCACGAATTCGCTCCGTACCTGCGTTCGCTGCCGGCGGTGATGCCGCTCACTCGCGACATTTTCGACGGCGCGACGGCCGAGCGGCGGCTGGCAGCGTTTTTCGGGGTGCAGACCACCGCGTCCTTCGGCGCATTCTCGCGCATCGAGACCACGGCGGCGGCGGCCGCCGTCACCTACATCGAGCGGACGCAGGTCGGGAAGCGCCCGCCGCTGTCGCCGCCGATCCGCGAAGCCGCGGGCGCGACGCTCGCGATCGATCAGGCGACGCGCGGCAATCTCGAACTCATCCGCACGCTCGGCGGCGAGCGGCGCGGCTCACTTCTTGCCGCCATCGATCGCACCATGACGGCGGCGGGATCGCGGCTGTTGGCGCAGCGGCTCGCGGCGCCGCTGACCGACGCTGACGAGATCGCGCATCGCTTCGATACGGTCGAAGCTTTCGTGAACGACAGCGCCGCGCGCGCCGAGCTGCGCGAGCGGCTGAAGGCGGCGCCCGATCTTGCGCGCGCCTTGACCCGCATCGTGGTCGCCCGCGCCGGTCCGCGCGACCTCGCCGCCATTCGTGACGGCATCTTCGCGTCAGCGGCGATCGCCGAGCGGATATCGGCACTGGGTGAACTGCCGCGCGATCTAGCGCGCGCGGTTGAAGCGCTGCGCGAGCCCGACGGCGCGCTCGCCGCCGAGCTTGATCGGGCGCTGGCCGACGAACTCCCCGCGGCGCGGCGTGACGGCGGTTTCGTGCGCGCCGCGTACGAGCCGGCCCTCGATGAGGCACGCGCGCTGCGCGACGAATTGCGCCGGGTCATCGCCACGCTGCAAGTCCGCTATGCCGAAACGACCGGCATCCGCTCGATGAAAATCCGGCACAACAACGTGCTCGGCTATTTCGTCGACGTCACCGCCCAGCACGGCGAGAAATTGCGGGCCGCGCCTCTCAACGCGAGCTTCATTCATCGGCAAACGCTCGCCGGCCAGGTGCGATTCACCACCACCGAGCTCGGCGAGCTGGAGGCGAAAATCGCCAATGCGGCCGACCGTGCGCTCGCGCTCGAGCTCGAGATATTCGACCGGCTGGCCGCAACCGTGGCCGCCGGCAGCATCGCCCTCAAGCGCGCGGCCGACGCGCTGGCCGTCGTTGACGTCGCCTCGGCCCTCGCGGTGCTCGCGGTCGAGCGTGATTACGTGCGTCCGCAAGTCGATGGCAGCCTCGCTTTCACCATCAGCGGCGGGCGTCATCCGGTGGTCGAGCAGGCGCTCGCGACCGATGGCGGTCCGTTCGTCGCCAACGATTGCGATCTGTCGCCGCCACTCCCAGCCCCTGCGACACAGGGAAGAGAGGGGGCCGGCCGCATCTGGCTTGTCACCGGCCCGAACATGGCGGGCAAATCGACCTTTCTGCGCCAGAACGCATTGATCGCGGTGCTTGGACAAATGGGCAGCTTCGTGCCGGCGCGCGCCGCCCATATCGGTGTGATCGATCGGTTATTTTCGCGCGTCGGCGCCGCCGACGACCTCGCGCGCGGCCGCTCGACCTTCATGGTCGAGATGGTGGAAACGGCCGCCATTCTCAATCAGGCGGGCGAGCGGGCGCTCGTCATTCTCGACGAGATCGGCCGCGGCACCGCGACCTTCGACGGGCTCTCCATCGCCTGGGCGACGATCGAGCATCTGCATGAGAACAACCGCTGCCGTGCGCTGTTCGCCACGCACTTCCATGAGATGACGGCGCTCGCCGCCAGGCTGCCGCGGCTGTTCAACGCCACGATGCGCGTGAAGGAGTGGCAGGGCGAAGTCGTCTTCCTGCACGAAGTGGTGCCTGGCGCCGCCGACCGTTCATATGGCATCCAGGTGGCGAAGCTTGCGGGATTGCCCGCAGGCGTGATCGAGCGCGCCAAGCTTGTTCTGGCGCAACTCGAAGCCGAGGATCGCATGTCGCCGGCGCGCAAGTTGATCGACGACCTGCCGCTCTTCGCCGCAGCGCGGCCAGCCGCGCCGGCGCCGCGCAGCGATAACGACACCGCGCCCGCTGCTTTGGTGGACGCGCTCGCAGCGCTCCACCCCGACGAAATGTCGCCGCGAGAGGCACTCGAAGCGCTCTATTTGCTCAAGGCGAAGCTGCCGAAGCCGAAATAGCTTGTTTGCGCTTCTGCTGCCGCAATCGCAACGTCAAGAGCAAGCCGCTCCACGCCAAACAAACGACGAGCCCGACCGCAAGCGCCGCCCACACCCCGACCGGCGCCACGAGATAGTGCACGACAAGAAAGCCGAGCGCCAAGCCGATCAACGGAAGCTGCACATGCGCCATCATGCTCGCCGTCGCTTTGCCGCCGATGCGCGGATGCATAATCACAATCGAGCTGCCGAGAATGATCGGGAAAAGCGCAAACATGCCGGAGGCAAACGAGCCGATGCTGGAACTCGCGGCAGTCACGACTGCCACGACCAACGCCGCGGTCAAGGCGCGCAGCGGAATGTCGAAGCGGGTGCGCACGAAGGCGACCGGTCCGGTGCTGCCGCGAAAGCGCCAGCTCAGCGGAATGGTCACCGCATAGATCACGACGTTGAGCGCGACCGCCGACAGCGGCGTCCAATCGACCAGCCGCAACACCGCCGCGATCGCGAACCACACGATCCCCGCGCCACCGAGGCTAACCAACAACCCGTGGCGTTGCGCCAGCAATGCATAGATGGCGGCGAAGATGGCGACGGCGCCGTTGATCGCAACGCTGCCGATGGCGCTGGCGGCGATGAAAGCCGGCGGATGCTCGAGCGCAAGGATCGTGTAGGCGGCACCGGCCGCGGTCGGCAGCGCACCGATCAGCGCGCCGACGAACGGGCCCGAGCGTTCGACCGCTACCGAGGTGATGACGACCACCGCCGCCGTCATCACCATTTTCAGAGCGAATCCGTACCAGAAGATAAGATCGGCAGACACGGTGCGATTATTTGCGGCTGAGGGTGACCTCGACCGGCGGCCCGCTCTTGATGGTTTGATAAACGACGCAGTACCGCTCCGTGAGCTTGAGCAATTGGTCGAGCTTCTCCTGCGGCGCATCGCTGTCGACATCGAAGCGGAGCCGGATTTGCGCAAAGCCGACCGGCGCATCCTTGGCGACCCCGAGCGTGCCGCGAAAATCGAGATCGCCCTCGGCCGAGACGGCGCCCGATTTCAGCGGCACGTCGATAGCGGTCGCGACCGCTTTCAGGGTGACGCCCGCACAGGCAACCAGCGCCTCCAGAAGCATGTCGCCCGAGCACAATTCGAGGCCGGAGCCTCCGGTTGCCGGATGCAAGCCTGCGACCGCGAGCGCACGGCCGGTTTCGACTTTGCACGCGATGTTGCTGTCATCGAGCGTGCCGTGCGCCCTCAGCGTGATCAGCGCCGCCCGCGGATCGCTCTTGTACCGATCTTTGATCGGCGCCTGCAGTGCTCGCAGTCCGGCTGCGTCCATGCTCTTTTCCTTTCCGAAGTTATTTGCTCGGGTCACTCGCGGCTGCTTCAATCACGCCGCCGGTGTCAGCACCAGCCGCCCGACGACCTTGCCGGACTTGAGCTCCTCGAGCGCATCATTGACCGCCGCGAGCGGACGCGTGCCGACCGGAAGATCGGGCACACCTTTGCGCTGCACCAGATCGAGCAGTTCGGCCATCTCGGTGAGGCTGCCGACATACGAGCCGTGGATCGTGATGGCGCGCAGCGGAAACGACGGGGTCGGCACCGTGATGTCACCGCCGAACAGGCCGACGATGATCAGCTTGCCGCCCTTGCGCAGGCTGTCGAGACCGAGTTGCGCGGTACGCGAAGCGCCGACCAGATCGATCACCGCCCAGGTGCCGCCTTCAGCGGCATTGAGGATCTGCTTGCTGGCGTCCGCCGCGGAGGGATCGATGGTCATATGCGCGCCGCGCTTCTTGGCCGCTTCCCGCTTGACCGGGTCGATATCGACCACGATGGCGGCCTTGCCGCCCATCGCCTTGTGCAGCGCGAGGCACATCAGTCCGAGACCGCCGGCGCCAATGATGACCACAGGTTCCTGCTGCAACATCGGCCCGACTTTTTTCAACGCCCCGTAGGTCGTGATGCCCGAACAGGCGAGCGGAGCGGCACGCTCAGGCGGGATATTGCCGATATCGAACAGATAGCGCGGATGCGGAACCAGCAAGTGATCGGCATAGCCGCCGGAGCGGAACACCCCGATGCTGAACGGGGTGCGGCACATCTGTTCCTCGCCGGTCCGGCAGATGGCGCATTCGCCGCAGCCGAGCCAGGGATGCACCAGCCGGCGGTCGCCGACCTTCACGCCCTTCGCGTCGGGGCCGACAGCGACCACTTCGCCGACATTTTCGTGGCCCATGGTCAACGGGAGCTTCACGCCACGATCGGTCAATTGCAGCCGCTTACCGCCGCCCAGGTCGTAATAACCCTCCCAGATATGCAGATCGCTATGACAAATGCCGGCCGCCAGGACCTTCAACAGCACCTCGCTGCCCGTCGGCTTCGGCGTCGGCCGTTCCACCAGCTTTAGCGGCGCGCCGCATTCGCAGACGTCAAAGCTCTTCATCGCAATATCCTCCCTGATCCTTCCATGTTCTTGGTATCGGCATGCTAGCACACGATAGCCTCTGACGGCGCAGGTACCCTGCTCTTATCATTGCCGCCCCTGGCAGATCGTATTGCTCCGCAACATCTTGGGGCCAAGTGGTTTCAAGTGGTTTCAAGCGGGTGCCACGTGGGGCCCATGACAGCGCAACACGGCTCCGTTATGACAGTGCGCAATGATGCTTGATCTCCAACGGGCGCCGCGCGTCCCCGCCGAATTGATCGACAGTGCGGTCATCGTCGCCGACCTCGAAGCCCTTGCCAAAACCCATGCCGGGCGCGAGCGCGAATTGCGCGCCGCCGTGGCGCGCCGCCTCAAGACGGCGCTGATAGAGGCGCGCGCCCGCGCCGAGGAATTGCTGCTCAAGGACCGCCACGGCCGCCGTTGCGCCGAGCGGCTCTGTCAGACCCAGGATGAAATCATCCGCATCCTGTTCGAATTTGTGGTCAGCGCGCTTTACCCGCCGCAGATCCATTCGCAGGCGGAACGCATGGCGGTCATCGCCACCGGCGGCTATGGCCGCGGATTGTTGGCGCCGGGCTCCGACATCGATCTGTTGTTCGTCCTGCCGTACAAGCAGACCGCCTGGGGCGAATCGGTCGCCGAGGCATTGCTCTATTGCCTGTGGGACATGGGGCAGAAGGTCGGGCACGCCACCCGCTCGGTCAGCGAATGCATCCGCCAGGCCAAGGCCGACATGACCATCCGCACGGCGCTGCTCGAGTCGCGGCATCTGCTGGGCGATGCCGCGCTCTACGGCGAATTGACCGCGCGCTTCGAAAAGGAAGTCGTCCAAAGCACCGCGGCGGAATTTGTCGCCGCCAAGCTTGCCGAGCGCGAGGAGCGCCATCGCCGCGCCGGCCAGTCGCGTTATCTGGTCGAACCTAACGTGAAGGACGGCAAGGGCGGGCTGCGCGACCTGCACACGCTGTTCTGGATCGCCAAATACGTCTATCGCGTGCGCGAGCCGGAGGAACTGATCGACCGCGAAGTATTCGATCGCGACGAATTCAACATGTTCCGCCGCTGCGAGGATTTTCTCTGGTCGGTCCGCTGCAACATGCACTTCCTGGCCGGCCGCGCCGAGGAGCGGCTGTCATTCGATATTCAGCGCGAGATCGCGGTGCGGCTCGGCTACACCGAGCATCCCGGGCTGAAAGACGTCGAACGCTTCATGAAGCATTACTTCCTCACCGCGAAGCATGTCGGCGATCTGACCGCCATCCTGTGCGCCGGCCTGGAAGAACGGCAGGCCAAGCCCGCGCCGGTGCTCAGCCGCGTGATCGCGCGTTTGCGCCCGGCACGCAGCCGGCGGACGATCACCGAAACCGAAGATTTCATCATCGAGAACAACCGGATCACGCTTGCGCGACCCAATGTTTTCAAACGCGACCCGGTGAATCTGATCCGGCTGTTCTATCTGGCGCAGAAGTACAATCTTGCGATTCACCCGGAGGCGATGCGCGCCGCCACCCGCTCGCTCAAATCGATCGACGCTGACGTGCGCGAGGACGAGGAGGCGAACCGTCTGTTCCTGGAGATTCTGACCTCCAGGAACGAGGCGGAAACCGTGCTCCGCCGCATGAATGAAGCCGGCGTGCTCGGCGAATTTGTCCGCGCCTTTGGCCGCATCGTCGCGATGATGCAGTTCAACATGTACCACCACTATACGGTGGACGAGCATCTTCTGCGCTGCATCGGCGTCCTCAACGAGATCGAGCATGGCGGCAGCTCGGATGTCGCGCTCGCCAGCGAGCTGATGCGGACCATTCAACCGGAGCACCGCAAGGTGCTCTACGTCGCGCTGTTCCTGCACGACATCGCCAAGGGCCGCATCGAGGACCACTCGATCGCCGGCGCGCGCATCGCGCGGCGGCTTTGCCCGCGGCTCGGCTTCAATACCGGCGAGACGGAGCTCGTTGCCTGGCTGGTTGAGGTGCATCTCGTCATGTCGACGGTGGCGCAATCGCGCGATCTGTCCGACCGCAAGACGATCGAGAATTTCGCCGCCGTGGTGCAGTCGCTGGAGCGGATGAAGCTCCTGACCATCCTGACCACCGCCGACATCCGCGCGGTCGGGCCCGGCGTGTGGAACGGCTGGAAATCGCAGCTCATCCGCACGCTCTATTACGAGACCGAGCCGGTGCTCACCGGCGGCTTCTCCGAGGTCAATCGCGGCGAGCGCGTCGCCGCCGCCAAGGCCGAGTTCCGCGACAATATCAAGGATTGGCCGGCGGACGTGCTCGACGCCTACGTGGCACGCCACTATCCGGCCTATTGGCTCAAGGTCGATCTCC
>CAVREN010000072.1:0-71772 GCA_963720115.1 uncultured Alphaproteobacteria bacterium
GACCTTGGTGGTGAGCCCGATAGCCCTTTTGCACGCGAGCCAACGACAAGCCGATCCATCGTGGCTATTGGTGTCATTAATGGTGATGCAACGTCCGCCAGTAGCTGATCGATAGCTACTGCCCTGAATGCTATCGTGCTCAGAAGTGGATAATCAAATCGCTCGCGGCGATCACTGCCCAGTTCCTTGAAGGCGGTATCCCGGCGGCCGCATTGCCGTTAAAGGCATCGGCATTCAGCGAGCGATAGTAGGCAATTTCGGGACGCATTTCGATTTGTGGCGAGAACCAGTGCTGCCAACCCAATGCGGCATCAACGTAATTGGTGACGATCCCAGTCCGCTGCCCTTGCGGGTCCATGAAGAATTCGGTGCGCAAAGTGAAGTTGTTTAATTTATTTGGTGAGTAATTGACGTACAGCAGGAACGTTTGCTCGTCGGCGGTACAGGTCAGCGCGGTGGCATTGCCGCAATGCGCCGCGTTTGGAGCATTGAACGGCATGATCTGCGGGCTGAACGGCGTGCCGCCACTGACGATCGCCGCGGCCGCGACCGGGTTGTCCAGGTTCGGCACTTTAAATTCGTGGATGTTCCAGCCCTCGAAAGCGATGTGCCAATTATCGTTGAACTTGTGATAGTACGTGCCGCCCAGCCATTGCAGATTATTGTAGCCCCATACGCCGTTGTTTATCGAGTTAGCGACCAAATAGACGTCGTCCCGCCCACTGTCGCTCGTCCAGCGCAAGCCAGCTACGGCCGATGGCTGCGCGCCCGGATCCCTCAGCATCGTGGTTCCGGGATACAGCGGATTTGGATTGGGATTCGGCATAGTCGCGCCGATGTTCCAAGGCATCGTTTCCGTCCCGACCACGACACCCAGTTGCACCATCCAATTCTTGGTGACGGCCAGCGTGTTGAGGATGCCGGTATTCGTGAAGTTATCGTAGGTGTAGGTTAGCGAGTGGACATAGGTGTAGTTGTTTGGGGCAAGCTGCGCCTCAATGTCGGGAATCGAGATGAACCGGCCAATTCGGACGTCCAAGCCCTGCATCACTGGGAAATAGAGGTCCACATACTCCATCGGAAAGTCGTAGCCATTGACGAAGTTGTGGTTGAGAAGCTGATAGCTGAATAGACCGTACGCTGTTGTGTAGCGATAATCGACGCCGTATATCGCCGATAAGCGGAAGCCCCAATCGAAGTGATCGTTCTGGACCGTGTCCGGCAGACGCTCGATATAGACCACTGCTTGGTCGAGCTGGACTGTATTGGGGGTGTAATCGTACCCAACCGGAACGTTGCCACCCGGTTTGACCGAATTGGTGCTGACGTTGCCGCCTACTTCGACCCAACCATAGACTTGCACGTGCGAAGCGTTCATTCCCGCACCGAGTTGGGTATTTGACAGTGCGACCATGAGCGGACTGTCGACCGAATTTGGTCTCGTCACGCCGATTGTCGTCGTGCCGCCGTACGGCCATTCGGTAAACGGCATTGGCGGCGTGGATTGGGGCGTGGCCGGCCAGACCGAATCGGAGCGGCGACTCGGAGGTGCGTTGGGATCACTCGGCGCTACACCGTGCCCCCATTCAAGAGCGTAGTAGCGGTAAAAGCGCGTGAATGAGGTGTTCGCGTTTTAGGTCAGTCAGATGCGCTCGCTTCTCATCGTTGGTCAGATGCGCCCCGATACCCTGCGTCATCACCAAGGCGAGACTGCGATCATTCATGTTCAACCAATAACCGCGCCGAACAAGCTTATTGCTGGCGTCACGTGCGAACGGGCTATCGGGTTCACTACCAAGATCGGGTTGATAGAAATGCGGCATACGATCCACGTAATTACCACTCTGAGACATTACGTGCACAAAATCGCTAGCGAGAATGAGGACACGCTTGAACGCGTTTAGCCACCTCCAGTTCAGCCAGATTCGGGGCCGCCAGCGCTACCCATTTGTGCGAAAAATTCCGTTATCGAGAGATTCTCGGCATCTGCGAGGGCGAGGCCTTGATCGAGATGTATCTGGCGGGAGTTTTTGTACTCACGGACCACCCGATCCAGGTGGCTCTTGATCCGCAAGCTTCGGTACCTTCAGCCGTACCTCGCCAGCCTTGGTCTGCAGATTTGTGCTCAAGCGCAGTTGGGCCGGCGAGGTTCGCAATGTGTCGCTGTTGGTGGCGATCGGGCCGATACAGGCATCGGAGATGATTCGAACCTATCTCAAGATTCCCGACTGCTGTCGATCCGCTATAAATGAGAAATGATTCGGCTGACGGACGAACAGTGGGAGCGCATTCGGAAGCATTTTCCGGAGGAGCATATTCCCGACGGGCGTGCTGGACGCAAGCCGATCCCGACCCGTCATGTGCTGGAGGGGTGCTGTGGATTCTCAACACAGGTGCGCAATGGCACATGCTGCCGCAAAGCTATCCGAACTACAAAACTGTGCATCGACGCTTTCAAACTTGGTGCTGCAACGAGATTTTGCGTCTGATTTTGACGGACGTTGCCAACGAGCTTCGTGAAAACGGCGCGCTGGATGAAGAAGAATGCTTCATCGATGCGACGTTCGTTATGGCCAAAGGTGGCGGGTCGGAAATCGGACCAACGAAGCGCGGAAAAGGCATGAAAATTATGGCGATTGTGGATCGCCATGGGTTGCCGCTCTCGGTCAGCACGCACGCGGCGAACCATCACGAAGTCCGCTTGGTGCAGCTATGCTTCGACTTCTACATGATCGAAGCCAAGCCGGAGAATTTGATCGGCGATCGCGCCTATGACAGCGATCCGCTGGATGAGGAGCTGCGAAACAACGGCATTGAGATGATCGCGCCGCATCGTTCCAATCGCAGCAAGCCGCCCACACAAGATCGGCGACGGCTAAGCCGTTACATGCGGCGCTGGCTCGTCGAGCGCTTCTTCGCCTGGATACAATGGCAACGTCGCATCCTCGTCCGCTGGGAGTACCACGCTCAGAACTTCCTCGGCTTTGTCCAGCTCGCCTGCCTCGTTGTCCTCTTCAGACGATTTTGAGATAAGTTCTCGTTAGTAGCGTTGGTGATCGCATTGTTGTCGCGTTGACCGACGAGGAACGTCGCAAGCTTGAACGCGCGGGCTGACGATGCGTATTCTATGAAGCCGTTGCCGCCCCGTGAAACTGCTTATCCTCTCCGACATTCACGGCAATGTGGACGCGCTCCACGCGATCCGCGAATCATACGATGAGTTGTGGGTCCTCGGCGATATCGTGAACTATGGACCAGAGCCGAGAGAAGCCTTAGAAGCCGTGAGGGCCACGGCGTCCATCGTCGTCCAAGGTAACCACGATCACGCCGTTGGGTTGAGCGCCCCTGCGCAATTACATGCGAGTAGCGAAGAATCGCGGTTTTGCTGATCGGGATAAAGAAACCTTTAGAAGGGGGAAATGGGACTCGTCATCCATCTGACAAAGCACCAGCGCCCGCTAAGGCGAATTACGTCGGCTAGCGAACGATTGGGCTTCATCTCCTCGACGGTCCACGGTGGCGAGAAGCGGCAAGCAAGCTATTCACGCCGCATCATCCGATCCGCGATAAAAGATCGGACAAATTCCTCGGCAGTTTTCGGTGACAAGCCAAAGCCAACGTCGCATAGCATCTCGGTCCACCGTTCTACGTCCAATAGGGCATCGTTCACCTCCAGTTTAGAGAAGGCTATGAAAACATCTTGCGGAATAGCATCGACCGTTGCGGCCAGCCGATCAAAGATCGCGGCTGCTTCGAGCTGGCGCTTGTCATCCGGATGCTGTTCCGCCTTCTCGCGCCGCCATTCGGCCTGTTCTTTGAAATCGTCCCGAAGTTCCACATGCCCAACCATGTTTATTCGCTCCGCATTTGGCTTTCGGAAGCTTCAACTGTCCCGCTTCAGCAACTCCGGCAGCTTGGATATTGGCATCGATGCGCCGGGCTTTGTGCTTGGTGAGATTCAGTGAGATTCAGTAAGTCCTGTTGGGCAGATCGATTTCCATTTCGAAGCCGTCCGCGTGAAGCCTCCAGTCAGCCACACGGCAACGGCGCTCGTACCGACGTTTTGCAGCCTCCACGGCACGTTCGGCGCTCCTTGCGCGACGGATCACGATGCATTGCTGGAGGCACTTGTCTGGATGACCATCGATGCCGAGCAGGCTTTTGAAAAAGATCACTCGATATCGGGACATGGTGATTACTACCTACGATCCCACCGCCGCCAGTGGGTCGGCCGAAGCGGCATGGGCCGATTAGCGCGCACATCACGCCAGCCCGATCCATCACGTCGGCAGGGGAATACCAACGCATGATATTCACTGTTGTCATAGACACTTAGCTCCAAATCGGAGTCAGCCGGAGCCGTAGCAATCGGCCTCCAATCCAAGTCTAAAACGGTCTTTTCCATGTCAAAAGCATCATCTAAGCTATTCAAAGCCGCATTGATCTAGCTCAAGGGCCAGTGCAGGCAGTCGCGCCCTTGGAGCGGGTCATGAAGCGTTTTGTCATTCGGCAAAACATCGAACACTACCGGGCGATGCTCACAGTCACGACCGATCCTGCGCAGCGCGTGCAGATTTCAGAGTTGCTTCACGAAGAAGAAGCCAAACTCAAAAAATACGACGACGATAACAAGAAAACGCCCGGCTCCAGCAAGACGGCTTAATCAATCGCGCTTTAATAGCCCCGGCAGCTTGGCGAAGTTCGCCGCCATCGAGGCTACCACACCGGATCGCCAGCGTCTTTTTGTTTCTGGCGCTCTTCGGCAAGCAGATTGATTATCTGTTGTCGGTCTGATTCGTCGGTCACGCGTTCTAGAAGACGACTGTAGCGCTTAACGTTTTGCGATCGGACAAACTCACCCATGTTGACTGCCCTTCATAAGAGCCGCTCAAGACCCTCTCTTGAAGGCTGCGCTAGTCGGAGAAGGCAGTCTGAGCAATTGTGACCAGTCCAAACTGAGGCACTACCCGCGTCTTTGAGAGGTGTCACGTCTCTAGCCTACTCCTTTCGGAGCAGCAGGTTTGGCAGCTTGGTGAAGGTCGCCGCCGTCCGCCGCGCCTCGTCGCGCGTCAACCGATTGGTCGCCGAGCGATGCGACGCAGCGATATGTCTGGATTGGGCGAGAAGCGGAAGCGCGCGGCTTGCGCTTGAACGATGTTGATGACCCCAGGCCGACATGAGCAGCCTATTCGCCACACGGGAGGTTGACTACATTGGTGTTGCAGTCGCCCCCGCGGGGGAGAGGCACATGGCAAAGCCGTTACGCATATTCATCTCGTCGCCTGGTGATGTCGTTCCCGAGCGGCGGCGGGCGGCGCTCGTCATCGAGAAGCTCGCCAAAGACTACGCGCGTTTCTTTGAGATCGAGCCGTACCTCTGGGAAACCGAACCGATGCTGGCGTCTGGGCATTTCCAGGACGCCATCGTGCCTCCCGGCGAGACGGACATAGTGGTCTTGATTCTGTGGGCGCGCCTCGGCACGCCGCTGCCCGAAGAGAAATATCGCGGCATCGATGGACGGGCGCCGGTGACAGGCACCGAGTGGGAGTTTGAGGCTGCCCTTGCGGCGCACAAGCAGAGGGGTGTCCCTGACCTCCTCGCCTACAAGAAGAAGGCTCCGCCGAAAGCCGAGTACACGTCAGAGGCGGACTTGGAAGAACTCGGCAGGCAATTGCAGAAGTTCGGCGCCTTCTGGAGCCGTCATTTTGTCGATCATGGCGAATTCCGTGCTGCATTTGGTGAGTTCGAGAACCTCGATGGCTTCGAGGCCAAACTCGAAGGTGATCTGCGCCGATTGATCGAGCGGCGCATTGCAGCGCTTCAGGCGCAACCGGACAAGGCCGTTTCGCCGACATGGCTCAAGGGCAGCCCGTTCCGCGGACTGGAGATCTATCGCTTCGAACACGCCCCGATCTTCTTTGGCCGCAGCGAGGCCACCAAGACCGCGGTCGAGCAATTGGTTGAAAATGCCGAAGCGGGACGACCGTTCCTCCTGGTACTGGGTGCTAGCGGTTCCGGCAAATCATCGCTGGTGCAGGCGGGCATTGTGCCGGTCCTTGGTGTTCGTGGAGTGGTGGCCGGCGTTGGTGAGTGGCGCCGTGCGGTTATTCGGCCAGGAGGACATCCGGGCGGCCCGTTTATGGCGCTCGCTGCTGCCTTTGCCGATGATGATGCTCTTCCCGAGGTGCTCAAGGGACAGGATGTTGCAGCCCTTGCCCGACACCTTGAAGCGGCTGCGGCCGATCCGAGTTTTCCCATCGTCGCTGCACTGGCCGCGCGTGAACAAGCCGCACGGCAAAAGGGCGACCTGCTGTCGTTTGAGGAAGTCCGGCTGATCCTGGTGGTCGATCAACTTGAAGAACTGTTCACGCTTGGAGAAATGACACCAGATCAGCGTAAGGTATTCATCGTCTGCCTCAAGGGCCTGATGGACAGTCGGCGAGTGTTCGTGATCGCGACGATGCGCAGCGACTACTGGCACCGGGCTGCCGAAGTGCCGCTGCTCGTAGCGCTTGCCGAAGGTCACGGCCGGCTTGATCTACTGCCGCCGACGCAGGCTGAGATCACGGAGATGATCCGCCGGCCCGCCGAAGCGGCGGGGCTATCCTTCGAGACTGACCCGCGCACCGAGATCGGGCTCGACGCGGCCCTTGCCGAGGAGGCATCGCGTGAACCGGGGGCGTTGCCGTTGCTGTCGTTCCTTCTTAGTGCGCTCTACGCCAGGGATGTTCAAGAGAACCAGGGTTCTGCGCTGCGCTACGCTTCGATGCGCACACTCGGGGGACTCAAGGGAGCAATTGCGACGCGGGCGGAGACGGCCTTTACCGGGCTGCCGACTGACGCGCAGGCGGTGTTGCCCAAAGTGCTGCGGGCGCTGGTGACGGTCAGTCGTTCTGGGGCCGAGCCGACCGCGC
Source organism: uncultured Alphaproteobacteria bacterium (assembly GCA_963720115.1). Taxonomy (GTDB): domain Bacteria; phylum Pseudomonadota; class Alphaproteobacteria; order Rhizobiales; family Xanthobacteraceae; genus BOG-931. Next base: position 6,915 of record CAVREN010000072.1, read on the forward strand.
GAGCCGTATCCATGGCGCGCGTTGCAGAAGGCAGTCTAGAACGACGTATTGTTGAGGCCTTTCTCGACCCGCAAGTTCGCCTGCTCGTGGCCGACGGCGACGGGGAAGGTGCGCGGGTTCGCCTGGCCCATGAGGCATTGATTACCCATTGGGAGCGGGCCAAGCGCCAGATTGCCCAGGATCGCGACGATCTGGGCACTCGCGCCGTGGTCGAGGAGGCGGAGGCCGAATGGCGCGCGGCCGAGCGACGTGACAAACGCGGCTATCTGTTGCGCGACCCGTACCTCGCCAATGCAGTCGATCTTGCTAAGCGGTGGGGCGACGAGCTCGACGCGCCCTTGCGCGAGTTTATCAAGCTGTCCGCCCGGCGTGCGCGCCTCGCGCAGACGCTCACGGCGGCGGCAGCAGTGCTGTTTGCAATCGTTGCCGGTGCCGCATTCTACCTGTGGCACCGGGCAAGCGATGAAGCCGCAATCGCCTTGGCGCGGCAATTGGCGGCACAAGCCGGACTTGTGATGACCGAATCGCCGGATCTGCAGGACCGCAGCGTCCTGCTTGCGCTCGAGTCGGTTCGGCGGGCGGCTTCCTTCGAAGGCAGCCAGGCTTTGAGATCGGCGCTTAAAGGCCTCGCCAAGCTGCGTGCGCGATTTCCGATCAGTGGGAACAATCATGCAATAACGTTCAGCCCGGACGGTCAGTATCTGGCAGTTGGGAGTGAGGACAAGACAGCGCGCGTTTTCGCGATTGCAGAAAATCGCGAGGTGGCCCGGTTTGCTCACGAAGACCCTGTCACGTCGGTCGTGTTCAACCCGAATGGTAAGCAAATCGCGACCGCAGCCGGGCCGCTGGCGCGGATTTTTGACCTTGACGGTAATCGGGAGGTCGCGCGGGTCATTCTTACGGACCGCGTTAGGACGCTCGCTTTCAGTCAGGACGGCAATTTGCTGGCAGTAGGAGGTGACGACAAGACCGCCCGCGTCGTGGATACCACAACCGGACGTGAGATTACCCGGTTTGACGAGAATAGGCCGGTTATCAAGGTCGATTTCAGCGCGACGGGTCATAATCTTGCGATTCTGGGCGAAGTCGACAAGTCGCACAAAACACTGCGAATCGTCGAAGTTGGAAGCGGCCATGACGTTGTCCCGCCAATCAGTGATCAGCTGTCGGACGCCGCCGTCAGCGGCGATGGTAGTAGACTTGTTGCGATCACCTTGCACGACGACGCGCGCACGGCCCGCGTGCTAGAATTGGAGAATGGCGCGGAGGTGCTTCAATTTGAGGTTGGTGGACCGGCCTCTTTGTCGATCGCGCTGTCGCGGGATGGCGCGTATCTCATCCTGGCCGCGATGGGCGGTGGCTGGAGTCTCTACAAGGTCGAAAAAGGAGCGACCGCGCCAGTCTTAAATTGGCGCACTCGATCTGGAATTCTTCGTGTGCAGTTTCTGGGATTGCACCTGCGGTCGATGGCGATCACTTATCTTGACCGAACAACGGAGATTATCGACCTGCTTACGATGCACAACTCGGCTGTCTTGCTGCACTCAATTCCAGGTGGGGTAGCGTTCAGTCCAGATGGGGACGCCGCCGCAGCGGTCACCGATCAGGGCGGCACCCTTGTTCTGGATTTGAGCGTAGGCCCAACGACGATCTCCGCAAACAGCGACATATCAGCGGCTCGATTTGATCCGAACGTACGGTATTTGGCGGCGTTCAAGCAAATCGGTGTCGACAGCATCACGTTTTTTGACCCAAAAAATGGCAGGCGGCTCGGCGCACCGCTCGAGGAGAAGGGCAAAGTCGATTCGATCGCTTTCAGTGCGGACGGACAATACGCAGCAATTGGATTAAGCACGGAGCCCACACAAGTCATCGAGCTCAAGAGCAGGCATGAAGTGGCTCGTCTCGGTGAACACGAGGGAGTTGCTGCCATCGCGTTCAGTGGCGACGGTCGCCGCGTGGCAATCGGTGTTGATACCGGGAAAGACAATGAAGTGGGAGCCTGGATGTTTGACACGACGACATGGAAGGAAGTCCAGCCGCTTTCATCCAACTCAGTATGCGCGCTCGCGTTCACGGCCGATGGACGACATGTCGCGGTCGGAGAAGACAATTTCGTCGGCTTCTGCTCATTAGGTGGTTCCAGCCGCCTTTTTGAAGACGTGGCGGCGGCCGGTGGTAGGAAGGCAACGAGGGAGCGTAGACATTGGGTGGGCAGCGGAAGGCACCATCCTGACGCGCACGTCTTAGGCAAGACACGCAGGCCAATTATCTGTTCCGTTCTTGCGCCGGAAGAGATCGAGATTTCGCCGTCAATCGGCCCAAGGTGCTCAATGCGCTGAAATCGGCGCAATCAATTCCCCGAGACAGCAAACCGCCGTGAGCGGATGGACGCCGAAGAGCAGTATCAGCAACGGCGTCATCAGAGAGCCGCCACCCATTCCGGTCAGACCGATGAGAGCGCCGACAACAAAACCGGAGAGTGGATAGAGCCAGTCCATGATCGCTATACTAGCGCGCTAAGCAAGAAGCCAATCTACAGTCAGGCGACGAATAGACGCATTCTGGCGCTTCTGGATAAGCCGCCGCCGCCGGGCTACGCCCGCTGGACGGGTCGGCTGCTGGCGATGGCGTTGCAAGATGTTGACGTTCAATATGTTTGGCGCTTTCTGCGCGAGCACAACATCGATCTGGCTGCCCGCAAGTCCTGGTGCGAGAGCAATGACCCTGAGTTCGCGGCGAAAGCGGCCGACGTGGTCGGTCTCTATATCGACCCGCCTGCCAAGGCGATTGTTCTCTGTGTCGATGAGAAGCCTTCGATCCAGGCGTTGGAGCGGGCGCAAGGCTACTTGAAGCTCCCGAACGGACGCGCCTTGACCGGCCAGAGCCACGATTACAAGCGGCACGGCACCACGACCTTGTTTGCAGCGCTCGAAGTCGCCAGCGGCAGGATTGTTGCCGAGCATTCCACGCGGCGGCGCCGTGTCGAGTTCCTCGGCTTCATGAACCGCGTGGTTGCCGCCTTCCCGGACCGCGAGTTGCACGTCGTCCTCGATAATCTCAACACCCATAAGAAGTGCGATCGCTGGCTCAAGAAACATCCAAACGTCCACTTCCATTTCACCCCGACGCGGTCGTCGTGGCTCAATCGGATCGAGACTTGGTTTTCCATCCTTCAAGGCCAATCGCTGAACGGCGCATCGTTCACCTCGGTCGAAGAGTTGCAGGAGCATATCGATGCATTCATCTCAGCCTACAACGAGACAGCCACGCCATTCGCATGGACCAAGAAGAGGATCTACCAGCGGCGGTTCAAAAATCACCGTATCACCCAGCTGTGATTCCGGGTACTAGCGATTGCGCTCGCCAACAAAATAGCTCGCGTCGCCTGGGGCGTTCTCAATGGCGGTCGTAACTTTGAGGTCAGATCGATGAGGACCGCGCCCCAAGCTGGTTGAGTTCGCCGCTATGCTCGTCATCGTCGAGGACGAGCAACGGCCACCGGTCAAACCAAAAAACCGCTCAAGATAAGGAGAAACACGATGTAGACCCTATCGTTTTTCCCACCGAGGTCTGCGAGAGAAACAGACGAGATGGAGAAATGGTCTTTCCAGCGCACCCGAGAACTGATGACCCCAAGAGCCCTTCGAGGCATGGCCGTTAATGAGGTCGGACGCGCGCGGATTTCCATGATGGTCCGGAGCATGGGCTCCAATTCGAGGCCTGATACATTGGTGCAAGACCGTACACCCCAGCCTCACCGCTTTCTCTTGCAACGCACACCGCTTTCTCTTGCAACGCACGGCGGGTCCATACATTGGGGTCAAGCGCTTTCAGTCTATCGACTGCTACAGTGTCGATGTCGCGCGGGCTGGTGCTTCTCTTCGGAATCGGCACCATTCTTCAGGGCGGACAGCGGCCGCGGCGCGCGGCGCACGTAAGGTCGGCCGAATTGGAGTCGTAAGCGCAACGCCCGAGCTGACAGATGGTGCCGCATTCGACGAGCGGTGCAGGCGGACGATGACTGTCGACATTGATGAAGGCAAAGTCTTCCGAAAGATCATCCTCTACGTTTCGGCATCGACATTGGCGCGCGGTGGGACGCCCATATCCCGTTGTTGCATCCGGACGACCGCGAAGAATCACGCAAAGTCTGGTCAACATGTCTGCGCACGGGCGAGGCCGGTGAAGTGAGTTTTCGAGTTCGTAACGCTCAAGGAGGCTACCGCTGGTTCCTCAGTCGCGCCGAACCGCTCCGGACAAGCGATGGCACGCTACTGCAGTGAGTGGGGTGAATCTGGATATTGAAGAGCTCATGTGCGCAGAGCAAGCACTTCGGGAGAGCGAAGGGAAGTTCCGCGACTACGCCGAAAGTGCCTCCGACTGGTTTTCGGAAATCGGCCCGGACTACAAATTCACGCTGCTGACCGAGAATGCTTTTGGTTCACGTCCGGCCGATCGACTCGGCACGGCGTGGTGGAATCACGCTCGTGTGAGGCAGCCTATGCGCGATTCGTAGCTGGCTGGCAAAAAACTCTTGTCGATCACATAATGGTCTGCGGGTTCTTGGTTTCGGTGCGCGAATGATCAATGTCCTCGACCGCAAGGTAGAGTTCGTACTCGTGCCGCTCCGGGTTGCTGCAATATTCGCTGCCGCGATCGGTTAGCACGCGCAGATCGGTCAGCACCAGCCGTCCTGGGCGCTCCTTGTTTCCAGCGCCTTGAGCCGCTTGGTCATGGTCTCGAAGGTCGTGGCGCTCTGCACGAGACGGTTACCCCGCGTTTTCTCAATTCGTTGGCGATGCGGACCTGGCCAAGGGCCGGCTGTTCAACGATTCTCCATGGCCGAGCTTTTTCGTGCTGGACCGCTATTCGAACCCGCATGAAATGGTGCCGCCATAGCGGTCACTTCGTTAGCCGCTGGATTATGGTCTGCCGACTGAAGTTTCGGGCGCCGCGTCGGATGTTCATTTCTGCCGTGAACATTCAACCGCTTAAGCGACGGCGCCCCTGCGGAAAAAGCAAGCCTACCGTTCTTCATCGCATTTGCGAAAGTCGGAGGTCCAAATAGCAGGCTAAGCGTCAGCACAGCGCATATGAACAAGGCCACAAACTCACCGATCGGGATCATTAGGTCGTCTTTTGCTCGGATGAAGCGAGTTCCGGGCGGTTCGTGAAGATCGTACTTCATCGATATACGGTAGTTCGTCAAAGGCGATTTCGTCGCCGCTGCTCCCCCAGTGTGCCTGGGGTAGGGGCAAGGGGACCACGCGCGCCGGGAGCCCATCAGCGCATCAGAAGATAGTCGGCAAATGCTCAGGCTGGTAGCTGCCCCAAACGGCAAAAACCTAAATTGTTGTTTAGATGATGCACCTCTCTCCGTCTTCCCCGTGATGCTCGTTCTGCGATCAGGCTAATTACCGTGTTTGTGTGCACGATATACCTCTGGCCGTGTGCAGCACGGCACGCAGGGCGCACGGGTGGCACAGGGCGAAGGGCTTCTACATTAAACGCCGGAACGATCCTCCTTTTAGCCGGATGAGTGATTTCAGCAATATGCGACTGTTGGAAACGTCGGCGGTCGATACGGACAGATCGAAAATTGAGGAACGCATCCGGAGCTACGGCGGAAAGCTAGAAAAGCTACAAAAAGCCTTGAACACCGCTCGCCCCCACTAATGCTGCGCCGTTTCACCAGCTCCCGCGAATGCGCACGGGCGGAGGTGTCAGGCGCGGCGTCGACCCTCTCGCTGCTAAGCCAAGGTAAATCGCTCTCCTCCCCAGAGACGCAGCGGCGGTACTCACGCCTAATAGAACGAGGCGAGCCGCGCGCCTACGTTTGCGGAGGGGCCGGCGATCGCAAGATCCGTAACGATCGCCGGCGTACCGAAAACCACATAACTGATCCAACAGGAGAGCTCATTATGATCACAGCTTCTAAACTCGCGATCGCGATCGCAGTTGCCGGTCCGCTCGCAGCCGGAACAGTGGGCGAATTGTTCGCCACGCCGCTGCCGTCCGGTGCGGTCGCAGTTAAAGCGGCGGCGCCCACGACGGCAACCAACGTGCAGTATCGGGCGTATGGCTACGGTCCCTACGCTTATCGCCCCTACGGAGACTATACATACCCGTACGGTGGCTACACATACTGGCCCGCCTATCCCTATTGGGATTCCAACACCTGGAATACCGGGAATGGTTATTATTGAGATGGCTCGCCCGAGCATCATCGCCGGTATTTGTAAGCGTGACACGAAGCTCTGAATGCCTGGAGCACAGCGTCGCCCGGATCGTGCGCAAGCGGTCCGGGCGCGCTCGCGTAGCGCTGGCATTTTCGGATTTGCGCCGCGAGCCGTGTCGGCCGCGCCCGTCTTTATGGACAGGAGTTTCCCATGAAGCGGTTTTGCGGATTTCCACCAACTCAAGAGCTCACAGTGACCTCAAAGAGGTGAGCCTGCTGGCCGGTGAATCGGTGTCGTTCTTGTTGCTGCGGTAGGTCTCACGCAACGACCTCGGGTCATGTTCAGGCCTTTGACGTCATAGCCGTGCATGGAAATTCCGCCGACCATGATGGCGATACTTTCGGCTTTAAATTCGCTGCTCTCAAGCCCCGCGTCAGCACGGATTGGTCGTCGATGAACAGAGCGGCTTTGTAGCTCTGATTGTCGCCCCAGCGGAGGGTGTCCTTGATGGCGTTCTCCTGATAGGGATTCCGAAGCAAGATGACGAGCGAACCCTTGGATCCGATCACCATCCGGAACTCGGCGCCGTTCGTTTTTCCAGTGACCTGGCATGAAGGTGCCATTCTCCGATCTTGTCGATTCAACTACGTTTTCTGCCCGCATTGATCAAGACCTGTGCGAGGTGATCGCGGCCTATCAGACTTGCGTCGCCTATTTTTGTTCTGAGTAAATCCATCGTTTCGTTATAGAGCCGAGCAGTCAACCACCTCAGCCACCATCAACGAACTATTTGGACCCAGGTCCGTCCTCTAACTGTGCTTGTGGCATTATTAATAAGCCTCCGTATGATCTGCCTTCACCCAACGTTTGTCAGATGACACTCTCGTACAAATGGCAATCTGACGCGCAAATCTGATTTAAGAGCCGTATCGGAGCATGCGGCTTCGATTTTCTGACAAATCATAAACGGAGGCTTCCATGAATAGGTTTGTCGCGTCGGTGGTGGTGACCGTCATTGCGCTGGCGTCCACGAGCTCGGCTTTTGCGGAGATCCAGGACCGAACTCAGCGTGAATCTCACAGTGCGTGCGATCCCTACGCCGGCTCCAACTGGGAAGGCGTGGCACCCTACGGGGGCACCTCTCGCTGTGATCCCTACGAAGGGACCATATGGGAGGGCGTCGCACCGTACTGAAGGGCAAGTGCCGCGCCTGTACGGCCGTTAATTCGCTTAATCAACATCGGAAGGATGCGCAAAGCTGGTTGCGTGATCAAGCGAGGAAAAAATGACAATTTCGCCGCAGAACGGTCTGACAAAAAATGTATTGAATTACGACGACTTCTTTCTTCAGCAGCTTACCGACCTCCGGCGCCAAGGACGGTACCGCGTCTTCGCAGAACTTGAGCGGCAGGCCGGTTGTTTCCCACGTGCGACGCATTACCGAGAAGACAGGCGTGACGAGGTGATTGTTTGGTGTTCCAACGATTATCTAGGTATGGGCCAGCATCCGAAGGTGCTAGCCGCGATGCATGACGCCATAAAGCGGTGCGGAGCCGGCGCGGGTGGAACACGAAACATTTCCGGCACGAATCATTATCATGTGCTGCTAGAGCGGGAGCTTGCCGATCTGCACGGAACTGAAGCGGCACTACTTTTCAACTCAGGTTACATGGCGAATTGGGCGACCTTGAGTACGCTTGCGTCGCGATTGCCGGGATGCGTTGTCCTTTCGGACCAACTGAACCATGCTTCCATGATCGAAGGCATTCGCCACAGCAGGGCAAGAAAATTGACGTTTGCCCATAACGATGCTGCGGACCTCGACCGCAAGCTGACTTCGCTGGATCCTGCGCTCCCAAAATTGGTTGCGTTCGAATCGGTGTACTCGATGGATGGAGATATCGCGCCGATTGCGGAACTCTGTAACGTCGCTGAGGCGCATGGGGCAATGACATATCTTGACGAGGTCCACGCGGTCGGGCTTTACGGGCCGCGTGGCGGCGGTATTACCGATCAGGAAGGGCTTGGGCACCGCGTGACGGTGATCCAAGGTACATTGGCAAAAGCGTTTGGCGCGATCGGTGGATACATAGCAGGATCGGCAGCGCTTTGCGATTTCGTTCGAAGCTTCGCGTCCGGTTTCATTTTTACAACAGCGCTGCCGCCTGCGATTGCTGCCGCGGCTCTTGCCAGTGTTCGTCTTCTCAAGAGCGGTGGCAGCGAACGTCATCGTTTGCAGGAACGCGTTGCGCAGGTGCGGCGTCGACTAGATGCGGCTGGTATTCCACATCTTCGCAATCCGAGCCATATTGTTCCCGTGATAGTCGGGGATCCGGTAAGCTGCAAACAGATGAGCGATCGGCTTCTCCATCAGTTCGGCATCTATGTGCAGCCGATTAACTATCCTACGGTGCCGCTCGGCACGGAACGCCTGCAAATCACGCCGTCTCCACTGCACAGTGACGCCGACATTGATGACCTCGTTCGAGCACTCTCGATTGTGTTCGATCCAGAGTGGGCCAAGGCAAAAGAGTGGATCGGACAGAGCGCCCCAATGCGTACCGCGCTTCCTGAAGAATTTTGTAAATCAATCCTAAAGTGAATGCTTCAGGGTAATTCACCGCCGGGAGCTTGCCGCGATGATCGTCCGCTCTTGTAATGTGCTGTCCGACCACGACGTACCCTCGGCGCTGTCGGGCGACGATGCGGTTCGGGACTTGCGGCGAGGTCTACGGCTGTCTCGGCTGCAGTGCGGACGGCGCGCACGTACCATCTGCCGAATCATGAACGAGGCGTCGGGCGCGGCCGACGCCGCGTGTTGCCGGGCGGACTCCTAATCTCCCGCAATATCGGCGTGAGCAATCTGCATCATAGGATTAAAACCCAGATGCGGATTTTTGTTGACCCATGAATTAGGGTCGCCGGTCCAAGAGCGAGCGGCCCCTTAACGTGCATCAGACAATTGCCATTTAGGCCGCGCTACCATATCGGCGGCAGCAACGTGTCTTCTCGTGTGCGCACAATCGACTGCGTCCTAAACCTTCGTATCGCCGCTGCGGTACTAGGGCGCAGGTCAGTGGACGCGCGCGCAATACAAGCAAACAAAGCCATTGCGTAGTGTGAAGTCGTCATCAAGGCGTCCAATCATTTTACGTTCGCGCAAGCGCTAAACCATGAAGACTGTCGCAGACCAGTTTGCTGAAAGTCTTGCATTGGCGGGGGTCAAGCGGATCTATGGCATAGTTGGCGACAGCCTCAATGGCCTGACCGATGCGATTCGCCGCCAGGCCAAGATCAAGTGGGTGTATGTGCGCCATAAGGAGGTGGCCGCTCTCGCAGCTGCCGCCGAAGGGCATCTGACTGCCGAACTGGTGGTGTGTGCGGGTAGCTGCCGGCCAGGGAACCTGCATCTCCTCAATGGCCTTTTCGATCGTCATCGGTCGAGTGTACCCGTGCTCGCCATTGCCGCGCATATTCCCTCCGCTGAAATCGGCACAGACAATTTCCAGGCAACAAAGCCCGAGAATCTTTGGCGCTAGCGGAGGCTTGCATGGAGGTTACGGCACTACTCCTGTCGAGGCTGCAATTTGCCTTCACGATCTCGTTCCATATTATCTTTCCGTCCTTCTCGATCGGACTGGCGGCGTGGCTAACCATTCTTGAAGCTTTGTACCAAGCGACCGGTCGTCCGGCCTATCGCGTGGTGTTCGAATTTTGGCTCAAGATCTTCAGCGTGGCGTTCGGGATGGGGGTGGTGTCCGGCATTGTCATGGCCTTCCAGTTCGGCACGAACTGGGAGGTTTTGGCCCGCATGGTCGGCCCGATCCAGGGTGTGCTCCTCTCCTACGAGACCTTCACGGCGTTTTTCCTTGAGGCGAGTTTCTTCGGGATTCTCTTGTTCGGGCGCTCCCGCGTGCCGCCGTGGTTCTATTTGTTCTCGACCGCGATGGTCGCGCTCGGCACCACGCTGTCGGCCTTCTGGATCATGGCGAACAACAGCTGGATGCAGGCGCCGATGGGCTACGCGCTCGAGAATGGCGCATTCGTCCCCACCGACTGGCTCAAAATCGTCTTCAGTCCAGTGCTGTGGGTGCGCTTTCCCCACATGTTGCTCGCCGCTTTCATCACCGGCGCTTTTTGCGTCGCGGCGACCGGCGCCTGGTATCTATTGCGCGGCAAATACCCCGCCGAAGCGCACATCATGCTGCGCATGGGCCTGTTCCTCGCCGCCATCCTCGTGCCGGTCCAGATCTTCTTCGGGCATCTCAACGGCGATTATGTCCACGAGTACCAGCCGGCTAAGTTCGCCGCGATCGAAGCGCGCTGGCACGACGAGCAGCCCGCCGGCGAAGTGTTGATCGCGATCCCCGATCAGCAGGCGGAGCGCAACCTTTACGAAATCAAGATTCCCGTTCTCGGCAGCCTGATCGGCAGCATGAGTTTCGATTCCAAGGAGGTTGGGCTTACCGACTTTCCGCGCGCCGACCGGCCTCCGCTGCTCATTCCGTTTTTTGCGTTCCGCATCATGGTCGGTTGCGGGCTCGTCATGCTCGCTCTCGCCTGGATCGGATCCTATCTCAGTCTCAAGCAGCGATTGGAGCAGAGCCGCCTGCTGCTGTGGGCGATATTCTTGAGCTTTCCGCTGCCGTTCATCGCCATCCTGACGGGCTGGTTCACGGCCGAAGTCGGACGGCAGCCCTGGACGGTCTATGGCGTGTTGCGCACCGCGGGCTCCGTCACTCCGTTTCTGACGACGCGCGCGGCGCTCGTCTCTCTGATCGTCTTTTGCGTGGTCTATACATTCATTTTCGCCTTCGGTGCGCTCTACATTCATCGCCTGCTGCGTATCGGTCCGGTCGGGCGTCTGGCTGAGCCTGCCGCCGCGGCGGTTCCCAACCGTCCGCTGTCGGTCGTCGATGAGCCTCTGCCGGCAGAATCGCCAGGAGAATAGCCATGCTGATGTTCTGGGTATTCGTCTTGGCGGTCAGCGTATTGCTTTACGTGCTGCTCGACGGCTTCGATCTCGGCGTCGGTATTCTCTTCGGACTGACGCGCAGCGAATCGAGCCGGCGCGGGATGATGGCGGCGGTGGCTCCGATCTGGGACGGCAACGAAACCTGGCTGGTGGTGGCTGGCGTCGTTCTCTGGGGCGCATTTCCGATTGTCTATGCGACGTTGTTTTCCGCCTTCTATCTGCCGCTTCTGCTCATGCTGGCGGGCCTGATCCTGCGCGGCGTTGCCTTCGAATTCCGCTACAAGGCCGAGCGCATGCGTCCGGTCTGGGACGCCGGCTTTGCCGGCGGCTCGTTGGCCGCAGCCTTCATTCAAGGCCTTATGGTCGGCGCCCTGGTCGAGGGGCTTCCGGTCGCCGACGGCCGCTATGTGGGTGGGGAGTTCGGCTGGCTCAGTCCATTCGCGGTGATGTGCGGCGTCGGGCTGTGCCTCGGCTACACGTTGCTCGGCGCCTGTTGGCTGGTACGTAAATGCGACGGCGAATTGCGCGAACGGGCCTACCGTCTGATCCCCTATCTGTCGATCGCGCTGCTCGTCTTCCTGATCGTCGTCTTCGCTTACGCTCTGGCCGTGGATCTCCGCGTCATCGGCCGCTGGCTGGAGCGGCCTTATTTGTTCGTCTTCCCGGCTATCGGGATCGTGGCGGCGATCGTGCTTGCCATCAGCGTACGCGCGCGCCGCGACGGGTTGCCCTTCTACATGGTCGCGCTCATGTTCGCCGCGGCCTTTGGCACGCTCGCCATCTCATTCTGGCCCTACATGATTCCCTTCTCCATCACCATCGAGCAGGCGGCGGCGCCGCACTCGAGTCTGGCTTTCATGTTCTGGGGCGAAGGTTTGTTCGTCTTTCCGCTGATGCTGATCTATACGGTGATCAGCTACACCGTATTCAGAGGCAAGGTGGGACCGGCGTCGGGGCATTACGAGTGAAGCGGTGGCGTCATCGTCGGCCAGCTCACCATTCTCACACTTGTCACCTCCGAAAAATATCCAGCTGCCGACCCACTAGACCCTGCTCGGCCAGCTGCATGACACGCTCGAACTGACACGTATGGTGCAGCGCGTTGGGTAGCTGCGGCGTAGTGCGCACCACCGCAATCGTCAGTCCGCATTGCGAAGCGGAATAAGCTAAAGATTTAATATTCGCTCCACTTCCGCGCCCCGTTGCGGATCCCGGATCGAACAGCGTGAGCGCTGCATGCAGGCGAGCACTGAGATAGCGGGTGTGATCCATCTTCATGCGGCGGCTTTCCTAGTCTTGTCGGCGGTGATAGCCACCACTATTCCCAGCGCCTCGGCGATCGCCGAGCGAAGGCGCACTCCCACGGCGGCATTTGCCTCGTTTATGCCGTCGGCTCGCCGCGCCGCTTCCGCGATGCCGTGGTCGGTAGGACCCCGGCGAAAATTTTTGCGGTTTGTACACTCCTAAAGCCGCCGCGATGGCCACCGTCCCGCACAACGTAATGACGGTGTTGAAGATCGGTGTTGAAGATCGACGACAAAGCGCAGTGCATCCAACACATCATCACCAATGCATCATCACCGATGCATCACCATCGATGTGTATCGATGGTAGTGACACGAACGCGCCAGCCTGGCAGTCAGTCAGTCAGTCGCTTGTTGGTGGTGGTGGTGTATGGGGTGATGCGCAGCTGGTAACGCGCCAGCAATGAGGAACTGCGCACGCCACCGATGTGGACAGTGTGCTAGCTCATGCGCGGCAGAAGCGTTTGTTCGCAGAAGTCGTGCAACGTGGTGATGGTATCGAACCATGCCACGTCATCGCAAACCCGACCCTCGATCGTGGCTTGCTTAATCGCCTCAACAGCCGAGCGCAGTCGCTCGATCCGATCTCGTCAAGCGCTTCGATCGGATGCACAGCTATTCTCCCATCACGCCGCCGGTCACCGATCTATCCAGTCGAACTTGCCGGCTCGCTGTGTTCGTGTATGTGGTCTGCGGAAATGCTCGATACAGACGACGTTCGCCGCCGCACGCGCGGATCCCGCCGTCAGGCCACCGCTGGCATTGCGGGCACGTGTATAAGCCAGTTTCGACTGCTCTCTGCATGATACTACTTCGTGTGTCAGTCGCTATATCACGTGATCAGGTCCGAAGCGGGTTAATGGCACCATCGACAACAGGCCCGGCAGTAAACGTGTGTGTTATGAGACAGAGTTGGGGTAGCAGCTCGGGCGACGATCCTGAGGGGGGGGTGAAATGAGCAAGAAGATCATAGTCCAGGACAATGACGGCAAGCACCTCACTGGAAGCTTCGAGGTCCAGGATGGCCTTGTCATCGTCACTGCATCTGACGGGCGCACCAAAAAAGGTGACATAATAGAAAGCATGCTCGGCGCGGAAACGCTTGCGAGAATGCTGCTGTTTAGACTCCACCAGGAGAGTAGATCTGCTCTCAACTCCTAGATGCCCTCCCGCCGCTTTCCGCCGCCCTAGACGATCGAGGATAACGGCGCCTATTTCATCGTGAAGGACAAAAACGGCCAGCGCCGACTCGACTTTTCGCAACAAGTTTCCCTATTCTGAACCGATGAATTGGCGACCAGGAACACCTCTCGGTGACACTGCGGACGGCTACGAAACCTACGAAATCTATGACGAGCTCTGCACGCCCGACGGGCAGGTCGTTGCCACCCTGGCATGTTTCGTCTGGAACCCGACCGTCTACTACTGCAACGCACTAACGCCCGCTGGCAAGTGGATGCATTTCCGCGCCGGCCACCGCGCCTATGCCACAACACGAGACTGGGCCGAGCGTGTCGCCGGTTTGAAAGTCGATCGCGATTTGAGTGGTCGCGGCGGAAGGCTCAAATGCCGACCGCGGTAGGGGCGCGCCGATGACCGACGATTACAGGATCTATGTCGACGAAAACTGGCCGGCGACGCTAAACGATGGAGCAGGCGTTCCGACAGATTTCGCCACTTTGCAGGAGGCGGTATTAGCTTGGCGCAGCTTGGCGCCTGAACAGAAGATACGAGCGACGGTTAGAGTAATCGGCGGACCGGTCTACACAATAAAGCAGATTGAGCGGCTCCATTTCGGTCCCAAGCTACCGTGACGCTGAATTATTGAGTGCGCATGGCATCCGCACACAAGTAGACACGGGAGGCAGCATTGAAGCAGGCGCCGTTGTCGTCGAATCGTCCACGGTGGCTGGAGGTGGGGCGGGGGTCATCAATTCGTTGGGTCAGGCGCTCTGCTTAGCGCTGCCTTTTTGCACCGCCGCGAACGCTGCGCGTTGGCCGCGTGGCTGCCTAGCCGATCCTCATCAAATCTCGAATGGTCCAATACTGCTGCCGCCGGACCGACACACTCAGCACTGATTACGCTCGCCTGTCCGACATTCCTGCATTTGGAATCCTTGATAGCTGGGTAATTTGGACATGCGTTGTCTTCACGACAATGTGGCCCTTCATTTGGCACTGATCGATAAGTTGCTTAGGCCTTCATCGATCGCGACCGTGTCGCCTGAAGGTGCGGTCGTTCGTGACAAGGATATCGGCGTCGAACAGGGCCGTAGCTCCGATCATGGCATCCTTGATATCACCCAACATCCATCCAGCATTGGCTCTAACCCTGCGAGGTCATGACAGTAACGCTGCCCGGGGTGCTCGCGAGCGGTTGACCAGCAACAGTTCGCCCCCCGGCTGGCACAGAATTCCTGCACCGCTGCCTCTGCCACCATTAAACAGCGCTCCGGTGTCGTGAGTTCGAGCTCCTCGTGCTGGTTTCGGACTTGCTCTGCCGAATCGGTCCGGCGCACTACAATGCGCTGCTGCGGAAGCACCAGCGGGCGAGCGTATCGCGGTCGTCAATGGCTACCCGATCCGCACGGTCGTCTCGCATCGCGTCGGCACGGGTCTTCTTAGTGGATGGGCTGGGCAAGGGCGCTGCGACGCTGGAGCGCGCTCTCGCGGCGGCGGCACCGCCGCGGACCGAGGGGGAGACTGACATGCAGAGCAAATATCCGAACGTCTGCGTCGCCCTGGTCGGCGAGGATGAAAATGCTTTCGCCATCCTCGAGCGTGTGCAGCGGGCCTTGCGCGAGGCCGGGGTTCCGGTCGCCGAAGTTAAAGCGTTCACGCTGGAGGCTTGCTCGGGCGACTACTACCACTTGCTGGAGACCGTCGTGCGGACGGTAGAGACGACATGAGCGAGACCGAGCGCCAAAAAAGCCAATGCAACTAGAACTCGGCCTGAGAGGCTAAGTCCGGTCGACGGCGCTGAAATCCGCTAAGACCGATAAAAATTATTCTGTTCCAAGCTGGATGCCCGCGCCGCGGCATCGTGGACGAGTAAGAGCTTCGCCGCCGCCATCGGTTAGAAGGTGAAGGTCTGAAAAATGCCAAAGCGCATCATTTGCGATTCCAATATTCACGTCCAAAAAATGCGGGTCAATGGTGGAGGGTGCGCTGGTCGTCCGCAGTGGAACTAAGCTGAGGCAACCGGACAGGCTAATCGACTCGGCCGGCACGAAAGGAAAAAATACGCCTGATGTATCCGCCGGCATCAAAGGATACCAAACAAAGAACTCATGAGTGAGACGTATGTTTCTCACAATACGTCACTCAGGGTGTACTTCCATTGTTTATCACTGTTATGCTGGCGCTGCTCATGTTGCGCGGGCGGTGGCCGATCTCTGTTCAGCACGCGCGTCCGCTGCTTTGGCGGTTTTGGAAAAGACGGTTTGCTCTCAACTTTTGCGCAGCGTTCCAAGTGCGATGTGCGCGCCGCGCCAGGCGCAGCGCGATCGGACAAGAATTGAAGGCGCTCTATCAGGTTCCACAAGACTTGCCACAGGGAATGCTTACGCTCTTGATGCAACTGAATGCGCCGCACGTAAAAGAATACTCGGGTCGCCTCGGTTTGCGGCCTCGCAGGTTTTCAGATTACTTCACGGCAATTCCCGGGAAATGGCCATCGGTAGCTCCCCTCCGGTCAAGCGCGCGCCGGAACAGCGGTTCAATCTCCAAAGAACCGCCACCAAATGATCGAGTTCGTGACAAATAAGCGCTGGTTGAATCGATCTATTTCCAAAGTGCGAAGTTTAGAGTTGCCTGCGCTGACCTCCTAGAACGTTTCTGCCCCGGTAGCGTATCCGTGCGCTCCACCAGCCGAGGCTTCGGTATGGCTATTTCACCTGCGAGAGAATGGCGTGTCCGATTCGCGTGCGTTCGATCGCCTTCCAATCCCATGAAATGCCCAGGCCAATGTCTGGCGAAGGGAGAGCATAGCCGTCAACGATTTCGATCCGCGATTCGGTAATGACGTCAAGCTGCGGAATAAACTCCACCCAAGCGGCATTCGGAACAGCCGCGCACAACGCGACATGAATTTCCATCAGATAGTGCGGACAGACCTGCATGTTGAACGTTTCGGCGAGATGAGCTGTCTTCAGCCACGGAGTGATGCCGCCGATGCGTGCAACGTCTACTTGGACGATAGAGCAAGCGCCGCGCTGTAGATACTCTCGGAAATGCGAGGGATGGCATAGCGACTAACAGTTTCACACAAATCTTTCATGTAGCAAGCTCTTGAATTGGGAAGGCTGGATACTTGGGTAAGGTGACCCCGTTTAGAAACATGGTCCGGGCGCTCGAATTACCGTGCGCGGGATGAGCGAAGACAAAACTCAGTAAAAAACCATTGTTTTGTACTGAGTGTGACAGCGGAGCCTTCGTCCTGTTATTTGTTTGCTTCGATCCGACTTTTCCATTGCATCGACGGCTGCTGGCGCTAGCATTTCGCATCGCACGTATTTCGACGAGCGTAATGTCAGGCAGGCAGGCCAAGCTACTATCTGATCAGCACCTAACGAACCTACTCAGGTTCGCTCAAGCTTCCCGGTATCCCGACCGAAATCGGCTCATCGTACTGCTCTCATTTAAGGCTGGGCTGCGAGCGGCAGAAATAGCCAACCTGACCTGGGCCATGGTGGTCGATGCAACTGGCGCCGTTGCGCCGGTAATCGAATTGCACGATCAAGCGGCCAAGAACCGCGGCGGCCGACGCATTCCAGTTCATCCAGACCTGTATACCGCATTGAGCCGCTGGCGCGAGCTGAGCCCACCCACAGACTTTGTGATTTCGTCCGAGCGACGCCGCGCAATGCGACCACGAAGCATCGTGAATTGGTTTGCTCAAGCCTATCGCTCGGTTGGCCTCGAAGGCTGCTCGTCCCATTCCGGCAGAAGAACGTTCATCACGCGGGCAGCCCGGCTGGTCCACCGGGCAGGTGGCTCGCTGCGCGATGTGCAGATATTGGCAGGTCATAGGTCCCTTGTGACGACCCAGCGATACATTGACGGCGACACCGATGCCCAACGCAAGCTCGTCTCACTGATCTGAACGGCCATGGTCGCCAGCCCTACTGCAGATCGGGTTCGGGTGCGGTCAACAACTGAACGCATTGGTGTCGATCCGGCTGCTGTCGATTATGCCGTTCACCTGATTCACCAGGTTTGCTGCTTCGCTGGCTCGTTTGATTTGATCGATGAATTTCGCGACCAAGCTCTGTGACACGCTGTAGTTATACCAACAGGAACCACGGAGTATGGACGATTTGCTCGAGCTCTTTGCCATGGGTGGTAGCTCCTCCGTGTTGTTAGATTCATTCGTACATCGCCCCTTTCGTTGCACGCATGTGCGATGATCGGCTATTGAGCTTTGTCAATGACAATTGCGCCAATTGCTTGTGCTGGTACAGGGGGACTACGATGGCTCTTAAGGGCCCATAGAACACTGCAACCGGTGTGCAACAGTTCGCCGCCGCATTAGAAAAGTTGACGTAAGAACGTACGAATGTACGAACTAATGCACACAGGAGAATTTGACGACCTCGACACACGTACATTTCTGTTCTTTCGATACCGCCGTCGCGCCTTGCTTTCGCTATGTCCAAATATCCCTGAATAAAATGGTTTCGATTTCGCAGAGCTAATTTTGAAATCAACCGCTCCTTGGCTTCGGCGCAGCTCTCAAGTTTTTCGAGATGCGATAGCTCGGGGAGGCCGACCATTATGGCTACTTTACAGAGTACCGATTCACGGACGATGCGCGCGCCGGCTTCGACTGCTTGCGAATGCCGAATATCCGTTCAAGCGTGGAGGCGTTGCTTACTTACGGCTCTATCAAAATTGTTTTCGGGCCTGTTGATCGCGGTTGGGCCAAGTCTCACTATGTGGCGCAATAAACTTTGCTCGTTCAGCCCTCGATCCCCCATTCCGACCACCGCTCGATCAATTCATTTATAAGTTTCATGCGGGTAGCATACGACGCTAGAGACCAACGGACCATGAGGCTCGCGAAATTTGGATCGTCCTCGACAATTTCGTTTAAGAACGTAATGCGCGCAGAAGTTTCCGCCCGCGACCATGCGGCTATCAGGCCAAGCAAAGCCTCTTCCTCGATTAATTCTTCCACAAACTTCGTGCATGCAGATTTTACCGCTTCACCCGCGGACGTTCGACCCGCAAAAGCCGCACCGTCCTCTTCGCCCCAATTAGCGGTCTTAGCCTTGAGCAATTCAGAATTACTTCGGCTGTAATGGTCTGCGATGGGCGACCGTTCACATCGTCCGGCTGCTTCACTAGACGGGTAGTTCTCGCTTACTACAGCAGCGGGCTCCTTTTTCTTCCGCACATAACGCTTTTCTTGCAAAATTTGGTCGAGCGTCGCTGCTTGCACGTTTTGCGCGAGCTCGCAGACCTTGGCGGCCCGGTAAAGTGAGATCTTGCCGCACTCGATCGCCCCTACAAGTTCTGGCACGCCTTCTCGCAAAATGTTTTTCGCCCGCGCAATATTCCGCGCACTTACACTGAAAACTTCGGCGGCTCTGCCAATTGGCAGACCCGGCGTCATCTGGTTAGAGCCGAAGGGCAGCGTAGCTGCACGCGCTGCGGCTAACACGCGCTGGCTTTTGGTGAGGTGCCGGCGATGCATGTTTAGACTGATAACAGAGCCGAGCAGATCGTTTCCGTCATACGCCCGAAAGCTTGGAGGCACCCCGACACGCTCGCACGCCAGCCAGCGGCAGCGCCCATCGAGGATTTTGCCTTCATGTAGTACGATAGGCTCGAGAAGGCCGTGCACCTTTATATCATCGGCAAGGGCCTCAATTTGAGCATCGCCAAGCAGAGGAAAGATGGTGGCGAGCGGATGAAAATGATGGTTTGGCTCCACAGGCGACAGCTCCAGTTTGGCTAAGTTACGGCCGCTGCCCGCGAGATATACTCGGTAAGCAACGGCGCGATTTCGCTGGGCAAAAAGCAGGGCGAAACAGCGCTAGGCGTTCGAACTCCTAATTACGAACGCGCGGCGGCACGAGCCAGGAGGTCATCATCGTGCGTTCGCGTTCATGCGTCAGCGATCGGGATCGATCCACTTGCTGCGGCGTCCCGGCGGACGACGATCTGGTGCTGGCGGTATGACTTTGCGTTCGACCGGGCGATTCGCTAGCCAGCGCTCGACCTCGGCTTTGTCCCATGCGCGCACGTTGGGCGATAACAAAACTCCGGCCGGAAAGCCGTAATGCTCAATCAGCCGCCCCAACAGCTCATGCAGTCTGCAATCACCGAAATCCTTGCTTTTCGCCGCCGTTGATTTTCTGTCGCCGCTCCCCTTCGCCGGTAATTTCACGACACCGCCCCATCTAATTTAGCGCTACGACATTATCGGCTGGCAGATTGACAATGCGCTCGATCAACGCCGCGAGCTTGCGCAGAGCGTCGGCTTTTTCGAGGTCGTACGCGTGGAGATCATAGGTGCCTTCAACTCCAGGACGGGCATGGCCGAGCACGAGCTCGGCAATGTCGTTGAGTACACGGGCGCGGCTCATGAGCGACCGGGCAGCACGGCGCAGATCATGAAGGCGCCATCCGGCGACACCGCTTAGTTCGTCTAAAGCACGCTTGTGGCGGTGCTCAAACGGCCGAGGGCCCTGGCTGCTGCCGGCAAATACATAAGGATTATCAGCCAGCCGTGGCTGCGAATGAATGACGTCAAGCGCCAGCTTGGGTAGCTTGAGCGCGCCAGCATTGCCCTTCTCGCGCGTGTCAGAATGGATCGTCCACACCCCATCCGGGGCGATTTCGGACCAGCGCATGGTGCGCACCTTGTCGAGGCGCTGAGCGGTCAAAAGCAGCAGCCGGATCAGTGATCCGAAAGCGCCTGCCCGGCCAGCGGCTAGCCACAGCGCTCTGATCTCGTCGTCAGTGAGTTTGTGATGGCGCCGGCGATCCTGCTTGGCCACCCGGCGCTTAACCCCGGAGAACGGGGATACATAGTCGTCGGAGCGGTCGCGCTGCCAGTTGCCCAGCATGCGCAGCACCGATAGCACGGCGTCAGCCTGGTGGGAGCCGTGATTGTCCTCGACGTGGTCAAGCAGCTTTGCGATGTCGCTGCGCCTAATCTCCTCGAAGCCGCGCTCGCCCCAGTGCGGCAGGATATATTTCCTCACCATGCGCCGGTACTCGGGTGCAGTGCGTAGCTTGTTTTTGTCCACGTGGCGTTTGAGCCATTCGGCCGTTACAGTCGCAACGCTGTCGCCCTTCGGCTTCGGCGCTTCGAACGCCGGCAGTCCCTGCTCGACACGGCGGATCACCATGCGCGCGATCTCGCGCGCCTCTGCGATCATCATCTCGGCAGTGCTACCCACCTTCGTCCATACCTGTTTGCCGAAGGGGTCGCGGCAAATAGTGGTGTACGCACCCGGCCCGGTTGGGCGGACGCGAATGCCGTGCTTCGGTAGTTCTGGATCGGGGTGGAAGTACGGTTCCGACCGGCGCGGTAGCGCAGCCACCATCCTGTCAGTGAGCACCTGGCGCCTCGGCCGGCGCTGTGTCCCCCGGCCGCCTACCTGTCTCTGCTGCTGTGCGATTTCGCTCATCTGCCCTCCAGCTAACGCCGTGCTAACAAGATGGCCGTTGGCACGCCAGCTCAAGCGAACTCAAGCCCGTTTAAAGTCTCCTTTATTTTCAAGCTTTTCTGGGTCTGTTGCAAGGGAACTCTACTCGGCCTTGAGCGGACTTTAATCCGCGCGGACTGCTGTTGAATGAGATTGCTTGGAGCCCCGGCGATCCCGGCACCGGGGCTCCATCCTTTTTTGGGGATCGGTGGCCGTCGGCGTTCGGCGGGCAGTGTCGATCTCCGAGCAAGATGCGGAGCAAGCCGCGCCCTTCGGACAAAGGTCCGAACGCGGATGCGAGTCTCCGAAAAGATCGCGCTGCAGCAAAGCCCTATTGCGCTTTGCCAAACTTCTTCGCACATGGAGACCGGCGCCGCTTCGCGGCGCTTTGAAGCCGCCGCCTCGCCGCGGCAGGCGGACTAATGTGCGACGTCAAGGAATGAGCGAAGACATCCGATACAACAAGACTTTCGATCTGGTGCCCGGCAGCGCCATCGAGGTGGCGCCGGGCGTGCGCGCGATCGTCGCCAACAATCCGAGCCCGTTCACCTTCATGGGCACAGTGAGCTACATCGTCGGCCGCGATCAGGTGGCGATCATCGATCCCGGCCCGGAGGACGACGCCCACATCGGGGCGCTGCTCGATGCGGTGCGCGGCGAGACCGTGACGGCGATCTTTGTCACCCATACCCATCGCGACCATTCGCCGGCGGTGCCGAAGATCAAGGCAGCGACCGGCGCGACCGTCTACGCCGAAGGCCCGCACCGGCCGGCGCGGCCGCTCAACGTCGGCGAGGCCAAGCGCCTCGATGCCTCGGCCGATACGGATTTCTGGCCCGATGTGGCGTTGGCCGATGCCGAGATTGTCACGAGCAATGGCTGGACGATCGAAGCGCTAACCACGCCCGGGCACACGGCGAACCATATGGCCTTTGCGCTGAAGGAAGCCGACCTGATCTTTTCCGGCGATCATGTGATGGCATGGTCGACGTCGATCGTTGCGCCGCCCGACGGCGCGATGAGCGACTATATGGCGTCACTGGAGAAGCTCGCGCGGCGGAGCGAGCCGATCTACCTGCCCGGCCACGGCGGGCCGGTGCAGGACGCGCCGCGCTTCGTGCAGAGCTATATCCGCCACCGGCAGGCGCGCGAGGTCTCGATCTTGCGGCGGCTTGCCAAGGGCGCCGCCGATATCGCGACGCTGGTGCGGGCGATCTATATCGGCATTGACCCGCGGCTCACCGGCGCGGCCGCGCTCTCCGTGCTGGCCCATCTCGAAGATCTCGTGGCGCGCGGCGTCGTGGCCACGGATGGCACGCCGTCGCTCGCCGGCACTTACCGCTTGGCCGACGCGCCTTTGGCCGCCGGCTGAGGCTGAACCTTGGGCGCCGGCGCTTGTTTCTCCGGCTTCTCCCCCTTGGCAGGCGTCGCCAGGACGTCGTCGATATCCTCGATCAGGGCGCGCACGCGCGCGGCGTTGGTGCCGAGATCGTGGCGGCCGTAACGCGACGCCGAGCGAACATCGATGCGGGCGCCGTCGTGCGTGGCGCGCACGCGCACCGCGACGTCGTCGCGGAAACCGAGGATCGGCGTGCGCGCGATTGCTTCGATCAGGCCGTCGCGCGGCGCGGTGGCTTGCGGCGGGCGCGCATCGACCACATGCCATTTGCGCTTGGTGATGACCTTCATCGCCGCGTCATAAGCTTCCTGCGGCGAGACGCTGGTCATATCCGGCTCGATGTCGGAATAAGCGGTGCGCTGCTGCTCGGCGGTATAGAGGCCCGCATAGGTGACCGGATTGGCGTCACGCGGCCGCAAGCGTGCGATCGCATCGAAACGCGGCGGATCGATCGGATCGGTGGTGATATCGTAGATCGCCGGCAGCTTGTAGGCCTTGACGCCGACATAGAGCGGATAGGCGATCAGCGCGAGCCCGATCAGAAGACCGGTGACCGCTTCGCCGATGCCGCCGACGCCGTCTTTCCAGATCGAGACCGCCGCCCCGAAGGCGAGCAGGATCGCCAGCATGGCGAGCGCCAGCGCGCCGCCGAGCGTTGACAGCGCGGGCACGATCTCGAGCGCGCCGGAACGCACGACGATGATCGCAATGAACGTCGCCGCGAGCGAGAACAGCGCGATCCGCCGCGACCAGATGGCAAGCCGTGAGGTCGGCTGCTCAGTTAAGCGGCGTCGCGCCATCAAAGTTCGCTTTCGTGGTTGCGGCTAGTATTCATGGCTTCGGCTGACGGGATGGTTTGGGCTGATTGGGCGATTTTAGCTGATTATCGACCTTGCCGTCGCCAGGCAACGATCCGCATATGGCCTTCAATGCCTTCCATTCCGCCCCCGTCAACAGCGGTTTTGGAGGATCGTCAACCCTCACTTTATTGATGGCGGCGATCCGATCCTTGGTCTCCGGATGGTCGCGCAAGAGCGCCACGCCTTCATCCTTGTCGGAGGCGATGCGCGACAAGACGGCGGCAAGAGCTTTCGGATCGGCTTCGATTTTTTGCATCAATTCGACGCTGTACTTGTCGGCCGCGGCCTCGGCGTGGCGGGAATAAGACGAACTCAGCACCGTCTTGGCCGCGATCACAACGGCGCCGCCGCCGACAAAATCGCCGAGCATCATGCCGAACAGAAACGACAGGCCGGCGCTCTGCAGCACCGCGCGGGTGCCGTCGCGATGCACGACATGGCCCATTTCATGGGCGATGACGCCGGCGAGTTCGTCCGGCGTCTCGCTTTTCGCCAATAGCCCTTCGAACACGTAGACGTGGCCGCCCGGCAAGGCAAACGCATTCGTCTGCTTCCGGCGCACCACCTCCACTCGCGCCCGGTAAGGCCCGGTTGCGGCCATCTCCAATTGCCGGACCAGCTTGTCGAGCGATTTGCGCCCCTGCGTCTCGCCGGGAGCCGTGCCGCACTGGAAGGCCGCGCCGCGATTGCCGGTATCGAGCAGCGGGCGGACTTGTTTGTCGATCGCCTCGCCGAACCTCTTTTCCATGGGGAGCGGAATGAGCGGCGTTATTTTGTTGGCCAGCACCGGCATGCCGAAGATCGCCGTCAACACCAGCGACGCGATCGCCGCAAGGCTCAAAACGACCACACGCTGGCGCAGCCGGCGGTCGGCGGCGCCACCGCGATCGAGCGTGGGCGCGCGCTCTTCGATGGCGGCGGCAAGCGCGGCGTCGCGAACCTCAAGCCGCGCCAGCACCGCCTCCCCGCGCCGGCCCAGCCGCAAGATGCCTTCCGGCGCCGAGCGCGAGCGCAGATCGGCATAGCTCCACTCGTCGACCAGATATTGTTGATCGTCGTTGATGATGCGCAGCGAATTCGCGGCGGTCTCGACGATGACGTCGTGGCGCTTGCTGGTGACGCCGTTGAAATAGAAGGCCGGGCCGCGGACGGGCGCAGCCGGAATCGTGAGCGTATTGGCGGCGATGCTCATCGCCGCGCTCTTTGGTGGAGCATGATCTTTTCGGAAAACCGGAATCCGCTACTCCGGATCATGCTCTTTGCTGGAGCATGATCTTTTGCGGAAAACCGGAATCCACTTTTCCGGATCATGCTCTTTGTTGGAGCATGATCTTTTGCGGAAAACCGGAATCCACTTTTCCGGATCATGCTCTAGACACTCCCGAACCCGAGTGCATCGACCAGGCCTTCGCCGAGCGCGGAGCTCAGGCCCGCTTTCGCCTCGACGGTGTCCAGGATCGGCGCATCCGAAATCTCGGCAGATTGCGCGGCCGCGCGCCACAGCCCGAACGTGATCAGAACCTGATGCATGACCGAAATCCCGAGCGCGAAGGCGGCATAGAGCAGAACCCCGATCCCGGCACCGATCAGGTCGCGGCCGGGTATCTGGCTGCCCGCCATATGGACGGCGCCTAACAACGCGAAGATGGCGGAGGCCAGAACGCCGATACCAATAGAAGCTCCCACCATGAACAACCAAACAAGACCAATATAGCGCAGGTAGATGAGATAAACTTGGCCGATACGCAGCCGCGACGTGACCGTGATATCGCCGAAGCGCAAACCCGATAGCCACCAGCGATAGACGATCGCCTGAAACACCGGATAGACAAGAATGGCAACAAGAACGCTCCCGGCGATGCCGCCAATGCCGATGGCAGTGAGCGTCTTGGTGCCGAGCTTCTCGACGAGATCGGCGCCAATAACAGCAAGCGCGCCATCTTTGGCATCTTGAGGATTTGCGGGGTCGAAAGCGTGCCAGTCGATCCGCGCGGCGACGATGCCAGCGGCCACGAGCAAGGGCCCAACAGACGCAAGCCAAAGCGGCAAGCCGCGCAGGAACAGCCGCCAGCCGGAGGCTTCGAAACGGCCCGGCAATTTGCCGTAGCTGGTGTGGCGCATCATGTAGCGCTGCAGGTTCGCCTGCGCCCACGGATAAGCAAGCCCGAGGCTCACGATGATCAAAATCCACCACAGGATGGCGTACAAAGCGTAAAGCCAGCCCGATCCGTCCTGATGGAAACGCAAGCCGCGGAACACCGTGCGCGTCAGCCGATAACGCCGCGCCCGGTAGCGGGCAAATTCACCGAACACGACGAACAGCGCCAAACCGCCGAGCGCGGAGGCGTAATCCGGCAGATCGAGCGCGAGCGATGCCAAAGCGATCGCGACGTAGATCGGAATAAGGATCGCGATCGCGAACAGAAAGCCGAGCAGAAGCTCGGTCGCGAGCCCGTCATATTCGAGCGTCTCGCCGGCGATCTCGGTGTTGGACCAAAGAAAGCGGCGCACGTCGGTCAGCAGCCAGAACCGATAGATGCCGAGCGTCACGAGCAGCAGAGCCGCCCCTTTGATCCGCAGCTGCCAATAGGCCCATTCCGGGCCGACGAAGCGCACCAGACCGGGAAGCGGCGGCGGGCCCCCCGGGAGCAGGGGCGGTGGAAATCCCGGAAGCGGCGGCGGATCAAGGGTGACGGCATCGCTCATGAGATTTGGGTCATGAAATTTGGCCAAGCGTTTGGCCCCTGCAGCACCACGTTCCGGGATGCGATTTTCAAGCTTGCGTGCGGGCGATAGGGATAATGGCTCCGGGCCTCATCGGCAACCGGGGCGAAGCGGGTTGCCGGTAGTGGTCAGTAGCCCGCATGAGCGAAGCGGTATGCGGGTGGAGCCATAAAGTTAACCCCGGATTGTCGCTCCGCTCATCCGGGCTACGCTTGCTCTCCCGTCGTCATTCCGGGGCGCGCGTAGCGCGAGGCCGAAATCCATAGCCACATGTCGCGCGGAGATGGTCCGCAGAAAGTACCGCACGGATGGTGATTATGGATTCCGGGCCCGCGGGTTTCACCCGCATCCCGGAATGACGAAAGAATCCGTTAGCGCGGGCCAAAGTCCGTTCAACCTTTCTTCCGCCGCGCACGCCCGTGCTTGCCCCGCTTAAGCCCGGCCATCGCTTCGAGCACTGCGCACGTGGCTGCAGTGTCCTGCTCGGCATAGCCGGTCGATTGAGCTGCCGCATAGATCGGCAGCGTCGCGGAAAAGAGCGGCGTCGGTGAACCGAGCGCCTGCGCGAAGCTGCCGATCACGTCCATGTCCTTCTGCCAGATCGACACTTTCATTGTCGGATCGTCGTAGCGGCCTTTCACCATCATCGGCGCGCGCAATTCGAACACGCGCGAATTGCCGGCGCCGATCCTGATCTGATCGTAAATGAGCTGCGGCGGCAGACCGGCTTTCATGCCGAGCACCAAAGCTTCCGCGCTCGCCACGTTATGGATGGCGACCAGAAGATTGGCGATGTATTTCATTTTGCTGCCATTGCCGAACGCGCCGAGGTCGTGCACTTCGCGCGTGAAGTCAGCGAACAGCGGGCGCAGTTTTTTGATCTCTGCCGCGCCGCCCGAGGCATAGATCACGAGGTCCTTGGTCTTGGCCTGGAGGCCGGTGCCGCTGACCGGACAATCGAGCAGGATGTGGCCGGCTTCGCGCAAGATAGCTTCCGCCGCCTCCTTGTCCTTGAGCTTGAAGGTGGAGGCCTCGATCACGACGCGGCGCGGCAGGCGCGCTGCGGCGATATCGGCGACGGTCGCCGCCAGCGCCGACGCTTTCGGCAAGCTTGTGATGATGGTCGGCGCCGCGGCGGCGAGCGCGCCGACGTCGGCGGCGATCGCGATGCCGGCGCGGCTGAGCGCGCGCCGCCGTTTGCGATCGGTGTCATAACCGATCACCCGCCAGCCCGCGGCATGAAGATTGTGCGCAAAAGCACCGCCCATGATGCCGAGACCGACGATCCCGACAACGCCTTTCTGTCTCTTCGCCATGTGATTGCAGACCTGAGCGGCGCGCGCCGCTCATTTGCCCTTCATATTCATCGCCACCGACGCAAACGCCCGCGCGTCGCGCTTGGCGACCATGTCTTTGGCCGTCGCCGCGTATTTCTTGAAATGATCGGTGGCGCGGTGCGCTTCGAACGCCGCGGCATTGTCATAGACTTCGAAGATGAAAACGTGGTTGGGGTCCTTTTGCGAGACCGTGATGTTGAACTCGTGACAGCCCGGTTCGTGCACCGCAGCCGCGCCGTTCTCTTTCAGAGCCGCCAAGTATGCGTCGATCTGGCCCGGCACCACGTCGATGTCCACCGCGTTGATATAAAACGGCCCCGATTGCGCGGACACCTGGGCGCCGGACATCGGCGATAAACTCCACGCTGCGAGCGAAAGTGCAGCGGCTATACAGCCGCTGATGAATGTCTTCGACATGTCCTTCCTCCCTTTGATTGGCGGGCTTTCACAGCAGGTAGCCCGCATGAGCGTCTGCGACATGCGGGTGTCGCCTTGACTTCGCTCCCGGATATCGCTTCGCTCATCCGGACTAGGTCACCGCGAGTGGCGCCAGCGATCGACCGTTGGTTCGGTCACACCCTAGCCCGATCGGGGCGCGCGATCAGCCAAAATGTGGTGCTGGCCACAGCGCCACTAATCACTCCCGCCGGAAGGTACGACGGCGCCGTGTTTGAAAACCTCTCGGCTAGCTGCGATAGACCATCAGCAAAGACGCTTGCCAAGTAAACTATGAGCCCAAGAAAAGCGCCGGCTGCAACGTAAACCAGCAGCCCGTTCCATCCCTTCCACCGAAATAAAATATACAAGGGCACTCCTAAAGCGAGGGCGATTGGATAACCGAGTAATGCCGATAGCTCGATTACCCACACCGCTTGACCCAGCCTATTTAGAGCGAGTGGATCTAGCCCGGCCCGAAGCAGTGCCGTTAGAACAACGGCTAACACTCCCGGAGATATTGGGGCTACAAGAAATCCAAGGATCGTTCTGAACCACGCCAGGTTCGTCATGGAGACGACACCTACAGGGAGATCCTACGCAACTGCCCAGGCCGCCGCCTTCCTTGCACAACGTCAAAGCGAGCTTTCGAGAAAACGGATCATGCGCGGAATCGACATGGCGCTATAGCTGTGCGGCTCGCTCTCGAATGGATCGGACGACCAGAAATGGCCGGCGCCGGGAAGGATGATCCGGCGCACGAAGAAGCCCGATTGCGTCAGCGCGGTGAGGAAGGCGCCGGATTGCGTTTCGGGATCGACGATGTCGTCGTTGGTGCCGTGGATGAGCAGAAAACGCAGCGCGTTGCGATCGATCGTGGCGTAGCTGATTGGCGAAGCGTCGAAATAGACGCGGCGGTTCTGCATCGGCGATGCGCCGAGGAATTTCTCGACGATCTTGTCGTTCGGGCGCAGCGGCAGATCATGCTGCCATTGCGCATGCATGTCATAGACGCCGTAGAAGCCGATGACGCACTTGACGTTGGTGGAAACGGCGGCATTGGCGTCATCGCGATACTCCGTGTTGAACTGGTCGCCGGCGAGCGCCACCAGCGAGGCGAGATGCGCGCCGGCGGAATCGCCGATCAGCCCGATGCGCTCGGGATCGAGGTCGTAGTCGCCGGCCTTGGCGCGGATGAACTGCACGGCGGCCTTCACGTCGTAGACGGCGGCGGGATAGACGCCGGGTTTTCCCAGCCGGTAGTCGACGGCGAAAACCGCGTAGCCGGCGCGCGCCAGGAACAAGCCCCAATTACGATAGAATTGCTTGTTGCCGACTTGCCAGCCGCCGCCGTGAACGGCGACCAGGACCGGCGCCTTGCCGCGGCCCTTGGGCAAATAGAGATCGCCGACCAGCTTGGTGCCGTCATGTTCGGCGAAGACCAGGTCGGCGTGGTTGACCATCTCATACTCCGCAGCGGGTGCCTGGCCGGCGGCGAACAGCGTCGCCGCCGCTGCGGCCAAGATGAGCTTGGAGAGCATCGTCAATTCTCCCTGCAAGCTTGCCGCGAAGAGCGGCGATGACGCTAGAGCGGGATGACTTCATCTTCGAATCGTCATCCCTCTCTAGCTCTTTCGTTTGAGCATGATCTTTTCGGAAAACCGGCTTCCACTTTTCCGGATCATGCTCTAGCGGTAGCAACTTTCCGCGCGCCTCGGAAGCTACCACCATGCCTGGAAATGATGCAGCGGGCCGTGGCCGCCACCGACCCCGAGCCGACCGGCGGCAGCAATGGCGGCGCTGACATAGGTCTTGGCTTCGCGCGCGGCGGTCGGGAGCGCGAGGCCCTTGGCCAGGCCGGCGGCGATGGCGGAGGCAAAGGTGCAGCCGCTGCCATGGGTGTTTTCAGTGGCAATGCGCCGCGCGGCGAGCCGCAACGTCTCGCCGCTCGCCTCGACCAGAAGATCGACGCTTTCCGCGCCGCCGCCGTGGCCGCCTTTGATCAGCACCGCGCCGGCGCCAAGGGTGAGCAGCTTCTGCGCCTGCTGTCGCATCTCCGCTTCATCGCGCGCCGGCTCGGTCCCAAGCAAAGCCGCGGCTTCCGGCAAATTGGGTGTCAGAATATGCACACGCGCGATCAAGTCGCGCAGCCGGTGCAGCGCATCGCCGCGCAACAAGCGCCGACCGGAGCTTGCGATCATCACCGGATCGAGCACCACGTTGCCCGGCCGGTAGCGGTCGAGCGCGGCGGCGACCACATCGATCGCCGCCGGGCCGCCGAGCATGCCGATCTTCACCGCGCCGACAGCGAGATCGGTGAACACCGCATTGATCTGCGCGGCGATGAAATCGGCCGGGACATCGTGGATGCCGAACACGCCCTTGGTGTTTTGCGCGGTCAGCGCAGTAACGATTGCCGCGCCATAGACGCCGAGCGCCGAGAACGTCTTCAGGTCCGCCGCGATACCGGCACCGCCACTCGGATCCAAGCCGGCGATCGTGACGGCGATGGGCGCGCTCATGCGCGGTTCCGCCCCGTGCGCGTTTGATTTGGCGCAAGGCCGCCGCGGTCGCGCCGCGGCAAGAAAGGCAGCGCAGCCGCTGCGCTGACGCCAAGCATCGGTATCCGTGTCGCCCTGCTGAGAAAGATCATGCCATGCTCATCATGGGCACCT
Organism: uncultured Alphaproteobacteria bacterium; assembly: GCA_963720115.1. GTDB lineage: Bacteria > Pseudomonadota > Alphaproteobacteria > Rhizobiales > Xanthobacteraceae > BOG-931. The sequence goes on from CAVREN010000072.1 coordinate 37,466, forward strand.
CGATCGGATTTCTCATCCTAGCACTGCTCGCGGGAGCGGTGTTGTGGGCTTATACGTCCTGCCGGCACGATCTGCGCGTCGCCGGGCAAAGACTTCGCGGGCATCAGCCGGCTGATCGAAACCGCGTCCGGGCCGATCGAATATGCCGAAGCGGGCGATGGCGCTGCCGTGTTGATTTCGCACGGAGCGGGCGGCGGTTTCGATCACGGATTGGAGCTCGGCCAGCCGCTGGCGGCGAGCGGCTTTCGGGTCATCGCGCCGTCGCGGTTCGGCTATCTGCGCTCGCCGCCAGCGCCGCGCCCCTCCGCCGCCGCGCAAGCAGATGCCTATGCGCAACTGTTGGACGCGCTCGGCATCACGCGCGCGGCGATCCTCGGCGTGTCCGCCGGCGGCCCCGCGGCCATGGCGTTCGCCATCCGGCATCCGCAGAAGTGCACAGCGCTCATTCTGCTCGTCCCGCTCACTTATATGCCGGGGGAGCGGCCATCGTCGGCGTGCAGGTTTTCGGCTCTGGCGGAAAAGATTCTGATGACCATCGTCAGCTCCGATCTGGTGTTTTGGCTTGCGACAAAATTTGCTCGCGCCCTCGTTATCAAGACCGTGCTCGGAACGCCGCCGAAGCTTGTCGCCGCCGCCTCCGCGGATGAACGGGCCCGCGTCATGCGCGTGATGCAGATGATCCAGCCGATCAGCGGTCGCATTCGCGGCATCGTGAGCGACAGCCACATTTCCGCCGCGCTGGCGCCTTTCGCGCTCGACACGATTGCGGCGCCAGCGCTCGTGCTGAGCGCGCGCGACGATGGTTACGGGACGTTTGCGGGAGCGGAATACACTGCACAGAACATCGCGAACGCGCGTTTCATCGGCTTCGACGATGGCGGCCACATGCTCGTCCAGCATCGTGCGGCCATGATCGGCGAAGTGCTCCGCCTTCTGCATTCCACGGGTGGCCAGGCAAAACAAGAAAACAGCGCGGAGAACGTGCGGGCGTCGACAACGCGGCCAATGCCGCAGCGCAACCTTGCGCAAAATTAACTGGCGGGCATGGAAACCGGACCTACCTTCCGACGGTTTTCGTTTTGGACAGGTGCCCCTGATTCTTTCTCTCGAGCGGGCACTTCGAGGAGACGGGTGACATGAAGAGTGGATTTGCCCTGGCGCTTTTGGCCAGTGTGGCCGTGATCGCCGCCGTGGCGACCGATGCATCGGCCGCCGGGCGCGGCGGTGGCGGAGGCGGCGGACACGGCGGCGGAGGTGGTGGATTCCACGGCGGAGGTGGTGGATTCCACGGCGGCGGTGGCGGCTTCCACATGGGTGGCGGCGGTGGCGGCTTCCGCGCCATGGGCGGCGGCATGCGCATGGGCGGTGGAGGCTTTCACCCAGGCGGCGGCTTTCATGCGGGCAGCATAAGAATGGGCGGCGGCGTGCCCGGCGGCTTCCGTGCCGGCAGCGGATTCTCCGCACGCAGCTTTGGCGCTCGCAGCTTCTCCAACCCGGCAATGGCGCACCGCACGTTCGGCGGCGTCGGCCACGGTTTCACCGGGCAAAATGCCGGCGTGCGCGCGCTCGGCCGTCAGAACGCGCAATTCGGTGCGAACCGCGCTTTTGTCGGCAGAGCCGCCGCCGTCGGCGCGGGCGCGGCTTTAGGTGCTGCCGCCGTGACGCATGCGCAGTTCGCGCACAATCAGTTCGCCGCGCACAATTTCCACGGCCTGCACAATTTCAATCAGACGGGCTTCAACCGGAACGCCTTCGGCGACCCTGGGCACTGGAATCGCTGGGGTGGCCATTTCTGGGGCGCCGGCTGGCACCGCTGGGGCCGCGGCTGGGGCGGCTGGGCCGGCCCGGTCTTCTGGCCTTATCTCTACGGCGACGTCTTCAGCTTCGCCTTCTGGCCTTATGATTATTACGATCCGTTCTGGGTCTATGGCCCCGACTTCGTGCTTGTCAGCATCTTTGCGCCCGGACCCTATTTTGGCCCGGACTATGGCTACGCGCCGGACTATGGCTACGTGCCCGGCCCCTCGGACTATTCGGGCGGCGGCCAAGTCTATTACGGCGGCGCTCCGGCCGGCCGCCTCGATGTGACCAAGGAGGATCGCCAAGCGCTGGCGGAGACCAACGCCGCGGCGATGGAAAGCTGCAACGGCCTCGCGCCAGGCGTGTCCGACCTGCCGATCGAGCAGATCAAAAAGACCGTGCGGCCGACCGGCGAACAGCTCGCGGTTCTCGATGAACTGCAAGCCGCCGCGCTCAAGGCGCAAGAGACGGTGAAGACATCGTGCCCGACCGCCGTTCCGCTGACGCCGGTGGCGCGGCTTGATGCCGCCGAGGCGCGGCTCGATACCATGATCCAGGCCGTGCAGATCGTGCGCGACCCGCTGCAGCGATTCTACGACGCGCTGAACGACGAGCAGAAGCGAAGCTTCGAGACCATGGGCAGCGGCGGCGGCGGAAAGGCACCGGCCGGGGGCAATCTCGCCGCGCTCTGCAATCAGCAGTCCGGCGACGTCGCCAAGCTGCCGGTCGACCGGATCGAGCAGGTGGTGCAGCCGAACGGCCAGCAGCAGCAGGACGCGTTCAACGCGCTCAAGCAGGCATCGCACGATGCCGCCGAACAACTACAAGCCTCCTGCCCGAAGGAGGTGCCGCAGTCGCCGGTGGCGCGGCTCGATGCGGTCAAGACCCGGCTCGAGGCCATAGTCGAAGCGATGAAAACCATCCGGCCAAAGCTGCAGGATTTCTACACCTCGTTGAGCGACGAGCAGAAGGCGAGGTTCAATATCATGGGGCCTGCACAGAGCGCTTCGTCAGGCGTGCAGCAGCAGGAGAACTGAGCGGGCGCTGACTTTCCAATACCCCTCATACCCGCGCAAGCGGGAATCCGGCTGCTCTGGCGCGTCCGGTCCGCTTCGCCGCCGTCCAACAACTGGGTCCCGCTTTCGCGGGGACGAGCGGAGTGAAGTTTACGTACCGCGCTTTGCCAGCATGCCGTCGACCACCTCGCGCAGCGCGCGCGCGGCGGCGGCCGGATCGGGCGCGAGCGAGAGCGCCGAGATGACGGCGACACCGTCAGCGCCGGCGGCGATCACCGCGGCGGCATTGCCGGCATCGATGCCGGCAATGCCGACGATCGGAACTTTCGGTGCGCGGAGGCGCAAGACGGCGGCGACGCGCGCAAGCCCTTCCGGGCCGATCGGGAGATTCTCCTGCGCCTTCGAGAGGGTCGCATAGACGCCGCCGACGCCCGCATAGTCGACCAAGCCGATGGGCGCGGCTTCGGCCGCCGCGACGCTCTTGATCGAGACGCCGATGATGGCGTCGGGGCCAAGGAGCGCGCGCGCGTCTTCGGGCGCAATGTCGTCGGGCCCGATATGAACGCCGTCGGCACGCGCGGCGAGCGCCACGTCGAGGCGATCGTTGACCACGAAAGGCACGCCGAGCGGGGCGAGCGCCGCCTTGATGGCGCGCGCCGCCGCGATCATCGGCCGGGTGTCGCTCTTCTTGTCGCGCAATTGCACGAGTGTCGCCCCGCCCTGTGCGACAAGGCGGGCGAGCTCGACCACGTCGCGCCCACCGGCGCGCTCCGGATCGACGATGGCGTTCAGGCGCAGATCGAGCGGCTTTGCCATGGCCGGGCTTGCTGACTATCGGCCGGCTGCCCGCGCCATCGGCGCCGCGCAGGATAGCTGCGCGACGGGCGCGATACGCAATGACGAGCCCCTTGGCATGCTATAAAAGGCTCCCTTGTTTGCGCATGATCTTGCCAGAAAACCGGATACCACTTTTCGGGATCATGCTTTGGTCTGTTTGCGCGTGATCTTTTCCGAAAACCGGATTCCATCCCGGATCAAGTCCGGGGCAGGCTTTTCCGGGATCATGCTTTGGGCGGAGGGTTCGCATGGTTCCTTTCTTTGTGCAGATCAAGTGCCAGCTCGGCAAGTCCTACGAGGTCGCCAATCGGCTGGCCGACGCCGAGATCGCTTCGGAGATTTATTCGACCGCCGGCGATTTCGATCTGCTGGTGAAATTCTACGTCGAGCAAGGAACCGACATCGGGCATTTCATCGCCCAGAAGGTGCAGACCGTTCCGGGCGTGCAGGACACGCGCACCATCATCACCTTCAAGGCGTTCGGCGGGTCGTAGGGCTTGCATCCGTCTCAGTAAGGCCTGCACCGGTCCGAGCCAGCCCGCCCCGGCAGCGGATCACCCGATCTTTTCGGGCAGCGGAAACCAGTTGAGGAACCGATCGAAAAGTTTCCGGTCGCCTATCAGCTTGAGTTCGCCACTTGCCTCGGCATCGGCGACGGGACGGCCGCCGTAGACGACGGAAGCAAGCGTCATCGGGCCGGCCACGACGGTCAGCGCACAGCCTTGTGGTTCCGCGCGTGTCGGGCGAACGCCTTCAGGACCAAATTGGACGACGAAGCCTTCCGCGCCGAAGCTAAATCCAATCGTGGCCGCCTCACCCTTCGCGCGCTTGGACGAATACATCGTCCGAAAGGACATCAGGAGCGACGCGGCCGAAAGCGGCAGCGTGGGGTCGTGCAGCGGCGAGCGCGTCGCCCAGCGGCCGAGTTCGCGCAGGATCACTTCGGCCTCATAGCCCCACGGCGTGAGTTCATAGATCTGTATGGAGGCGGGCGGCGGCAGCATGCGCCGCTGCACGACGCCGACGCGCTCGAGACCATCGAGCCGCATGGTCAGGATATTGGCACTGATGCCGGCTAGGCTGCCGCGCAGTTCGGAAAAACGTCGGCCACCGAACATCAATTCACGCACGATCAGGAGCGACCAGCGCTCGCCGAGCAATTCGAGCCCGAGCGCAGTGCCGCAGGCGTCGTCATACCAGCGCTTTTGCTGCGCCTCAGACTTTCTAGTTAGTTTTTTTAACTTCATGGTTGCTTTTTATAACTCAATCGGGCATGGTGGTCAAGCGTTCAACATCGAGCAAAGGAGGGCTCAATGCCTAAAATGATCTTCGTCAACCTGCCCGTCGCCGACGTGGAGAAATCCGCCGCCTTCTACGAAGCCATCGGCTTTAACAAGGACGCGCGCTTCAGCAGGACTGGCGCAGCCGCAGCGATGGTGTGGTCCGATACAATCGTCTTCATGATCCTGAGCCACGCGCACTTCGCCGACTTCACCTCGAAGCGGATCGTCGATGCGCAGAAGGAGGCGCAGACGCTCCTCTGCCTGTCGATCGACAGTCGTGATGGCGTCGACGCGATGGTCGATAAGGCGGTCGCCGCCGGCGGCATGGCCGATCCCGGACCGAAACAGGATCACGGCTTCATGTACGGCTGCAGCTTCGAGGACCTCGACGGGCATGTGTTCGAGCCGATGTGGATGGACCTCGCGGCGGCGATGGCTGCGATGGCCGGCCAACACACCGAAGCGGCCTGAGTGCCGCGCCTGCGTATGGAGTTTTGCCATGTCCCATGTCGCCACATCAAACGCCTCCACACTGTCGGCCTCGCGCTGGCCGATCTGGACCGGGCGAACGCTATCAGGCCTCGTCGTCGCGTTTCTCGTGATGGACGCAGGCATGAAGATCGCGGCGCTGCCGATCGTGTCCGAGAGCGCCGTCATGATCGGCTGGACCGCCGATCCCGGCTTCTGGCGGGCGATGGGATTGCTGCTGCTCGCGATCACCGCCCTCTATGCCTGGCCGCGAACCGCAGTGCTCGGCGCGATCCTGCTCACCGGCTATCTCGGCGGCGCGGTGGCCACCCATCTGCGCATGAGCGATCCGCTCTTCAGCCACACATTGTTCGGCGTCTATCTGGGCGTCGCCTTGTGGGGTGGCCTGTGGCTGCGCGACGCGCGCGTCCGAAACCTTCTGCCGATCGACTGACTTAGAACCTGCAAGCCACGACCGCGTCCCGAAACGCCGAGCCGGCCCAGCCGGACGATGAACTGCCGACTGGGCTGCGCTCCGCTTTTTGGACCGCGTCGTGCAGACGATCAACGGAGAGAATCCATGTCGAAATCAATGTCCAAAATTACCCCTTGTCTCTGGTTCGATGGCACGGCCGAGGAAGCCGCGAACTTCTATGCCTCGATCCTGCCCGACAGCAGCGTGGACGCCGTCCATCGCGCGCCGAACGACTATCCGTCGGGCAAGGCGGGCGACGTGCTCATGGTCGAGTTCACCCTGATGGGACAGAAGTTCACCGGCCTCAACGGCGGGCCGCTGTTCAAATTCAACGAGGCGGTTTCGTTCCAAATCCCGGTCGAAACCCAAGCCGAGGTCGACCGCCTGAGTGACGCGCTCTCTGCCGTGCCGGAAGCCGAGCAGTGCGGCTGGGTCAAGGATCGCTATGGCCTCTCGTGGCAGATCGTCCCGCGGCAGCTCACGCGCCTGATCGGAGGCGCCGATCCCGCCCGCGCCAAGCGCGCGTTCGACGCCATGATGCGGATGAAGCGCATCGACATCGCGGCGCTCGAACGGGCGGCCGATGGCCTTCTCAAATCCGCCTGAACAACAAAATGGAGGAAAACAACCATGGCCTACATCGATGGATTCGTGGCCGCCGTGCCGCAAGCAAACAAGCAAGCCTACCTCGATCATGTCCGTGAGGCGCTGACCCTCTTCAAGGACCATGGCGCGGTCCGCATGGTCGAGAATTGGGGCGACGACGTGCCGGAAGGCAAGGTCACCGACTTCCACCGTTCGGTCGGGAAGAAGGACGACGAGGCCGTGCTCTTCAGCTGGATCGAATGGCCCTCAAGAGAGGCGCGCGACTCCGGCATGAAGGCGATGATGCAGGACGAGCGAATGAAATCGATGACCATGCCTTTCGATGGCCAGCGGCTGATCTTCGGCGGCTTCTCGCCGGTCGTCGAGACGGGATCAGCCAAAGGCACTGGCTATGCCGATGGGTTCGTCGTGCCCGTGCCTGCCGCCAATCGCGATGCGTATGTTCGGATGGCTTTGAACGCGTCCAGTGTCTTCAAAGAGTATGGCGCGCTACGCGTCGTCGAAGCCTGGGGCGATGATGTGCCCGACGGAAAGGTCACCGACTTTCGGCGTGCCGTGGCAGCGAAAGACGGCGAGGTGATCGTCTTCAGCTGGATCGAATGGCCGTCGAAGCAGGCCCGCGACGAGGCTTGGCCCAAGCTGATGGCCGATCCGCGTCTGCAGCCGGACAAAGCCACCATGCCTTTCGATGGCCGGCGCATGATCTATGGTGGATTCGCCACCCTGCTCGACGCTTGAGGCGCGCGGCACTGAAGCGTTCATCGCCATCGAGCGACATTGATTTCCGAACATGGATGCGGTGCGACGCTGTTATGACTCGCCGGAAATCAAGAGGCGGTCAAAGTGTGCCAAACCGGTGCCAAGTTTCGAATCATAGCGATCCAAGGTCTTCCACTTGTGAAATAAGGTCTTCCACTTGTGAAATGAAGCGTCGGAAGATCGTGCCAAGTCTTGTCTGACGCGAGCAAGTCTTTCCGGTGCAAGTTGGAAAATGCACCACCTGACTGATAGTGACACTCGGCGGAACTAATGGGCGCTGGCCGGCTCCTTCTTCTTCGCCGGCGGCTTGGGGCCTTGGCGCGGCGGCAGCGAGGCGATGTAGGCCGCGATCGCTTCGCGGTCGGCGGCGGACAGCGCCTCCGTATTGCGGATGACTTCGGCCATCCCGCTGCCGGCATAATCGCCCGCCGGATTCATGCCGTCCGCCAGGTAACTCGCGATGTCCTTTTGCGACCAGGCGATGTTGTCGTCGCCCCAATGCTGCAATCCGGTGGGCGTGATGTTGGGGACGAAACCCTTGCCGTCCGGCGTCGGCCCGCCGGCAAAGCGCTCGCTCTCGACAACGGCGCCGAGCATGTTGCGCGGGCTGTGGCACTCGGCGCAATGACCGGGGCCGTTCACCAGATAAGCGCCTCTGTTCCAGTGCGCCGACTGCGCCGGGTCGGGCGTGAACTGACCGCCATGGAAGAACAGAAGCTTCCAGAATCCGACCAGCCGGCGAATGTTGAACGGAAATCCCAGTTCATGCCGCCGGGCGCGGCCGGAGACCGGCGGCAGCGTTTTCAGATAAGCAAACAGATCACGCGCGTCGTCGAGCGTCATGTGCTCATACGAGGTGTAAGGAAAGGCCGGAAACAGATGGCGGCCGCGCCGCGAGGTGCCTTTCATCAGCGCCGTGACAAAGTCGGCTTCGCTCCAGGCGCCGATGCCGTCGGCAGGATCCGGCGAAATATTCGGCACGTAGAACGTGCCGAACGGCGACTTCAAGGGAAGCCCGCCGCCGAGCTTGGTGCGGTCGACCTTTTCCGAATCGTCGGCCGGCGTCGCATGACATGAAGCGCAGCCGCCGATGTCGAACATGGTGCGGCCATTGGCCACGTCGGGCGCGTGCGGCGGCAATGCCGCGGCGGGGACGGTCGCCGGGATTGTCAGGCACCAGAGAACAACCACAATGGCGACGAGGACCGCAGCCGCGCCGAGTGTGAGCGCTCGCCTTCGCATTCGCCCTTATCCTCCCCGACTAAGCAGCGCTATTCGGGGGAGGACAATCACGCAATCAGCTTTTCTTGATTCGATATTTTTCGTGGCAGCCGCCGCAGTCATTCTTCCCGATGGCGCCGAAGGCGGCCTTGAAGCTGTCGAGGTCGGTGACCTTGGCGAGCGCGTCCTTGGCATCGGCGCCAAACTTGGCGAAGCGGGCTTTGACGTCGTCCATGTTTTCCCAGATTTTCGGATCGGCCGCGGTCTCGCCGCCGGTCCTGGAATTCTCGGGGAACAGCGACGGAACCTTTGTGGCCGCCTCCTCAAAGGCGGCAAAAACCTTGCGCGCCTTGTCGAGATCGAACGGAGTCTCGCCCTTCATCATCGACGCGCCGATTTTGGCCTGGTCGCCGTTGGCCTTCATCAGCGCCCGGCGCGCGGCGATCGGATCCTGCTGAGCGATGGCGGCGCCGGCACACAACGCGATTACGGCTACGGCGAACACGGCACGGAACATCGATTGCCTCCCCTTCCCCCCGGGCCGCCAAGCATGTTGCGCTGCGGCCTGCATGCAAAAAGCACCAATGGCGGCGGCAGAATAGGGGCAAAGACCCGGCCGCCGGAAATCACGAAACCGTATTGCGGCTCGCTCGTATAATAGCGCAACGGCGCCGCCGCCCCGGCGGCGCCGGGTCGGGAACCGCCGATGAAGAGCCTCTACCATTATCGCAAGGAACGCCGTTACGAGAAGCCGCCGGAAGTGATCTGGCCGTTCGTGGCCGACACCGCGCGCATCAACGAATTGTCCGGCTCGCCCGTGTACCAGGTGGAGGAGCGCCCGGACGCACAAGGCCGCATCCACCGCTACGGCACCGCGGGCTTGGGGCCGCTGAAGCTGCGCTGGGAGGACGGCTACAGCGAGTGGCAGGAGAACCGCCGCATCGTCCAGGTGCGCGATTTCCAGAACGGCCCCATGCGCCGCTTCCAGGCCGCGGTCGAGCTCCATCCGGACGGCACCGGCAGCCGGCTGGTCTATTCGTCCGACATCGAGCTTGTCGGCATCCTGGGCTGGCTCGCCAAGCAATCCGGGCAGATCGATCGTGAGGGCGACAAGCGGCTTGCGGTCGTCGAGAAGCTGATCGCCGAGGCCGAGGCGCTGCACCGCATCCCGGGCTCGAGCGACGAGCCGGCGGTGAAGCCGGCCGCGCACCGGCGGCTCGAAGTGCTGATCGCAGAACTCGAGCGCGATCCGGCAAGTCACGGGCTTGCGCAAAAGCTGTCCGACTTTTTGCTGCATGCGCCTGTAGTGGCGCTGCGCGCGATCCGCCCGCTGTCGATGGCACGCGTCTGGGGCGCGGACCGGGAGGACACCGTCGAATTGTTCCTCGCCGCGCAGCGGCTCGGCATTCTGGTGATGAGCTGGGATCTGCTTTGCCCGCGCTGCCGCGGCGCCAAGTCGAATGTGCGGCAACTGCACGAATTGCCGGAAGGCGCCCATTGCATGTCGTGCAACATCGACTACCAGCGCGACTTCACCCGCAATGTCGAATTGACCTTTCATCCCGAGCGATGGCTGCGGCCGCTGCCGAAAGGCGAGCTGTGCCTGCTCGGCCAAGGCTCGACGCCGCATGTGCGCTTCCAGGCGGAAGTGACCGCGCATGCGACCAAGACGTTCGCGGTCACGCTGCCGCCGGGTCCATACCGGTTCCGAACCATCGAAGCCGGCGCCGAAGTCGACGCCCATATCGGCGATGACGGCGCCATCCCCGAGGTTGTCGCCTGGAACGGCGACATCCTGCTGCGGTCGCCGAGCCACAAAGGCGAATTCGTCATCCACAACGACACCGATCACCCGTTGTTTTTTGTGATCGAAGATCGCGCCTGGGCGAAGGACGCGCTGACCGGCGAGCGCGTCATTTCCATGCCGGCCTTCCGGCGGCTGTGCCCGGAACAGCTTCTGCGTCCCGGCGACGAAGTGGAGATCAGCCGCGTCGCCATCGTCTTCACCGACCTGCAAGGCTCGACCAAGCTCTACGACAAGCTCGGCGACGCCGCCGCTTACCGGCTGGTGCGCGACCACTTCGCGTTTTTGTCAGAGCGGGTGACGCGCCATCACGGCTTCATCGTCAAGACGGTGGGCGACGCGGTGATGGCGGCGTTCCACGATCCGGCCGACGCGGTGCGCGCGGTGCTCGCCATGCAGGACGAGGTGGCAAGCTTCAATCGCGGCCGCGAGGACGCCGGCATCGTGCTCAAGCTCGGCCTGCATATCGGGGCCTGCATCGCCGTGACCGCCGGCGAGGTGCTCGACTATTTCGGCTCGACGGTGAACACCGCCTCGCGGCTGGAACATCAATGCAGCGGTGGCGAAGTGATTATTTCGCATGCGGTGCTAACCGACCCGGAAGCGCGCGAAGCTCTGGCGGTACGCCATTTCACCGAGGACAGCGCGACCTTGCGCGGCCTGGCGGAGCCGGTGCGCTTCGTGCGGGTGAGTGCGGCGAACTCGGCCAGCAACGCGGCCGCCGTCGGCTTATGATGCACTGCCAGGATTGGCGAATGACTCGGCGCGACGGCGCGCCCTTGCTGAAGACCAGCGCGTGAACCAGAACGCTGCGGCGAAGGCAGCGACCGTCGCCGCAATGTCGATCCACAACGGAATGGCTTCGACAAATTGCGCCGCCGCATCGGCGGCTGCCATCACCGCAAATGCGGCCGTCCAGGCCGCGGTGATCTGCTGATTGGTCCTTAGAAAGAGCGGCGACGACCAGAATTCTTCCGGCACGCTCTCGCGCGCATATTGCAGCGTGAAGGGCCGCCCGACGAGCAAAGAGATAAGCGCGATGGCGAACAGGCCGGCATCGACGGCGAGCCGCACGGTGGCCACCGTCCACTCAGGCGCGGCGACAAGCGTGTAGAACACCAGAGCGCCGAACAAGGCGAGACTGCCGATTTCGAGCACCTTCATTGATTCGCTGCGGCGCCATTGGAGGGCAGCCAAAAGCAAGGAGACGGCGAAAGCGCCGACAAGCCCGGCGAGCGGATGAACAAGACGCATCAGTACAAAAAACGCGATGAAGGGGCTCAGGCTGAGCAGAATGTTCATGACGGTACCCGTGTTGATTTCGGGCGGCGCGGCGCATCCGCCACGTCACGCGAGGCGCGCGCGCCACGCATGAGGAGCCGCATCATCGCGGTATGCAGGGCGCGAAAGCCGGGTTTCGGCGAAAGCTTGCCGGCAAGATGCAGCACGATGAGGCCGTGGCTCGCTGCCCAGAAGAGTTGCCCGAGTTCTTCCGGGTCGCCGACAAGAACGCCCTCCTCGACCATGCGCTCCACGAAGCCGCTCATCGCCCGCCGAGCGCGCGCGCCTGCGCGGACGAGATCGGGAAACCGATGCTGATCGGGCTGCGAGAGATCGAACATCAGGCGGTAAGCCTGCTCGTCGCGCAGCGCAAAGCGGATATAAGCCTCTCCCACCGCGCGCGCTTTGGTGACGGCATCGCCCGGGCTATTCGCAGCCTTTTCCATCGCCTCGGCGAAGCGATCGAAGGCGGCGGCGCGTACCGCGGCGAGAATTTCCTGCTTGTCGCGAAAATACCGGTACGGCGTCATGGCGCTGCAGCCGAGGTCTCCGGCGAGCGCGCGCATCGATACGCCTTCAACGCCGTGCTCGGCAAAGCGCCGCTTGGCGGCGTCGCAAAGGCGGGCGCGAAATGCTGCGACTTCGGCCGAGGAGAGATTTTTCGGCATCGGTCCTTTCAGGCGCGAACAGATTCGGCGCGCGGCGAACCCTCGACGTATTCGACGAAGCGCGCCCAGTTTCGAGGAAACACGCCCACGCATAGCGAAATCAATTTACATTGTAAATTTACATGGTAAATACGTCAAGCCCTTCCGAACCGGCCCAGGCTTGCGCTAGCGTTGGTCAAAAGGCGCTTGCGGGAGGTAAGTGATGTTGAGTCAGAAGGACGTACGGCCGATCCGGCCACTCGCATTGTTGTTAGTATTCTTGTTAGTTTTCTTGGCGGGCGCCGCCGGTCTGCTCATCGTGGCGCCGGCGCGCGCCGCCGAACCGAAGCTCGACAGCGAAAGCTATCTGATCCAATCGGCCGATCCGGGCATTCAGCTTTACATCCGCAACAAGCATCCGGCCGGCGTGACGAGCTTCACTCCCGATAAAATCCTGCTTTATGTCCACGGCGCCACCTATCCGGCCGAAACCTCGTTCGATCTGCCGCTCGGCGGCCGCTCGATGATGGATTACGTCGCGCAGCACGGCTTCGACGTTTATCTGGTCGATGTCCGCGGTTATGGCGGCTCGACCAAACCGCCCGAGATGGATGCGCCGCCCGCCGAGAACAAGCCGATTGTCGACACGCCGACAGCGGCGCGGGACGTCGGGGCGGCGGTCGACCACATTTTGCAGAAGCGCGGCGTCGCCAAGATCGATCTGATGGGCTGGTCGTGGGGCACCGCGATCATGGGCCTCTACACCACGACCCATAACGACAAGGTCAACCGGCTGGTGCTTTACGCGCCGGCCTGGACGTTCACGACGCGGCCGGCGATCGGCGGCGGCGAGGCGCCGCTCGGCGCCTACCGCACGGTGTCGAAAGATTCCGCCAAGCAGCGCTGGCTCAACGGCGTGCCCGAGGCCAAGAAGGCCGACCTCATTCCGAACGGCTGGTTCGAGCAATGGGCGGACGCGACCTGGGCGCTCGATCCCGCGGGCGAAAAGCAAACGCCGCCGGTGCTGCGGGCGCCGAACGGCGTGCTGCAGGATTTCCGCACCTACTGGATCGCCGGCAAGCCGCAATACGATCCGGCCGACATTCGCGTCCCTACGCTTTTGATTCATGCCGAGTGGGACGCCGACCTGCCGAGCGATCAGGCGCGCGGCTACTTCGCCAAGCTGACCAACGCCCCCTACAAACGCTACATCGAAATCGGCGAAGGCACGCACTCGATCATGATGGAGAAGAACCGCGTGCAGTTCTTCCGCGAGATCATGAATTTCCTCGACGAGCGCGATCCGCAGGGCGTGAATTAGGCCGCGGACTCACTGGATTGACGCCAGCGCCGCGCAACTCGGCTTCAGCCGACTGCGGCAACAAGATTTCGCAATGCCAAACATTATGTCAATCGTTTGGTCGACGTCTTTGTTTCGACTACAAACCGCCTTGGCAAGTGGGGGCCGATTGCTGACGGCTTGCGGCACGCGAAGGTCCACCTTAATATATAATGCGTTCCGAATTAGGCTTGGTTGTGCATGTCCCGCTCAGCTTTCGGATCTGCCGCGCGCATCAATTTGAGAGAATTGCTCAAGCGCGCCATCAAACCGCCGATGAAAAAGCTCGGTCACGCCATCGAAGACTGGGTGGCAAATCAATCGCCAATGGGAAACAGCTCAATCATAGACGCTAAAGCGTTCGAGTGGGTGGAACGCCTGGAAAAAAACAGCGACGTGATTAAGCAAGAACTCGTTGCGTTGCTTTACGAACAAAAGCATTTGCCCAATATTCAAGAAATATCCCCGAGGCAGACGAACCTCAGCCGGAACGACGGCTGGAAATCATATTTTTTCTTCGTCCTTGGTCATCGGATCGACGAGAGCTACAACCGTTGCCCAGAGACGGGCAAGCTGCTCGATTCCATTCCTGGTCTGTCGCTTGCCTTCTTTTCGGTACTTGCGCCTGGAATGCACATCAAGACCCATCGTGGCAGTTACAAGGGTGTGGTCAGGTGTCATCTTGGATTGATCGTACCGGAGCCGCGGACGGATGTCCGTATGAGGGTCGGTGACAAGATGATTTATTGGGAGGAAGGTAAGTGCGTAATTTTTGACGACACGCACAAGCACGAGGTGTGGAATGACACCGATGGCGTCCGTGTCGTACTGCTGTTCGACGTATTCCGGCCGCTTCCGGGATGGCTAACGCTGGTGAATAAGACGCTGCTCAATGTGGCTTACTATTTGCCTGAAGTCCGACGGGCGGTGCGGACCCAGCGGGAGTGGGAAGCGCGATCCTCGGCACTGACCAGCCCTCATTGAAATGATCCAGTAGCAATGTTGGTTTAGGGCTGGCGGTCCGTTTGGTCGCATGCAGGCCTCGCTTGCCACCGCGGTGAAAGAAGATCATCCAGACTGCAAAGAGTCCTACCACGCGAATTTGGATTTATGTGAGTGGACTTGATCGACTGAGACCGCGCGCATCACCGCAAGTTCAGCAGCGGCGAGATCGGCAGAAGCGTGAGCAAAGCGAACAGCGGAATGAGAACGAGCCCCGCCCACAGCATGTAGGCGAAGAAGTTCGGCATCTCGATGCCGCGTTGCTGCGCGATCGAGCGGACGATCAGGTTCGGCGCGTTGCCGATATAGGTCAGCGCGCCCATATAGACCGCGCCCATCGAGATCGAAGCGAGCGTACCCGCCAAGGGCCCCATCAGCTGTTTTGGATCGCCGCCGGCAAGCTCGAAGAACACGACATAGGTCGGCGTATTGTCGAGGAATGCGGACAGACCGCCGGTGAGCCAGAAATACGCCGCCTCGTGCGGGCTGCCGTCGTGCGCGGTGACGGCACGCAGCAGAAAAGCAAACGCGCCGGCCGATCCCGCCTGCAGCATCGCCATGACCGGCGCAATGGCGACAAAGATTCCGGCAAACAAAATGGCGACCTCGCGGATCGGCTCCCAGCTAAAGCCGTTCGTCGCACGGTGCTCGTCGCGCGTCAGCAGCAGCGATACGATCGCGATCAGCACCAGCACGCCGTCCCGCAACACATTCTGCAGCTCGACGTTGACGGCGTAGACGTGGAACGCGATGCCGGGCTTCCAGGTCGCCGAGCCCAAGATGGCGGCAATGATCGCGCCGAACAAGACGAAGTTGACAAGGCCGCGCAGCCGCAGCGGCTCTGACAGTGGCTGCGCCTGCGTCGTTTCATAGCGAAACAGCCACAGATCGACGATCACGAAAATCGCCAGCACCAGCACCGAGACGATCACGGTCTGCAGCCACAAATTTTGCGCAGGCCACAAAAAGTCTACCCCATGCAGGAAGCCGACAAACAGCGGCGGATCGCCGAACGGCGTCAGCGCGCCGCCGATATTGCCGGCCAAAAGAATGAAAAAGATGATGACATGGACGTTATGCCGCCGCCTCTCATTGGCGCGGATCAGCGGCCGCACGAGGATGAGCGACGCGCCGGTGGTGCCGACGAGGCTCGCCATGACGGTGCCGAGCGCCACGATGCCGACATTGGTCCAGGGGCTCGTGCGAATGCTTCCGCTGATCAGAATACCGCCGGCGACGGTATAGAGCGCGAACAAGAGCAGGATGAAGCTGACATAGTCGGAGAGTATCACCTGCAGGACGGTCGCCAGCGCCACTGCGCCGCCTTGAAAGACCGCCAATGGCGCAATCGTCAGCACCGCCCATGCCAGCACGATCTTGCCGTAGTGCGCGTGCCAGACCTTTGGGAAGAGCAACGGCCCGACCGCGATCGACAGCAAAATGCCGACGAACGGCAACGCCCATGGCCACGCCATCGACGCGCCGTCGAGCGGTATCGAATGATCCATGAGGTCTCCGCATGATTGGGTTCCCGCGGGGGCGAGCGGTGTTTTGTTTGAGCATGATCTTTTCGGAAAACCGGCTTCCACCTTTCCGGATCATGCTCTAGGCCTTCAACATTCTCGCCCGCCAACGATAGACGGCGACGCCCGCCCATACCGCCTCCACAAGGCCGAACGGCCACGCGCCCTGCAGAAAGCCGTAGATCGAGCCCAACGCGCAGGCCGCGGCGAAGGCGAGAACAAACCAGGGGCTGCGATCCTCCAGCGCGTAGCAGATCAACATCGCGGTGACGGCCGCGAGACCGAAAAGGCTGAGCGCACTCATGTCCGAAGGGGAGACACGGAAAGACAGCGCGGGTCAAGACCGGCGGTCCTCAAGCCGCAAAATGCGCGGCGCACATCGGAGAGTGCAATGACGATCGGCACTAGCCGTAGAGCTTGCGGGTGGTGCCGCTGCGCTCGACCTCGCGTGCTTCCTTGTACGTGCCGCCGAGCAGATCCATCGACGGATTACTGACCCCGAACCAGAACTTCTCGCTGATATAGTGATGGCGCAGGTGATATTGCTTGATCCAGCGCCCGAAGGCCGTGCGCGGCTGATAGGGAACGTGCGCGACGTAATGCACCCACTCGTAGTGGGAGATCGCGAGCGCCACGCCGAACATCGCCGAGGCGACAATGGACCAGCCGAACAACAGCGCGAAGATCAGCGCCGTCACCGCGAGATTGGGGATGAGGAACCAGACCGGCAGGAACAAAAGGTCGAGCCGATCGGGCTCGGCGTGATGGTCGTAGTGGAGCCGGTGCTGCAATTCACGCACAAAAGCGAAGCGCGACGGCTCGGCATGGAAGCCGAAACGGTGAAAGCCGTATTCGCTGACATAGAAGCTGAGGGCGCCGATCACGACCCAGAGCAAGTAGAACGGAAGGATGCCGGCGACGAAGCAAACAATCAGCGCGGCAAGGCCGAGCGCCAGCCAGATATTGGAGCCATGCCGTAGGAAGGTTCCGACCATGGCGGCCTCCGGGTTCGTTTTTTGTAATAGTAGCACGTTCGCGGACCGGGCGTCCAAGACGCCCAGGGTCAGGCTCGGTCTAACGCGGCCAAAGCAGCCATAAACCGCTGTTTGATGGCGTGACCGTCGCGCAGCGGTAGCACACGCGGCGTTTCTTCGGGCGCGATGCACGCCGAGACGAAAACCGGCCCCTCGCCCGCGTGCAACAGGGCGCGAATGTCGTCCGCTTCCTCGAGACGCGACACCGCCCGGGCCTGCGGGAAGCGGCAGGCGCGCGCCATCGCCACCAGATCGATACCGGCCTGCGTATGGCTCGGTTGCATGCCGGTTTCGCCGTAGCTCTTGTTGTCGAGCACCACGATCGCGAGATTGCCGGGCTGCTTGACGCCGATGGTGGCGAGGCTGCCGATGCCCATCAGCATGTCGCCGTCGCCGGTGATGACGGCGACCCGGCGCTCGGGCCGCGCCAGCGCAAGCCCAAGCCCGATCATGGCGGTGCCGCCCATCGCGCCCCAAAGATAGAAATTGAGCACATGATCGCCGGCCGCGGCGACGTCGTAGGTCGCCGAGCCGAGCCCCGAAACCACGAGAAGGTCACCGCGCTCGATCAGAAGCCGCCGCACGAATTCCCGCCGCTCGAGCATCGGAGCCTGCATGCTCATCGCGTCCATTGCTTGCGGCCGATCAGCCGCTGCGACAGCAGGATCGCGACCAGAAGATTGCCATCGAACGCCATGTCGCATCCGGCGCCGACAATCTCATCGACATCGGCGGCACTATCGATGCGGTAGGTGAGAAAACCGCAAAGCCGCAAAATGTCTTCGGTGATGGTTCCCATCGGCACCTGCCACGGATTGAACTCGCCGAACTCGCCGCGCATGGTCACGAGCAGGAGGCCGGCGAAGCCGCAGTTGCGCAGCAGCGAAAACATGTTGATGCAATTGCCGACCCCGCTCGATTGCATCAGCAAGGCGGCGCGCTCGCCGCCGAGCGCCGCGCCGGCGACGAGGCCTATGCCCTCTTCCTCGGTGGTGAGCACGACGTCGGCGATATTCGGATCGTCGCGGCACAGCGCGATCAGCCGGCTATGGCCCGCGTCCGGGACATAGCCGACCTGCCGAACGCCGACGCGCCTGAAGTGAGCGTGGATCGTGTCCGGCCAAGAGGCACCGAAAGTGAGGTCAAGTGTGTTCGGATTGTGCAAGCAAAATCTCGTGTAGCGTCGTGCCGAAGCATCGAAATTCCCGATTATCGCACCCGAATAGCGAAAGCCAAGGCGGGAACCGGCAAACGCGCGCATAAAAGCTTGCGCGGCGGCCGAATACACCGCACCAAGCTTTCGAAAACGCGGGGAAAATTCCGCGCCGGTACGCGAGCCGAGGCCGCGTGTTGCAGGCGCGTTGCAGTGAACGGAACTCACATGCAGACGAACAGCGCTGTATCACGCGCGCGCATCAATGCTATACTTATGGCAGCGTCACGATCAAACTCGTCCGCGATGAGAAGTCCAGGAAGTGGGGATGGTGGATTTTTCTTTCTTCGCAGCGTCCCGAACGCCGCAACCTATGCGCTCGAACTGATCATCGCGGCGGCCTGCTATGTCGGGCTTGCCGCGGCACCGCTGATCCTGCCTTCGCTCAATCCCACCGGTACGCCATTGTGGCCGCCGACCGGATTTGCGCTTGCTTTGTTCCTGCTGAGCGGGCCGCGCATGTGGCCGGCGATCCTGCTGGGATCGTTTTCCTTTAGCGCCATTGCGACCCGCTCGTTGATTTCGCCCGGCTTTGCCGCGGCCGGCACTGCGCTGGCGGGCTTCGCGGGCGCCTGGCTGATCGACCGCTGGTCATATGGGCGCAAGACCTTCGACACGCCCCAGGGCGCGGCAAAGTTCGCGCTTGTGGCCTTCGCCCCGACCGCGCTCATCGGCGCTATCGTCGCGCTCGGCGGCGCGATGCTCGCCGGCGACGTCGACGTCAACAACTCGGCGGCATGGCTCGCGACCGGAACGAACTGGTGGCTCGCGGACGCGGCCGCGGGCCTGATCATCGTCCCGGTCGTGGTGCTGTGGGCCTTCGGCGATTGGCGAGCGCTCGGCCGCTGGAACGTGGCGGAGACCACGGCGATTTACCTGCTCGCCGCCGCCATCGGGTTTCTCGCCTTCGGCCCTCCGGTCGAAGGTGCCATGGAAGCCGCGCAGCCCTACCGGGTGTTGCTCGGCTTTCTCATCGTCGTCCCTCTGATCTGGGCGGCCCTGCGCGGCAGCCGCCGCAACGCCGCGACCACGGCGCTGATCTTCTGCGCGATCGCGACCTGGGGACTCGCGGCCGGCGATGCGCAAGCGGCGACGGCCGCAATCACCTATCCGCTGCCGCTCCTGTTTGCGCTCTCGATCGGCGTCTCACTGCCGCCGCTCGTGCTCAGCGCCGCGATCGCCTGTACTCAGGATACCGAAGCGCGCCTGCTGCGAGCGCAGGAGCAACTGAACCGGCAGCTCGCGCAGACGAACTTCGCGCTCGACAGCTCGCGCCGGCATTTTCAGATCCTGATCGAGGGCATCGTCGATTACGCGATCTTCCTGCTCGACACGGCGGGCCGGGTGGCGAGCTGGAACAAGGCGGCCGAGCACATGATCGGCTACACCGCCGACGAGATCATCGGCAAGCACATCGGCATCTTTTACCGGCCCGACGAACGGCGCGCCGGCGAGCCGAACCGCGCGCTGGAATGGGCGATCCAAAAAGGCAAGCACGACGTCGAGGGCTGGCGCATCAAAAAGAACGGGACGCTGTTCTTCGTCACCGGCTCGGTCACCTCGATCCGCGATAATTCCGGCAACCTGATCGGATTCGCCAATGTGGTGCGCGACGCGACCGAGCGGCTCGACACCCAGGAGAAGCTGGTGCAGGCGCGCGAGCAGCTGGCCATGGCGCAGAAGATGGAAGCCATCGGCAAATTGACCGGCGGCATCGCTCACGATTTCAACAACCTGCTGATGATCATCGGCGGCAATGCGCAGACCTTCAAGCGCCTGCTCGACCCGAAACTGCCGCGCGCCATCGAAGCCATCCAGACCGCGGCCAAGCGGGGCGAAAGCCTGACCCGGCAATTGTTGACCTTCGCCCGCCGCCAGCACCTGACGCCGACGGTGATCGATCTGAACGTCTGCATCAGCAACATGCGGCCGATGATCGAAAGCTCGCTGCGCGGCAATATCGTCTACGACGAAAAGAGCGATCCGAATGTCTGGCCGGTGAAGGTCGACCTGGCGGAGCTCGAGCTCGCCATCGTCAATATCGCGGTCAATGCGCGCGACGCCATGCCGAACGGCGGCACGTTCCGCATCTCCATCCGCAACGTGCCGTCCGAGCGCGGCGATGAAGAGGGCAACGAATTCGTCGCCGTCGAATTCAGCGACAGCGGCACCGGCATTCCGCCCGATCTCCTCACCAAGGTTTTCGACCCGTTCTTCACCACCAAGGAAGTCGGCAAGGGCACCGGGCTCGGCTTGTCGCAGGTCTACGGCTTCGCCCATCAATCCGGCGGACTGGTCAAGGCCGACAGCCGAGTTGGCGAAGGAACGATCATCACCGTGCTGTTGCCGGCGCTGCCGTCCGAGCAGGTCGCAGACGACGATGGCGACGAGATAGACGAACTGCATGCGCGACGCCCGGCCGTGCTCATCGTCGACGATAGCGCCGACGTCGCCGAGGTCACCTCGTCCTTGTTCGAGCATCTCGGATACCGGACGCTCTACCGCGAGTCGGCCGAGGCGGCGCTGCAATTGCTCGCCGCCGGCACGCGGGTCGATCTTGTGTTCAGCGATATCGTCATGCCGGGCACCATCGACGGCGTCGGGCTCGCGAGCGAAATTCGCGCGCAATATCCGCATCTGCCGGTGATCCTGACCACCGGCTACAGCGACGCCGCGCGGGCGGCGCCCGCCGATCTGCGCATCCTGCGCAAGCCGTTCGATACGGATGCGCTGCGCGGCTTCCTCAAGGAAGCGATGGATGTGCGGCTGAATAGTTGAGCTGAGCGATCAGGGAGTTACCTCCGCTCATTCCCGCGCAAGCGGGAATCCAGTTGGGGCAGGCAGGCTCCATGGACTCAACTTCTGGGTCCCCGCCTTCGCGGGGACGAGCGGAAAAGAGCGGCGAGCCCAATCACTCCGCATTCTGCCGCGCCGCGAGCAGGCAGAGATATTCCCAGGCCATGGTGGCGCCGGCGAGCGCGGTGGTCTCGGCGACATCGTAAGGCGGGCTGACCTCGACCAGATCCATGCCGACGAATTGCAGGCCAGCGAGCCGCCGCAGAATCGCCTGCGCCTGCCAGGTGGCGAGCCCGCCCACTTCCGGCGTGCCGGTGCCCGGCGCGAAAGCAGGATCAAGCGCATCGATATCGAAGCTGAGATAGACCGGACCGTCGCCGACGACGGCGCAAATCTGCTCGGCGGTCGCGGCCGGTCCCTGCTCGTGGACCTTCTGCGCCGAGACGATCGTGACGCCTTGCGCCAGCGTCCAATGATGCACGGCGCGCTCGAGCGGCGATCGAATGCCGATCTGCACCATTTGCCGCGGCTTCACCAAGCCTTCCTCGATGGCGTGATAGAAGACCGTGCCATGCGCTTGGGTCTGCCCGAAATTATCCGGCCAGGTGTCGACATGCGCGTCGAAGTGAACGAGCGCGATCGGGCCGTCCCGTTTGGCGAGTGCACGCAGCAGCGGCAGCGTGATGCCGTGGTCGCCACCGAACGCGACGAGATGCGCGATGCTGGCGGCCTGTTCCTCGATCAGCGCCAGGCTCTTGGCGATATCGCCGAGGGCGATGGCGAAATTGCCGATATCGGCGAGCGGCAGCGCCGCCGGATTGACCCAATGCACCGGATGATCGCCGTCGATCAGCATGCGGCTTGCCTGTCGGATCGCCGCCGGGCCGAAGCGCGCACCGGCGCGGTCGGTGGTGCCGAGATCGAAGGGAATGCCGGCGACGCACACCGGCGCGGCCGGATCGTTGCGCGCGATGCCGAGAAAGCTCGGTGGGACAGCGAAGGTCGCGACGCCGGTCATGGTTCGACGGAATTGCCGGTGCTGAACAAAAAGACTGCGGCGGCGACCACGCAGGTCCATTCGCCGCGCGGCGCGCCCACCGCTGCGGAAGCGATCGACTGGGTGTCGACGATCAGATTGCTCATCTCATAGACTCGCTTTCGTTCATCCCAGGCGGCGTCGGGGTTGAACTCGACGCCGAGCGTGGAGGCAAGCATGCTGGCCGCGAGATCCTCGACATATTCGCCGGCCTCCCCCTCCGACATGCCGAAGGCATGGTGCTCGGAGATATAACCATAATGCGACGAATGCTTGGGCCGGGCGAGGCCGATGCCGGAGGCGACGAGCCGGCCGAATTCGTTGGTCTCGGACCGCGCCATGACGCAGAAGGTGATCTCGCCCGGGCTTAGCGCGGCGACGCCGACCTGGCGCGGAATGAGCTCGCATTGCGGCGGCAAGATCGACGAGACCGAAACCAGATTTTGCTGTTCGATATCGGCATCGCGCAGCGCATATTCGAAAGCGGCCAACTGCTGGCGGTGGATGCCGACGCCGCGGGTGAGAAAGACGCGTTTGGGAAGTGGAAACATTTTTCATCCATCACTCAGGTACCGGCCTGGTACGCGAGCGTTAGTGCAAAGCGCGAAGTCCCTCTAGCTCGATCTCAATATCGCGCTTTAGCATCTTGATTGAGCATAATCTTTTCGAAAAGCCGACAACGCTTCTCTTGATGATGCTCTACCCGACAAGGATGACGAATTGGCGTCCGTTCCGCGCTTGAGCCGGATGACTTTTCTTCGAATCGTCATCCCTCTCGAGCGTTTTTGCGTGGGCATGATCTCTTCGGAAAACCGGTATCCACCCGGATCAAATCCGAGGCAGGCTTTTTCCGGATCATGCTCTCCGCGCCTACTCCGCCGCTTGCGTGCTCGGCGCGGGCTTCTTGCCGCGCCGCGGGCCGAGCTGGGCGATCCAGCGCGCGATCACATAGAAGACCGGCGTGAAGATCAGGCCGAAGGCGGTCACGCCGATCATGCCGAAGAACACGGCGGTGCCGAGCGCCTGCCGCAGCTCGGCGCCGGCGCCGATCGCCCAGACGAGCGGCGTGACGCCGAGGATGAAGGCGAACGAGGTCATCAGGATCGGCCGCAGCCGCAGCCGCGTCGCCTCGACCGACGCATCCCAACGGCTCAGCCCCTGATCCTCGAGCTGGCGCGCGAATTCCACGATCAAGATCGCGTTCTTGGCGGCAAGCCCGATCAGCACCACGAAACCGACTTGGGTGAGGATGTTGTTGTCCATGCCACGCAGAATGACGCCGGATATCGCCGCCACGAGACACATCGGCACGATCATGATGACCGCAAGCGGCAGCGTCAGGCTTTCATATTGCGCGGCCAGCACGAGAAACACGAAAACCACCGCGAGGATGAAGGCGAACATCGCCGTATTGCCGGCGCGGATCTGCTGGAAGGCAAGCGACGTCCAATCCGCGGCGAAGCCCTCCGGCAGGGTCTCGGCCGCGAGCTTATCCATGATGCCGATGCCTTGGCCCTGCGAAAATCCGAGCGCGGGCTCCCCGTCCAGTTCGGCGGCCGGATAGAGATTGTAATGCGGCACGCGGAACGGCCCGGCAACGTCGCGCACGGTGGTGAACGAGCCGAGCGGCACGGTATCGCCGCTTGAATTGCGCACGCGGATCTTGAGCACATCGGCGACGTTGCGCCGGTCCTCGTCGCGCGCCTGCGCGGTGACCCGGTAGGTGCGGCCGAACAGATTGAAGTCGTTGACGTAGACCGAGCCGATATAGACCTGCAGGGCGTTGAACACGTCCTGCACATTGACGCCGAGGAGCTGCGCCTTGGTGCGGTCGATGTCGAGATAGACTTGCGGCGTCGACGTTTCGAACATCGTGAAGACCCGCGTCACGCCGGACGTCTGGTTGGCGCGCGCCATGAGATCGGCAGTGACGGTGCGAAGCGCGGCGGGCCCCTGGCCGGCGCGATCCTCAACGATCATGCGGAAGCCGCCGGAGCTCGATATGCCGCGCACCGGCGGCGGCAGCACGACGAACAGCAAGCCGTCCTGAATCTGCGACAGGCGCTTGGTCAGTTCGGCCTGAATCCCCCGCGCCGATTGGGCCGGATCCTTGGCGCGCTCCTCGAACGGCTTGAGCGTGATGAAGATCGCGCCCGCATTCGGCGCGTTGGTGAAGGTGGCGCCGGAGAAGCCGACCACGTTCACCCCATGCGCCACGCCGGGGACCTGCAGCGCGATATCGAGCGCGCGCTGCTGTACTTCATCGGTGCGTGAGAGCGAGGCGCCGGGCGGCAATTGCACGACCGCGATCAGATAGCCGCCGTCGACCTGCGGGATGAAGCCGACCGGCGTCTGCCGGAAGGCGTTGAGGCCAAAGCCGATGACGATCAGATAGATCGCGAACATGATGGCGGCGCGGCGCACCGTGCGGCTGGCAAGCCAGGAAAGTCCTCCGCCGACCTTGTCGAAACTCCAATTGAAGGCGCCGAAGAAGCGATGGACCGGCACCTCCCACCAGCGGTCGCGTTGGGTGGGATCGTGGTGCTTGAGGAGGAGCGCGCACATCGCCGGCGACAAAGTCAGCGACACGATCAGCGAAATGATGGTGGCGCCGGCGATGGTGAGCGCGAATTGCCGGTAGAACTGACCGGAGATGCCGGTGATGAACACCGACGGCACGAACACGGCGCACAGCACAAGCGCAATGGCGATCAGCGCCGAGCCGACCTCGGTCATGCTCTTCTTCGCCGCCTCGCGCGGCGCAAGCCCGGTCGCGATATTGCGCTCGACATTCTCGACGACCACGATGGCGTCATCGACCACGATACCGATCGCCAGCACCAGGCCGAACAGCGACAGATTGTTGAGCGTGAATCCAAACGCCGCCATCAAAAAGAAGGTGCCGACCAGCGAAACCGGGATGGCGACCAAGGGAATGATCGCCGCGCGCCAGGTCTGCAGGAACAGGATCACCACCAGCACCACCAGGATGATGGCTTCGGCGATGGTGTGGATCACCGCGTCGACGGATTCTCGGATGAACTGCGTCGGATCGAAGAAGATGTCGTATTTGACGCCGGTCGGGAAACGCTTCGACAGCTTCTCCATCAAATCGCGCACGGCCTGCGCGGTCTCAAGCGCGTTCGAGCCGGGACGCTGAAAAATCCCGAGCGCGACCGCGGGATAGTGATCGAGATAAGAGTTCGACGAATAATCCTGCGCCGCCAGTTCGACCTTGGCGACGTCCTTCAATCGCACCACCGCGCTCGGCGTCTCCTTGATGACGATCGAATCGAATTCCTCGGGATCGGCGAGGCGACCGAGCGTCCGCACCGAAATCTGGAACGCGCCCTGCTGCTTGGCCGGCGGCTGATCGAGCATGCCGGACGCGACCTGGATGTTCTGGCCTTGCAGCGCGCTGGTGACGTCGTTCGCCGTCAATCCAAGCGACTGCATGCGATCGGGATCGAGCCACACCCGCATCGCATAGTCGCGCGCGCCGAACACGGTGATCGAGCCGACGCCATCGACGCGGGTGACCGCGTCGGTCACTTCCAGCGTGGCGTAGTTGGAGATGAACAACGTGTCGCGCGACTTGTCCGGCGAATAGAGGTGCACGACCATCATCAGGTCGGGCGACGCCTTCTGCACCGTGACGCCGATATTGCGCACGTCCGCCGGCAATCGCGGATTGGCGATGGCGACGCGGTTCTGCACCTGCACCTGGGCGATGTCGAGATTGGTGCCGAGCTCGAAGCTGACCGCGATCGAGAAGCGGCCGTCGGCGGTCGAGTTCGACGCGATATAGATCATGTTCTCGACGCCGTTGATCTGCTGCTCGATCGGCGTGACCACGGTCGAGGCGACCACTTCGGCGCTGGCGCCCGGATATTGGCCGGTGACGCTGATCAAGGGCGGCGCGATCTCGGGATATTGCGCGATCGGCAGGCGCAGGAACGACACGGCGCCCAGGATCGTGATGATCACCGAGATCACCGCGGCAAAGATCGGCCGGTCGATGAAGAAATGCGAGATGCGCATCTATGGCCTGCTCAAACCGAAAAGCGCATCTCTCCGCTCATTCCCGCGAACGCGGGAATCCACGGGCTGGGTCCCCGCCTTCGCGGGGACGAGCGGACAGTGGGGCCGAGTTCCGTTCACGACTCAATCCGCTTTGGTCTGGGCGCCGTTCTTGCTCGCCTCTTTCGCTGCCGACGGCGCGGGCGGCGCACCCGCTTCCTGCGGGGTCACCTTGCCGCCCGGGCGCGCGCGCATCAGGCCGTTGACGATCACCCGATCGTTGGCGGCCACGCCGTCCTTGATCACGCGCAAGCCGCCGTCGAGCTGAGCCGGCGTCACATATTTCAGGCGGACCGTGTTGCTGTCGTCGACCACAAGCACGTATTTGCGCGACTGCTCGGTACCGAGCGCAGCGTCGGGCACAAGCAACGTGGTGTGCGGCAGCGAGCCCGGCACACGGACGCGGCCGAACATGCCGGGGGTAAAGTGTCCGTCCGGGTTGGCAAAGACCGCGCGGCCGCGGATCGTGCCCGAGGATTTGTCGATGACGTTGTCGACGAAGTCCATCCGGCCGGTGTGACTGAAATCGTCTTCGTCGATGAGCTTGAGCGTGACCGGTATGCCGCCGTCGGCGCTCGCCATCTTGCCGGCCGTGCCGGCGAAGCGCTGGTAGCGCAGATAGGATGCTTCGTCGAAGGTGAACTCGAAGCGGATCGGATCGACCGAGACGATGGTGGCCAGCAGCGTGGTGTTCGAGCCATTGCCGCCGGTCACCAGGTTACCGACGGAGACGCGGCGGTCGCCGATGCGGCCGTCGACCGGGGCGCGCAGATTGGAATAATCGTTGAGGTCAAGCTCGGCTTGATGGACCATGGCCTCCTGCGCGGAGACGGCGGCTTCCGCTACGCTCTTCGCCTGCTTGCGCTGATCGAACATCTGCTCGGTCATCGTCTTGTTGCGCACCAGTTCCTGGCCGCGCGCGAGATCGGCTTCGGTGAACGCGAGGTTGGCGCGCGCCTGGGCGAGATTGGCGCGCATCTGGTCGAGCACGATCTGGAACGGCTTGTGGTCGATGACGAAGAGAAGATCGCCCTTCTTGACCAACTGGCCGTCGGTGAAACGGATTTCCGACAGGTAGCCGGAGACGCGCGAGCGTATTTCGACGCTATCGACGGCGACGAAGCGGCCGACATACTCATCCTGATCGATCACCGTGCGCTCGATCGGCTTGGCCACCGTCACGGTCGGCGGTGGCGGCGCTGAGGCCTGCTTCGGCGCTTCGCCGCAGCCGGCGAGAGCCAAAAACGCTGCCGCGATCGAGAGGGCGGCCACCGGGCGCGCCACAGAGGCGATCACCATAAGGTCTCCTTCGGGGATGATCTTCCGCACCATATGCGATCGGGCGTGTCAACGCATGCGACGTTTTCCCCCTAAATAGGTAAGGTTAGGCGGCTTTCCGCCGGCCACCGCGAAACGGAGGCAGCGCCGACGTCGGCTCTGCCGACACTCTCGTCAAGGAGGCCGGTTTGCCGGGAGAACATCGGAAGCCTTTTCCAAGCGCGCCGGGCTTCCCATATGTCCAGTCCGGTAACTGCCGGGCAACAAGGCGAAAATCCGTGAAAGTCATACCCCTGAGCGCCGGCCTGGGCGGGGGGATCCCCGCCGCAGAGCCATCCACATCATCTGCCGTTCCGGCCGAGGACCAGGCGTTGCTCGACGCCTATTCGCGCGCCGTCATCGACGTGGTCGACCGCGTCGGCCCGGCCGTGGTCGGGCTTGCCGTCCGCGCGCCCAACCGCGGCTCCGCCAACGGGGGCCGGAATGGGAATCGCGGCGGCACCGGCTCCGGCGTCGTCGTGGCACCGGACGGCCTCATCCTGACCAATAGCCACGTCGCAGGCTCCGCCGGCGCCGGCGGCCGCATCGCCGTCACCACGGCCGACGGCCAGGACCTGCAGGCACGGCTGGTCGGCGACGATCCCGACACCGACCTGGCGCTCATTCGCGTCGACCAGGCGGTGACGCTTGCCGGCCGCACCGCTCGGCGATTCCAAGAGCCTGAAGCGCGGGCAATTGGTGATCGCCATCGGCAATCCGCTCGGTTTCGAATCGACGGTGACCACCGGCGTGGTCTCGGCGCTTGGCCGGTCGCTGCGCGCCTCGACCGGCCGGCTGATCGACGACGTGATCCAGACCGATGCCGCGCTCAATCCCGGCAATTCGGGCGGACCGCTCGTGTCCTCGCGCGGCGAGGTGGTCGGCATCAACACCGCGGTGATCATGGGCGCGCAGGGCATCTGCTTTGCGGTCGCCGCCAACACGGCAAGCTTCGTGCTCGGCGAACTCGTCCGCCACGGCCGCGTGCGGCGGGCCTTCATCGGCATATCGGCACAACAGACGGTGATCCCGCCCCGGCGGCGGCGTGCGGCCGAGCTCGATCAGGCGAGCGCCGTGATGGTGGCGACCGTGGAGGCCGGGAGCGCTGCCGACCGTGCCGGCCTCAAGGCCGGCGACATCGTGCTCAGCCTCGACGGGCAGACCATCACCGGCGCCGACGATCTCATCCGCGCGCTCACCGGCGAGCGGATCGGCAGAAGCGTCACGTTCGATGTGCTGCGCGGCACCGAGCGGCTGACCATCTGGCTCGTGCCGGAGGAGCGCAAGCGGGCGGCCTGATCAATGCCCAGGCGCCGCGCCGGGCGTGCCCGGCGGCCGCATTCCCTTCTGCATGTCGATGATGTTCATCTTGATGCCGTTCGACATGAGCATGTCGCCGGGCTTTTGATCCGCCGCGCAGGGGCCAAGCCATTTGGCTTCGAGCGTTATGGTGCGCGGCGCCGGCAGCGCACCGCCCTCGCTCGTGATCGTCATGGTGTAGTTGTTGTCGAAGCTGCCGCTGACGACGATGTGCGAGGTCATGGTCTTGCCGGCGATGGTACAGACTGAATTGATCGTCATGCCGGTCGCCGATTTCTGCACGTCGCGCTTGGAGCAATTGTGCCCGAGGAAGAGGCGTGCGATTGCATCGCCTGATCGGTTGCCGCGTCGATGCATTGCTGTATCTTGATGGAGCGGCCGCTCGCGTTGGTGTTGATCTCCCACAGCCCCGCTTTGCGCGAGGGCATTTCGGCCGCAACGGCCGGCATCGCGAACGCAACGACCAGAAATAAGACGGCACCCGAACGGCTCATGGCGTCCTCCCCCTGCCAATCCGGCGCCCCAGATCGGCTTTGCTGGAGGAGGCTAGAGCATGATCCGGAAAAGTGGAACCCGGTTTTCAGAAAAGATCATGCGCAAACAAACCCTTTCGCGGCGGTTCGGCATAGGCCGCCAGCGATGAGCTTACGCCGCCATTATTTCCCGTTCGGATGGCTGATCGCCCAGACATAGGCGGCGACGGCCGTGACATCGGCGTCGGTCAGCGGCGCGCCGCCACGCGGCGGCATCGGCGGCGAAGAGTTCTTCGGCTTCGACACACCATCCGTAATCGTGTGACGAAGGCCGGCGAGCGTGCCATCCGTATCCAACCACTTGCCGCTGACCAGCGACGGTCCCTGCGGCGATCCGTTCGCATCGGAGCCGTGGCAGCCGGCGCAGGTGCCGCCGGCAACTTCGCCGTGAAAGATGCGCTCACCCAAGGCCACCTGTTCGGCCGTGGCGCCCGCAGGCACGGGCAGCGTGGCCAGAACCGTGCGGCCGGCATCGGGATGCGTGCCCTCAGGCGGGCCGGGCTCGCCGGATGTGCGGCCGGCAACTTTCGGCGCGGGCGCCGAAGCCGCATCGGCAGCGCCGTGATAGGTGACGCGCCAGATGCGGCCGTGCCAATCGTCAGAAATGTAAAGCGCTCCGTCGTGTCCCATCGCCAATCCGGATGGCCGGTGCGCGGCCTCACCCGGCTCCTCGACCGCGCCGGCAAAGCCATCGGCGAAGACGATGAAAGGTCCGGCCGCCTTCCCATCGGCGAGCGGCTGAAACACGATGTTGTAGCCGCCCTGGCGCTCAGGTGCGCGATTCCACGAACCGTGGAAGGCAACAAATGCGCCGCCTTGATAGCCGGCGGGAAACGCCTTGCCGGCATAGATCAAAAGGTCGTTCGGCGCCCAATGCCCGGGAAAAGCCACCACCGGCGCTTGCTTGCTGGCGCACACGCCGACCTCTCTGCCGTCGCCGCCATATTCCGGCGCCAGCACGAGCTTGTTCTGAAGCTGATCATAGTAGCATTCCGGCCAGCCGTAGTCGGCGCCTTTCTGCAGGAGCACGATCTCCTCGGCCGGCAGTTCGGCGCTTTGCAGCGCGTTGAAGTAGCGCGGCCAATTCTGCGAAAGCTGATCGCGGCCGTGCTGAGTGACGAACAGATGCCCAGCGGAATCAAACGCAAAGCCTTCGCCGTTGCGCAGCCCGGTGGCGTAGCGTTCGGCCGGCGAGAAATGCTGATCTTTCTTGTTGGCGTCGTAGAGCCAGATGCCGGCGCGAGTCTCAAGCTCCGTGCAAGGCAGATGGCCGGGCGAATTCGGCATGCGATTCTGGAAATGACAGGAATTGGTCGCCGAGCCGAGATCGACGAACTGGCCTTCGTCATCGATGGCGAACGGATGCATCGGATGATCGCCGGTGAGCGGCAGCCCAGAGACGATGACTTGCGGACTTTCCTTCGGCGCGATGCCATCAGCCGGCAGCGGATAACGGATGATCTTGTCGTTCTGTTCGGCGTAGAGGCCGTTCTTGTAGACGCGAATGCCGGTGCCGCCCGCCGAGCCTTGCGCCATGCTGTCGCCGAAGCGTTCGACCCGATCGGCGTGGCCGTCGCCTTTTGTGTCCTTGAGCGCGATCAGAAAACCGCCGGGCGGCACTTTGCCGTTGTGAAAATAGGCGCCGCTCCATGTGTTCACATACAGGACGTCGTCAGGACCGAAGGCCATTTGCCGAGCGTGGCCTAGATTGTCGGCGAACACCGTTGCGCAAAAGCCGGGCGACAGTGTGATGCCGCCGTTGTCGGCGGCGCAGCCATCGGTTTGCCCCTTGGCGGTGGCGTTCTGTGACGATTGCGCGAAACTCGCCGGCGCGGCGGCGACGAGCGCGAACGCAACAACGAACACGGATGCAGCGGCGGGTCGCACAATCCTTACGCGCTCGCGGAACTGACGAACCGCGCGGTCGATCATGACAATGCTCCAAATGTATTTCTTCAACCTGAGCTTCAGACGACGACGGCGAACGCCATCATGTTTCCAACGACGACATCTGACAAATGGAGCAACGCTCTCGCAAAGTTGATTGTCGCGCGGAACCAATTATCGGCCGCTTCTCCGCGGCATCCCCGCGCCCAACCCGTCTTGCCGCCTCAGGTAGCCTCATGCACCCGAGCAGAGAAAGCGAGGCGTTTAAAATTCTATCTGCCGGATTATCCGGTCGGAAAACGAGTGGGATGGAAACGGGAGGGATTAAGAGGAATGAAATCTTCCAGCCCTAGTGTCGGCCGCATCTCCGGTCGACCGGCCGCAACGCAACACACATTCGAACGCCGCGCCTTTCGCCAATCCGGCATTCATGGGGAGGATTCCATGTTTCGCTCGCCGCTCATCGCTGCTCTCGTTGCGGCCCTCATCGTTGCGCCTACGGCGGAGGCCTGCACCGGCATTCGGCTCGTCGCCAAGGACGGCGGCGTAGTGGCGGCGCGTTCGCTCGAATTCGGTTTCGATCTGCATTCGGAAGTGCTGATCGTCCCGGCCGGAACGGCGCTCACGGGCTCATTGCCCGACGGCGGCAAGGGCATCAGCTACAAGACCAAATACGGCTTCGCCGGCGCCAACGGCGAAGGCTTGACGGCGATCATCGACGGCATCAACGACCAAGGGCTTTATGTCGGCCTGTTCTATTTCCCGGGCTATGCGAGCTATGCGGACTCGACAAAGGAGAACGCTGCGCACGCGATGGCCCCGCACGAATATGCCAATTGGCTCCTTGGCAACTTCGCCAATGTCGAAGAGGTCAAGGCCAATTTCGACAAGGTCGTGCTGGTGCCGGTGGCGCTGGAGGAGTTCGGACAGCCGGCGCCGGTGCATTTCGTCGTGCATGACCGCACCGGCAAGGCGGTGGTGATCGAGCCGCTGAACAAGGGCCTGAAGATTTACGACAATCCGCTCGGCGTCGTGACCAATGCGCCCACCTTCGACTGGCACATGACCAATCTGCGCAACTACATCAATCTCAGTGCGACCAATGTGCCGCCGGTCGATCTCGGCGGGATTACGCTGGCGCAATTCGGCCAGGGCTCGGGCTTGCGCGGATTGCCGGGCGACTTCACGCCGCCGTCGCGCTTCGTGCGCGCGGTGGCGTTTTCGCAATCGGCGTTTCCTTCCGAAACCGCGCCGCAAGCCGTGCTGCAGGCCTTCCACATCCTCAACAATTTCGACATCCCATACGGTTCCGTGCGCGAGGTGGACAATGGCCGGGTGCATGCCGAGGCCACGACCTGGTCGAGCGCTGCCGATCTGAAAAACCTGCGTTGGTATTTCAGGACCTATGACGATCAGTCGATCCGCAGCGTCGACCTGATGAAGGCGCTCGACGCGGCGCACGGCCAAGTCAAATTTATGGATGAGCGGCCGGCAGCCGGTGACGGACGTTTCGACCGAATTCAAATAATCGCGTCGCTTTCGGGACTTCGCGGTCTTCCGCCGGCGTCGATTTGCGATCCCTCGCCGCACTCAAGTCGGTATAGGATGGGTTGAGCGGCAGCGAAACCTGTCGTCAATCCGAACGGCCGCATGCTGGGCTTCGTTGCACTCAACCCATCCTACGGATCGAGCGGTTTGGGGGAGCTGATGACCAAAATATTGCGGACGCCGCCGGAGCGGTTCGCCAATGTGCCCGGTTTTCCCTATCGCGCGCACGCCCGCGCCGATTTGCCGGGCTATGCCGGACTGTCCATGGCCTATATCGACGAAGGACCGGCGGGCGCGCCGGTTTTTCTCTGCCTGCATGGCCAGCCGACCTGGAGCTATCTCTACCGGCGCATGATCCCGCATTTCCTCGCCGCCGGCGGCCGCGCGGTGGCGCCCGATTTCCTTGGTTTCGGACGCTCCGACAAGCCGGCCGAGGACGCGGTCTATACCTTCGATTTCCATCGCAACAGCCTGATCGCATTCGTGCGCGCGCTTGATCTGAAAGACGTGACGCTCGTGGTGCAGGACTGGGGCGGTCTGCTCGGGCTGACGCTGCCGATGGAGATGCCGGAGCGTTTCAACCGCTTGATCGTCATCAATACCGCGCTGCCGACCGGCGAAGTGCCGTTGCCCAAGGGCTTTCTCGACTGGCGGGCTTTTTCCAACAGCCAGCCGGACATGGCCATCGGCCGATTGATGGCGCGCGCCTGCCCGCACCTGACGGCCGCGGAAGTCGCCGCTTATGATGCGCCCTTCCCGGACGCAAGCTACAAGGCAGGCGTGCGGCGCTTCCCGAATCTGGTGCCGGAATTTCCCGACAGCGACGGCGCCGCCATCGAGCGCGCGGCGCGCGACTTCTGGCGCAATACATGGAGCGGACGAAGCGTCATGGCGATCGGCATGGCCGATCCGGTACTGGGCGCGCCGGTGATGCGTGCGCTGCATCGCGACATTCGCGGCTGCCCGCCGCCGCTTGAATTCGCCGAGGCCGGACATTTCGCGCAGGAATGGCTAGCTGGCGATAACACGTTGAAAATACTAAGCATTCTTAATGAAGACAGCCCAATAAGCCAATAGAAGCCAGTAGCGCGCCGCGCTGATCTAATGGTGCTCAATCCGGCGCCGGTAAACCCCAAGAGCGCCGAGGATCACAGCTAACAGCACTACGACCGCAAGAATTTCCAGGAGGATCATGTCTCTCTCTGACCGGCAACGCGCGCCTGCATTCGCGAGTTCCGTCGCCGCGCCGCGCTGATCTTTTACCGACTACGCCTTTGGTAAGTTGCCCGGCAACCTCACGATACGGCGCTCAAGATTCCAGATTTTCTATTTCCGCACCATTCAGCATCGGCATCGTCTTCTCGATGGCTTCGTCGTCATTGGCGAATTTCACAATCTTCGGAACACCAGCGAAGTGACCGTCCGAGCCGATGGTGAAAATACGATATTCTCGCATTGCTGTTCCCTCTTTGACTGGGCGTG
>CAVREN010000073.1:0-13974 GCA_963720115.1 uncultured Alphaproteobacteria bacterium
GTCCACAAATCATCGAGTGGGAGGTTGCTTGCAAACGCCTCGAGCACCTGAGCGCACGAATATGGTGCGTCATGCCTGCCGCAAATCTCATACTGGTTCGGTAGGATAACACCCAATTCGTTTGCGCGCTCAGTGAGTTCATGCGCTTTGTCAAATGCCCACTTTTTGTCGCCGAGCTTGGCCGAAAACATGAAAATATTCAGAT
Organism: uncultured Alphaproteobacteria bacterium; assembly: GCA_963720115.1. Classification (GTDB taxonomy): domain Bacteria; phylum Pseudomonadota; class Alphaproteobacteria; order Rhizobiales; family Xanthobacteraceae; genus BOG-931. Next base: position 206 of record CAVREN010000073.1, read on the forward strand.
AAAGGAGTTCCGCCGCGTAAAGATACGGTAATACTTGTACGGCATCAGGCGTCTGGAAACATATTTTTGCAGCCTCGCTCCTAATTAGCTCATGCTTTTGTGCTTTATACTGCTTTACTTTTTCACTTCCCTCGCGATCAACACGATCCTCTTCAGCTACAGCGTAATTCACGATTGCGCACGAAAGCATTATGGCTTCATCGCCGTATCCTTGTTGTGAATAGAAATCTTTAAGAAGATAAATTAAGTAGTGCCGCATGCCCGTTATGCCGCGCTCCAGCAACTCATCTGTTGCGGTGCGAAGCTTTGGCGACGATGCTAAAGCGGCCATCTCGGGCGAAGGCGGGATCGAGGATTTACCAAGCAATTTATCAAGCAGGCCCATCGTCGATGCCCTTTAGGTTGATTAAAGAAAAGGGTCGCTATTGTAAAGACGATCCTACGCGCCTCCGAAATCTCTTGGCTCTTTCGGATCAGTTGACGATAACGATAGTGCCCAGAAATGGTGTTCGAGTTAGGCGGACTGTAGGCTCGTTTTTAAAGGTTTCGTTTCCCTCCTGTTGAGCGGCGCGGCCGGAGCCGCCTTCCTTTTTCAGAACCACGACACAACCCGGCCTCGTCGCCGGGTTTTTTCATTTATGGAGGATTTCAATGGTCGATTTCGATAACCAAACCCGCAAGCGCTGTCGCCACTGCCAAACGAACCTACCGACGCCGGTAACCAACGAGCGTGAAGCGTTCTGCGGGAGAGGGTGCTACGGCAGTTTCTACCGCAAGCGCTGCCTGATCTGCAAAAAGCCGATGGAGCGCAAATCCGAGCACCAAAAGCTGTGCAAGAAATCGGACTGTCGGAACACCCTCCGACAGCTCAAAAAGGCAGATTTTGCGCTCGGACGGTACTTTCCTCGTCCTACGTCCGCAGGAGGGGTAGAAGTACCAGTAAATACAGGGGTCAAAACGGCCACCGGGAAGGGTCTAGCGCCGGCTTTGGCCCTATGTTTCGACGGCAGTCCGCTGGACCACTGTGCCGACTGCGGTCAGGACCACGATCTGGTCGACCACAAGACCCGCGCCGGCGCCTGGATCACTCTCTGCTGCGGCTGTCAGACCAAGCACCAGGACAAGGACCTGATTGCGGCAGAGATCGTGCCGGCACGGGGCAAGCCGTGGCTACCGAAGGGTCTCGCTAAGCCGCTGCCGAACGGTAAGCCGGGCTGGCAGTGGCGCCGCATGAGTGAGACCAGTCTCGACGATGATTGGGAATTGTTTGACCGTGACGGCAAGAGAGCTGCGAGCATCCGCCAAGAGGATGACGGCTATTGGGTAGCGCGTCCGCGCATGATCCCGGAACCGCCGATCGAGAGCTTCGACTTCGCGTGCCGCCGCGCTGTTTACGTCGCTATGCAGACGCTGGACTGGCCGGCGAGCGAGCGCCACCCGGTTCACCCCGGAATGCTAGCAACGCAGTTCGACGCCACCAAACGCGATCTGGCGCGCAAGCATCCCGCTTGGTCAGCGAAGGAGATCCACAACCATATCGCCGGGGTTCTCAAACCCTCAACACGACAGGTCGCGTGCCTTATCAAGCGCAGCGATCCGCCCGTGAATATCCTTGGTGGCTACAAGTTTCCCGGTGCGCCGGTTATTGATATCAGTCCGATCGAGCCGAAGTCGCAGGCCGTTATCCCTCTGAAGCCGACTGCAACTCGGCGGCCGGATCTGGCCATTCCCGCCGACCTATCAATCCCGGCTTTCCTTGATCGGCGACCACCACCACCCGCGTTGAAGGAGGTAGCATGACGAGACCTCGCCGCTATCGCCTCCGCGCCGCCGTCTGGCTCATCCGGCGCGTTGCCATCCCCGCGCTCGACCTCATCGCTGGTGCGTGCGACCGCTTCGATGAATGGAATGCTCGGCGACGAGATACCCGCAATAATCCGCGCGGGTACATGCGGGTATGATACCCGAGCAACGCTTGGTATATCTTGCGGCCAAACGGGGACGCTACCCCAGCGCTACCTGGTACCATGATAACGAACTAAGTGCTTGAGACTACGATATAATCCTCGTCAATGCCATAACTCAAAGTTATGGTGTACCGGATTTTGTCGCGTTTTTGGGCCGGGAAGGCCGTCTCGTCATGCATTCGCGGTTGCTTCGTCATTTCCTGGGCGTGGTCGAAAAGCGGAACATCACCGCCGCGGCCGAGGCTCTGCATATCAGCCAGCCGGCGCTGACGCGCAGCATCCGCCAACTTGAAAAGACGATCGGCGTGCCGCTGTTCGAGCGTCTGCCGACCGGCGTGGCGCTGACCAAACAAGGCGAAGTCTTGGCGCGCCGCGTCAAGCTGATGGAACTGGAATACCGTCACGCTTTGTCCGAGATCAGCGCGCTCGAGCAGGGCGTCACCGGGACGCTCCGCATCGGCGCCGGACCGATGTGGGTCTCGACGATCTTGCCCGGCATCGTCGCCGCCTTTCATCAGCAGTTTCCGAAAGTGAAAGTTCGCCTGACGGAAGGCGCCATCGACAGCATCGTCCCGGCGCTGCTCGCCGGCGAGATCGATCTTGCCTGTGTCACGCTGTCCTTCCCGTCGCAGCCGGAACTGGTGAAGGAGCCGCTGGTCAACGTCCGCCAGGCGTTGGTCGCGCGCGCCGGCCACCCGCTCGCCGGCAAGGGCACGGTCAAGGCGGAGGATTTGGCGCGCTTTCCCTGGGTCGTGCTTGCCAACGACAGCGTCGGCACCAGCCGTATCGGCTCATACCTCGTCGCCAATGGGCTCGAGCCGCCGAAGATTGCCGTTGAAGCGAGCCTGATCGGGATGCTGCGCCTGCTCGAGCAGGGCGATTTTCTCGGCCTCTTTTCCACGCTGATGGCCGATTACGTCAGGCGCTTCGGCCTGGTCACGATCACGCACGAGGGCACATTCTGGGACGCGGAGGCCGGCCTCGCTTATATGCGCACGAACCGGCCGGCGCGGATGATCGAAAGCTTCAAATCGATGGTGCGGGCGGCGGTGTCCGCATGAATACGGCGGCCCTGCCCGGCTGCTCGGCTGCCGTCATACCGTTCGTGTATGCGGCCGCACCGAGTATGAATTGGCCGGCTTCTCGGCCGGCGCACACATTGCAAGAGTTACTGCAAGACCTGTTGCAAGGCTTGCAGGTCGGGCGCCGCCCGGCGAAATCGGCCGGCGCCGCAGGGAGGTCATGATGCCCGGTGTGACGGAGCCCGAGAGCGGGCTTGTCTTCTACGAGCTCAGTCACGAATGGGGCCACGGCGTTCCCACATTGCCGGGCTACGAAGAAGTCAAGCTCTACCGTTCCAGCACCCATGCCAAGAACGGCGTCATGGCAACGCGCATCCGTATGGTGATGCACAGCGGCACGCACGTGAACGCGCCGCTCCATCTCATTCAGCGCGCTCCGGGCATCGGCGACATTGCGCTTGAGCGTTTTTTTGGATCGGGCGTCGTGCTCTCAATTCCCAAGCAGCAATGGGAGTTCGTCACCGTCGCCGATCTTGAAAGCGCTGCGCCAACGGTCGAGGCCGACGACATCGTCGTGATCGTCACCGGTTGGCATCGGCGTTACAGCGACAGTATCGAATATTTCGGTCACTCGCCCGGCCTCGCCAAGGAATTGGCGGAGTGGCTCGCCGCCAAAGGCGTGAAGCTCGTCGCGGTCGACACGCCGCAAGTCGATCATCCGCTGGCGACATCGCTCGGCTTGCAGCGCAACGGCCCGCAGATGAAGCGCTTGCCGAAGGCGTATCAGACGGCGACCGGGCGCGATCCTAAGACCGATTTTCCGGAATGGAATCCGGCGCACCGTGCCCTGCTGAGCGCCGGCATTCCGACGATCGAAAATGTCGGCGGCGAGATCGATGCGCTCCTCGGCAAGCGCTGCACCTTCCATGCCTATCCGTGGAACTGGCCGGAAGGCGACGCCTGCGGCGTCCGCTTCGTCGCCTTGCTTGATCCTGCCGGCAGCTATCGTCTGGAACCGGGGACGGCATCATGAGCGGGCTGCAACGCCAGGCGGAAGGTCAGGTGGCGACCCATTCCAGCACCAAGGGCCTCAAATTCTACAATCTCAGCGCCCGGTGGGGGCACGGCATTCCGCAATGGCCGTCCGCGCCCGGCATCAACGTGTTGACGCTGCAATTCCACGCGCTCGACGGCGTTTATGTCACCGAGTTCGAAGGGATCATGCACCGCGCGACCCACATGGATGCGCCGCTGCATGTGACCGAGAACACGCCGAGCCTGACCGGCTATCCGCTGTGGCGGTTCTTCGGCACCGGCGTTGCGGTGTCCATTCCCAAAGGCAAGTGGGGCGTCATCACGCCGGACGATCTTGAAAAGGCGACGCCGAAGATCCGCAAGAACGACATCGTCATGATCAACACCGGCACGCATCACAAGCTTGCCGACAGCGACGAGTACTACGCCTATTCGCCGGGCCTCTATAAGGAGGCCGCCGAGTGGCTGGTGGAGAAGCAGGTGAAAATGGTCGGCGTCGATGTGCAGGCGCTCGATCATCCGCTCGGCACCAAATTGATCGATCACGGACCGGGACCGTCGCACCCCTACCTTGTCGAAGAATATCGGCGCGAGACTGGCCGCGACGCGATGCAGGATTTCCCGCATTGGGAGCCGGCGCACAAAACCCTGATGTGCAAAGGCGGCATTCCCGGCATCGAGAATGTCAACGGCGACCTCGATGCGATCACCGGCAAGCGCTGCACCTTCATGGCGTTTCCCTGGCGCTGGCCGCAAGGCGAAGGCTGCGGCGTCCGGGTCGTCGCCGTGCTCGATCCGGAGCAGCGTTTCCGCATCGAGACCGGCAAATAAGATTGCGAAGCGATTTGACGAGATGATCACTGAGAAGATTTCGAAATCCGTTGTCGCTGTTTGACGTGCGCGACAAGGTTGCGATCATTACCGGCGCCTCCGGATCGTTCGGCCACGCTTGCGCCGTCGCGCTCGGCGCGCTCGGCGCCAAGCTTTTGCTCGCATCCGGAACGGCCGAGGAACTGGAAACCGTGGTCAATGACGTGCGCGATGTCGGCGGCAAAGTCGCAAGCATCGTCCGCCGGCCGGATACGCTTGAAGATGCAGAAGCGATCCTGAAGGCTGCGCTCGACGCTTACGGCCGCGTCGATCAGCTGGTGGTGGCTTCGGGCACCAACAAAGCAGGTTTCATCGAAAGCCAGTCCTATGAAGACTGGCAGCGCGTGATGGACGTCAATGTCCGCGGCCCGTGGCTGATGGCGAAAGCGGTCGGTTCTTATTGGATAAAAGAAGGCATCAAAGGCAAAGTCCTGTTGATGTCGTCGACGCGCGGCCGGCACGGCAACTTCTCTGGCTACACGGCCTATTGCAGCTCGAAGGGCGCCACCGACGCATTGACGCGCGTGCTCGCGACCGAATGGGCCAAGTACGGCACAACCGTCAACGCAATTGCGCCCACCACCTTCCGCTCGAAGCTGACCGAATGGATGTGGAAGGACGACGACGTCGGCAACGCGACGCGCACCCGCACCTTGTCGCGCATCCCGCTCGGGCGGCTCGGCGAAGCGGAGGACCTCGTCGGCATGGCGATCTATTTGCTCTCGCCGGCGTCCGATTTCTGCACCGGCCAGGTCATCTATGTCGATGGCGGTTTCACCGCTGGTTAGCGCATGTCCCGGAAACAGCCTGCCCTCGGACTTGATCCGGGCGGTGGACGCCGGCGTCCCGATAAGGACATGCGCAAATTAAAGAATCTCGCCTCATGAAGAAGCCGCAGATTGCCGTGATCGGTGCCGGCCTGATGGGTCACGGCATCGCTTATTTGTTTGCTGCCGGCGGCTACGATGTGCGGGTGCAAGACCCGGCGCGCGAGGCGCTCGACGAGCTGCCGCAGCGCATTCGCGACATCTGCGATCTTCTTGGCGCCGACCGCGCCGCCGCCGAACGCGTGAGCACCGGGCAATCGATCCAATGGGCGGTGAACGGCGCCGGCATCGTCATCGAGGCTGCGCCGGAGGAGCTTGCGCTCAAGCGGGCCGTCTTCGCCGACCTGGAGCGCCTGGCGCCGGCGGATGCGATCCTCGCCAGCAACACTTCGGCGCTGCCGATTACCCGCATCGCCGCAGACCTCAAGAATAAAGACCGCGTGCTCGGCGCGCATTTCTGGAATCCGCCGCACCTCGTCCCGCTGGTCGAGATCGTGCTGATGAGCGAGGCCAATCGTCCGGCCGCCGATCGGTTGGCTGCCGTCTTGCGCAAGATCGGCCGTCACCCGGTGTTCGTGCATCGCGACATTCCGGGCTTCATCGGCAACCGCTTGCAGCATGCGCTCAAGCGCGAAGCGATTGCGCTCGTCGCCGCCGGCGTGTGCGACGCGGAAACGATCGACGACGTGGTCAAACAAGGCTTCGGCGCGCGGCTCGGCGTGCTCGGGCCGCTGGAACAGTCGGATCTGGTCGGGCTCGATCTCACCAGGAATATTCATGACACGCTGATGCCGGATCTCGACGTGACGCCGCACACCCATCCTTATCTCGAAGCGCTGATCGAGAAGGGCGAACTCGGCATAAAGACCGGCAAGGGTTTCCGGCGCTGGACGCCGGAGCAGGCTGAAGCCGTGCGGCAGCGGTTGCGGGACGCACTGGTCAAGAGTGCAACCCAACGCTGACAAGATCCGCCGCGCGGACGACTACCGCGCGGTGCGAATAATGACATTCTTGAGATCGGAATATTTGTCGATCGCGTGCAGCGAACGGTCGCGGCCGAAGCCTGATTGCTTGAAGCCGCCGAAGGGAAGCTCGACCACAGGGCCGGTGCCGCCGTTGACGTTGATATTACCGGCCACGAGCCGCTTGGTGATAAAGAGCACGTTGTCGAGATTGTTCGACCAGATCGAAGCGCCGAGCCCGTATCTGGTGCCGTTGGCGAGCGCGATGGCTTCATCGATGCCGTCGAAGGTGAGCACGCTCAACACCGGCCCGAATATTTCCTCTTGCGCCAGCGAGCTCTTCGGGTCGACGTCGACGTCGACGCTCGGCGCCAGATAGAAACCGGCCTCCGGCACCTCGGTGCCGCGGCCATCGAGAGCGAAGCGGACGCCTTCTTTCTCCGCGCCCGCCATGCGGGCGAGAATTTGTGTGCGTTGACCGGCATTGACGATCGGGCCGAGATCGGTGCGCAGATCGAGCGGATTGCCTATTCTGAGCGCGCGCGTGCGCTTGATTACCTCGTCGGTAAAGCTCTCGCGGATGGCGCGCTGAACCAAGAGCCGCGTCGGCGCTTCGCACACCTGGCCTTGATTGCCGAACATGAAGCCGACGGAAACGTCGGCCGCCATCGCCAGGTCCGGCGCGTCGGCGAAGACGATGTTGGCGCTCTTGCCGCCCAACTCGAGGCTGACGCGCTTGAGGTTCGAATTTGCCGCCGCGGTCATGATCTTGCGGCCGACCTCGCCCGAGCCGGTGAAGGTGATGCAGTCGACATCGTGATGCGCGGCGAGCGCGGCGCCCGCCTTGTGATCGCCGGTAACGGCCTGCAGCACGCCTTCCGTCAGGCCGGCCTCGAGCGCTAGCTCGGCGATGCGCAGACAAACCAGCGACGCGTCCTCGGCCGGCTTGAGCACCACCGAATTTCCGGCAACCAGCGCCGGGCCGAGTTTCCAGGCGCCGATCATGGCCGGCGCATTCCAGGGCAGTATCGCGCCCACCACGCCGAGCGGTGTGCGCGAGATCATGGCGGTGACGTTGTCGTCGAGATGCGCAAGCTCATCGTAGAGCTTGTCGGCCGCTTCGCCGTACCATCTCAGGCTGTCGATCGCGAAATTGATCTCCAGCTCTTCGGCGAGCCGGATCGGCATGCCCATGTCGCGGCTCTCGAGCGCGGCGAGCCGCAACGCTTCGGCAGCGACGCGATCGGCCCAATCGAGCAGGATGCGCTTGCGCTGTTTCGGGCTCATGCCCTGCCAGCGGCGCGCTTCGAACGCTCGCCGTGCGCCGACGACTGCCCGATCAACATCGGCGGTCTCGCAATCCGGGATGGCGGCAATCGTCTCGCCGTCAATCGGCGACACGACGGCCAGCGTCTTGCCGGACAGCGCACCGGTCAGCTCGCCGTCGATAATGGCCTGCACGGTCGGGATCGGCAGTTTTTCCGCGTCGGCGATTTGCCGCTGCTTGCTTTCCAGCATGCCGTTTGCTCCGGCGATATGTTTGTTCCGAGCAATTTCAGAAGCGCAGGATCGGCTTGACCACCTTGCCGCTGAGCGCATCCGCAATCGCTTCGTTGATGCGGGCGAACGGATAAAAAGTGACAAGGCGGTCGATCGGGAATTTGCCCTTCACAAAAAGATCGACCAGCTTCGGCAGGAAAACGTCCGGATTGGCGTCGCCCTCGATGATGCCGCGGACGGCGCGGCCGCCGGTCAGAACGTGTTCCACGTCGAGAGGGAATTCGAGGCCCTTGGGCGCGCCGCCGACCATGCCGAGCGTGCCGCGCGGCGCCAGTAGCGCGACGGCATCGCGCAGCACGCCCGCGTTGGCTGTTGTATCGACGATGAAATCCACGCCTAGCGGCAAGACGCGGCGAATGGCCTCCGGCGCCGACTGGCGTTGCGGATTGATTGCATGCGTGGCGCCGAGTTCGCCCGCCAGCGCGAGGCGAGACTCGACCAGATCCACGGCGATGATGGCGCCGGCGCCGACCAGTTTGGCCGCCATGATCGCGCTCAGTCCGACTGACCCGGTGCCGAACACCGCGACGGAATTATCGATTCCGACGCCCAGCGAATTGATGACCGCGCCGGCGCCCGTCATGATACCGCAGCCGAGCGGCGCAAGCATCTCGAGCGGCGCCTCTTTCGGCATCTTGACGACGCTCCGCTCGCGGATCACCGCATGCGTCGCGAACGAGGATTGCCCCTGATAATAGTGGATGACCTCGCCGCCCTTCGACAGCGGGCTCGATCCGTCGATGCGGGTGCCGGCAAAATTTCGGTCGTTGAACTCGTAACAGTAGATCGGAAGCCCTGAGTTGCAGCTTGGGCAATGGCCGCAGGACGCGGATGTCAGGATCACCGGATCGCCGGGAGAAAGGCGCGTCACGCCAGCGCCGATGCGCTCGACGATGCCTGCGCCTTCATGGCCGAGCACGACCGGATGCGGCACCGGATAGATGATATGGTCGCGCATCGAAATGTCGGTATGGCAAATGCCGGCGGCGACAAGCCGGACCAGCACTTCATCGGCGCGCGGCTCGGCGAGCGAGACTTGCTCGAGGCTGAGCGGGGCATTCTTGGCGCGCGCGACCGCGGCGGTAATCTGCATGGGCGGTTCCTGCCTGGAAGCACTTTCCGGAAATGTCTGCCGTTTCGTCGCTGGGCCGCAGTCAAATCGCGCAGCGCTCCCGCGACAAATAACAATTGCTCGGAACCGGATAACTTCCATGCATGGAGCGGCGGTCGCGCCGAGCCTAAATGACTCCGGTCAGCGTTCGCCGTCGGCCGAGGCGTGTACCCATAAAATCGCGAATGGTGACAGCGACCTGATCAAGCTCCGCTTTGGCGCACGTTGCCGACTTAAGTCAGACATCTCCTGAGTCCGAGGAGTGCCAAAAGCCGAAGTCAGGCGCGTCGCAATTTGCCAAGCTTCAAATCGACGACGCGAACTGCTTTTGGGTCAACTAACCAGCAAGGCAATGTATGAGCGAAGTCGCCGTAGAAGCCATCATACTCGCCATAAACGCACTCGGGTGCGGTATTTTGCTGTTCGTCTCGGGCGTCGTGCAAAAGATGATGAACGGAATGGAGCCGCTCGAGTTCAAGAAATTCGCAAACGTTCTTGGCCGCACTGCGATGAGCGACCCGCTCGCTTTGGTTGGCACGCAATACATACCGAATAGCTCGCATCATTAGAAAACAAGCGCGCGATTCAAAGCGGAACGACATTCTCGCCACGATCCGACGAATTGCATCTGCGGCAAGAGCGAGGCCTAATCTGCTGAAGTACTGTTAGCGAGGAAGCTGCCGGATGGCCGTCACTGATCCTAAGCCAATGTCGCGCGCGGCCGTTGTCGCCAATGCAATCTGTTTGCCGCTTGGCCTGATCGCGCTCATGTTCCTTCCGGTTGGCCGATTAGATTGGAAACCCGGATGGATTTTCATCGCCTTTCTAGTCGCAGCCTTTGGCACGTCCTTTCTCATTCTCGCACCGGTCAATCCAAGCATCTATCGAGCCCGCAGCCGCTTTCAGCCTGGGACGAAACGCTGGGACCTGGTCCTGGTCGCTTTGATCTTTTCCGCCATGATCATCGAGGTCCCGCTGGCGACCCTGGACGCTGGTCGCATGTGGTGGTCATCGATGCCGCCGGCATTCGTGATACTCGGCTACGCCCTACTTGGCACTGGAATCGCGCTCAGCACCTGGGCTCAGGCAGTCAACCCCTTCTTCGAGCCTGGCGTCCGAGTCCAACGCGAGCGCGGCCAGCAAGTCATCAGCAAAGGGCCTTATGCCACCGTTCGCCACCCCGGTTATGCCAGCGCGCTCATGATTTTCGCCGGTTTGGCGCTGTCGCTCGCTTCTTGGTGGGCGCTAGTCCCCGCAGCTTGGGCTAGCTTAATTCTGATCGTGCGCACAAAGTGGGAAGATGATTTGCTCCGAACCGAACTCGATGGCTATAGCGAATACGCGAAACGTACGCGCTATCGGCTCTTTCCGGGTTTGTGGTGAGCAGGCCATCCGTTGCGTGCCGCGCCATGTCGCAAAGGGTCAGCCTCCGATATTGAGCGATGTCCGGTTGAATGTCCGGATTGCCCAAAAGCGGACATTGATGGGCGATTTATGAGAGCCTGCTGGACAACGGCGCAGTTCGCGCGAGCGCGCTTAAAAATCAAGGCGCGGCCGATGTCCGCGCTCAGCGCTGCTGGGCCGGCGGCCGCTGTGCCGCCGCGACGCCTTGCTGCTCCAGCGCGTGCGCGATGCGCAGAGCGACGTCTTCGCGCCACGGCGCGGCGATGATCTGCACACCGATCGGCAATGGCGACAGCGGCACCGGCGCCACGACGACCGGCAGCCCGATAAAAGATATCGGCTGCGTGTAAATGCCGAGATTGGCGCGGACCGGCAATTCGGTATCGCCGAGCTTGAACATTTGCTGCCCGATCAGCGGCGCCGGGCACGGCGTGGCCGGCGCCAAAATGGCGTCGACCTCCGAAAAAAGCTTAAGCATTTCCCGCCGGTACCAGCGGCGGAACTTCTGCGCCTTGGTCACCAGCGAAGCCGGCAGCAAGGCGCCGGCGATCAGCCGGTCGCGCGTCGCCGGATCGAAATCCTTCGCGCGCGTGCGCAGCCGCTCCAGATGCAGGCTCGCCGCTTCGCTGGCCGTGATGACATAGGCGGCCGAGCGCGCGCGCTCGGCTTCCGGTATCTCGATGTCGCGATTGGCGCCGAGCGCGGCGGCAATGCGATCGATGGCGTAAACCGGCTCGGCGGCCCGGCATTTGAAATAGCCGCCGGCGACCGCGACGCGCAGTCCGTCAAGGCCGCGGTCGAGAACAGGCGTCACGGGTTCAGCGTTGCGCTCCGCGCAAACAGGGTCGTCCGCATCGTAGCCCTGCATGGCGTCATAGGTGACTGCGAGATCGCGCGCGCTGCGCGCCAGCGGCCCGACGTGATCGAAGCTTGCAGAAAATGGAAAAGTGCGTGCGCGGCTCAGGCGTCCGTAGGTTGGCTTCAGCCCGAACAGACCGCACAGCGATGACGGCACGCGAATCGAGCCATTGGTATCGGAGCCGAGTGCAAATGGCACCAAGCCGCCGGCGACGGCCGCGGCCGAACCGCTCGACGAGCCGCCGGTCATCCGCGCGAGGTCGTGCGGATTGCGCGCCGGGCCGTCGTGCACGTTCTCGCCGGTAAAGTCGTAGGCGTATTCGCCCATGTTGAGTGCGCCGACAAGAATGGCGCCGGCGGCCTCAAGGCGTTCGATCAGAGTCGCATCGCGGGTGGCAGGCGGAAGATCGCGATTTATTTTTGAGCCGGCCACCGTCGGCAAACCGGCAATGTCGAACAGATTCTTCACCGCAAACGGCACGCCGGCAAGCGGCGGCACGCCTTCGCCTCGCGCCCGCGCATCGTCCAGCGCTTTTGCGCGCAAGCGCGCACGTTCCTCGGTCAGCGCCGTGAATGAATTGATCAGAGGATCGCGCGCGCGGATGCGGGCAAACGCGGCCTCCACAATGCTCGCGGCGTTGGTCCGGCCTGATGCGAAAGCCGCGGCGAACTCGCCGGCCGTCATCCAGGCGAAATCGAATGCCGTCGTTTCAAGCACGGAACACCGGTGCCGGCTCGCTCTCGTCCGGAAGCGCGAAGCCGTCAATGAGCGCCGCATGCTTGAACAGGAGTTGCAGATTAAACGTGATGCCGGCGTGCCATGCGGCCTCGACCGGCAGCGCCAGTGCCTTGACTCCCGCGGCGGCGAGCGTGCTCACGTCATCGGGCTTTCGGCTGCGCAATGGCCGCGCCGGCGGACTCGCCCGTCGCGCCGATTTCGCTTTGCGGCTTATGGGTTTGCGGGTCATGCCCAAAGACTTCCAAATTCCGGGGCACGGCGCGGTCGCCTAAGCCCTTATAGTTTCGAGCATTGTCGCATGCGGCGACGCAAGCGCCAAGACCGGGATGGCTACCAGCGCTTTGCTGGGCAAAGTCGCCGCATCGGCGATCGCGCACGCGCAGGTGAGGGGTTCCGGCCACTCTTTTCGACGACCCTTTTCGACTAGCCTTGGCCTTGTTCTTGCACCCTGTGACCCGGTAGCTCACCGGTGATAGCTTTGCCACAGCGATGTAAGAGGGGCGGATATGCCGAAAGTGAATTTCGATGCTGAACCCGCGCCGCTCTCCGTCGATCTCGATCGGGCGGCGTTGGTGATAATCGATATGCAGCGCGATTTCCTTGAGCCGGGCGGTTTCGGTGAAGCGCTGGGCAATGACGTCTCCCGCTTGCAGGCGGCGGTCGAGCCTTGCCGCCAGGTGCTGGATGCGGCTCGCCGTGTCGGCATGCTGGTGATCCACACGCGCGAGGGGCATCGGCCCGATCTTTCCGACGCGCCGCCTCACAAAGTCGAGCGCGGCGATCCGGCCAACCGCATTGGCGCGCCCGGTCCGATGGGCCGCATTCTCGTGCGCGGCGAACCCGGCCACGACATCATTCCGGAGCTCTATCCGCTCCCGGCCGAGCCGGTGATCGACAAGCCCGGAAAGGGCGCCTTCTATCAGACCGACCTCGAACTCATGTTGCGCAATCGCGGGATCGATACGTTGTTTGTTTGTGGCGTGACGACCGAGGTCTGCGTCAATACGACGGTGCGCGAGGCCAATGATCGCGGCTTTCGCTGCATCGTGCTTTCTGATTGTTGCGGCTCGTATTTCCCCGAATTTCACGCCGCCGGCTTGGCCATGATCAAGGCCCAGGGCGGTATTTTCGGCTCGGTGACCGGCTCGCAACCGCTGCTTAATTCGCTGGCAGCGATGAGCTGACCGACCGGCCGGCCCGACGCGGTGGGCGGGCCCGCCGCGCTTTGGCGTTGAAGCCGGTGCTGATTTTTTGACAGGGCAATGACCGTTATTTGGTCGCCGGCGTGCCGGCGCGCCACCGGATTATTGCCGCGCAACCGCCTCCTGCGGCCTTCGGTCGCCGCACGCGCAATTCCAATTCCACTGCCGTTTCATGACCTTCGCGGTTCAGTCTGCAACGACTTGCAGTCCTA
>CAVREN010000074.1:0-35823 GCA_963720115.1 uncultured Alphaproteobacteria bacterium
CAGCCGCCTGCTGGGCCTGAAACAGCGGAGCGAGCTTGGCGACCAAAGCGGGCCCGAAATGCGCCTGCGGATTTGACGGCCGCGCCCGGTCCATCAGCTCCCAGCCCTGAATGAGGACGCGCGCATTGTCGAACGCGCGTTGAAAATCGCGGCCCGGGCGCATGCTTTGGCGGAATAAGGCGTCGCCAAAATAGGTCCAGTCGCGCTCGGGCGCACAGCCGAAGGAGGTGCTTTTGGCGTCCGCGGCCGTGAGCACGATCGTATTGTCATTCGCCAGCGGCGGCACGAACGCGCCGGAATAGCAGGCTGACACAATCACGACGCGGTTTTTGATGCCTTCGTGATCAAGCACCGCGGCAACCTCTTGCGGTGTCAATTGGGTGACCACTTCGCTCGGCAGCCGCAGCCCGAAGCCGCTCGGCTCGCCGTGTGATGTCATCAACAAGAGGAGAACGTCCGATTCCTTGTCCAGGATTTCGCCGAGCGCATGCACCGCGGTGGCGAAATTGCGTTGATTGGCCTGCGGAAGGTTTTCGAGCGTCTCGCGGTGATTGACAAGGCGCATCCAGTGGCCGCGGATGGGTAACACCGCGCCGATCGCGGCCAATGCGCCGTCGAGCTCCTTGAGAAACACGTCCTGGTCCGCCCAGCCGGCGATGCCCAGGGTGTAGATGTTGGTCGCGTCTTTTTTGCGCGGCGCAAGCCTCGCAACCTCGGCGTGAATGAGCGAACGCTGCGCCTGCTCAAAGCCCGGCGGGCCGCTAGCCGGTTCCGCCGTCGCAAACCGTGCGTATAACGATTCCCATAGATTGGCGGTGCGAATATCGAAATTGCGGCCAACAAAGATCGGCGCGTGCGGCACGACGGCGCTGACGGCAAGGAGCGCAGCCCACAGAGCCGCGGCGCGCCCCAGTGTGACGAGCCGCGGTCGCGGCGCGAAGCTGCGCAATACCGCGACCATCGCTCCGATCCACCACAGCGACGCCACGGCAAAGATCGCGAATGGAACGGCGCGCTCGTGAAAGGCGGCGACGGCCGCCGCAAGCGACGGGAAGAGTGTGATCGCGAGCTTCGCGGCCGCGCTGGCGAGTTCGGCGAGAAAGGTAAGGATCAACATCGCCGATAGCGCGCTGGTCCGCGCGCCCGGCGGCACGAATAGCGCGGCTACCGCGATTTCCAGCGCAATCCAGGCGATGGCCGCATTAATTCCATAAGGATTGAAGCCGCTGCCCGCGCCTGCCGGCATTTGCAGGGCCACGCGCAGCGCGATGAGCACGAATGCGCAGACCAAAAGGGTTGGCAGACCGACGAGGTGCGGAACGGGTGTCGCCCGCCATATGGCGGCGCGGAACGCGCCCTTAAGGACCGCTGAGGCACTGTTCATAGAACGCCAACCCACCGAGCAAGCCTGCCGTACTCGGCCTCACTGCACTATATCAAGCTCGATATCGAGGTCGTCTAGGCGCTGCCGCGTTCTTGGCATGGCCGATTTGCCGGGTGGATTTGCCGCCCCACGCTCGCTACGAGTATCCGTATGAAATTCCTCGACGAAGCCAAGGTCTATATCCGCTCCGGCGACGGCGGCAACGGCTGCGTGTCGTTCAGGCGCGAGAAGTTCATTGAGTTCGGCGGTCCAAATGGTGGCGATGGCGGCAAGGGCGGCGATGTGATCGCCGAGGCGGTCGAAGGCCTCAACACGCTCATCGACTATCGTTATCAGCAGCACTTCTTCGCCAAGAATGGCGGGGCCGGCATGGGCAAGGACCGTCATGGCGCCAACGGCGCTGACGCGCTGCTCAAGGTGCCGGTGGGCACCCAGATCTACGAAGAAGACGGCGAGACCTTGCTTGCCGATTTCACCGAGCGCGGCCAACGCGCTGTTCTCGCGCGCGGCGGCAACGGCGGCTTCGGCAACGCGCATTTCAAATCATCGACCAATCGCGCGCCGCGCCGCGCCAATCCGGGCCAGCCCGGTGTGGAGCACACCATCCGGCTGCGCCTGAAGCTGATTGCCGACGCCGGGATTGTCGGCTTGCCCAATGCCGGCAAATCGACGTTTCTCGCAGCCGTCAGCGCGGCCAAGCCGAAGATTGCGGATTACCCGTTTACCACGCTGCAGCCGCAGCTTGGTGTGGTCGGCGTCGACGGCCGCGAATTCGTCCTAGCCGACATTCCGGGACTGATCGAGGGCGCTCACGAGGGTATAGGGCTGGGCGATCGCTTTCTCGGGCATATCGAGCGCTGTCGTGTTCTGCTCCATCTTATCGACGGGACCGGCGATGATGCCGGCGCGGCTTACAAAACGGTGCGGGATGAGCTGGCGGCCTACGGGCAAGGCTTGGCGGCCAAACAGGAAATTGTCGCCCTCAACAAGGCCGATGCGTTGACCGCCGAGGAGATCAAACAACAGACCGGGCGGCTGAAGCGCGCGGCGAAAAAAGATGTCTTCGTCATATCTGCCGCCAGCGGCGAGGGTGTTCGAGAAGTTCTGCGCGCGCTCATGGCGGTGATCGAAGACGCCCGCGGCAACTCGGAGCCGAAAGCCGAGCACGCGGCCTGGCAGCCTTGAGTTTTGGACGCGACCGGCGGGTCACGCCTGTTTGGATAAGGCCGTTCGCGTAGCTACATTAGCGACATGTTTGGTCTGCCGCGGATTCACCACCGGCCTAAGAACGTGCGGCTTGAAACGCTGGTGCGGCTGCGCTGGCTCGCCGTGCTCGGCCAGTTTGCGGCCGTTCTGGTCGTGCATTTCGGCCTGGAATTCGACGTCCCGCTCTGGTCTTCGCTGGCGGTGATCGCGCTTGCGGCCTTGCTCAATATCGCGCTGCGCGTCGGCTTTCCCCATACCCAATGGCTCGAGCCTGAGCGGGCCGCTTATCTCCTCGGCTTCGATATCGCCGAGCTTGCGGCGCTTCTCTACCTCACCGGCGGATTGGAAAATCCGTTCTCGTTTCTGTTGCTCGGCCCGGTCTTGATCTCGGCGACGGCGCTGCCGCGGCGGATGACGTTGCTGCTCGGGGTTTTCGCCATCTTGTGCGCGACTGTGCTGATCTTTTTTCACTATCCGCTTCCCTGGGAAAGCGGCGAGCAATTGCAGCTTCCGGAAACCTACGTGGTCGCCGTGTGGCTCTCCATCCTGCTCGCGATCGGCTATATCGGCGTTTACACATGGCAAGTGGCCGAAGAAGCTCGTCAGCTCTCGGATGCGCTTGCGGCGACAGAGCTTGTGCTCGCGCGCGAGCAGCATCTCTCGCAGCTCGATGGCTTGGCGGCTGCCGCGGCGCACGAGCTCGGCACACCGCTTGCCACCATTACCCTCGTGGTGCGGGAGATCGAGCGCGCGCTCGATCCGCAATCGCCCTACGCGGACGACGTCAAATTGTTGCGCGAGCAAGCGCAGCGTTGCCGTGAGATCCTCTCCAAGATCACCGAGCTGCCGGCCGGCGAGCCATTTGACCGCGTGCCGTTGTCGGCGCTGATCGAGGAAGCCGTGGCCCCGCATCGACATTTTGGCGTTTCGATCGAGGTGAAATTGCCGTCCGATCAGCCGGATGTGCCGGCCGGCGCGCGCAATCCCGCGATCCGCTACGGTCTCGGCAACCTGATCGAGAACGCTGTCGATTTCGCCCACAAGCGCGTGGAAATCATGGCGCAATGGACGGCCACGGACGTGCGCCTCACCATCCGCGACGATGGGCCGGGCTTTGCGCCGGAAATCCTGGATCGCATCGGCGCGCCTTATGTGACCCATCGGCGGACCGGGTCGCGCGAAGCGGGAAATGACGAGGATGATGGCGGTTTCGGCCTCGGCCTCGGCTTTTTTATCGCCAAAACCTTGCTGGAACGGTCGGGCGCCACACTTTCGTTGAAGAATCAGATGCCGCCGCTGCATGGCGCCACGGTAACCATTGCCTGGAACCGCGCAGATTTTGAACGCGTGGCCGTAGCGCCCCCTCTTGAGGGGGCCGCTGCGGTTGCATAACTAATTGGAAGTCGCGGGGCGCGCGGACTTTGCAAGCTGGGAGTGAAGTTGCATGAGCAATGCCCCGACAGATGCCCCAGAAATCGCGAAACCCGGCACCAGGGCCGGCACGGCCCCGGGCGAACGCTCGCTGTTGATCGTCGAAGACGACAAGTCTTTTCTTCAGCGCTTGGCGCGTGCCATGGAGACCCGCGGCTTCGTCGTCACGACCGCGGAGTCGGTCGCCGACGGTCTCTTGCAAGTTGAAAAGGCTGCACCGGCTTTTGCCGTGGTCGACATGCGGTTAGGCGATGGCAATGGCCTCGACGTGATTTCCGCCATGAAGAGACGGCGGCCGGAAGCGCGCGCCATCATCCTCACCGGCTATGGCAACATCGCGACCGCGGTCAACGCAGTCAAACTCGGCGCCGTCGACTATCTGGCCAAGCCGGTCGACGCCGACGACGTGGTGGCGGCCTTGCTGGCGTTCGACAACAAAAAGATCGAGCCGCCGGAGAATCCGATGTCGGCGGATCGCGTCCGCTGGGAACATATCCAGCGCATTTACGAATTGTGCGGTCGTAATGTTTCGGAAACCGCACGCCGGCTCAACATGCACCGGCGCACATTGCAGCGTATCCTGGCCAAGCGCGCCCCAAAATAATCAGCAGCCCGTGTGCAACGAAAGCAAGACCGTCGGCGTTTACCGACGGCTAACCGCGACCCAGTGGATCAGATCGAAAAGGCGTCTAATTCGCCCGACTGCATTAGGGCTTGTTTGGTGCTGATCGCATAGGTTCACCCACGTTTGTGGTTCGCTGATTGCCGGGATTTTGCATTTTCGGAGAAGTCAATGTCAGGACGAGCGAGGATATGGGACGGGGACGCTACTCATCTGACAACAGCGCAGGCTGAGCAATCGGCGCTGCCGGCGCCGCGCGTTTTGGTCATCGACCGCGACAATCTTCATCGGATGATCATTTGTCGTGCGGCGGACAAAGCAAGCTACATCCCGGCGGGCGCCGCCAATCTCGCGGAAGCGACGAAGTTCGTGCAGTCGACCGCCTTCGATTGCATCACGCTCGATCTGTCGTTCGGTCGCGAGGCGGTTGGCGATTTTCTCCGCCGCTTGGGCGCGAGTGCGTGCAAGTCGAAGATACTTCTGGTGGGCGATCGCGATGCTGCCGCGTGCCGCGAGACGCTGCGCCTTGCCACGTCGCTCGGCCTCGATGTCAAAGATCCCGTGGCTAAGCCCCTCGATGTCGGAATGCTGCGCTATGCGTTGGAGCAGCTGAAGATTCAGGGCGCATTGCAGCGCGGCTTGACGCCGGCCGCTGCTTGATCTGACGTCGGCGCTCTTACTCGGCCGCCTGTTTGATGTCTCGGCGCTGATCGTGGCTTGATGGCTTTGCCGCTACGCGCAGCGCCTGCAACTCGACCTGCTGTCGCTGATAGAGGCGGAACGCCTGATCCCTGCCCGACAGATAGGGCGAGGGCCAATTCTGCGCGTCGTAGCCATACTCCGCCGACGCAACCAGCGTGAAATGCGGGTTGGTCAGGTGTGGACGCGCCAGCGCGCACAGGTCGGCGCGGCCGGCGGCCACGATGGTATTGATTTGATCCGCCGTGGTGATGGCGCCGACCGCAATGGTCGGGACGCCGACTTCGTTGCGAATCATTTCCGAGAACGGCGCCTGAAACATTCGGCCGTAGACCGGATTGGCCCATCGCGATGTCATGCCGGCCGAGACATTGAGGATATCGGCGCCGTGTTGTTTGAACATCGCCGCAACGCGGAGGGCGTCTTCGGGCGTGATCCCGCCCGGCGCCCAGTCGGTCGCGGAAATGCGGACTGAAATGGGTTTGTGCTTTGGCCAGTGCGCGCGCACCGCGTCGAACACCTCGAGCGGAAAGCGCATCCGGTTTTCCAAACTGCCGCCATAGGCGTCGGTGCGCTGGTTGCTCAGCGGCGAAATGAATCCCGACAGCAGATAGCCATGGCCGCAATGCACTTCGATCATGTCGAAGCCGGCGCGCTCGGCGTTCAGCGCGGCCTGCGCATAGTCGTCGCGCACGCGGTCCATCTCGGCGCGCGCGATCTCGCGCGGCACATGCATGAATTCGTGGAACGCGAGCGGCGAGGCGGCGACGATCTCCCAGTTCCCGTTGGCAAGCGGATGGTCCATGCCTTCCCAACCGCGCCGCGTCGAGCCTTTGCGACCGGAATGGCCGAGCTGCAGGCAGAACTTGGCGCCGCTCTCGCGATGGATGAAGTCGCTGATCCGCTTCCACGCAGCGACCTGCGCGTCGGTATAGATGCCCGGGCAGCCGGGCGTGATGCGCGCCTGCTCGGAAACCGCCGTCATCTCAGCGAAGACGAGCCCCGCGCCGCCCATGCCGAAGCGACCAAGATGTACGAGATGGAAATCGCCGGGTATTCCGCCGGGTTCGGCCGAATACATGTTCATCGGCGAGACCACGACGCGGTTTTGCACGACCATCTGTCCGATCCGGAACGGCGTGAACATCGGCGGCGGTGGATTGTCGGCCGGCACGTCGAAACCCTCCGCGCGGACTTTCCCGGCGAACCACGATTGCACCTGCTCCACGAATTGCGGATCGCGCATGCGCAGGTTTTCGTAAGTCACCGCTTTGGCGCGCGACAGCATGCTAAAGCACGCCTGGATCGGCTCCATGCCCCAATAGCGCGCCGGGTTTTCCGTCCACAGCGCGCTGACATTGGCGGCGTATTGGGTTTTCTCGACGTCCTCTCGGCGCGTGCCCTGAAAGCGCGCCAGCGCTTCCTGGACGGACCGGGCGCCGTCGAACGCATTGAAGAGATTGATCGCGTCTTCCATTGCAAGCTTGGTGCCCGAGCCAATGGAGAAATGCGCGGTGTGCAGAGCATCGCCGAGCAAAACGATGTTCTTGTGGTGCCAGTTCATGTTGCGGATCACCGGAAAGCGCCGCCAGTAGGAGCGATTGCCGACCAGCTTGTGGCCCTTGAGCAGGTGCGCCCACATGTCTTCCAGATACCCAATCGTCTGCTGCTCGCTCCATTGTCCGATCACGGGCTCGGCCTTGGCCCAGGTCGTGTCCGGCGCCTCGATCACCCAGGTGCACATATTCTGTTTGTATTGATAGGTGCACAGATCCCAGATGCCGAATTCGTTGGTCGTGAAATGGAAGGAAAAAGCCGGCGTCGGCGCGCTGGTGCCGAGCCAGATGAAATGATTGCGCCGCAGCTCGATTTCCGGCCGGAAATGCTCTTTGTAGCGTTCCCGGATGAAGCTGTTGACCCCGTCGGCGGCAACGATCAGATCAGCATCCTTGAACTCCTCGAGATCGGCGATCTCGCGCGAGAAATGGAGCTTGACGCCGAGCTCGCGGCAGCGCGCGTGCAGAACCAGGAGCAGCGTGCGGCGCTCGGTGCCGCAGAAGCCGTGGCCGGTCGATCGAACCACTTCGCCGTGGAAGTGGAAATCGATCTCGTCCCAGTAAGAGAATTCGCGCGTGATGGCTTGATAGGACGGCGCGTCGTAATCCATCAGGTTGTCGAGCGTCTCGTCCGAGAACACGACGCCGAAGCCGAAGGTATCGTCGGCTCGGTTCCGCTCGTAAACGGCGACGTCGTAGTCCGGATATCGCTTCTTCATCAGCAGGGCAAAATAAAGCCCGCCGGGGCCGCCGCCGATGATGACGATTTTCATGCGGCCTCCTTCGTGCGCTCGACGCGCGATGGTTCTTTGCGTCCGGCGCCGTCATGCAGGTCGAGCACGCGCTCGAACCATGCCGCGACCACGTCGCCGTCGTCGAGCACTTTCGCCGGCGATATGACGCGCGCCCATTGCAGGAGACCGAACAGGATGTAGTCCGCATAGGTTGGAGCGGTGCCACCGAGAAAATCGCGGCTATCCAGGGTTTTGCGAACCGGCTGCAGCTTGCGGCGGAAGGCTTGCATCGCCTGTTCGCGTCCGGCCGACAGCTCTTCGAGCGATTTCTTCATCGCGCTTTCGATCTGGCGGCGAAGATGGGCGCCGTCGGCCTCGTCCACGCAATCGAGGACGTCGCGCATCAGAAAGGGGATCAGCGCCGGAATGAGCTCGCGATCCGCCCACACATTGAAGACGTGTGTGAGGGTTTGTCCGACGTCTCCGCCGAACAGTGTCGGCCGCTCGGGAAATTCCTTTTCCAGATAGAGCGCGATCGCCCACGAGTCTGGGATGACGCGGCCGTCGTGCTGGAGGATCGGCACCTTGCTTTGGCCGCTGAAGCCGATCGCCGCCTTGTCGCTGACGGCGACGGGGTGCACGGCGAAGGACAGGCCCTTGTGGTGCAACGCCAATCGACTGCGCCAGGAAAAAGTGCTGAAGCGGCAGTCGTCGCGGCCGTCGAGTTCCCACAATTCCAGCATGCTGGCCTCGATACAGTATCCTTCACTTTACATTGCACATTCAATCAGTCAAGATAAGGTCCGCATGAAGACGGCTGTCAAAAAACGCACGCCGGACCTCGCCCGCGAGGACCACGAAGCCCCGCCGCTGGCGCGCACCGAGCGCGAGAGAGCTTTCTTTGAATTCGAGCAGGCGCTGATCTGCGCGTCCGAGGCGTTCTATCGCTTTGCCGGCGCGGCGCTCGGGCCGACCGGCAGACAGCACAATCTGACCGGCGAGGAAAATGTGATTCTCCAGCAACTGATGTTCACGTCGAAGCCGCGCAGCGTCAGCGATCTCAGCCGCTTCAGCAATCGCGACGATATTGCCAATATCCAGTACAGTCTGCGCAAGCTCACCGCGGCCGGATTGATCGAAAAGGTGCCCGGCAGCACCAATCGCGACACCCGCTACCAGCCGACCGCGGCAGGGCGCGAGCTGACGGAAATATTGGTGGCCACGCGCCGCGAGCAGCTGATCGCGCCAAGCGTCAATATCACCGACATTGAAAAGCAACTCAAAGCCGCGACAACGGCTATGTCATTGCTCACCGGGTTGTACGATCACGTGTCACGGGTGCTGGCCGGCCGTTGAGGTCGCCGATACCGGGAGCCGATCGTCGTTGGGGGACGTCGATGGCCGTTTTCGATCCTGCGTATTTCCGCGCCCAAGGCTGGTGGCGCGACGAAACGCTGAGCGATTGGATCGATCGCTGTGCCACTGGCGCGCCCGACCGCGCCGCTATCCTCGCCGCCGATCGCGCGCTTACCTACCAAACGTTCCAAGCGGATGTTCAGAGCCTGGCGGCGGGGCTCGCAGATGCGGGCGTCCGGCGTGGCGACGTGGTGGTCGTCCATCTGCCGAACGTGCCCGAATTCCTGATCGCCTGGCTCGCTATCAATGCGCTTGGCGCCGTCATGCAGACGGTGCACACGCCTTACGGTATTCGCGAGCTTGAGCATCTGATCGCTCATGGTGGCGGCAAGGCCGCGATCGCGCTGGCGCGAACGAAGGATCGTTCGCCGGCGGGCGACATCGTCTCGCTGCGCGAACGCATTCCCGCGCTGCGGCTTGTTATTGCTGTCGGCGGCGAAGTGCCGGGCGCGATCAATTTCTCGGCGCTGCTGGAGCAGGGGCGGGGCAAGCCGCCGCCGCCGCGGCCGGATGCCAACAATCCTTTCATGCTTCTCTACACGTCGGGGACGACCTCCTCCCCTAAAGCGGTGTCCGTGACCTCCAATCACTTTCTCAGCAACGCCCGCATGTGCGCGGCCGAATTCGGTCTCAAGCCCGGTGACCGAATTTTGTGCCTGGCGCCCTACACGCACCTGTATGGCCTCTATGCGCTGGAACTGGGCTTTGCCGTCGGTGCGACCGCCTGCTTGCTCGACTTCTTCACCCCGGCGGGATTTGTCGAAACGCTCAAATCGGCAAAGCCCACCGTCCTGATTGCCGGGCCGGCGCATATCGCCCCGTGTCTTCAGCAACGATTGTTCGCCGGAGTGGATTTCAGCGGGTTGCGCTTCGCAGTGCTCTCAGGTTCGACGGTGCCGGCGAGCCTGTCGGCCGCCTTTGAGGATCTGCTGCCGAACGGCCGGGTTGTGCAGGCTTGGGGCATGACTGAATTGCAATTCGGCGCTTGCAGTCGGCCGTCCGATCCGCGTGGTGTCCGCTTCGAAACGATCGGGCGGGCCACGCCTGGTACCGAGCTTCGCGTCGCCGACAGCGAAGATCGCCCGCTGCCGAACGGCGAGATCGGCGAACTCCATGTGCGCGGTTGTTCTTTGTTCTCGGGCTATGTGCGCAATCCCGACGCCAGTCGCGCCGCATTCACCGCCGACGGTTGGTTTCGCACCGGCGATCTCGCCAGCATGGACAGGGAAGGCAACGTTCTGTTGCGCGGGCGGACCAAGGAGCTGATCAACCGTGGCGGCGTGAAATTCAATCCAATCGACATGGAGATCGCCATCGCCGGCCATCCCGCCGTCGCGCAGGTCGCGATCGCGCCCGTGCCCGACGAGGTGTTGGGCGAGCGCGCCTCGTGTTTCGTGGTGTTGAAGAGCGGCGCGTCGTTGAGCTTCGAAGAGCTGAAGGCGTTCTTGAGCGAGTGCAAATTCGCGAAATTCACCTGGCCGGAGCAGCTGGCGATTGTTTCAGACATGCCGGTCACGCCGACCCGGAAGGTCATGAAGACGGAACTGGTCAATCGATATCTTAAGGCGGCCAATTCCCGCGACAGCAGGAGCGCCGGTGACATGAGCCTCCCCCTGCCATTGCCGGAGACGCGTGCCCACATCGCGCACATTCAAAGCGAGCGAAAAAGAAACGCCTTTGCACTGGCCAAGACCGTGCCTTGGTACCGCGACAAGCTTGCCGGGATCGACCCGAACGCGCTCGACGAGCCGGCGGAATGGCAGAAGATTCCCATCCTCGACAAGGATACGCTGCGCAAGTTCTCGCACGCGGAGCTGCTGGCGGCGTTCTGCGCCGTCCCCGGTGATCAGATCGCCGAATATTGGCGTTCCGGCGGATCGACCGGCCAGCCGGTTTTCTATCCGCGCACGGCGGACGATCTGCGTTACGGCGAGCTGTCATGGGGCCGCTCGTTCCCGTGCATCGGCATTGGCCCCGGCGACCTTTGCCACATCTCCTTTCCGCTTGGCGTACATCCGGCCGGCCAGGTCTGGGCGCGCAGCGCCAAAATGTTCGGCGTCGGGATGGTTTGGGTAGGCGCAGGCAATTCCTATCCGTCAATCGCGCAACTCGAGCTGATCCAAACGCTGCGGCCGACGGTGTTCATCGGGATGAGCAGCTTTGCGCTCCATCTCGCCAATCTCGCCGAGGCGAAGGGCATCGATCTTGCGGCGAGCACCGTGCGCAAACTTGTCTGCTCGGCGGAAACGCTGTCAGCCGCCAAGCGCGAAAAGCTTTCGCGGCTTTGGGGCGCGGAGGTGTTCGACGTCTTCGGCATGAGCGAAGCGGGCTTGATGGGCGCGGAAAATTCGGCGCACGACGGCATCCATATCTGGACGGACATGTATTTCATCGAAGTTGTCGATGCCGAGACCGGTCGCCCGCTGCCCGAGGGCGAAGTCGGTACGCTTTGCGTCACGCCGCTCTGGACCAATCATGCGACGCCGTTTCTGCGTTGGAATTCCGGCGATCTGGTGAGTTATGTGTCGCGCTCGGCGGGCAGCGGCCGTTTCGCGGAGCTTTTTCCGGTGATCAGGCACGCCAACCGGACCACGGGGTTTTTCAAGGTGCGCGGCGTCAACGTCAATCACGCCGAATTCGAGGACATGATGTTCCGCAATGCGCACGTGCTCGATTTCCAAGCCGTCCTGGAAACCGAGCCTAAGACCGACCTGGAAAACCTGCGCGTGCTGATCGAGATCAAGGGCGCGAGCGAGCCGCAGGCCGTCTGCGCGGCGGTTGCCGAGACCGTCAAAAAGACCTTCGAGATTTCGCCGGTGCTGCAGGTGCTCGAGCGTGGCAGCCTTGCCGCGGAATTCGAGCGCAGCCTGAAGGCGCCGCGCTTTGTGGATCGGAGGCAGTGAGCGGCGGAATTCGCGGCCTTAGTCATTGCGAGGAGCGAAAGTGACGAAGCAATCCAGCAGCGCCTCGCCTAGCTGGATTGCTTCGCTTCGTTCGCAATGACGAAGTTACTTCGATTCCGCTTCGTAAACGCCGGCCCAATCCGGCGGCGGTGGTTCAGCACGGTAGACCGCGATCCGCTCCAGATACATTTCGTAAAGGCCGTCGACGCCGAAGCCGCCGGAGAGCTTGCGGCAGCGTTCGATCAAACGTTCCGCCTCGGCCCATTGCTGCTTGCGGTAAACTGCGAGCATTTGCGTGTTGAGATCGCGCAATTCATTGCAGCGCGGATCTTCGGCCACCTCGGCGCGGCCGAGCACCGTGAACACCAGTTCCGGCTGTTTCTTGCCTTTGACCTGGATGAGGTCGATCTCCATCGTGGCGAATTTCTCTTTCGCCCGTTCCGCGGTGCGCGAACCGATCACCAACGACAGGCGATAGTCCTTGGTGCGGGACTCCAGCCGCGACGCGAGATTGACCGTATCGCCCAGCACCGAATAGTTGAAGCGAAAGTCCGATCCCATATTGCCGACGACGCACGGCCCGCTGTTCAATCCGATGCCGATGCGCAGCGGCATATAGACGCCGCCGGAAGCCTCCGCCTCGCGCTTGAGTTCGCCGTTGAGTACCTCGGCGCGGGTGAGCATTTCCAGAGCCGCATCGCAGGCATTAGCCTCGTGTTCCTCGTCGTCGACCGGCGCATTCCAGAACGCCATGATCGCATCGCCGATATATTTGTCGATGGTGCCTTTGCGCTCAATGATGGCGTTGGTCAGCGGCGTGAGGAATCGATTCATCAGGTGCGTGAGGCCCTGCGGGTCATCCTTGTAATGTTCCGAGATGGTGGTGAAGCCGCGCACATCGCTGAACAGGATGGTCATGCGGCGCTCCTCGCCGCCGAGCACGAGCTTTTCCGGCGAGCGCGCCAGCTGCTCGACCAGCGGCGGCGACAGGTAAAATCCGAAGGCGGAGCGGATCTGTTGCCGCTGCTGCTGCTCGCGGAAGTAATTCACGAAGGTGAGTACCAAATAAATGAGCCAGCACGAGATCAACGGATAGGTAAAGTCGATCAGCAGATGGTGCTCGACAAAGAAATACCAGGAGATGCTGATCAGACCCGCGATCAAGACGGCGCCGAGCGCGACCACGATCGCCGCCGGCAGCATCGGCGCGGCCACGATGATGGCGAGGCCAAAGACGACGGCGGCGATGATCTCGGCGCCGATCGCATATCCTGGAGACGCCAGCAGCGACTTGGTCAGAATGTTTTCCAGTATCTGGGCATGAACTTCGACGCCAGGCATGTCGGGTTGTACGGGCGTCGTCTTGATGTCGAGCAGACCGGTGGCCGAGGTGCCGATCAGCACCAGCCGGCCCCGGAAGCGGTCAGGCGCTACGCTTCCGTTCAGCACGTCAGTCGCAGAAACCGAACGCGCCGGATCGCGCTTGTTGAAATAGATCCAGAATCGGCCGCGGCCATCAGTGGGCACTTCGAGGCCGGGTACTGCTACCGTCTTCACGCCCGCGCGATCAGTACGTATCAAAATTGCGCCGGCGCGGCTGACGACCCGGAGCATTTCCATAGTCAGCGCCGGGGCCAATTGACCCTGCGCCTCCATTATGACCGGCACGCGGCGCACGATGCCGTCGGGTTCCGGATCGATGGAAAACATTCCGCGCCCGGCGGCGGCTTGCTCGATCGGCGGGATGTTGCGCAGCAGACCGGGAAACCTGACCAGGAACGGCCGCGGATTCGGTCCGACAATGGCAAAGCCAGTTTGCTGCGCGTTCTCGCCCTCGGCGCGCGGCGCGGCCTGGCTCGCGGCGGTCTCGCCTACGATGATGCCGCCCGCTTTCTTAATCGCTTCGGCGAAGACCGCATCGTTGCTGGGCAGTGCGGCAAGCTTTTCGCGCGTCTCCGCATCGAGACCGCGGAAGCTGCCGGCGGCCACGGCCGGCGACATGCGGTCGGGCTCGGCAAAGATGACGTCAAAGCCAACCGCAACGGCGCCGGCCGCACGCAGCCGGGTGATGAGATCGGCGATCACCGTCCGCGGCCACGGCCACTGCCCGATCTCCCTCAAGCTGGCTTCGTCGATATCGACGATGACGACCGGCCGCACTTTCTGTTCGCGCGGGCGCAAGACCTGAAACAGGTCGAACGTGCGCAGTCGCAATTCTTCGATCGGCAGCGGGTCGGCGATGCGCAAAGGCACAAGCGCGAACAGGAGCAATATGCACACCGCCCGCGCTATCCCGAATTCCCTTGCCCAGCGCGCAATGCGCTTCATGCAGCCGATATCCTCCACCCGTCAGCGGCCAAACAGGGATAACTATAGCAATTTGTCAGGATTACCGTGCTTTTGCGCCAATTGGCGCGAGGGGCCTATTTGCGGCCTATTTCTCCCGGAACGCCCGCTTCAACTGGTCGTGCAGCGGCTTGACCAGGTAGGAAATCATGGTGCGATTGCCGGTTTGAATGAAGGCTTCGACCGGCATGCCCGGCGTCAGCTTGACCTCGCCGAGCTTTGCGACCTCCTCCGGCGTCATCGCGATGCGAACGAGATAATAGCTTTGTCCGGTGCGCTGGTCGGTCGAGGTGTCGGCGCCGACCCGAACGACCGTGCCGTTGATCTCGGGGGTCGTTCGCATGTTGAAGGCGGAGAAGCGAAGCACGACAGGCTGTCCAAATTGGATCTGGTCGATGTCCTTCGGTTCGACCTTGGCCTCGACCAACAGCGTGTCCATTTGCGGCACGATCAGCATCACCGGGTCGCCGGCCGTGATCACCCCGCCGACGGTATTTGCGGTCGACTGAAAGACGATGCCGTCTTGCGGCGCGCGCAGGTCGGTTCGCTTGAGCTGATCTTCCGCGGTCACCTTGCGTTCCACATATTCGCCGATCTTGCTGTCGGTCTCGCGCAGCTCCTTGGCGACGTCGCTGGTGAATTGCTGATCAACCTGCAGAATCTGCAGCTCCGTTTCGACGATCTTACCTTTGGCCTCGGCGGCGGTCGCGATGAGCTGACCATGTTCGCCCTGCAGCCGCGCCTCTTCGCGTTCCAACGATGTGAGGCGGTTGATCTGAATCAGGTTCTTCGCCCACAAATCGCGGACCCCCTGCAGTTCCTGGGCGATGATGTCCATCTCCCTGGACTTGGCGGCCTGCTGGGCGGTCAGTCCTGTGATTTGCTCCTGCAACTGCTTGACCCGCTGTTGCAGCTGATCCTTCTGGCCCAGCCGCGCCGAGCGCCGTAGTTCGAACAGCTTGCGCTCGCTGGCCAAAGCCTCCTGCACGTCCGGGTCGTTGATCTTGTCCGCGAGTTGCTTCGGCGTCGGGACGCTGTCCGCGCCGTCGCGTTCCGCGCCGAGACGTGCCTTGCGCGCGTACAGCTCGGTGAGACCCTTGGTGATGATCGCCAAATTGGCCCTGGTCACCGTTTCGTCCAGGCGCACGAGGATGTCGCCGGCTTTCACCCGGTCGCCGTCATGTGCACGCACTTCGCCGACGACGCCGCCGGATGGGTGCTGTACTTTTTTCACATTGGAATCGACAACGAGCGAGCCTTGCGCGATCAGCGCACCGGCGATTTCGGCGGTCGCGGCCCAGCCGCCCAAACCCACCGCAAGGAAAGCAACCACGGCGCAGCCGACAATGATGTGACGGCGGATCGAGGCGCGCGCATCGCCGGCGGCATCGTTACTCATGCCGAGCCTCCCTCGCCAGGAACAACCTTCAGCGTGCGCGGCGCGGCCTGCGGTTGCGCCACGCGCGTGAGGACTTCTTCCTTGGGGCCGAATTGTTGCTGACGGCCCTTGGCCATCACCAGGATATAGTCGACGCCGGCGATGGCGCTAGGGCGATGAGCGACCACCACAGCGATCGCGCCCCGCGCGCGCAGGCCGAGAATGGCGCGCGTCAGCGCTTCGTCGCCTTCCGCATCGAGGTTAGAATTCGGTTCGTCAAGCACGACCAGGAACGGATCGCGATAAAGCGCGCGCGCAAGCGCGATCCGTTGCGCCTGGCCGGCCGACAGCGCGCTGCCGCGTTCGCCGACTTTTGTTTCATAGCCGTCGGGCAGATTGACGATGAGGTCGTGAACGCCAGCCGCCTGCGCCGCCGCCAGCACCGCCTCGGGGTTCGGCGGATCCTCGAACCGCGCGATGTTTTGCGCCACGTTGCCCGGAAACAATTCCACGTCCTGGGGCAGATAGCCGACGTGCCGGCCGAGCGCCTCCGGCGACCATTGGTCGAGCGTCGCGCCGTCGAGCCGGACGGTGCCGCGCAACGCCGACCACACGCCGACCAGCATACGCGCCAGCGACGATTTTCCCGAAGCGGTCGGTCCGATGATGCCGAGCGCTTTGCCGCTGGTGAGAGTGAAGTTCACATCCTGACAGACGACCTTTTGCTCACCCGGCGGACAGACGGCCGCGTTCTGTACGACGAGAGATTTCGATGGCGCCTGCAGCGGCATCGGCTCGCTGCGCGGCGGCAACTGGGCGAGCAAACGCGACAAACGCTGCCAGCTCTGCCGTGCACCGATGAAGCCGCGCCAATTGGCGATCGCGAGATCGACCGGCGCCAGCGCGCGGCCTCCCAGGATGGAACCAGCGATGATGATGCCCGGCGTCGATTCCTGATGAATCACCAGCCAGGCGCCGACCGCCAATAGCGAGGATTGCAACAACAGCCGCAGCACCTTCGAGGCGGCGCCAAGGCCGCCGACCACGTCGCTGGCCTGGCCGGTCGCCGCGATGTAGCTGCGATTGAGCTCGCGCCAGCGTTTGGCAATGCGGCCGACCATGCCCATGGCGGTCATCGCCTCGGCGTTACGGCGGCTCGACTCCATGAGGGCGTTGCGGGCGATGGCGAATTGGGTGGCCTGGCGCGTCGGCGACCGTGTCCGCACTTCCGTCGCTACGGTGAGCCCGATGAGGATGATCGCGCCGCCCAGCGCCGTCAATCCGATATACGGATGAAACAGGAAGCAGACGGCCAGATAAACCGGCAGCCACGGCAGATCGAAAAAAGCCGAGGGGCCGGCGCCCGACAGGAAGCCGCGCACCGCGTCGAGATCGCGGATCGGTTGTGAGCCGTCGCCCTTGCCGCCGATCTTGAGCGGCAGTCTGACAATGGCATCGTAAACGCGCATGCTCATCGTTTCATCGAGACTGTCGCCGATGCGCACCAGGATGCGGCTGCGGATCGCGTCGATGAAGCCTTGAGCGGCGTAGAGCCCGGCGGTCAGGATCAAAAGCGCGACCAGGGTCGGCACGCTGCGGCTCGGCAGCACCCGGTCGTAGACTTCCAGCATGAACAGCGAGCCGGTGAGCATCAAAATGTTGCTCATGCCGCTGAACAGGCCGATGGCAAGGAAGGCACGACGACAGGCGCCGAGCGCCGCCGCAAGCTCTGAACTCGCCTGCATTTGCCGCTGAGGGCGGAGCAGTTGGATCATCGAGAGGCGCCTACCACCGTCCCGAGCGTCATAGCACGATTAGACCTAATAATTGCCTATCGTCGTTGGGCTTCATCTTAACTTTAGTTTATGGCTGAGATCAGGCTTTGGTTCAGTCTTCGGATCCGGTCCGGTCCCGGCCGAACACGCCATGGCGTGGCGAAAACCGGCCCTGG
Source organism: uncultured Alphaproteobacteria bacterium (assembly GCA_963720115.1). Taxonomy (GTDB): domain Bacteria; phylum Pseudomonadota; class Alphaproteobacteria; order Rhizobiales; family Xanthobacteraceae; genus BOG-931. Next base: position 17,627 of record CAVREN010000074.1, read on the forward strand.
CCGGACGCCATTCCTAAATTTTGCCGGGATTTCCGCGTCGCGTCTTTTAACACGCCCGCGCGCGCTTGCACAGGCGAAACGGGCGCGGCAACGGTCGCGGCCTGCGCGTGCAGGCCGACGCCGCCGATCCGTACAAGCGTTGCTGAGAAAAAATCAGGAACGGGAATCGAGCGAGAGCCCGATGCTGAACGCCTTCTGGCGCGTGGCGCCTTCTGTCCTTTTCAACTTCTTGGCAATTCTCGCCGCGGCAGTCTTCTTCTTTGCCAGCGACTTCAGTTCTCGAATTTCGGTCGCCGTCCAGGCGCGCCGCTTCTTTGACTTCTTAGCCATAAATCCTCCCTTTCAAGAAAGGCAAACGGTATCCCTTAACGGGGGCGGAAGAAACACAACACATGGGGTGATGTCACAAGATCGGGTGATGTCACAAGATCGGGTGATGTCACAAGTTCGTAGTTTTGTTCGCGAGGCGCCGCACATAGCGCAACTCAAGTTAATGAGAGGTTTTGTTAGATCGTTCTTTAGCAACCTACGGCGCTTTACGCAAATCGAACTTTAGGTCGCCGGCTAGGCTTTGTTGGTCCCCGACGACAATCTTTGTCTCGGATCGCGGCGCGTCGGTCGCGGTATGACGCCGCGTTGATGGTCTGCACCAGAAACGTGTGGTTTTTCGACATGATTAGGACCTATTGATCGGTTCTAACGTCCGCGGCAAGAGAAAGTCTGCAGGCCGATTCGGGGGTGAGCGATGAGCAAATTTCAACGTGTCATAGCGGCGCGATGGGTGAAATCGCTATGGCTGGCAGCGCTCTTGCTTGCGTTGACGTTGGGTCAACGCGCCGGTCACGCCGCCGAGATGCGTTTTGCGTTGGTCATCGGAAATGACGAATATAAATCAGCCAAGCTCGCGACGCCCGCCAATGATGCCGGCCTGGTAGCCAATGCGCTCACCGCCGCAGGCTTCACGGTGACCGGCGCGCGCAATCTCGATCAGGCAACGCTGCGTGAATCCGTTCGCGAATTTCTCGGGCAGGTAGCGGCCGCGGGCCCCGACGCGGTGGCTGTCATTTATCTCGCAGGCTTCGGGGTGCAATTTGCCGGCGAAAACTACTATGTGCCGGTCGATGCGGATCTTGCCCGCGACGTCGACGTGCCACTGCAAGCGGTGCGGATTTCAGATTTTGCTCAGCCGCTGGCAACGCTGCCGGCCCGTGTGAAAATCGTCATTCTCGACGCAGCCCGGCAAAACCCGCTCGCGCAGGGTGGCGAGCCTTTGGCGAGCGGTCTTGCGCTGGTCGATCCTGCGCCCGGCATGGCGATCGCGTTCAATGCCGCGCCGGGAACGGTCGGGCCGGAGGAGCCCGGCCCGTACGGCGCCTACGCAACGGCGCTTACGGAAATGATCGCGGCCGGCGGACTCTCTTTGGACGATGTGTTCGCACGCGTACGGTTGCGCGTGAGCGAAGTGACCAACGGCGGCGAAGTCCCCTGGTCCGCCTCGCAGATCAATACCCCATTCTTTTTCACTGAACGCTCGGCTGATGCGCCGCCGCCGACTGATGCCGTGCCTGTGGTCGATGTGCGCGAAAAGCCGATGCGCAGTTATTCGCGCGTTGAAGACGCCTATGCCGTGGCGCTCGCGCTCGATACCATCGATGGCTACGAGCAATTCTTGGCGCTCCATCCTGGAAGCCGCTACGCGCGACGCATCGCCGCCATGATCGCGGTTCGCCGCGAGGAGGTCATCTGGCGGCGTTGCGTGTTCGACAACACCCCACCGGCTTATTGGTCGTATCTGCGGCGCTATCCGAACGGTCCGCATGTATGGGATGCCCGACGCCGCTTGGCCATGATCGGCGCTGAGCTTGAAGGTCCGCCCGATTTCGCTTTCGTTGATTTCGGTGTGCCGCCGCCGCCGCCGGAAGAATTGGTTGTTGTTGACCGGCCCATGGTGACGTTTTGGGGGGGCGATTATGAGCCGCCGCCGCCGCCGGTGTTTTTTCTGCCGCCGCGGCCGCGCGAATTCGTGGTGCTGCCACCGCCATCGCCGCCGAGGGAGCGTTACTTCCTGCCGACGCCCCAGGCTGTTGTTGTTCCAGCATTCGTCAGACCGCCACGGACCGTGGTTGTTGTCCAGCCAGCGCCCGCGACGGCAGCGGCGCCGGGTCCTACGCCCGTCGCGTTGCCGGCTGTCGTGTCGCGTGGCGGCGCTGCCGGCGCGCCCGGCTCTCATGCCGGTGTTCCTGGCACCCATCCGGGTGCGGCTGGTGCGCCTGCCCCGCTCCCAGGTCATCACGGCGGCCCGCCGGCTTCTCCGCCTCCGCCAGCAAGTGCAGCCGTAACGCCGGCACCACCGCCTCCGCCTGCTCCCGGCTCGGCGCCGACGCCGGCAACCGTAAAGCCCGGTACGCCCCCTCCGCCGCCGCCTGCTCCGGGGTCAGCGCCAATGCCGGCCACAGTCAAACCGGGCACGCCTCCGCCGCCTGCTCCGGGGTCAGCGCCAACGCCGGCGACGGTCAAACCCGGCACGCCACCGCCGCCGCCTCCACCTGCTCCAGGCTCGGGGCCGACGCCGGCCACAATCAAACCCGGCACGCCACCACCGCCCCCTCCACCTGCTCCAGGGTCGGGGCCGACGCCGGCGACGGTCAAACCCGGCGCGCCGCCTCCACCGCCGCCGCCGGCTCCAGCCCCCGCGACGATCAAACCAGCGCCACCGCCGCCACCGCCGCCGCCGGCTCCAGCCCCCGCGACGATCAAACCAGCGACACCGCCGCCACCACCGCCGCCGGCTCCAGCCCCCGCGACGATCAAACCAGCGACACCGCCGCCACCACCGCCGCATGCTCCGGCTCCGGCGACGGTCAAACCGGCGACTCCGCCGCCGCCTCCGCCGCCGCATGCTCCGGCGCCCGCCACGATCAAACCGGCGGCTCCTCCACCACCGCCACCACCGCCACCGCACCCCGCGGCGCCGGCTCCGGCGACGATCAAACCGCCGGCTCCTCCACCGCCGCCGCCACCGCCGCCGCCGCGCGCTCCACCGCCGGCGCCCGCAGCGGCGAAACCGCCTCCACCGCCGCCTCCCGCGGCTGCAAGACCGGCCTGTCCTCCGGGCAAGACGCTCGCCCAGGTGAACGGCCAGCCGACGTGCAAATGAGAAGTGCGATTTCGCGGTCGATAGGGTCGCGATGTCCGGCTACGACGCCGAGCAATGGGGCCCTTGCGGCCCTGTTGTTTGCTCACTAGCTCTGGGCCAGGGATGCCGGCAATGGAACGCGGTCATGGAGGAACTCAAGCTCGTCGCCTTGGACAAGGATGATGTCGAGGTCATGTCCGCTCACCTGCAGGACGCCCTCGTCAAGGTTAGCGATATTTTTTGGCGTCCGGGTGAACACCGCTTCGTCATGGCGGTCAACCGCTTCGACTGGATGAACGCGGTCGATGCCGACGCCTTCAAGACCAAATCGCCGGAATACCGGCGCTGCCGCACCGCTCTGCGCTTCGAACGCGTTGTGTCTTGCAAGTGTCGCGGTCTCGATCAGCGCGGCAAGGACGCCGTGCTTAATCTTCTCGCCGTCGAATTCACCGAGCGTGACGCTCCGGCCGGCACGGTGACGATGACATTTTCCGGCGGCGGGGCCATTCGTTTGGAAGTCGAGTGTTTGGAAGCCGAGCTCGTCGATCTTGGCGAGGTTTTCGCGGCGATGGCCTGCCCGCACCACTTCACCGACACCAAAGTCGTCTAGGCCGGACGCTTAGTTCGCCTCGGCGCAATCGACGCAGCGTCATCCTCTGAGAATTGCGGCGGTGGTAGCCGGCGCGGACGCAGTGCGAGCGGCTATGCCGCGCGCGGGCGCCCCTGGTGCGGGACGGCAAAAACCTTCATCAGCAACGCAATGATGCCAAGCGTCGCGGCATATACAATGAGCTGCATGGCGGTGGGCTGATCCACATAGCCGATCAGCGTGTGCAGCGCGCGTCCGAGGAAACTGCCATCGCGCAAGATCCACGACGTATCCCACACCGTCTGGTCGAGTGCCGTAAGGATGTCGGCCTGCTCGAGGAAAGCGATGGCCTGTGCCGCCATGCCCGCCGCCAGCAGCGCGATCAGCGTGCTGGTGACGGCAAACAGGTAGCGGGTCGGAATCGTCACCAAGCCGAGATAGGTCAACAAACAAACCAGCGCGCCGAGACCCAGACCGATAACTCCGCCGACCAGCATGCTGCCGCTCGCGCCGCCCTCGGCCGCCGCCACGCCGTAAAGGAACAGCACGACTTCCGAGCCCTCTCGCAACACGGCAATCGCCACCACGATGGCGAGCGCGGCAAGCGACTTGGACCCCTCCACGACGGCCTGGCCGGCGGCGCGCATTTCGGCTGCGAGCTCGCGGCCGTGCCGCGCCATCCACACATTGTGCCAGCCGAGCATCAGCACCGCGAAACCGAGAATGCTGGCGTTGAACAATTCCTGACCGCTGCCATGGAAGAGCTGGGATAGCCCGCCGGCAAACAGCGCGACAATGCATGCGCCGAGCACGCCCGCCGCGACGCCGCCCACGACCCAAAGCCCGCGGCCCGCGACGCCGGAGGTCACCGCCATGACGATGCCAATGATCAGGCCCGCCTCGAACACCTCACGAAAGACGATAATGAGTGTCGGAAGCACGGGTACCTCACGCTGCGGCGATGACTGAACGACAGGCCGCAGGATCGCGCTTCTTAGGGTTACGCTTGCTGGCGGTCCACTTCATGGCACGACCAGAACGCCTTGGGTCGCGCGGTGAAAGTCGTCGAAAAAGTTGTACCGGCCCGGCTCGAGCGGCCGAACCCGCACCACCGCTTCGCGGCCCGGCGGGACAACCTTCTCGACGTGCAGAGCCTCGCTCTCGAACTCCGCCGCAATGGAGCCAAGGTTCTTGACCGAAATCGCGATCGGCTTTCCCGCCGGCGCGTGCACTTCAGCCGGGTCGAATTGGCGATCCTTGATCGTAATCGTGATCGTCACCGGATCATCGGCGCGGACGGCGTCGGCGTACATGACGAAAAGACACGCGAGCGCCGCCAAACCGAATGTTGCACTTACATTTCTAATCATGGCCACCAAAGGCTCTTTTGCCGCGATCAAGTAAGCCTGGGATGCAAAAGGAATTGGTGAACGGAGCCGCCCTTGTCAATGAGAAAGCGCAGCGCGGCCATAAGATTAGAATTGTTATAAGAAAAGAGACCTGATACGCGTCGCCCTCGCCGCGAAGACGTTCGAACACTGCGTGCGCGAACGTGCGCGAGGCGTTACATCCAACGCGTTGCCAGGCACCGCGCAAGGTAAACATGGCCATCCGTCTCGACACACGCGCGACCGATTTTGCTGAACAATTCCGCGTCTTCCTCGACACCAAACGCGAGGCGGCGGCGGACGTCGAGGCGGCGGTTCGAGCGATCGTTGCCGACGTGGCCGCGCGCGGCGACCAGGCTCTGTGCGACTACACGCGACGCTTCGATCAGTTCGACCTCGATCGCGCCGGTTTGCGGGTGACCGAGCAGGAGATCGCCGTCGCCGTCAAAAGCTGCGAGCCGCGGACGCTCGACGCGCTGTCCTTGGCGCGCGAGCGCATCGAGCAACTTCATCGCCGCCAAATACCGCAGAACGATCGCTTCACCGACGCGCTGGGCGTCGAGCTCGGTGCGCGCTGGACGGCGATCGAGGCGGTCGGGCTTTACGTACCCGGCGGAACCGCCGCTTATCCGTCGTCGGTTTTGATGACTGCCGTCCCCGCGAAGGTCGCCGGCGTGCCGCGGATTGTCATGGTGGTGCCGGCGCCGGGCGGCGCCTTGCCGCCGTTGGTGCTGGCTGCGGCCAAGCTCGCGGGCGTCGACGAAATTTATCGCGTGGGCGGCGCGCAGGCGGTCGCTGCACTGGCCTACGGCACCGCGACAATCGCGCCGGTCGCCAAGATTGTTGGCCCCGGCAACGCTTATGTTGCAGCAGCGAAGCGCATCGTGTTCGGCAAGGTCGGGATCGATATGATCGCCGGTCCGTCCGAAGTGCTGATCCTGGCAAACTCGACCGGCAATGCCGACTGGATTGCCGCCGATCTGTTGGCTCAGGCCGAGCATGATACCGGCGCGCAGGCAATTCTCATCACTGACGACGCCGACCTCGCCGGCGCGGTCGAGCAGTCGGTCGAGAGTCAACTCGCCCGCCTGCCGCGGAAGGAGATCGCCGCCGCCTCATGGCGCGACTTTGGCGCGGTAATCCTGGTGCGAAGCCTCGAGGACTCGCTGCCGCTGGTCGATGCGATCGCGCCCGAGCATCTTGAGATCGCGGCCGAGGATGCAGAACCTCTGGTCGCGCGCATCCGCAATGCCGGTGCGATCTTTATCGGCGCGCACACGCCGGAGGCTATCGGCGATTACGTCGGCGGCTCGAACCACGTGCTGCCGACGGCGCGGTCGGCGCGCTTCTCTTCCGGGCTCGGTGTTCTCGATTTCATGAAGCGCACGTCGATCCTAAAATGCGGTCCTGAGCAGTTGCGCGCGCTCGCAGACGCGGCGATCACGCTGGGCCAAGCCGAAGGCCTTGACGCGCATGCCCGCTCTGTCGCCATCCGGCTTAATCGCTGATGGCGCGCACCGGTCCTGACAACAGCGACACCGGCCGCCTGGTGGCGGTGACGCTCGACAAGTCATCGATCGGCCGTTCGAGTCCCGACGTTGAGCATGAGCGTGCGGTCGCGATCTACGACCTGATCGAGGAGAACGCCTTCCGCCCGGCCGGCCACGATGGCGGTCCTTATGCGCTCAATCTCCGCATCGATGGCAACCGCCTCGTGTTCGACATCAGGCTTTCCGACGGCTCGCCGGTGATTGCGCACCTTCTCTCGCTGGCGCCGTTCAGCCGCATCGTGAAGGACTATTTCACTGTCTGCGACAGCTACTACGCGGCGATCCGCGGCGCGACGCCGGATCGCATCGAAGCGCTCGACATGGCGCGCCGGTCGCTGCATGACGAAGGCTCGCACATCCTCATGGAGCGGCTCACGCGCAAGGTCGAGCTCGATTTCGGCACCGCGCGCCGGCTGTTCACGCTGGTCACGGTGTTGCACTGGAAGGGCTGAGGAGCGGCAATGCCGGCGTCCGCGACGCAGCCGCTCGCCATCCTGTTCGCCTGCGGGCTCAATTCGGTGCGCTCTCCGATCGCCGCCGGGCTCTTTTCACAGCTGTTCGGCCGCACCGTCTATGTCGGCTCGGCCGGCGTGCGCAAAGGCGAGCTTGATCCTTTCGCCGTCGTGGCCATGGCCGAGATCGGTGTCGATATTTCACGGCACAAGCCCATCACGTTCGAAGAGCTCGACGAGTTGGAGGGGCTCAACTTCGACCTGATCGTCACGCTCTCGCCGGAGGCGCATCACCGCGCCCTCGAACTCACCCGCACCAGTGCGGTCGATGTGGAATATTGGCCCACGGCCGATCCGACCGACACGGAAGGAAGCCGCGAGCAGAAGCTCGAAGCCTATCGGACGGTTCGCGATCAGTTGTTGAACAGAATCCGCGAGCGTTTCGCCGGCCGTCGGCCAAGCAACGAATGAAGGTGCAAATGTCCGTTCCAGTCAGTATCGCTCGCCGGTCTGGACGGGAAATTTTGAGTTGTGGTTGTGCCGCAAGGGTGGTTGTGGAGCGGCCCGTCATCCGCTACGTTCCGCGCCGATTTCAGTGGTGATGTCGGGCGCGTCACGACTGCCTAGCAACTCCGGATAGCGAATGGCGAAGGAAGAACTACTGGAGTTTCCCGGTGTCGTGACGGAATTGCTTCCGAACGCCACTTTCCGCGTCAAACTCGAAAATGAACACGAGATCATCGCGCATACGGCCGGGCGCATGCGCAAGAATCGCATCAGGGTGTTGGCTGGCGACAAGGTGCTGGTCGAGATGACGCCTTACGACTTGACCAAGGGTAGGATCACTTACCGCTTCAAATGATCGGCCGGCCCAAATTCGTTCTCGCCTCCGGCTCCCCGCGCCGGCTCGCGCTGATTAACCAGGCCGGGATCGAACCCGACGCGCTGCGTCCGGCCGATATCGACGAGACGCCGAAGCGCGGAGAATTGCCGCGCGCCTGCGCCACCCGGCTGGCGCGCAGCAAGGCGGAAGCGGCGCTTGCCATGCTGCGGCTCGACGAAGAATTAAAGGGCTCGTTCATTCTCGCCGCCGATACCGTTGTCGCGGTCGGCCGCCGCATCCTGCCGAAGGCCGAATTGCTCGACGAGGCGGCGCAATGTCTGCGGCTCCTGTCGGGCCGCAACCATCGCGTACACACCGCCATCTGCCTCGTGACGCCGAAGGAGGGATTTCGGCAGCGTCATGTGGAAACACGCGTGCGCTTCAAGCGGCTGTCGGAGCAGGACATCGAAGCTTACCTCGCTTCCGGCGAGTGGCGCGGCAAGGCCGGCGGCTACGCGGCGCAGGGCGTCGCCGGAACTTTCATTGTTAAGATCGTCGGATCCTATTCCAGCATCGTCGGTCTGCCGCTCTATGAAACGGTGATGCTGTTGGGGGGCGAAGGCTATCCGATCCATTTCGGCTGGCTGAACGCTGTGTAGGGCGGTTTGTAAAAAGACGTCGCTCGCCGTCCGCGGGCGCGGCGAGGAACCATAAAGTTGGCGCCGCGGCGCCTGCGTCCCATATTCCATTTTATGCCCGAAGCGCCCCGCCATCTTTGTCCGATTTGCGGCAAGCCCGCCGTGGAGGCTTCGCAGCCGTTTTGCTCGCGCCGCTGTGCCGACGTCGATCTGAACCGCTGGCTGTCCGGGGTCTATGCCATACCGGTCACGGAAGACGAGGAAGAGGACGAGCGGCGCGACGAAGGGCCGGATGAGGGCCATTGAGCGAGCTTGCGGTCGCCTCGTTTCCCCATCCTGGACAGCCGGAAATCGAGCCTTTATAACCGCGGCGCTCGGGCAGGCCGGTTGCGGCCTCTTAAGGCCGTGAGCGTGGGCCCAGGTAGCTCAGTTGGTAGAGCACTGCACTGAAAATGCAGGTGTCGGTGGTTCAATTCCGCCCCTGGGCACCATAGCCAATCAAGAAACCCTTTAATATAAGCCGTTTCTTTAAGGCTCTTACGTCGGTACCCTAATCATTACCCTAAGACGTGGCGCCGTTTGCTGACTTGTGGATCGAAGATACAACGTACCAGTAAAATCAAATAAATCCTCGTATCTGGCAAAGCGATTGTAGAAGGTTGTGAGCCTCCTCTCAGCACAACGGCAAAGCAGCATGAACGGACCAAAAAAACGATGTGTCGCTCTGATGAACCGGTGTTGTCTCAATAGACGTTGAAGGTCGGGTCCCGTCGGCGCAAAGCCGTATCTCTAATAAATGAATCTTATAAGTTATCTTCTAAATGATATTCTTACTTCCAATCAGGACAGCACCAAAAATACCAAGGTTGAAACAAACCTAGTTTGTTGATCCCCATTGGCAAAGAACGCTTCCTCAATGGGTCTTTTTAATGGATATTGCTGCCTGATTTCGGCGGTCCAGTATCGGTCTCAGTTTGAGCAGAGCCTCGCTGTGGTCCGGATAGGATGGAATTTCAAGTCTTTTTTCTTGGCTCCAGCCGCTCCTGGCGGGGTTTTTCCCGTTGAGCGAAGCGGAATTACGACAGCGAGTGGCACGCCTAATTTGATCACCGCTTTCACCTCGCCCTGTCCTGTGCGTCCATGGTCGCATCGGTGGCACAAAAAGCTGCTTGCCGCGACTCCTCTGGAATCCACATGCCTCAACAGGCTATTGCCCGTTTCAGATGAAATGGAAGAGATAGCTCATGTCAAAAAAGCGCACTCCGACACAGCGCCAAAAACCTCGTGAGATCGCCCCTAAGCCTGAATGCTGGCCGGCTCATCCACGCGGTGACATCGGCTATTTGTTGGCACGAGAGGCGATCCGCTATGGCAACGCCGAAATACTCACGCGATACCTGCGGGAAGCGGATGAAATCGATCCGCGAGTTCGTCGCGAACTCGCCGAAATGCTGGATCGGACCTCAAACCACACTTGGCGATTGCACGTCCGACAACGATTTAGGGGTAAGCCCACAAAACTGGCTAAGCGCTGGAAACTTCTTTTTGACGAAATCATTGTGAATCTTACAAAGCTACTCTCTGGGGTGGGATCCGCTCGACCCCAGATGTCCTCGAACACTTGCAGCCATGCTCGATCCGGATTCGCATCATGAATTGCGGCTCGACCTCAAGCAGCGAAAACGTGGCAGGCCGCCTCCTGCACCTCCGCGAAAATATTGGGGAGGTCTTGTACCTCCTCCCATAGAGACAGATCCGGCGTTCCTCCTTGCTCGCAGTGCAGTACGTAGCCGCGGTGCGAAGGACAGTGGACCTAAGGTTTTGCATAAGCAAGTGCACGACGAACATAACCGTTCAACCTACTATCGCCGCCTGCAGCTTCTCCCGAAGCCAAATAAAACGGCCGATCGGCCTAAAGGCTAGATCACCAAAATAAATAATGAGGCTAGGCCTCCAAAATTGATGAATTATTCTACTCCAATGACAAATTGCACGCATCTGATAATTTGATAGTCAGAGCTTCCGTATTGCTCAAAAGGCAACAAGTGCCAGTGTTAAGATGGGACAGGGTTCTCTAATTCGATGAATTGTTGAGAACTCCCATCCTGAAGACAAAACGCAAAAATCGTGTATGATAGTTATATGCAGTTGAGGCTCGGTTGCTCGAAAGAGGTTGGCGCTAGTACGTCAGCCCTTTTGTCAACAAACGATTTCCAAAAATAGGATCGAGTTTCCTAATTCGATGAATTGTTGAGACTCGCATCCTGAAGACAAAACACCAAAATCGTGCTATGATATTATATACAGTTGAGGCTCGGTTTGCCCGAAGAGGTCGGCGCTAGTACGCCAGCCCTTTTGTCAAAAAACGATTTTGCGATGGTGATCTCGTTCGGTCGGCTACGGATTTGAGCTATTTGTTTCCGTCTGCCGCACCAAACAAAACGCCTCACTTAAGCGCCGGGTTCCGAATTCGCTTGCCCCAAGGTGGGCAATTACAACCGTTTTCTGGTGACACAAGTTTGGAAGGAGATCGAAAATGCTAAGAGAACATCATGAACGGATTGCTCACTAACGCTTCCATTGCCGCATCGGAATTGCCGACCATCGGCTTCATTCGGCTTAAGAACATCATTGCCCCGCTCGGACCTATTCCAGTGTCGAAAAGCACTTGGTGGTCTGGCGTACGGTCAAAGCGATATCCGCAACCGATAAAATTGGGTCCCAGAATCACGGCTTGGCGTGTCGAGGACATTCGCGCGCTGATCGAAAGACCCGAGTGCGCGCTAACTTAAAATCTCGGGGGTTGCCATTTTGTTGTTTGCTTTGCGGTGGCGCTTTTGTTCATGCGTGGGTTGGTAAATCGAATAATTATTGAGACTCGCTTTCCAACAACAACACGCCGGAACGTGCTAAGATAAGTTTCGGTAAGCCAGTTAGATGCCTAGCCGGACGCGGCGAAACCAAAATGGCGTTACCGAGCCGGCTAGTGCCGGATCCCGCGGCTCGGTTTTGCATGTGAGTCGCAGCAACCAGTTTGAAGGTTCTGCCTGGACGTAAATGAAAGAGGGAATTGGAATGGTAGACTCTACGAAAACGTTGCAGCTGTTAACTGCAAAGCGTCCAGTTTGAAACGCGGCTGCACCAAACAACTTGAGACCAAGTTTTGTAATTCGATGGATTGTTGAGACTCGTGCTTCGGTGACAACGCCGCAAGAATCTGATAGGATGTTTGTATGTTGCTCAAGGCCAAATTTGCATGTGAGTGGCTGCAAACCCGTTGGAAGGTTCTGCCTGGACGCAAATGAAGGAGGGAATTGAAATGTTAGACTGCGACAAAGTTGCAGGTGTTAACTGCAAAACGGTCTCGAAGTGTGAAACGCGGCGTTTGTCAGAAGGCTGCACCAAACAACTAGAGACCAAGTTTTGTAATTCGATGGATTGTTGAGACTCGTACTCCGATGACAACAACGCAAGAATCTGCTAGGATGTTTGTATGTTGCTCAAGGCCAAATTTGCATGTGAGTGGCTGCAAACCCGTTGGAAGGTTCTGCCTGGACGCAAATGAAGGAGGGAATTGAAATGTTAGACTGCGACAAAGTTGCAGGTGTTAACTGCAAAACGGTCTCGAAGTGTGAAACGCAGCGTTTGTCAGAAGGCTGCACCAAACAACTAGAGACCAAGTTTTGTAATTCGATGGATTGTTGAGAACTCGTACTCCGATGACAACAACGCAAGAATCTGCTAGGATGTTTGTATGTTGCTCAAGGCCGAGAGGTCGATCCTAGAATCGTTCCTTTTTGTCAAAAAGCGATTTCAAGCCAAATAATTTGTTCGCGGCTACCGCGTCAGTGCAACCGCAACAAAGCTGGCTTCAACCCGAATTCCACGTCACGTGGATTGCCACGTTGCGGGCTGCGCAACAAATATGGAGAATGTAGAATGAGTGATAATTTTGGAAAGATCATGGTCTTCGGCGATTACGAGGGAAATCTAAAGGCAATCGTCAATAAGCTAAATTCGTTGCGATGGAGTTTCGAGAGCGCCGGGGGCCGCGAGTGGGCCGTCGAGCAAAGCAGCGCACACGAGTGGGGCGCCTACAAAAACAGGGATCATAAAAAAGGCAGGGGTCATAAAAAAGACAGGGATCACAAAAAGCGCGAAATTATCGTGCTGAACGGCGACCTTCCTGACCCGAGCTTGCGCCCAGTTGGTAAGATTATTGTGCTTAAAGACGGGCGGCGTCGCTTTGCTGATGATGCGGATGCGTCATTTATCGAACAATGGGAAGCAGATAAAGACGACGGTGCGTTCGATTGGGGCCAATGTACGCTCCGCGAGCTTAGCGCTCTGATTTCACCGCACCTCCACAAAGACACGATTGAATTTGTGGCGGCGCACGTATCGAGAGGGCTTGTTCGTCACGAGCGGCTTCTCGTTCGATCGGATGGCTCAGCCGAATGGCATGTGTGTGAGTCGATGAACGATCCGATTTTTGCCGACCATTGGACCCACAGGGACATGGAGGATGCCGTCGCGAGGTTGGTAGGAATTGAGGGTGGCGTAGTCTCCGGGGTGTTCAACCTCGAATCATCCGGCGTTAGAGCCGTCGGACTGGAGACCACGCCATGACAAACGTTACCACGAAGCCTGATTCCTCGCATCCTACAGGCGAGACGGCTGTTTATCTTTTCGACAACTGGTTTGATCCGATCGAAGGTGGCGTGCGCGATCGGGTTCGCGAATTCATCCATGCCATGATCGAGGGCGAGCTCGACATGGCGCTGTCGCGGCCGCGCTACGCTCGCCATGCGAAGTCGCCGAGCGGCGAAGCGGAGGAGACGATCGGCGTCACCGGTCACCGCCATGGCCATCGATCGCGGTCGCTGATGGGAAGCTTCGGCCGGGTGGAGATCGAGGTGCCGCGCGCCAGGCTGAACACCCCTGATGGCAAGACGATGGAGTGGAAGAGCAAGGCGCTGCGGGCCTATCAGCGGCGCACGCTTGTTGCCGACGCGCTGATCGCGGGCGCCTACCTTGCCGGCACCAACACACGCCGGGTGCGCCGCGCACTCGCTTCCCTGTTTGGCGGCGCGGTCGGCAAGGATACGGTGAGCAGGGTCTGGCGCAAGGTGAAGACCGACTGGGACGCGTGGAACGCCCGCTCGCTTGCCGAAGAACCGATCGTGCGGCTCATTCTGGACGGCACGGTGGTGCGCGTGCGGCTCGACCGCAAAGCGACTTCCGTCTCGCTCCTTGTCGTCCTTGGCGTACGCGAGGACGGCCAGAAGGTGCTGCTCGCGATCAAGAGCATGGGCGGCGAGAGCACCGAGGCCTGGCGCACCGTCCTCGACGATCTCATCAAGCGCGGTTTGCGACGGCCCGAGTTCCTCATCGTCGACGGCGCGCCGGGGCTCGACAAGGCCATCGCCGTCGTCTGGGACGGCGTGCCGGTCCAGCGCTGCACGGTTCACAAGCATCGCAATCTCCTCGCGCATGCCCCCGAGCGCCTGCACGAGGAGATCACCGCCGACTACACCGACATGATCTACGCCGCCACGCGCCAGGAGATTGAAGCCCGCCGCAAGGCCTTCATCCGCAAGTGGCGGCTCAAGCACCGCGCCGTCGCCGACAGCCTGGAGGAAGCCGGCGATCGGCTGTTCACCTTCGCACGACTGCCGCCGAGCCAATGGCGCAGCGCGCGCACGACCAATGCGATCGAGCGGCTGCACGAGGAGTTCAAACGAAGGATCAAAACGCAGACCGTGCTGCCATCGGCAGATACCGCCGCGATGTTATTCTGGGCGCTGCTTGCCTCCGGCCAGATCAACATGCGCAAGATCGATGGCTGGCAGACGCTCGCCACAAAGCCCATCGATCAACCGATTGACCTCGCAGCCTGAAACGATACCTTCATGTTACCCGAGATCGCGCCACGCCGAATTCCAACCACATCACGGGCGGCACCACATGGAGTATTACGATCCATTAGTCTTAGTAGCGCCCGGGGGCAAAGAACGACTGTTTTCTGGGGGGATCAGATGGCTCCGCCAAGCGGGCTACGACACACCAACCTTAACGGCGCTTAACGCCAAAGGCCCTCGCGCTCGAGACGGCTCGACAAAGAGCGCTTTTTTGACGAGGAAGCACACGAAGGAGATATATTATGAGTGAGATTGTTGAGACTAATGACCATTCAAAATTAGAACAGATCGGCAGGATGAATGAAACAAAGGCCGTTTTGGCTGAACTTGAATATGCCGGACTCGTCAAATGCGAGACGCGGTGGTCTGAGCGTAACCGCCGGTGGGAGCCGATGTACGCTCTCACCGAACTTGGTCGTGCGCTGTCCGCTGCCGGGATCAGTCTTGACGAGTATCTGAGTGCTCAAGAGCGCTTTCAGTGACATGGGGACGGGTCTCACAAAGGCACTAAAACGCCACGGGTATTACTATTAGTCAGTCGCCAAACGATCGGGCGAGGGCGGTTTATGATTCTTGCTGCGGATGATCGGCGCGAAGTGTCATATCCCCAGTACGGATGGCAAAGCCGACAACGTCCGGCATAGAGCGGATTTCTGACGGTACCTATGGTGATGCTTTGCATCCCGACACTTCCCCGAAGGTGGAAGGGTGGAAGGTGATTCACAACTTTTTGCAGATGTATTTTGTTCTATAAAAAGTATGGATTCTCCCTACACCCATCCACCCGACGGCAGAGGTTAAAGACAAAATAGTTTTGAAGATGCGCATCTTCTGCACCTCCGTTGGATGGAGACAAAATATTTTAGGAAGATGCGCAGTTTCCGCCTCTCTGTTGGATAAATACGGTGGAGACCATTCACGAGGAGAAAAGAGAACGAACAAATGAGTAGTACCATATACAAACGACGATCAATAAATTTGGATGATAGGACTTATAAGCGAGGAAAATTGCTGGCCAAAAGCCAAACAGTGTTTCTGTCAGCACTGTTAAGGCTGCTTATCAACGGCGCTTACGAACAATTTCCCGGAATCGAACGACAGCAAGACGGCAGTCGATCTTGCTGAGTACCAAAAGAAAATAGGGACTCACCATCGACTGAAGTCCAGAGGCGGTGGCGAAACTGTCTTGCTGCTGGTCAAGGCGGTGAGACACTGGCAGAGTTAAAGCCAAGAATGGTTCGATGCCGTCGCGAGGTTGGTAGGAATTGAGGGTGGCGTAGTCTCCGGGGTGTTCAACCTCAAAATCATCCGGCGTTAGAGCCGTCGGACTGGAGACCACGCCATGACAAACGTTACCACGAAGCCTAATTCCTCGCATCCTACAGGCGAGACGGCTGTTTATCTTTTCGACAACTGGTTTGATCCGATCGAAGGTGGCGTGCGCGATCGGGTTCGCGAATTCATCCATGCCATGATCGAGGGCGAGCTCGACATGGCGCTGTCGCGGCCGCGCTACGCTCGCCATGCGAAGTCGCCGAGCGGCGAAGCGGAGGAGACGATCGGCGTCACCGGTCACCGCCATGGCCATCGATCGCGGTCGCTGATGGGAAGCTTCGGCCGGGTGGAGATCGAGGTGCCGCGCGCCAGGCTGAACACCCCTGATGGCAAGACGATGGAGTGGAAGAGCAAGGCGCTGCGGGCCTATCAGCGGCGCACGCTTGTTGCCGACGCGCTGATCGCGGGCGCCTACCTTGCCGGCACCAACACACGCCGGGTGCGCCGCGCACTCGCTTCCCTGTTTGGCGGCGCGGTCGGCAAGGATACGGTGAGCAGGGTCTGGCGCAAGGTGAAGACCGACTGGGACGCGTGGAACGCCCGCTCGCTTGCCGAAGAACCGATCGTGCGGCTCATTCTGGACGGCACGGTGGTGCGCGTGCGGCTCGACCGCAAAGCGACTTCCGTCTCGCTCCTTGTCGTCCTTGGCGTACGCGAGGACGGCCAGAAGGTGCTGCTCGCGATCAAGAGCATGGGCGGCGAGAGCACCGAGGCCTGGCGCACCGTCCTCGACGATCTCATCAAGCGCGGTTTGCGACGGCCCGAGTTCCTCATCGTCGACGGCGCGCCGGGGCTCGACAAGGCCATCGCCGTCGTCTGGGACGGCGTGCCGGTCCAGCGCTGCACGGTTCACAAGCATCGCAATCTCCTCGCGCATGCCCCCGAGCGCCTGCACGAGGAGATCACCGCCGACTACACCGACATGATCTACGCCGCCACGCGCCAGGAGATTGAAGCCCGCCGCAAGGCCTTCATCCGCAAGTGGCGGCTCAAGCACCGCGCCGTCGCCGACAGCCTGGAGGAAGCCGGCGATCGGCTGTTCACCTTCGCACGACTGCCGCCGAGCCAATGGCGCAGCGCGCGCACGACCAATGCGATCGAGCGGCTGCACGAGGAGTTCAAACGAAGGATCAAAACGCAGACCGTGCTGCCATCGGCAGATACCGCCGCGATGTTATTCTGGGCGCTGCTTGCCTCCGGCCAGATCAACATGCGCAAGATCGATGGCTGGCAGACGCTCGCCACAAAGCCCATCGATCAACCGATTGACCTCGCAGCCTGAAACGATACCTTCATGTTACCCGAGATCGCGCCACGCCGAATTCCAACCACATCACGGGCGGCACCGAATGGTTCTTGGCTAGTGCTCATTGAAAATGAATGTATTCAGCGAGCAAACATTTATAGGAGTGACATAATGCAGAGGCACGAGGACTTACTCATAAACGACAAGGCCGATCTCAAGAAATACAAGATCGAACTCAAGCGCCGTCGGCAAATTGGATTGACGATTGATCCTGCTACCGCGGAAACGACATACTGGGGGGCGCACACGAATGATCCCTATGACGTCCTTGACGAGAGGTGTCACGAGGGACAGATCAGTCGTGAGTACTTTGCGCGTAATCCCGGCGAAGAGTGGGTACACTTCAAAGACTTGCCCGAAGCGACGCGCAAGGTTCTCTGGGAGCGCGACGGGCGTAGGCTGGTGTTTCGCTTCGGAATGCAGCCTAGCGATGACATAATGACTAAACTTCCGTCACCTGACAAGTATCCTAGCGACCCGACGTGACGAGCATCGGCGAATTGTCAGACACGCCGTTAAAGAGTGAATTGTTTAGGGGTAATTAGTCTTCCGCTTCATGTGGGTCGGGAAGGAGCATCAAACTATGAAACCGGACCTATGGTGCGGCTGCTCCTCCTCCCGAAAGGAGAGTAAGCAGAATTTACAAGTATGTTTTCTCCATGGACCTCCCGAAGAAGTGGAAGGAGCGGAAGCAGAAACCGCAATGTGGAAAAGTTAGATGGATTTCTAAAAAGTATGGGTTTGACTTCCACTCCTACCACCTGTGAGAGCAACAGCCAGGATCGGTCAGAAATTATTTCTGCCAGATGTATAAGTTCTGCATCTGAATAGCATAAATACCGTTGGACGTAATCAAACAGGGTAAACGGCCCATCCACTGATGCCGAATAAGAACGAACGAAAGCGGAGGAAATGACATTGGATTAGAAAGAGCTCCTCCTGACGCCAAGGCGCTCGCGGCGCCGTCTTAGAGATTCAGGAGCGAAGTATCAAGGCTGGAGTGGAGCGAACCCCGAGGACGATAAATACGTATGACGTTTCAGCCGATGGCGAGCAGTT